>USIE01000006.1 GCA_900554645.1 uncultured Collinsella sp. | reverse complement strand
ACAAATCCAAGTTAGACCATTTCAAATGGTTCGATGTCTGCCCGGATGCGACACTTTATCGTGTCCATCCTCGCAGTATCCGGTTCTCAAGGTGCACGCCCCGCGGCTCATCCGGTCCGACCGGGCCGCGCGGCAAGGAGATATATTGCCAGACCGCGAAGCCATGTGGAACGTCAATTCCACTCTTCACAAGTCCTACACAATACATCGCTTTCTATATAGGTAATAGAAAGTCATGTGCAGTAAGACCGCACGTATCAGATGATGACCCTTCGGTTAAGAGGTATATAAAGATCGGTCACCTGTAAGTGTCTATCTACCCGCGCTTTTAACTATATATACCTGCGCTTTAGATAAAAAGAGGGAGCGCCGCGCACAGCGCGACACTCCCCTAGCGATTCAAGAGAATCAATTAGGCCTCGAGAGCCTTCTTGGCGATGGTGGCCAGCTCGTTGAAGGACTCGATGTCCTCGTAAGCCATCTGAGCCAGAACCTTGCGGTCGAGCTCGATGCCGGCAACCTTCAGGCCGTGCATGAACTGAGAGTAAGAGATGTCGTTCAGGCGAGCAGCAGCGTTGATACGGGTGATCCAGAGAGAGCGGATCTCGCGCTTCTTGTTGCGGCGATCACGATACTGATACTGCAGGGAGTGCTGGACCTGCTCTTTAGCATGCTTGTAAGTACGCGAAGCGGCACCGTAGTAACCCTTCGCACGGTGCATAACGGTACGGCGCTTCTTCTTGGCGGCAACAGCGCGCTTAATACGTGCCATGTTCTATCAACTCCTAGACGGTAAAACGAAAAACGGGAACGCGAACTTAGGCGAGACGCGACTTGATGACCTTGCGGTCGGCAGCGGCGATCTCGGTCTCCTGACGGAAGCCACGCTTACGCTTGGTGGACTTCTTGCTCAGGATGTGGCTCTTGAAAGCCTTGGCGCGCATAAGCTTGCCGGTACCAGTCTTGCGGAAACGCTTCTTGGTGCCGCTGTGGGACTTCATCTTAGGCATGAAATACTCCTTAATCGGTTACAGAACACTAGTTACTTGGTATCGCTTGCCGCTTTATCCTCATCGAAGGCGCCCTTAATCGGGGCGAGCAGCATAAGCATGTTACGGCCTTCCATCTTAGGCTTGGATTCGACCGTAGCGTAAGGCTTGAGATCCTCGGCGAGACGCTCGAGAACGTTAAGACCCTGCTCCGGGTGAGCCATCTCACGGCCGCGGAACATGATGGTGATCTTAACGCGTGCGCCCTTCTTGAGGAAACGCAGAACGTGGCCCTTCTTGGTCTCGTAGTCGCCAACGTCGATCTTGGGTCGGAACTTCATTTCCTTGACCTCGACCTTGGACTGGTTCTTACGAGCAGCCTTGGCCTTCATGGCCTGCTGGTACTTGAACTTACCGTAGTCCATGACCTTGCAGACCGGCGGCTCCGCGTTGGGAGCGATCTCGACCAGGTCGAGACCCTGATCGTCAGCGACGCGCTGGGCATCGCGGATGGCGAACAGGCCGAGCTGAGAGCCATCGACGCCAATCAAACGGCACGAAGATGCAGTGATCTCGTCGTTGATGCGGGTGTCATCAGACTTAGCTATTTTCCCTACCTCCATTCATAAAAAAATAACCCGGCGCTTCTCAGCAACCAGGTCATACACATAGACTTCCTCGATTTGAGGAAGGGAATCTAAGTTGTATGACCAGTCAGCTGCTCATTGGCGCCAAAAGGTGGGAGCCCTCGGGTTCCTCTTTAGGGCATTGTGGGAACAACGCCTTGCGAATAATAACACGTACAGCGCATTATCACATTACGTACACGAAAAAGGGGGCCACAACCCCCTCAAAGCGCAGGTGCATGTATGGTGCCCGAGGCGAGACTCGAAGGGCCTTCGCTTCGCGAAGCCCCGGGCTTCGGGCGCATGGCGCCCTCACCACGCTCCGCTACAAACAGGCCACAGGCCTGTTTACTTAACGCTCCGCGCGCTCACGCGAGTTCGGCACGAAAAAGGGGGCCTTGACCCCCTTGAACGCCCACTTGCATGTATGGTGCCCGAGGCGAGACTCGAACTCGCACGTTGTTGCCAACGGTGGATTTTGAGTCCACTGCGTCTGCCAATTCCGCCACTCGGGCACGTAATGCGTGAGTTAGTTTATCACAGCTTTCTGTTGATTAGTCCGAAAATGGTACTTCGAGCATTTCGATAAGCTCAACCTTGCGCAACATCTCCCGCTTACGACATCCACGTCCGTCAACCGAGGCCTCGCCCATCTGGTTGTCATAGGGGTCCTCGCGCATGCCATCGAAAGCAGGCACAAACTCAGCCTGGAATCGATCGTTGGCCACCATACGCCACGGATCGAGATTGCCAAAGTAGTGACGACGGCGCCACTCCTCCCCCATCCTGCGTGCCGAGGAACCAAACGATACGTCGGCGTTAAGCCAACCGGTCTGGGGTGTGTAGAACTCGGCCCAGTCGTGCGGTCCCACCGAATCGGGCGCAACATATAGGCCGCTCTGCCAACGAGCAGGCACCCCCGCGATGCGGCACATGGTGATAAAAGTGAGCGCCATAACGCCGCAATCGCCGCGGAGCGAATGCGCACAGTCGTCGGCAATAGATCCCAAAAGCAGGTACGGTGGCTGATAGCGATAGTCGATATGCTGTGTCAGGTAATCATAGATAGCACGAGCGCGATCGAGCGGATCCTCGAGCCCGTCAATGACACGGGCTGTCAGCTGCTGTAGATACGGCGTGAATGCAATGTGCGGACGGTCCTCGGAGGTGTCCACGGGCAGTGGCGCGTCCATGCAAGGATGCACCGGAAGCGCACCCCCATAGACATCACGATAAGCGGCATCAATTTGATAGCGATAGGTCACCGAGAATGAGCGCTCACTCGAAGAAGACCACGAGGCGGTACGCGCCGAAGCATTCGCGGGGGCAACAGCACCCTCCGGCGTCATATCGAGAACCTCGATATGAGACTGTTGACGACAGGCGGCGGCAACGGGTAGCCACGCGCGAACGGTCTCCCCTTCCAGAGCGCCGGGGACAGACACGGACGCTTTAAGCGTAATGACGCGAGCCAATCCGTTTTGTGACTCCATCTCCTTGAGCATCTCGTTGCGCAGTGCTATTCCGTCCGTAGAATCGGGCCGCATGCCGGGAACCTCTTTGGGATATACGCGAAGCGAATCGAGGAAGTTGTCGAGAACGAACAGTTCGCCATCGATAAAGCGCCAGTCAATACGCTTACGATTAATCAGGTCATCAAACTGCTCTTCGGTAAACTCTGGCCACTCCTCGCGAATCATCGCAATAGCCTGGTCGCGCGACACCGAAAAATGAAGCGGCGTCTCGATCATGCGATACCGCTCGGCACGAACACAAGCAGCCAGCGAAGGCTCAGGGCTCTGCTCCAAAAGGCGATCGCAGGCAGCAACAGCCTGCGTCAAATATCCGGCATCCTTGAGACGAAGAATCTCGGGCGGCAGTCCAATATCGAGATGACGAAAGTCATCACAGCAAACATCAACAGAGCAGCCAACTGGACCCTCGTCAATAACCTTCCCATCCGAAGGCAGCACATTAATAACAGCCATACCAAAACTCCAAGTCACTAGAACGCTTGAAGCCCATTGTAGCGAGATAAAAAAGAAAGCCCCAATAAAGGAGCTCTCAACACCGATAAACGGTACCTCTAAAAATGAATTCAGACTCGTAACCCTGCGGCGGTAAACGAAGGAAGCCCCGTCTCCCGGAACTGTTTCCTTGGCGCGACTTCTGGCGAAGCCAGGTGAGCGCAAAGGAAACAGTGTAGGGAGACGGGGCTTCCGGCGGGAAGTTTAGCGACGCTTACGCCTTGTTGACGGAGCCAAACTCCTCCATGAGCTCCTTGGTGCGGGCAACGATGGCCTCGCGACCAGGCTTCAGGAGCTTGCGAGGGTCATAGCCCTTGCCCTGCTGATCCTTGCCAGCCTCAACGTACTCACGCGTGGCTGCAGCAAAGACGAGCTGCAGGTCGGTGTTGACGTTGATCTTGGAGATGCCCAGGGAGATGGCCTTCTTGATCTGATCCTCGGGGATGCCGGTACCACCGTGCAGAACGAGGGGCAGGTCGCCGGTCTGAGCCTTGATCTCGCTCAGACGCTCGAAGGAAAGGCCAGCCCAGTCGGCGGGATACACGCCGTGGATGTTGCCGATGCCGCAGGCGAGGAAGTCGACGCCCAGGTCAGCGATCTGCTTGCACTCAGCGGGGTCAGCGAGCTCACCGTTGGAGGTCACGCCGTCCTCGGTGCCACCGATGCCGCCGACCTCGGCCTCGATGGACATACCCTTGGAGTGGGCAAGCTCAACGAGCTCCTTAGTGCGGTCGAGGTTAAGCTGGAAGGTCTCCTCGTGAGAGCCGTCATACATGATGGACGTGAAGCCGGCCTCGATGCACTTGAAGCAGTCCTCGTAAGAACCGTGATCGAGGTGAAGGGCGACGGGAACGGTAACGCCCGTGGCCTCGACGGCAGCCTTGACCATGTCGGCGCAGACCTTGAAACCGCCCATCCACTTAGCTGCACCAGCGGTGCACTGAAGGATCAGCGGAGACTTGGCCTCCTCGGCGGCCTGGAGAATAGCCAGGGTCCACTCGAGGTTGTTGGTGTTGAAGGCACCGAGAGCGTACTTGCCGGCCTCGGCCTTCTTGAGCATGTCTGCTGCGTTGACGAGCATAAAAGAAACCTCCTGTAAGGTTGCTCCGATAACGCCTGAGATTTTACCACGGTGTACCCGAGCATAAACGTTCGTTTGTTCACGAATATCGTCCAAACAGACTTTTTTTGACCGTTTGCCCTACGGAATCGGCCCGTTGGAGAAAAATAGCTTGACGTTTGGACGCTTCTCGTGCTCAGAAACTGACTATAAAGCTACACCTGTATGAAAGGGTTCTGCATGAGCTCACGTGCCATGGTGGTCGAATCGCCATGGCCGGTTAGGCAAACGGTATCGGGCGGGAGAAGCCGGGCAAGCTTGGAGAGCGAGCGCAGAATCGCCGCCTCGTCTCCGCCAGAAAGGTCGGTACGGCCGTGGCTGCCGGGAAAGAGCGTGTCCCCCACGAAAGCAATATTTCCCTGCTCTGTTGCGGCGAATAGAACGATGCCGCCCGGCGTATGCCCGGGCACCTCGATAACCTGCAGGCAAATGTCGCCTAGCTCAATGGTATCCCCCTCGACAAGCAGCCGCGTCGGCTCGCCCGGATCGGGCGTCTCGATGCCCCACATCGCTCGCTGCTCCTCGATATTCGCATGCGGCACAGCTGCATCCTTAACACACAATTCGTACAGGGCGTCAGCGCCAACGGCGGCCCGAACTCCGGCTACACCGCCAACATGATCGGCATGACCGTGCGTGCAGACGGAACCGAGCACATGCACGCCAGGGTGTTCGGCTCGGATACGCGCAACGAGGCTCTCACCTTCCCAAGCGGGATCGATAATCAAGCATTCGCCACTCGAAATCACGGCGTAACTGTTGGTCTGAATGGGGCCGTTTACAAGCGCCTCAATCGAAGCCGTACCCCGAGGGGTTAAGTCCAAAGCAGCAGCGTCCATGCGTACGCACTCCTTCTATAAACGTCGAGGCATCAAACGATGCCTCGAACGTAGCCAGTATCATTACTGTCGCGCGCTCGCTACGCCTATACGCGACGCTTGAGCTGAGCCCCACCCTCGCCAGGCATCAAACGGCGTGCGTCATAGACCGAGTCGACGCTGCTAATCGATGCCAGTAGCGGATCCAGGCCGCTCGCATCCGAGATCTCGACCATAAAGCGCAGGGTTGCAATACCCTCGCGGTTGGTCGACGTGGCGGCAGAAAGGATATTGCCACCCGCATCACCAATGGCAATGGTGACATCCTTGAGCAGGCCCATGCGGTCCAGGCACTCGACCACGATCTCGACCTGGAAGAGGGTGTCGGCAGCGCCGTCCCACTCTACGTCAATCATGCGCTCGGGATGTTCCATAAGGCCCTTGACGTTGGGGCAGTTGGCGCGATGCACCGAGACGCCTCGGCCGCGCGTGATGAAGCCGACGATGTCGTCGCCCGTCACGGGGTTACAGCAATGAGCCAGACGGACCAGCAGGCCGCTGTTGCTCTCGCCCTTGACGATAATGCCGTTACTGGCGCTCTTACCGCGCTTTTGCGGCTTGCGATTGGAGCCGCGGGCAGGCTGCTTGACGACCTCGGCGATAGCCTCGGCCTTGGTGAGCTGTTCCTCGGGCTTGGGGTCCAAGATTTGCTCGACTTTATTGCCCACGGCGCGTGGGGCAACTTTGCCCGCACCAACGGCGGCAAACAGGTCCTCGAGCTGCTTGTAGTTAAACTGCTCCGCCACGGCATTAAGTGCACGTGTGGATCGCGGCGTAGAGATGCCATACCCGCGCTTGCGCAGGTCCTTAGCCAGTATATCGCGGCCGGCGGCAGCGTCATCGTCTTTGGTCGCGGCGGCGAAGTAACGGCGAATCTTTGACTTGGCCGAAGGTGTCTTGACGATCTTGAGCCAATCGCGCGACGGCTTAGAGCTCTTGTTGGTCAGAATCTCGACACGGTCACCCGTCTTGATCTCGTGCGTAAGTGGCGCCACCGCACCGTTGATCTTGGCACCGACGCAGTGGTTGCCGACCTCGGTATGGACGGCGTAGGCAAAGTCGAGCGGTGTAGAGCCGGCACGAAGCGCCATGACCTCGCCCTTAGGCGTAAAGACAAAAATCTCCTGGTCAAACAAGTCGACCTTCAGCGAGTGCAGGTATTCCTTGGCATCGGTGATTTCGTCAGACGCCGCCCAGTCGAGTGAGTGCTTGAGCCAGTTAATCTGATCGTCCAGACGCTGCGCATCGTTGGTCTTGGAGGCAGACGATCCGCCCGACTTCTTGTACAGCCAGTGGGCGGCGATGCCGTACTCCGCCTGCTCGTGCATCTCGTAGGTTCGAATCTGAATCTCGAGCGGGCGGGCCGTGGGGCCGATAACCGTCGTATGAAGCGACTGGTAGTTATTGACCTTGGGCATGGCGATATAGTCTTTAAAGCGACCGGGCATGGGATGCCACAAGGTATGCACGGCGCCAAGCGTGGAATAGCAATCGCGCACCGAATGCGTGATGACGCGCAGCGCCACCAGGTCGTAAATCTCGGAGAACTCCTTGCCCTTGCGCTTCATCTTTTGATAGATGGACCAATAGTGCTTGGAACGACCGTTGATCTGAAAGTCCTCAAGACCAATGCGATTGAGCTCATCGGTGAGTGTCTTGATGGTCTCGGCAAGATAACGCTCGCGAACCTCGCGCGATTCGGCTACCATGCGCGCGATGCGCTGGTAGGCATCGGGCTCCAAGTAGAAGAAGGACAGGTCCTCGAGCTCCCACTTGATTGAGCTCATGCCTAGGCGGTCAGCCAGAGGCGCGTACACGTCCATGGTCTCGCGCGCCTTAAACAGGCGGCGGTCCTCGCGCAGGGCGGCAAGCGTGCGCATGTTATGCAGGCGATCGGCGAGCTTGACGATGATGACGCGGATGTCCTTAGACATGGCAAGGAACATCTTGCGCAGCGTGAGCGCCTGCTTCTCGTCCATGTTGTCGACTTCGATGTTGGTGAGCTTGGTCACGCCGTCGACAAGCTCGGCCACCGTATCGCCAAACAGGCTGGAGACATCGGCAAGTGAGGTCTCGGTGTCCTCGACGGTATCGTGCAGTAGCGCGGCACACACCACGTCGCAGTCCATCTTGAGGTCGGCCAGGATGATGGCCACCTCGACGGGATGGTTGATGTACATCTCGCCCGAGCGGCGCTTTTGGTTGCAATGCTTCTCGGCGGCAAAGCAGTAGGCCTGCTCCACCTTAGAGAAGTCGTCCTCATTCATATATTTGAGGCACAGGCGCTCCAGCTTGTCGTAGCTGTCCGCCATAATCTCGGGCGGCAGCTCATCGGCATGCTTATAGTGCTCCATCTCCGAGAACGGCTGGAGGGTGGAATCATGGGCGGTACGGGCTGCGGCATCCATCGAGGTCCCCTTCCCCTAGGCCCGCGGTACGATCGGGCGGTTAACTTTGGCTAGCATATCAGAAGCGCACGAATCGAGCGCCCAGCTCCGGAAAGCCGAGAACTCCATGCGCGAGCGCAAGCCCTCCAAATAGCGGATTGACCTGCTCAATTGCACGCGGCCGGGGTTTTCGGCCATCGCAATGCGGCGTGTGTCGTCAAACCCCGAAACGCGACAGAAACCAAGCTCTTCGAAGATTCCCAGGCCGCTTTCCACCGAGCGCTCGTCAACCGGCGTGCGGGCATCGATGGCAAGGCACATCTGCGCGATGTCGATATCGCTCGCGCTAAACGAGTCGTCTCCGGTCTTGCCGCGATTGGAGCGCCACATAGTCTGCAGCGCGCGATAGAGCGTGACGAGCTCATCGCGCTCGGGCGCGTAGCAGTCGAGCAGGCGCTCGTTAATGCGGGCGTCGCGCGACGAATAGAGCAGGTGGATCACGGCGGGCTGGCCGTCGCGGCCGGCACGACCACTCATCTGGTTGAACTCGATGGCGCCAAACGGCATGTGGTAGAGCACGACATGGCGGATATCGGGCAGGTTCACGCCCTCGCCAAAGGCAGAGGTCGAAACGATGCAGCTAAGGCTTCCGTCTCGGAACGCCTCCTCCACACGGCGACGATCGGAGCGTGCGAGCCCCGCGTTATAGAACGCGATGCGGGTCGCGCAATCGGGCACGCGTTTGCGCAGCGTCTTGGCAAGCGCCACGGACTGGTCGCGCGAGTTAACGTAGATGACGGTCTTCTCCCCCGTCGCCACAATGGACACCAGGCGGTTCTCGCGGCACGCAAGATCGCGATCGTCCTCGAGCTGCAGGTTTTCGCGCACGGTCTCGTCGACCACCGTGCGAGTGATCGGCAGCACGCGGGCAAGCTCGGCCACGACCGGAGCCGTCGCGGTGGCCGTCGCCGCCATAACGACCGGGTCGCCCAGGGCTTTAAGGATATCGGGCATGTCGAGATAGGCGCTGCGGTCGCCGCCCTTGGCAAGACCGGCATGGTGTGCCTCATCGATAACGACGAATCCGATGCGACCCGAACGCGCAAAGCGGTCGCGGTGAATGGACAGGAACTCGGGCGTCGTAAGCACGATGCCGGTGCGGCCCGAAGCCAAGCCGGCAAACACGTCATCGCGCGCCGCCTCCACGGTCTCACCGGTCAGCACGCCGACGCCAATGCCAAGCGCGGCCATCGTCGACGAGAGGTGATAGGCCTGGTCGGCCACAAGCGCGCGCAGCGGATAGACAAAGATGCTCGCACGCCCGCGAAGAACCGCCTCGCGTGCGGCATGCACATGGAAGATGAGGGACTTGCCGCGCCCCGTTCCCATAACGGCCAGAACACTCTGGTGATCGGCCAGGGCATCGAGTGCCTCTACCTGCGCGCGATGCGGCTGGTTCGAGCCGATAAAGCTGTGGATAAGCGAACGCGTGAGTTCGCTATAGGAAAGCTGGGCGAGCGTCTGGCGCTTGCGAGACTCCAGGCGCAGGCCAGAATCCGCCGGCTGTACGCCACGGCGGAGCTCGCATGCCGGGTCGTCAACGTTGGGCACCGCGGTATCGCGGACCAGAACATCCTTGATCATGAGTTTGGGTTTTACTCGGCCCTGCCAATGCTCGGCCACGGCCTCGAACACCAAGTCGACCGCGCTATCGCAATTGACGAGCTTATCGATTTGCGGCACGCGGAACATGATAGCCGGCACGCTCGCGGCGCCATCCGTCGCCACAAAGCGCATGTGCTCGCCGGTCTTGCCCACCACGGCACGATCGCACATCGTCACGCCCTCGGCGGCCAGCAGCGGCACCTTGTTGCCCTGGCCAAACGGCTCAAGGCGGGAAATCTGCTCGATGGTCTCGATATTCAGCTCGGAAAGGTCGACGGTAGCGGCGACCTCGTCGGTGTCCTCAAAGTCCTCGGCGGGAAGCTCGGACAGCACGGCGGAAAGGCGGCGGCGGAACTCATCGAGCTTGGACGCCTCGATGGTCACGCCCACGGCGCCCGCATGCCCACCGCGACGAATCAGCAGGTCAGAGCAGCGCTCGACGGCGTCGAACAGGTTGACCTTACCCACCGAGCGACCCGAACCGCGCGCGATACCGTCCTCGATCGAGAACAGCAGCGCCGGCACGTGATAGCGGTTGGTCAGACGGCTTGCCACGATGCCCTTGACACCCTCGTGCCAGCCCTCGCCACCCACGACGATTGCGCGGCCGCCGTCATAGGTCTCCTCGACCTTTGCCATGGCGTCGCGTGTGAGCTCCGCCTCGATCTCACGGCGCTGACGGTTGATTTCCTCGAGCTCGGCTGCCAGTGCACTTGCCTCGATAGGATCGCGGGCAAGCAGCAGGTCGAGCGCCAGCTTGGGATCAGCCATGCGGCCGGCAGCATTCAGACGAGGGATGAGCGAAAACGACAGGCCGTCGGCCGTAATGGTAGAAAGGTCGGCCTTGGCAAGTGCGGCAAGCGCGATATAGCCGGGACGGGCCGTCACGCGCATCTGCTGGATGCCCTCGGCGACCAGTGCGCGATTCTCGGGCGTGAGCGGCATCATGTCGGACACGGTGCCCAGCGCCGCGACCTCGATCAGCGAACGCCAATACGACGGCTTGCCCAAACGCTCGCCCAGGACCTGCACCAGCTTGAGCGCCACGCCGGCACCGGCAAGCTCGCGCGAGGGACCCTCGTCCTCGAGCTTGGGGTCGGTCAGGGGCACGCCCTGCGGCACCTGGTCGGACGGCTCGTGATGGTCCGTGACCACCAAATCGATCCCCAGGCTCTCCAGATAGGAGACCTCCTCCTTGGCGGCAATGCCGTTATCGACGGTCACGATCAGGTTGGGTTGGGCGAGCTCGTTGACGCGGTCGAGCGCCGCACGCGACAGGCCGTAGCCCTCGTCAAAGCGATGCGGAATAAACGGCGTGACGTTGGCGCCAAACGAACGTAGCGCCTCGGTCAACAGACAAGTCGACGTAATGCCGTCAACGTCAAAATCGCCAAAGACCGCGATGTGCTCGTGGTTGCGAATAGCGCGCTCGACGCGGTCGGCAACGACCGCCATGCCCGGAATAATGAGTGGGTCGGCCCAGTCGCGATCGAGCGAAGGCGTCAAAAACAGCTGGCCTTCCTCGATGGATGCAATGCCGTGCGCAACCATAATGCGCGCCACCAGCCCGGGTATGCCCAGACCAGCCGAAAGCTCCTTTTCGAGCTCGGGGTTTTGCCGAGCGACCGCCCAGCGATGCGTCGTCTTAAGCGATGACATAGGCGCCCACCCCCGATAGGGGCAGGTCGCCGCGATACCTCTCACGGTTCATAGCGATGAGTCCTCTGTGTATGCCCGCTTCGGCAGGCAGATCTGTTGAACGGATTAATTATACCGTGCGGCACGGACGTACAACGTCCAGCACGCCGCGGTTTCGATAAACGAGGGCGGTAATAGCCTCGAAATATTCGAGCGTTTCTGACGCACGGACGCATGCGAGCGTCTAGCATATCCATTCAAAACGAATTCACGAACAAAGGGAGTCACAAGAGCATATGAAGCAATGGGTTGGACTGGGCAAGTTTCTCGCGGGGCACATGCAGGTCATCGTTCCGATTTGCGTGGCGCTCGGCGTGCTCTTTCCCCAACAGATTGGCGTGCTCAAGCCCATCGTTCCCGCCCTGTTTGCCTTTATGACATTCCAAGGCGCGCTCAGCAACACCTTTCACCAGGTAACCGAGGTGTTCCGCCGTCCGTTGCACCTAGTCTTGGCGCTGCTCGTCTCGGCGGTGCTTATTCCCATCGCGGCGTATGCCATGGGGTCACTCTTCTTTGGCTCCAACCCCAACCTTGTCTGCGGCATTGTGCTCGAATACAGCGTGCCCGTGGCCGTCACCGCTTTTATGTGGATCAGCATGTTCGGCGGCAACGGCCCGCTCGCGCTCACCATCATCCTGACGTCCTCGGTCATCTCACCTGTGACGATTCCGCTTACGCTCAAGCTCCTGCTGGGCGCCACCGTCTCGATCGACGTGCCGAGCATGATGCAGAACATGGCCTTTATGATCGCCATCCCCGCTGTGCTCGGTATTGCCATCAATGAACTCACGCGCGGCTGGGGCCACGAGAAACTCTCTCCCGCGCTCTCGCCCGCCTGCAAGTTCATGATGATGGGCGTCATCGCGTCCAACTCCACCGCTATGAGCGAGTACGTGCTACACATAAACGCGGTGCGCCTGGAAGTCGCCCTCTTTATTTTGGTCTTCGCCATCAGCGGCTTTGTCGTCGGTTTTCTGGTCGCACGTGCGCTGCATCTGCCATATAGCGAGACGACTACCATGTGCTTTACCTGCGGCATGCGCAACATCTCTTCGGGTGCCGTCATCGCCACGCAGTACTTTCCAGGCGAGGTCGTGTTCCCCGTCATGTGCGGCACGCTGTTTCAGCAGGTGCTGGCCTCGATTATCGGGCATCTCTTTGAGTGCCTAACCGGCGAGGAGCGCACCAAACAGCGCAAGCGGGTCGAAGCCGGCCGCGACGCGTTGGCACGCTAGGCTGTCCGCATTACGCGGGTGCTAGTCTTGCTATACGAGCGTTTCCAGATGCGCACGCAGACGCTCAGCATCGATATCGAGCGTCGTCTCGGCATTGACTTGGGCCAAACGATAGCCGACAAAGTAGGGCGAAACCACCCAACGCGGCAGCGCCTTGGCAATGGTCCGACCGCCCAGGTGATAGAAGAACAAGTTGTACGACTCTGCGCGACCACCGTGGTGCTCGTTTAGGATATAGCGCAGAGCTACCTGGATCGCATCGGCAAAGAGATCCGCCTCGGCTTGGTCTCGTGCGTCATCGCTGGCGGCGATTCCCTGCGGGGCTGAAACGTTGATCTCAAAGAACCCCATGATCGGTTCGGCTGAGATATTGACCGAGATTCTCCCCTGTTGCCAGACATTGATGCCTTCGAAATTGGCGGAAGCCAGCGAAGCATAGCCGTCTTCCTGCTCCAAACCCACAATCTGCATGTGCGGATGGACCAGACTGCCGCCCGAAAGTGGGCCCTTGTTCTTGTACATGAGAACGCTGCGATACTGTCGGGAGTCAATCATCCGCTGCCAGCAATCCAGGGCAAACCGCATAACATGATGCAGCTCGTCCGGCGCATAGGTCACCAGGTCGGCGTCGTGGTCGGACGACTCAATCAATACGGTCTGGCGAGTGGCCCGCAAGGTCTTAAACTTATTCTCGAGCCAGATGCAGCCACCGTCGCGCCGGATGATATTGGCGAGTTCCTCGGTATCGCAAAAGGGGCACGCGGTGCCGGGACGACGGTTGTCGTCGGGCTTACCGTTCGCCTGCTGAACGTCAAATACCAGCGCCACGGGTTATACCTCCAGCGGCACGATCTTGGTGCCATGGAGTTCGGAGACGCCCAGTGCCGCCGCCACGGTATCGCGATTGGCCGTGGAAATGCCGCCACCGGGAAGAATGGTCAGGCGGTCGCCCGCATACTCGACAAGACGCGACAGGTGCTCCAGGTTGTCCTCGATCGGCGTTCCGGCAGCACCACCATGCGTCAGGATGCGCGTGATGCCGCAGTCGGCGAGTGTGTCAATGGCATCGAGCTGAGCCTCGAGCGAGAGCTGGTCAAAGGCCATGTGAAAGGTGATATCGATGGCCCCGCGCTTGCACTCCTCGGTCGCGCAGCCCGTAGCCATCACGAGGGCGCCGAGGGTGAGCTCGTCGAGCGCCCAGCCGCCGGCACAGGGCTTGCAGCAGCCAAAGACCAGGCCGTCAACGCCGGCGCTCACGGCAAGACCCAAGTCCATCTCCATCATGCGCAGCTCGTCCTGGTTGTAGTGAAAGTCACCGCCACGCGGGCGAATCATGCACATCACTCGCGCGTCATGCTCGTGAGCATAGCTGACCGTAGTGCTGATAACGCCGGCCGAGGGCGTGGTACCACCGACGGCAAGGTTGTCGCACAACTCGATGCGCTTAGCACCGGCATCGATAGCCGCCGGCACACGCTCAAAGTTCTCGGCACAAAACTCGTACAGCATAGATAGACCCCCAGATGACAAACGTTTTCCGATGGGTATTGTCGCACGCCCCCATGAAGTTGCGGTGGAATAGAGACTGTTTTGGCCTCTGAGGCTCCCATCTAGTCCCTATTCCACCGCAACATAAAGGGGGCAGAACCAAAGTAACGCCGCAGGCAGAGGACCGACAGCGAGCGGGCGCCAGAGCGAACAAATTGGCATGAAAAGAGGGCGGCATAGACCTTCTGGTCATGCCGCCCTCTTTGAATGACAAGTTGTCGCTCTGGCGCCCGCGCAGCGTCGACTGGTCCGCCGTTCGATAGAACGGCGGAACCGCCTAACCGCCCAGGTAGGCTTTACGCACGTTGTCGTCGTGCAGGAGCTCTTGGCCGGTGCCGGTCATGGTGATCTTGCCGGTCTCGAGCACGTAGCCGCGCGTGGCGATTGAAAGCGCCATCTGGGCGTTCTGCTCGACCAGAAGCACCGTGGTACCGGCCTTGTGCAGGTCCTCGACAATCTGGAAGATCTGCTCAATCAGAATCGGCGCCAGACCCATGGAAGGCTCATCGAGCATGAGCAGCTTGGGGTTGCTCATAAGGGCGCGCCCCATAACGAGCATCTGCTGTTCGCCGCCCGAAAGGGTGCCGGCGACCTGATGACGGCGCTCCTTAAGGCGCGGGAACTGCTCGTAGACGCGCTCAAGGCCCGGAGCCACCGTGGACTTGGGCTGCGTGTAGGCGCCCATCTCCAGGTTCTCCTCGACCGTCATCTGCAAAAAGGCGCGACGGCCCTCGGGAACCTGGGCCAGGCCCTTGCCCACCAGTTTATCGGCAGGCGTATGGGTAATGTCCTCGCCCATAAACTTGATGGAGCCGGTCTTGGAACGCAGCAGGCCCGAGATGGTTTTAAGCGTCGTGGACTTACCGGCGCCGTTCGCGCCGATCAGGGCCACGATCTCGCCCTCGTTGACGTTAAAGGAGATGTCCTTGATGGCGTGGATAGCGCCGTACCAGACGTTGATGTTGTAGACGGAAAGCATCGGCTCTGCCATTTAGTTCTCCCCCTTATCCTGCTTGCCCAGATATGCCTCAATTACGGCATCGTTGTTCTGGATCTCCTCGGCCGTGCCCTTGGCGATGACCTTACCAAAGTTGAGCACGCAGATGCCCTCGCAGATGTTCATGACGAGCGACATATCATGCTCGATAAGCATAATGGCGATGCCAAAGGTGTCGCGGATCTTGACGATGTTCTCCATGAGCTCCGCGGTCTCGGACGGGTTCATGCCGGCGGCAGGCTCGTCGAGCAGCAGCAGTTTGGGGTTGGTGGCAAGCGCGCGGACGATCTCCAGACGACGCTGGGCGCCGTAAGGCAGCGAGCCGGCCTGCTCGTTTGCCAGGTGCTCCATATCAAAAATGGACAGCAGCTCCATGGCGCGCTCGTGGGCGGCCTTCTCGTGCTTCCAATACGTCGGCAGGCGCAGCACGCCCTCAAAGCCGGAGTAGCGCTCCTGGTTGTGCAGACCGACCTTGACGTTGTCCTCCACCGTCATGGTGTTGAACAGGCGAATGTTCTGGAAGGTACGGGCAATACCCATGCGGTTGACCTGATAGACCGACTTGCCCGAGGTGTCCTCACCGTCGAGCAGGATGGTACCGTGCGTGGGCTGGTACACCTTGGTGAGCAGGTTGAAGACCGTGGTCTTACCGGCACCGTTGGGACCGATCAGACCGGCGATCTCGGTCTTACCGATGGTCAGGCTAAAGTCGTCGACTGCCTTAAGGCCGCCAAATTCAATGCCCAAGTGGATGCACTCGAGCGCCGGGCGCTGGCCCAGGTCGCGGTCGGGAACGATGGCGCCAGAAGGATACGGGACCATCTTGCCCTTGTTGAACTCAAACTTACTGGGCATCGGCTGCCACCTCCTTCTTGGAAGCAAAGCGGTCCTTAATGCGTGCGAAGAACGACTTGAGCTGCGGGTTGTTGGTAAAGATCATGACAAGGATCAGCACGATGGCGTAGATGAGCATGCGGTAGTCCGAGAACTGACGGAGCAGCTCGGGAAGCACCGTAAGCAACGCCGCCGCGATGACGGAGCCGCGCATGTTGCCCAGACCGCCCAGGACCACGAACACCAGAATGAGGATGGACGTGTTGAAGTCGAACTTGGTGGCGGAGAGCTGCGAGAAGTTACCGCCGAAGAGGGCTCCGGCAGCGCCGGCGAGGGCAGCGGAAACCACGAAGGCGATCATGCGGTACTGGGTGACGGAGATACCCACGGACTCGGCAGCGATCTTGTTGTCACGCACGGCCATAATGGCACGGCCGGTACGGCTGCGAACCAGGTTGAGCACGATCACGAGTGCGACCATGACCAGGATGGCACCGGCGAGGAAGGTCGAGTACGTCGACACGCCCGAGGCGCCCTGGGCGCCCTTGATGATGGCGGTGCCGTCCTCGAGCAGGTGCAGGTCGTCGATCGTGGAGTTACCCGTGATGTTAAAGATCACATGCAGGCCGCGGGAGTCGACGCCCACAATGAGACAGGTGACGATCTCTTTGATGATCTCGCCAAAAGCCAGGGTCACGATGGCCAGATAGTCGCCGCTCAGGCGCAGGACCGGGATGCCGATCAAGAAGCCCAAGATGGCAGCGGCGATAGCGCCGACCACAATGCTGATGATCAGGCGCACTGGATCGGAGGGAACGGCGCTCTCGAGGGCGACCGCGGTGACGATGCCCGTGTAGGCACCGACACTCATAAAGCCCGCATGGCCCAGCGACAGGTCGCCCGCGATGCCGACGACGAGGTTGAGGGAAATGGCCATGACGATGTAGGCCGTAATGGGAACCAACTGGCCGGCAATCATGCGCGGGATCATATGGTTGGACTGCATAAAGAACACGATGGCAAATGCCACGATGCACATGGCGTACGTGACAAAGTCGTGACGCGTCTGCTTGTCTTTAAGAAACTTCATAACGCTCACCTACACCTTCTCGGGGACGTACTTGCCCAAGAGGCCGGCAGGCTTGACGAGCAGGACAATGATCAGAACACCAAAGACGATGGAGTTGGCAAGGCTCGTGGAAATATAGGCCTGCGCCATCGCTTCGATGATGCCGATGAGAATGCCACCGACAAAGGCGCCGGGGATGGAGCCGATACCGCCGAAGACGGCGGCGTCGAAGGCCTTGATGCCAGGCATGGCACCCGTCGTGGGCTGCAGCACCGGCGAGTAGGAGCACAGCAGCACGCCGGCGATGGCAGCAAGGGCAGAGCCGATGGCAAACGTCATCGAGATGGTACGGTTGACGTTGATGCCCATGAGCTGAGCGGCAGCCTTGTCCTCGGACACGGCGCGCATGGCTTTACCCATCTTGGTCTTACCTGTAAAGAACATCAGGCCGGCCATGATAACCAGGCAGGCGACGATGGTGACGAGCGAGACGGCGCTTACATTGAACTTGGCCAAGAACTCCGGCACCTGGAAGGTGACGAGCGAAGTGAAGTTCTTGGGCGTGGCGCCCCACAGAAGCTGTGCGGCGTTCTGCAGGAAGTAAGACACGCCGATGGCCGTGATCAGAACGGCCAGCGGGCCCGCCTGACGCAGCGGCTTGTATGCCAGGCCCTCGATGAGAACACCGAGAACGGTACAGACCACACAAGAGAGAATTACAGATGCCCAGCCCGGGAGACCGAGATACGACGTGGCACAGAACGAGACATAGGCACCGACCATGATGACGTCGCCGTGAGCGAAGTTCAGCATCTTGGCGATGCCATAGACCATGGTGTAGCCCAACGCGATGATGGCGTAGACGCTGCCCATGGACAGGCCGTTGACAAGGTATTGGATAAAGACCGTCATGTTCCACATCCCCCTTTCGAATAGGTTTCCAGTTAATGTATGAAACAGGGACGTTACACTGTCCCTAGATACCAAGCAAGCAGGGAAGGCCAAAACCTCCCCTGCTTGGGATCAAAACCGCTCTATGTAAGGCGGTCTATTAGGCCTGTACGTACTTGCCATCGGTGATGACGTACGCCGTGGGGTCCTTCTGGACCTGGCCCTTATCGTTCCAGGTGAGCTTGCCGGTCAGACCGTCAACGGTAATCTTGAGCATAGCCTTGGGCAGCTTCTCGGCGACCTCGGTCGGGTCGGCGTCGACACCAAGACCGGCCTCCTTGAGGGCCTCGGCCACCGCGTGCACGCCGTCGTAGGCGTCGGCGGCAAACTGGTCGGGAGTATCGCCGTACTTATCCTTGTAAGCGTTGACGAAGTCGGCGTTCTTCTCGTCGTCGGCGGAGAACGGGGTCATGAGCAGCAGACCCTCGGCAAGAGAGGTGTCGAAGCCCTCAACGCCCAGGATGCCGTCCATGCCGTCGCAGCCCATCATCTTGACGTCGTAGCCCATGTCCTTGGCATTCTTGAGCAGGACGGACGCCGGCGTGTAGTAGATCGGCGCAAAGATCATGGTGGCGCCGGCCTGCTTGGCCTTGGTCAGCTGGTTGGTAAAGCTCGTGGCGGAGTCGTCCTTAAAGGTCTCCTCGTCAACAACCTCGAGCTTGGACTCAGCGGCCTGGGCCTTAAAGGAATCTGCGATACCCGAAGAATAGGCGTCGCCGGAGTTATAGAACAGCACGAACTTCTCGTCCGCATACTTCTGCGCCAGGAACTTGGCAGCGTTGACACCCTGGTTGGGGTCGGTGAAGCAAACCTGGAAGACGCAATCCTTGCCGTCGGTGACGTCCTCGGAGGACGCGGACGGGGTGATCATGAACGTCTTGGGGTCGTTACCACACTCTGCGGCAACGGCAACCGACGCACCCGTGGTGGTCGGGCCGACGAGGGCCTGCATGCCCCAGTCGAGCAGGGTGTTGAAGGCGTTGACGGCCTTCTCGCCATCGGCCTGGTCATCCTCGGCCTTGCTGGCAAGCGGCAGTTCCTTGGTCGAGAAATCCTTGCAGCCAAGCTCGACACCCTGGGTAACGGACTTGCCGTAGGACGCGTTGGCGCCGGTCAGCGGGCCGATGGTGCCGATCTTAAACGAAGCGTCGCCCGAAGCGGAACCGCTGTCGCCGCCGTTGGAGGAGCAGCCAGCTAGAATGGACATCGCCCCCAGACCTGCTGCGCTCGCGATAACACTCCTGCGATTCATAACAGGGTTCAATGACTTACCGGTGAGGCTCGACATGCGGCTCTCCTCTCAAATCTCGTCGGGTTTTGGTTACCCGACAGGCCATCCTTCGCCGTGTTCGGCGTTCGCAAAATAGTAGACGCTTTAGTTGAGAAAAGTGGCGATTATTTCAACTTTTCTTTTGTTTTGTCCGTTTATCCATAATTATGCGTATTTCTATTGGTTTATGCAGTTTAGCCACTTTATTGTGTGAAAGTAATGTTTCCATTCTGTTACAAGCGTCCCCGCCCTGAATAAAACGACCCCACCGGTCTCGTTGTATATGCACTTAGGCGGCGATGTACTTGCCGTCCTGAATCACATAGGCCGTAGCAGGCTTCTCGACTTGGCCCTCGTCGTTCCACGTGAGCTCGCCCGTCAGGCCCTCGATCTTGATCTTGCGCATGGCCTTGGCAAGGTCGCCGGCAATGTCGGCGCCGTCGGCCGTAATATCGATGCCCGCCTTGTCGATGGCCTCGACGATGGCGTGGACGCAATCGTAGGCGTCGGCGGCAAACTGGTTGGGCGTCTCGTCGTAGGCGTCCTTATAGGCCTTGACGAAGTCGGCGTTCTTCTCATCGTCGGCAGAGAACGGGGTCATGAGCAGCACGCCCTCGGCAAGAGAGGTGTCGAAGCCCTCAACGGAGAGCAGGCCGTCCATGCCGTCGGTACCCATGAGGGTCATGTCGTATCCCATGTCCTTGGCGTTCTTGAGCAAAACGGACGCCGGCGTGTAGTAGATCGGCGCAAAGATGAGCGTGGCGCCGGCCTCCTTGGCCTTGGTGAGCTGGTTGGTAAAGCTCGTGGAGGAGTCGTCCTTAAAGGTCTCGGTATCGACGATATCAAGTTTGGACTCCTTGGCCTGCTCGGCAAAGGCATCGGCAACACCCGAGCTGTACGTATCGCCGGAGTTGTAGAACAGGGCGATCTTGGCGTCTGCATACTTCTCGGCCAAAAACTTGGCAGCACTCGCGCCCATGGTGGGGTCGGTAAAGCAAACCTGGAAAACCGTGGTCTTGTCCTTGGTGACGTCGAGGGACGAAGCAGAGGGCGTGACCATGAGCATATCGTCGGCGATCTCGCCCGAGACAGCGACGGCGGCACCAGTCGTGACGGGGCCGACGAGCGCCTGCATGCCCCAGTCGCACAGGGTATTGAAGGCGTTGATAGCCTTCTCGCCGTCGGCGACGTCATCCTCGGACTTAAGCGAGAGTTTGAGGTCCTTGGTCGAGAAATCCTTGGCGGCAAGCTTGGCACCCTTCTCGGCCGAGACGCCATAGGTTGCCGCGGCGCCGGTCAGAGGGCCGATGACACCGATCTTGAAGGTCTTGCCGTCATCGGCGGTGCCGCCCTCCGAGCCACCCGACGAGCAACCAGCGAGTGCGGCGGTGCTGCCGAGCGCCGCAGCGCCGGCGAGAAAGTTCCTACGGCTGAGCGTGCTGTTGATGTTGAACATGGTGTCCCCCTTTTTCGCTGGCCGCGGTGCGGCCGTCTTGCGGTACAGGGCAAACCTTATGGCGCAAACGTTGACAGTTTGTTACGGAAGTCCGTTTGTAGCGAGCGTGTTTCCAATGTTTCCGCAGCGTTTCGGGGGTGCCGTTTTGTGCGGCTCCTGTTGCCTGGCGAGCACGCGCCCCCGGTTCACGCTAGAATGCACTCAACCTTTAAGCGGTTTATCCATCCATAAGATGCACGAAGGAGTTATCTATGAGCGAACCCCTGCGCACCGTGAACGTCGGTCTGATCGGTCTGGGAACCGTCGGCGGCGGCGTGGCCCGTCTGATCAAGAGCCACCACGATGAGTACCTGGCAGCCTACGGCATCGACCTTAAGCTGACCCGCGCCTGCGCGCTTGCTTGGGAGCAGGCCGAGGCGGCAGGCATTGAGCGCGAGGCCTTTACGAGCGACTGGCACGATGTCGTCACCGACCCCGCCGTCGACATCGTCGTCGAGCTGATTGGTGGCGAGCATCCCGCAACCGAGATCTTCACCACTGCCTTCGAGAACGGCAAGCATGTCGTCTCCGCCAACAAGGCCCTGCTGGGCCGCCATGTCGAGACGCTTGCCGAGAAGGCGCGTGCGTGCGGCGTGCAGATTAAGTGCGAGGCCAGCTGCGGTGGCGGCATCCCCATTGTCAGCACACTCGAGCACGACCTGGTGGGTAACAAGATCCTGACCATCGCCGGCATCCTCAACGGCACCACCAACTACATCCTGTCGCGCATGGACGCCGAGGGCGCCGATTACGCTGACGTGCTCGCCGACGCACAGGCTAAGGGCTATGCCGAGGCCGACCCGTCCGCCGACGTCGACGGCTTCGATGCCGCCAGCAAGACGGCCATCCTCGCCTCCATCGGCTTTGGCACCCGCGTTACCACCGATGATGTGTACCAGCAGGGTATCCGCACCATCGGCGCCGAGGACATCGCCCAGGCCCGCGAGCTCGGCTACACCATCAAACTGCTCGGCATCGCCCGCAACACCGACGCTGGCGTCGACGTTCGCGTGCATCCCACGCTGATCCCCGCAGACCATATGCTCGCCAAGGTCAACGGCGCCATGAACGCCGTCTACGTGGTAGGCGACGCCGTGGGCGAGACCATGTTCTACGGCGCGGGCGCAGGCTCCTCCCCCACCGCGAGCGCCGTCGTGGGCGATATCCTGTCGCTCTCCGAGCAGATCAGCCGCGGCGTGGCTCCGCTGCCCGAGATTGAGCCCTATGGCCACAACCTCACCTTTAAGCCCATGGACGAGCTCCAGACCAAGTACTATGTGCGCCTGAAAGTCGCCGACCGCGTGGGCGCCCTGTCCGAGACGGTCGACATCTTTGCCAAGCACAACATCTCGATCTCGCTCATCAACCAGGTCGAGGACGGCAAATCGGGCGTCAGCGATGCCTGCTCGGTCATCTTCCTGACGCACCGCGCGCTCGAGAAGGACGTCCAGGCTGCCGCCGCCGAGCTTGCCAGCGTCGACTGCGTGGCCGAGGTCGCCAACGTCCTGCGTATCGAGGACGTCGAGGCCTGGACCGAAGGCGTCATGGCGAACTAGCCCAACGCTCGCCTAGCAATACGCGCCTTGAGGGCTCCCGTCCGATGTGGGACGGGAGCCCTTTTGTCAACTGCCCTAAGCACAACGGCAAAGCATATTTGCGCGAGCCGCTCATCGGTAACGCGGGCTACGTTCACCGATATGCAAACGCGGCCGATTCCGACTACCGCTACGCTGTGCTGCGAATGTCCGCCCGCGATGAGAGGAAGCACCATGTTGCTCGAGGGCAAGAAAGCAATCATCACCGGAGGCACACGCGGTATCGGCTATGCCATCGCCTGCCGTTTTATCGAGGAAGGCGCTGCCGTCACCGTCTTTGGCTCGCGCCAGGAGACTGCCGACACGGCCGTTGAGAAGCTGGCAGCCGCCTATCCCGACGCCAAGGTCTGGGGCCGCTCCTGCGACCTCACCTCGCTCGAAGCCGTGACCGATGCCTTTACCCAGGCTGCCGCCGACATGGGCGGCTTGGACACGGTCGTCAACAATGCCGGCATCTCCCAGCGCTCGCCGCTCCTTAACTATACGGCCGAGGAGTTCGCAAAGGTCATGGACCTTAACGTCGTCGCTGTCTTTAACGGTCACCAGGCTGCCGCCAAGATCATGACCGAGGCAGGTCATGGCGGCACCATCACCACCACGAGTTCGATGGTCGCCAAGTACGGTCAGCCCTCCGGCGTCGGTTACCCCACGTCCAAGTTTGCCGTCAACGGTATGGTCCAGTCGCTCTCGCGCGAGCTCGCCCCCATGGGCATCCGCGTCAATGCCGTCGCACCCGGCGTGACCAAGACCGATATGGTCGCCAACCTGCCCGAAGAGGTCATCAAGCCCATCATCGCCACCATTCCGCTGGGTCGCATGGGCGAGCCCGAGGATGTCGCCAACGCCTTTGTTTTCCTGGCGAGCGACATGTCCTCCTACGTCACGGGCGCCATCCTCCCCGTCGACGGAGCCGCCCGCTCTTAAGGGACCACAAGCCCCAGCCTCAACATAGCCCAACAAAGAAGGCGCGCCGTCTGAATCAACTGCAGACAGCGCGCCTTCTCCTGTTATGAAAGGGAAACTATGTCCCAGTATTTCGGATCAGAACGGGGCACGGTTTCCCCCAGGACTTCCTTGCGGAAACTGCATCCCACTCTGAGCGCCCATTCCGGGACACAGTTTCCCAACGGCCCCCGTTTCGGAAACCACATCCCGTTCCGAGCCTTCAAAGCGGGACGCGGCTTCCCCGAGAAAGTATCGACTACTTACCGTCGTCGTCTTCGGCTTCTTCGCGCGCATAGAGCTCCAGCATGCGGCGGCGGTATTCGCGCACGGCGAGCTTGGCGCGCTCCAGGCGACGGCGCTCGCGCGGAGTCAGCTCGGACGGGTCGACCTCGTCTCCATAGGTCTTATCGGCAAGCAGGTGCGCCGCGTCCACGATGCGGGCATCGATGTGGCCGCTCGCCGCCTCGGCGGAAAGACGCTCGGCAATCGTATCGAGCGTAGGCAGGCCCTCGAATACGCGACCATGGCCATGCGAAGTCAGCAGCTCATGCTCGCGCGCGAGCAAGCTCGCTAGGTCGTGGTGGGCGCGCAAGATGTCGAGCGCATCGGATGGATGCTCGGCAACCTCTGCCACGGCGGCGACCGGTGCGGCATCCACCACGCGGTAGAAGAGCTGCGCGAGCAATGGCATCAAGAACACCGTGATGGCACCGGCGGCAACCATGACCGACGCAATATCTTGCGACAGCGCGCCCGCGTTGACGGCAACGCTCGTAACGGCAACGATGATCGGCAGCGCCGTGGTGCAGTACAGGGCCACGGTAATGCGACCATACGCCGACACATCGCGCGTCGCAGGACAAATGCTCATGGAAATAAGAATGGGCACGGCACGAATAATCAACAACGCCACGATAAAGCCCACGAGCAGACCCGGGCGCGACGCCACGGCCGTCAAATCGATCTTTGCGCCCGATACGGTAAAGAACACCGGAATCAAAAAACCGTAGGCCAGACCGTCGAGCTTGGTCTCGAGCGTATGGTTGCCCTCGGGGATGATATAGCGCAGGACAAAGCCGGCGGCAAAAGAACCCAACACGATGTCGAGATCAAAGACGGCCGAGAACGCCACGAGCGTGACCAGGATGAGCACCGTCAGGCGCACGAAGGTCTGCGACGTGGTATCGGCGCGTTCCTCGACAAACGCAAAGAAGCGGCTGCCGACGCGCTTGGAGCGGCTCGGGACCACGGCCAGCAACACGCAAACCACCGCAAACAAGCCAAGGATAACGAGCGTTTGGATGCCAGTGCGGGCAGACAACAGCACCGACATGGCGAGCACGGGACCGAGCTCGCCCCAAGTGCCATACGCGAGAATCGAGTCGCCCACGCGCGTGCCGGTGAGCGAGCGCTCGCGCATGATGGGCACAAGCGTACCGAGCGCCGTCGAAGTGAGGGCAAGCGTCACGGCGATACCGTCGAAATGACTGACTGAGAACCACGGGGTAAAGCGCACGGCAAGCCAGGCGATACCAAACGTGACGACCCACGTCGCCAAGCCGTAGCGCCCCTCGACGCCCGTGATGCTCTTGGGGTCGATCTCAAAGCCGGCAAGCAGGAACAAAAAGGCCAGGCCCAGCTCGGACACAAGCGAGACCTCAGCATCTACATGGATGACGCCGAGCATATGGGGTCCCAGTACCGCGCCGAGCACGAGCAAAAAGACCGTCTCGGGAACGGGTTTTCCGGGAATCGCCGAGGCGATAAAAGGACTCGCAAAGGCCACGAGTGCGATGATGGCGAGCGAAACGAATGCCATGTGATGCCTTTCTCTTGTTTGCGCTTCACTGTAGCACCCTCGCCGTCCTCAACGCGCCGCGAGCTGTCGTATCATAGTGAGGTTTACAAACATGTGGCTCAAGGCGACCGCAGGGCAGACCCCGCAAACCGACCGCTGCCGCATACCGTACCGTACGCCCAACCGATCAGGAAGGCAGGAACCAATGGTCTCTCGTATCTACGTGGAGAAGAAACCCGGGTTCGACGTCGAGGCTCAGCAGCTCAAGGGCGAGCTGACCGAAATTCTCGGCATCAAGGGCATCGAGGCCCTGAGGATTATCAACCGCTACGACGTCGAGGGCATCGACAAGGAGCTTTTCCGGTCCTGCGTGCCGACCGTCTTTAGCGAGCCCCAGGTCGATGTGACCTACGACGAGCTCCCCGCAAGCGATGGCGCCGTCTTTGCCGTCGAATTCCTGCCTGGCCAGTTTGACCAGCGCGCCGACTCCGCCAGCGAGTGCGTGCAGCTCATCAGCCAGGGCGAGCGCCCCGCCGTGCGCTCCGCCAAGGTCTATATGATCTCGGGCGCTCTGGACGAGGCCGCCATTGATGCCATCAAGCACTACGTGGTGAACCCCGTCGAGGCGCGCATCGCCTCGCTCGACCTGCCCGAGACGCTGTACATGGAGACCCCCGAGCCCCAGCCCGTCGAGGTGCTCGACGGTTTCCGCGAGCTCGACGAAGCCGGCCTTGCCGCCTTTATTTCCGAGCGCGGCCTTGCCATGGACGAGGCGGACATCGCCTTCTGCCAGCAGTACTTCCGCGATGAGGATCGCGACCCCACCATCACCGAGATCCGCGTGATCGACACCTACTGGTCCGATCACTGCCGCCACACCACCTTCGGCACCGTCCTGGACGACGTGACGATCGACGACGCCGTGGTGCAGCAGGCCTTCGACCGCTACATGGAGATGCGCCACGAACTCGGTCGCGACACCAAGCCCGTCTGCCTCATGGACATGGGCACCATCGGCGCCAAGTACCTCAAGAAGACCGGCGTCATGACCGATGTCGACGAGTCCGAGGAGATCAACGCCTGCACCGTCAAGGTGAAGGTCGATGTCGACGGCGAGGACCAGGACTGGCTGTTCCTCTTTAAGAACGAGACCCACAACCACCCGACCGAGATCGAGCCCTTCGGCGGTGCCGCCACCTGCGTGGGCGGTGCCATCCGCGACCCGCTGTCGGGCCGCAGCTACGTGTACCAGGCCATGCGTGTCACCGGCGCCGGCGACCCCACCGTCCCCGTGTCCGAGACGCTCGAGGGCAAGCTGCCGCAGCGTAAGCTCGTGACCACTGCTGCCGCCGGCTACTCCAGCTACGGCAACCAGATCGGCCTTGCCACCGGTCAGGTCAACGAACTCTATCACCCCGGCTACGTCGCCAAGCGCATGGAGGTCGGCGCCGTCGTGGGCGCCACCCCGGCAAACCACGTGCGTCGCGAGTGCCCCGCCCCCACCGACAAGATCATCCTGTTGGGCGGCCGCACCGGCCGTGACGGCATCGGCGGTGCCACCGGCTCCTCCAAGACCCAGAACACCGAGTCCATCGAGACATCGGGCGCCGAGGTCCAGAAGGGCAACGCCCCGGTCGAGCGCAAGCTGCAGCGCCTGTTCCGCCGCGGCGATGCCTGCCGTCTGATCAAGCGCTGCAACGACTTTGGCGCCGGCGGTGTCTCGGTTGCTGTAGGCGAGCTTGCCGACGGCCTGTATGTCGACCTTGATACCGTGACCAAGAAGTACGACGGCCTGGACGGCACCGAGCTCGCTATCTCCGAGTCCCAGGAGCGCATGGCCTGCGCCGTCGCCGACGGTGACGTCGAGGAGTTCATGGGCTACGCCGCCGAGGAGAACCTCGAGGCGACCGTTATCGCCGAGGTTACCGCCGAGCCGCGCATGCGCATGGCCTGGAACGGCGTCGCCATCGTCGACCTGTCCCGCGAGTTCCTCAACTCCAACGGCGCACCCAAGCACCAGGTCGCCCACGTGTGCGCCCGTAGCGTGTGGCAGCCCAGCTGGGCTGGCACCACGCTTGCCGAGCGCATGACCTCGCTGGTCACCGACCTCAACGTCGCCTCCAACAAGGGCCTTTCCGAGCGCTTCGACTCCACCATCGGTGCCGCGACCGTACTCATGCCCTTTGGCGGCAAGACCCAGCTCACCCCGAGCTCTGCCATGGTCGCCAAGTTCCCCGTGGACGGCGAGACCACCACGGCGAGCGCCATGGCATGGGGCTTCAACCCCTACCTGATGGAGGCCGACCAGTTTGCGGGCGCCTACCTGTCCGTGGTCGAGTCCATCGCCAAGCTCGTGGCTGCCGGCTTTGAGCACAAGCGCGCCTATCTCTCCTTCCAGGAATACTTCGAGCGTCTGCGCACCGAGGCCGAGCGCTGGGGCAAGCCCACGGCAGCCGTCCTGGGCGCTCTCATGGCCCAGGTCGACCTGGGTGCCGGCGCCATCGGTGGCAAGGATTCCATGAGCGGCTCGTTTGAGGACGAGGCCGGCGAGCTCAACGTTCCGCCGACTCTGATCAGCTTCGCTGTGGCCGTGGGCCGCGCGGCGCGCGCCGTCTCCCCTGAGTTCAAGGGTCTGACGCACCGCGTCGTCCGCATCGCCCCCGCCACCTACGGCGAGGATTACCGCCCCGACGCCCAGCAGCTGCTCGCCGCGTTTGACGCCGTCGAGGCGCTCACCGCCAACGGCAACGCCCTGGCCATCTCCACGCCCGGCTACGGCTGCGGCGCCGAGAGCCTCTTTAAAATGTGCGTCGGCAACCAGATCGGTATCGAGCTTGCCGAGGATGTGGACGTGGAGAGCCTTTTCACCCCGCTCTACGGTAGCTTTATCGTCGAGCTCGCCGATGACGCCGAGCTGCCCGAGGTCGCCGACGGCGTTGTCGTCGAGCCCCTGGGCACCACCGTCGAGGGTTATGTCATCGACACCGGCTCCGAGGTCATCGAGCTCGCCGAGCTCCAGGAGGCCTGGGAGAGCGGCATCGAGGGCGTCTTCGCCTACCGCAGCGCCGGCGAGACCCCCGAGGTCGAGACCATCGACTTCCGCGCCAAGGATATCCACGTGTACGGCGGCGCCAAGATCGCCCGCCCGCGCGTGATCATCCCCGTGTTCCCCGGCAACAACTGCGAGTACGACAGCGCCCGCGCCTTCCGCGCAGCCGGTGCCGAGGCCGACACATTCGTGATCAACAACCTCACGCCCGAGGCCGTCGCCGAGAGCACCCACGAGCTTGCCCGCCGCATCCGTGCAAGCCAGATTGTCATGATCCCCGGCGGCTTCTCGGGCGGCGACGAGCCCGACGGCTCCGCCAAGTTCATCACGGCGTTCTTCCGCGCTCCCGAGGTCACCGAGGCAGTCCGCGACCTGCTCAAGGCCCGCGATGGCCTGATGCTGGGCATCTGCAACGGCTTCCAGGCCCTGATCAAGCTCGGCCTGGTGCCCTACGGCGACATCGTCGACGCCACGCCCGATGCGCCCACGTTGACGTTCAACACCATCGGTCGCCACCAGAGCCGTCTGGTGCGCACCCGCATCTCGTCCAACTTGTCCCCGTGGCTGTCGCAGTGCAGCCTGGACGACCCCTACACCGTCGCCATCAGCCACGGCGAGGGCCGCTTTGTCGCCAATGACGAAGTGCTCGCCCAGCTGATCGCCAACGGCCAGGTCGCCACGCAGTACGTGGGCGAGAACGGCAAGCCCAGCATGGATCTCTCCGTCAACCCCAACGGCTCCGCACTCGCCATCGAGGGCATCACGAGCCCCGACGGCCGCGTCCTGGGCAAGATGGGCCATGCCGAGCGTCGCGGCGACAACCTGTACCGCAACGTGCCCGAGCATGTCCCCGGCGATAAGTTCATGCCGATCTTTGAGAGCGGCGTGGCCTACTTCGCTTAAACCTTTCCCATCGGGTACAATCCCCTCGGGTAACAACACCCGCCACCGACGCATCCGGTGGCGGGTTCTTTTTTGCTTCGCGCATGCAGGAAGGACATCATGGAAAGCCGCAAGCCGTATCTCGCCACCCTGCCCGGACTCATCCTGGGTTGTCTTGTTTGCTGTGCACTCTGGGGATCGGCGTTTCCCTGCATCAAGATCGGCTACGCGCTCTTTGGTATCCCGGCGCACGATAGCGCCTCGCAGCTGCTCTTTGCGGGCTTGCGCTTCACGCTTGCCGGCGCCCTGGTTATCGTTGGGATGAGTGCGGCCCAACGCCGCCCCCTCATTCCGCAGGCTCGCGACATCAAGCCCATCTTTGTCTTGTCGCTCTTCCAGACTATCGGGCAGTACTTCTTTTTCTATCTGGGCCTCTCGTGCGCCAGCGCCATGTCGAGCTCCATCATCGAGGCCAGCGCCAACTTCCTCGCAATCCTCTTTGCCGCCCTAGCATTTCACACCGAGAAGCTCAATACGGCCAAGGTGCTTGGCTGTGCGCTGGGCTTTGCCGGCGTCGCGCTCGTCAACCTCTCGGGCGCAGATGGCACCTTTGGCTTCAGGCTCGATGGCGAGGGCTTTATCCTAGCCTCCACTGTCGCGGGTGCTCTTTCGACCTGCCTGATCGGCATCTTCTCGCGCAAGCACGACGGCGTCTTGCTTGCCGGGTGGCAGTTCTTGGTCGGCGGACTGGTCCTCACCGCCATCGGCTTTTTGATGGGCGGCGCGCTCTCCCCCACTGAAATCGCCCCCGCCATCGCGCTCATTATCTATATGGCACTCATTTCCGCCGTCGCGTACTCGCTATGGTCGCGTCTGCTTGCCGTCAACCCCGTCAGCCGTGTGTCGGTCTTTGGCTTTATGAATCCAGTCTTTGGCGTACTGTTAAGCGCGCTGCTGCTCGGCGAGGGCGCTGGCACGAGCCCTGTGACCGTACTTGTTGCCCTGCTGTTGGTCTGCGGCGGCATCATCATCGTCAACAGGCCCAAAAAGGCCTAATGAACTGCCCTTATTTAGCAGAGCGGATTCACATACTTTAGTTTAATGGAGTACATCGGAGAGCCGAGGGCCGCCACGCACGCCAGCGTGTGCCCCTTTTCCTAGCGTATCTGAACGCCGGCTTTCTTCTTCTCGCGCTTTACGCGGTAGAGCTCCGCGTCGGCAGCACGAAGCAAGTCTTGCCAGGTATCGACGCCATCACCAACCCGTGCGTAGCCGATGGACATCCGCAACAGATACGGAACCTCGGCGCGCGCGAGCTCATCGTTGATTGTCGCGCACAGATGCATGATATCCTGTTCCGCCACTGCCTTTTGGAGCACCACGAACTCATCGCCACCATAACGTGCGATAAAGCCGCCAGACGCCGAGCAGACTTCTTTGAGCGCAGCGGATATGACCTGAAGAGCGTGGTCGCCCTCCACATGCCCATAGCGATCGTTAATCTGCTTAAAGCCGTCGGCGTCCATCATAAGCAGATATACATCTTCGGCCTGATCCACATTTGAGAAGAGCGACAGCATATAGGTCTCAAAACGGTTGCGATTGTTAAGTCCAGTCAACGGGTCGGTCGAGATGAGCTGCTCCTGGTAGATGATGTAGAGCAGCAACATGCTAATCATTATGCCGACACAAAGGCCGGGCACCGAGTATACGACCTGAAAGGTACCGCCCACCAGGGCCGGAATGGCGAAAAATGCCAAGGTTCGATAGATGGCCTTCGTCTGCAGGCTCTCGACCCTGCGAGATTGCACAAATGCATGCAGGGACGTATGTATAACGTAACAGTAGCTGACGATGGGCTGGATCATATAGGCAAAGCCGCGACGATACACGCCCTGCGAATCGATATAGAACAGGGCGTGCGTCCAGTAACTGGTAAACGCCAGCACGACCACCAGAGCCGTAGGCAACGCAACAAGCACCACCCTATAGCGCGAGGTCAAAAGGCGAGAACCCTGCACCGTCTCGGAATAGATAAACCAAATGAGACACGCGATAGCAAAGAGCGAAAACGAAACCGCGTTGGAAATCCAGTTGGCCGTGATGCCTACAGGAGTGCTCAAGCCATCCGAGAGCGTCCAGATCATATCGAAGAAAATGTAGGCAGCAGACGTGTAGCCCAGCATGCTAAACAATAGCTGCTGGGTGCTCGAGAACAAGGAGCGACGACTTCGCACGGCAAGCCCGATAAGAACAATCATGCATAGCACGAATATCTCAATCTTGAGTGCCTTAACCACTAGCGCCACCCCTTCAATACCCAAGTGGTCAGAATCGCCCAATTCGAATCAGGGCAATAAACACCCCTTTACTCCGCAGGGGTAAAGGGGATAATAGCAGAGCGCCCGAACATCACTGCAAAACAGTTTCTGTTCGGGCGCCCATACGGCGCGAATTGCACACGCCGGCATCATTGATGGGTATCGATTGCTACTCGCCATCGATGTCAGTCGCGACGGCCTCCTCGATGGCCTCGACACCGACAGGCGACAGATCCTCCTTGCCTTGGCAGAACTTCTTGTCGACCCAGCCAGTCAGAATCGGAGCCATGATCGCCGTGATGATAACGGCGGTGGCGATCTGAGCGTACGCGATGGGCGCAAGCTCGGCGTAGCGCGGTGCGACCTCGGCGAGGGCAACCGGTGTGGTCATAGCCGTGCCGGCAATGGTGGAGCAAGCCACAGCGGCCTTGCCATTGCCGCCGCACAGACGCTCGAACGCAAAGGTGATGGGACCGACGACAAACAGCGTGACAAGGCCCAGCAAGATGCCGGAAATACCGCCGGTGATAAAGCTCGACAGGCTCATGGACGCACCGAGCTGAAATCCGATGACGGCAATCGCGGGATTGGCACCGGGAACCAGCAGGTTCTTGATAAACGGGAACAGGTTGCCCAGAACCATGCCAATAACGAGTGGCAAGATGGAGCCGATAATGGTGCCAATGGGAATGTTGGCGAGGCCGGAAACACCGAGGATGATCATCGTGACGGCGGGGCCAGCCGTAAAGAACAGGATACCGACGGCGCCCTGCTCAGACTCATCACCGAACTCGCCCATGATGCCCGTATAGAGCGCCATGTTGCAAAACGTGATGCCGCCGATGATAGACACGGAGCTCAGACCCAGGAAGTTGTCGTTAAAGAAATATGCCACGCCCAGGCCGAGAGCCGCTGCGACGACCAGCTTGGGGATCAGCACGACGATACCGGTCTTGATGGCACCCGGCGTGGACTTAAAGCTGATGCCGGCGCCCACAAACAGCAGGATCGCGGCGACGATGGCATTGGAGCCACCGCGGCAGGCAGCCGTAAAGAAGCCGCCGATCTCAAAAACCTGCGGGCAGAAGGTGTTGAGCAAAAGACCGACGATCATCGGATAGATCATGATGTCGCCCGGGATGCGCGGGACCTTGAATTTCTTTTGCTCGTTGGCGGTCGCTTCCTGTGCCATGAAACCCCCATTTCCGCTGACGGGGTACAAAAGCCCACGTCACGCTTTGCTACAGTAAAGTTTGACCATGGTACCAGAAGAAATAGACCAGCTCGGTGAGAAATTCGATTCGTTGGACAGGGGCGCTAAACGTGCCCCGCTCTTATATGAGGCTCAAAACGATATAGAACACGATGCCCGAAACACAGCACCACAGCATCGATTTTGTCTTGACCGCCACGGCCACGACGCCGGCAGCCGCAATCCAGGGAACCAAGGCAGGCCAGGGTCCCGCGTCGAACGCGCCGGGGCTCACCAAGTCGTTGGCGACCAGCGCGGCAAAGGCAGCGGGCGGGATATAACCCAGGGCCTCGGTAATGCGGGGCGACAGCGTTCTCCCGCGCAAGGCAAACGCCGGCGCGATGCGAAAGAACGCGATAGCAGCCCACGACGACAGCCACAGAACCAAGAACTCGTTAACGGGCATCGCGGGCACCTCTTCCGTCAAATACAGCATCGCACGCCAACGCAATGGCAATGCCGGCCACGACGCTTGCCGGCACGGCAATATTCGTGAGGCCCAAGAACTTGCATACGGCGACGGACACCGCGCCCGAAACCGCCGCGACAACGTTGCCGCGCGACAGCCGCTGCGAAAAGAGCAGGCAGATAAAGAGCGAGGTGCAGACAAAGGCTGCAATGGCGGTGGGAACATCGACAACGGCGCCGACGATGGCGCCCATCGTACACGAAACGCCCCATGTTGCGATGAGAATCACGTTGAGCACGAAGGACTCGCGCGGGCCCCAATCCTCCCCTTCAACCAACTTGGCAAGCGAGATGCCATATGCCTCCTCGGTAAGTGTCGCGGCAACAGCCAGCGTCTGACGCTTCGAGGCACCCATCAGATGCGGCGCGATCGATGCCGAGTAAAGCGCAAAGCGCGAGGAGATGGCAGCAACGCTCGCGACGATCGATGCTGCAGGCACGCCCGCCAGCCAAAGATTGCAGATCATAAACTGGCCGCTGCCCGTCACAAACGTGCTGCTCAGAGCAAAGACCATCCAGGGCTCCATTCCCGTCTGCCCCATGATCATTCCGCACGGCGCGCCTATTGCAATATAGGTAAGCATCACTGGCCAGACGATTTTAAAGATCCTAAGGACCATGCCACTCCCATTCTGGTAAGTCGTCTGCAGCGCGCCTTGCAACGCAGCAGAAATATCAACCGGTGGCAATAAAGTTCACCTACAATTGCCACCGGATCGAAAGACACAACTTTTTAGGAAGTCATTATGACAGCTATCGATCGAGACCGGGCGCGCGCGGCCTTCAAAAGCTACACCGATGCCTACGACGCCACCAACCCACGCATCGCGCTCAAAATCGAGCATACGTACCACGTGGCCGAGGCATGCGATGCCGTAGCGCGCGAGCAGGGCTGGTCGTCAGAAGATATTGACCTGGCATGGCTTTGCGGCCTGCTACACGATATGGGCCGCTTTGAGCAGTTGCGGCGCTGGGACACCTTTAAGGACGCCGAGAGCATGAGCCATGCAGCGCTGGGCATCGAGGTCCTCTTTGGCGAGAATCCCGCCGATGCACCCGCCGTAACGAGCATCCGCGACTTTATCGATGACCCGGCAGAGGACGAACTGATCCGCGCGAGCATCGCCCACCACAGTGATTTTCGCCTGCCCACGGAACTCGGCACCCGTACACGGAGCTTCTGCGAGATCGTGCGCGATGGCGACAAGATCGACATTATGCGCACCATCGCCGACAGCACCGTCGACACCATCCTCAAGGTGGATGAGGACACGTTTCTCGCCAGCCACTTCTCGACACCGGCGCTTACCGCCTTTGACGAGCACCGCTGCGTCGCACGCGATGAGCGCGATGAGCCCGCAGACTACCTGGTGGGACTCATCTGCTTTATGTTTGAGCTCGTCTATCCAGCGAGCCGCGCGCTGGCGCGCAAACAGGGCGATATCCACCGCCTGCTCGACGCGCCCTTTGGCATTACGCGGCCCTTTACCGACCCCGCCACGCAGGCAACCTGGAGCCGCCTAAAGGACGAGATGCGCGACTGGCTGACGCGCGCTTAGCGCTCAAGCTGAGCCAGCAGCTCCTCAACGATCTCAACGGCATCGCCGACGACCTTGTACTGGGCGGCACCAAAGATGGGGGCATCCGGGTCCTCATTGATGGCGACAATGCACTCCGCCCCACCGATGCCGGCGAGATGCTGGATAGCGCCCGAGACACCGATGCTCACGAGGAGCTTGGGCGAGACCGATACACCCGTCTGGCCAATTTGGTGGCGATACTCCAACCAGCCTGCCTCCACAATGGGACGCGTGCAACCAAGCTCGGCACCCAGGGCATCGGCGAGCTTTCGCATCAGGGGCAGATTCTTCTTGGAGCCGATGCCGCGGCCCACCACGACCAGACGCTCGGCATCGGCAATTGAGGCCTGCTGTCCCCACTCCTCGGCGGGAATCGAGATCTCGACGCGGGCCTTAACGTCATCCGCAAGCACTACCTGGGTAATCGTGCCGGAGCGGCTATAGTCAAACTCGGGCGCCTTAAAGATGCCGGGGCGCACCGTTGCCATCTGAGGACGGTGGTTGGGGCAGATAATGGTGGCCATCAGGTTGCCGCCAAACGCCGGGCGCGTCTGCTGCAGCAGACCCGTCTCCGTATCCATAGAAAGCACCGTGCAATCGGCCGTAAGACCCGTCTGCAAGCGCACGGCCACACCGGGCGCCAGCTCGCGACCAAAGGCGGTCGCGCCGTACAGAATGGCCTCGGGCTTGCGCTCGGCTACCAAATCGCAGATCAAGCGAGCGTAGACCTCCGCGTCGTTCTGACGCAGGCGCTCGTCACGACAGACCAGAACTTCGTCCGCACCGGCGCAAATCAGATGCTCCAGGTCACCGAGAGAACCCTCGTGGCCCATACCGACCAGCGCCACCAGACGGCAGCCACGAGCATCGGCAAGCTCGCGGCCCTTGCCCATGAGCTCATAGGCAACGGGATTCACCGTATCGTGCTCGTCGGTCTGCGCGAATACCCAAATGTCTCGATATGCATCAAGGTCTGCCGCGCCGGCAGCTTCGTCTCGCTCGATCGAGATAGCGTTGACGGGACAGGCATCGACGCACCCGCCGCACAAGATGCAGCCTTCGGTCACGCGGGCGCAGCGATTGGGACGCTCGCCCTCCAGCACAATGCCGCCCGAGGCGCAGGCGCGAACGCAGCGACCGCAGCCGATACAGGCTTCGCTATCGATAATCAGTCCGCTCATCTATGACATCCCCTCGATAATCTTGGCAAGCTTTGCCGCCTGCTCGGACGCCGTTCCGTCAACGTCCTCGCACGTTTGGTCGCGGTCGGGCACAAACGATCGCACGACCTGTGTCGGTGATCCGGCAAGGCCGCAACGCGCGGGGTCGGCGTTCACGTCGGCGGCACTGACCGCGCACACGTCCGCCTCCTCTGCCGCGCGAATACCGGCAATACTCGGCATACGCAACTGGCCAATCTCCTTGGCAATCGTCATCGCGCACGGCATCTCAAGACACACCGTCTCCTCGCCGGCATCGCATCCGTGAACGAGCGCCAGCGAGCCACACGTCGTAAAGCCCGCGCTTTGCACGCAACTCACGTCGGTCACGCAGGGAATCTCAAAGGCACCGGCAAGTTCGGGACCAATCTGGGCCGTATCGCCGTCCACCGCCATCTTGCCGCAGATGAGCAGGTCGAAGTCCTCGTCGAGCGCCTCGATGCCGCACTTGAGGGCATAGGTGGTTGCCAGGGTATCGGCACCCGCAAAGGCGCGATCGGTTAGCAGCAGTGCGTCATCGGCGCCTCGGGCGATGCAGTCGCGCAATAGCGATTCAGTCGCGGGGATGCCCATCGACACCACCGTCACGCGCACATCCATGTCAAAGCCGATAAAGTCATCCTTCAGCGCCAGCGCGCATTCCAAAGCGCTCGCATCAAAAGGATTAATGACCGCCTGCTTGCCATCGCGCACGATGGTATTGGTCTTGGGGTCCATCTTGACCTCGGTGCTGCCCGGCACGGCCTTGACGCACACCACCATATGGAAATCGCTCATCTTCACGCGCCCCCTTTCTGGACGAGCTCATCCAAGAGCTTCTCCGAAAACAGGTTGCCGCGACCCAGCTGCCCGTCGGGATCGAGCTGGAGCTTGAGCCGCGCCGACTCGACCATGGCCTCGTGACCGTACATCGTCTCTAAGAAGCCCGCCTTGATCTTGCCGACGCCATGCTCGGCAGAAACGGCACCGCCCATGGCCGTGACCTCGGAAGCCCACTGGGCAAAGAGTTCTCCGCCGCGGCGGTAATCCTGCGCATCGCGCGGCAGGATATTCACATGCAGATGGTTGTTGCCGATGTGTCCCCAGGCAGCAGACTCAAGTCCGCTTTCCGCCAGCGTGCGGCGATAGAGGGCGACGACATCGGCCAAGCGTGCATTGGGCACCGACATGTCCGAACCCAACTTGGTAATGGTGGGATCCGTGCGGCGGCGCTCGTCGATAAGCATGTTGACGCTCTCGGGCACCGCATGGCGGAAGAATCGTTGGCATTCGCGATCGACTTCGGTGCGCGCGACCCACGCCGCATCGTCGTGGCCGCCCGCAAGCTCCAAAACCCATCCCAGGTGGTACAGCTCCTCAGTCGCCTGGGCTTCGTCGTCGCAGTCGAGCTCCACGTAGACACAGACCTTGGCCTCTTTGTCGAGCGCCGGCAGCGAGGCAAACGCCGTCGACTGCTCGCGCTGGCGACGTAGGATATCCAGGGCGCCCGCATCGAAACACTCGATGGCGGCCGCGTGGGACAGGACGGGGCGTACGGAATCGGTAAAGGACACGGCTTTGTCTTCGCTATCGAAGAAGCAGCTCACGCCCCATACGACCGCCGGTGCCGGCTGCAGGGCAATCTCGAGCTCGGTGATGACGCCGAGCGTTCCACACGCGCCGATATAGAGGTCGATGGTATCCATGTCATCCGCAACAAAATAGCCCGATGCGTTTTTGGTCTCGGGCATGGTATAGCTGGGAAGATCGAGCTCGAGCGCACGACCTTCCGCTGTCACGAGTGACAGGTGGCGACCATGCGCAAAAACCTCACCACGGCGAAGCTCGACCAGGTCGCCATTGGCCAGCGCGACATGAAGACCCGTGATGTGGGGGCGCATGGGACCATAGGCGTAGCTGCGAGCGCCAGAGGCATTGCATGCCGCCATACCGCCCAGGCAGGCAGACGCCTCGGTGGGATCGGTAGGAAAGAATTGCTCGGGGGCTTCCTGAAATTCCTCGTAAGCCTTAAGCGAAGCCTGGTCCCAGTCTGTGGTCGGGAGTACCTTCTTGCCCAGCTGCTTGCGCAGCTCGGACAGCACGACGCCCGGCTCTACGCGAAGCAGAAAGCGACCCTGCTCATCGCGGCGAAGGCCTAGGTAGCGATTCATACGAGAGGTATTGAGGATGTGGCCGCCATGGGGCACGGCGCCGGCGGCGAGGCCCGTTCGAGCGCCCTGAACCGTTACCGGGACACGCTCGGCATGGAGCTGCCGCAGGATGGCGCGAACCTCGTCTTCCGATGTCGGAAACGAAATGCTCGAGGCCTCGCCCGACGAACGAGACTCATCGCGACCGTATTCCTCGTACTCATCGGTGAAGGGTTTGATGGTTGCAGACATGCAGAACTCCCCTTTAGCTAACTACAGTGTTTGCAGGGAGATGTTACCGCATCGTTTCGTTGACGTGTTCGAGACCGTCTCCATAATTGAGGATTTTTACGTTCGTGCAATTCGGCGAGCGGCCGCCACATCTCGGCAGGCGATGTTTTTTACACATATCGCTTTGCCGCCAACGATCGCGAAATTGGCGTTCAAAAAATGTTGAAGTATTTTTTACCACCTGTTACCTGCGGCGATGCGAATCCGTCAAGCATTTGGTCAGCTTTTGGTCAAGTAGCGGCTGATACGGTCGGCATCGACAGCCAAACCGATAGAAGTTTTGGCCCCAGAAGCAGGGAGGTCCCCATGGCATATTACTGGCCCCAGTACGGCGTCGCCATCGAAGTCGACGACGATCCCCATCTCCTGCCTTTCGAAGAAGAGGCATTCCCCGGCACGACGGTCTACCACGTCACCACCGATGTGATCTGCGACCCCGAGTCGTTCTCGGCACTCGCCCACCACATCGCACACATCCACGACATCGAGCTCCCTCCCGACTTCGATGAGCTTGTCTACTCGCGCCGTCTGATGCTTCACATGCTCTTTGGAGCGGACCCGTCCACGTTCGCACGCGTCTACACCACCAAGGACGCCGCATGAGCGCGAAGAAGTTGCCCCGGCTCGCGAGTCCGGGACATCGCAAGAAACTCATCGCTGTCTGCTTGGCTATCGTCTGCGCCCTCGTCGCCGTAGGCTTGTACGCCTGGCAGACACAGCCCGTACCCGAAGCGGGCGCCTCGGTCACGACGGCCGAGGGCAAATCGCGCCAAGAAATCCAAGATGAGCTCGACGCCATCGTCCGCGACAACATGATGACGATCTCGGTCGCGCCGGTCGCCCAGCTGCAGGAAGGCGGCAAGTTGCGCGTCAACGTGCAAAACGTCCAGGACAACAAGTTTCCCCAGCGATTCCGCGTCATTCAAAACGACGAAACCATCTATGAGTCCGGCATCGTCGAGACCGGCAAGACGGTCGAGACGTGTCCCGCCGGCGACATCGAGGAAGGCGAAGCGTATATCGAAATCCAGGCACTCGACACCAAGACCCATGACAATCACGGCAATCCGACGCGCGTCAAGGTCCGGGTGGAACAGGCCGAGAGCTAGCCCCTAACGCCCGCTGCGTCATTGCGCGCGGCCACCAACACTCGTCCAATCATCGCGGGGACGGCCCGCGGCGAATAGAAAGGAACGACCATGGACATCACCAGGAACATGAACGGAGCCAGAGCGCTCGTCGTGGGCGCGGGGCTCGCGCTCGCGCTCGCAATGGGCGCCGCCCCGACGCCAGCTATGGCGGCCGGGCGCGTTGGAACCACGAAAGTAATGGTCAGGACCGAGATCGACAACGTTGAGTTCAAAGTTCCGACGGTTATTCCCTTCGTCGCCAAGGCCGACGGCACGCTTCAGGGCCCCTCAGAAGACGCGACCACCATCGACAATCATTCGGCCTACGGCATCCATGTCACCAACATGAAGATCGACGCCATGAACACCTGGACCATTGCTGCCGACGCCAAGGCCGGAACCGCGCAGAACTCCATCGACTTTAAGGTCGGCCCCGACGGCGCGCTCCAGAACGCCAGCGCCGCAATGCAGGGAACGGGCCTCGATCTTTCCAAGAATGCAGCCTTCGACATGGGCTACCAGGGCATTGCCGGTGGCACGGACAAAATTAAGCTCAAGACAAGCGGAAACGTCGCCCGCGTCACGCGCGACATCTTCCGCGTAACCGGCGAAGGCGATCAGGTTGCAACGATCACCTGGACGGTCGAGCCCGGTGCGCACACGGCATAAGGCCGTCGCCCTGGCCGCCGCCGTCAGCATCCTAGCGTTTGGGCCAGCCATGGCCTTTGCCCAGCAAGAACAGGCGCAGGCCGCCACGCAAGTGACGGTCGACCTCTCGGAGCTCGACCGCAGCGACCGCGAGGAACCGTTGGCGCAGACAGGCGACAAACGATGGCTCTTGGCAGCAGGCGCCGCAGCAGCAGGCGCGGGAACCGCCGGCCTCGGTCTGCACATCAAACACAGCCAGAAACAAAACATGAACAGGCCGCACTAAATTAGCTAAGGAGACCCCATGGCATCGAAGAACCTTTTGCCCGTCGTCGCACTCTGCGGCGCGCTCGCAACCGGAACGCCTGTCGCCGCTTGGGCGACTCCTGTCATGGCAGACTCCTTACCAGCGGCCCTAAGCTCCGCACCAAATCCGTCGAGCGCCATTGCGTGCAAGCGTTTTTCGATCGCACAGGCCGCAATCTCAACCTCGGGATGCCTTCGTCGTAATACGGACGGCTCGATAGTCGTGGATATCAATCGTTCGAACAAGGCAAACGGCTCCCAGGCGGGGTGCGCCATCTGCACGTGGCGCTCAGTTGCGCTCGATGCAGATGACGACCCTTGCGATTTGGAGCTACGCATCGACATCGCTTCGGTCGATGACTCGGCGAACGGAGCGAAGGTCGCCTTCGACGGTACGTTTTTTGAGAAAGGAGGCGGTATATGTCTGGGCTGCGCCGCCGCGAATGCAGACGACACGCAGCCCACCCTCTCATTCACGGCATCGTTGCGGCTGACCAAAGCCGGTACCGATGCCATCGCGGCGGGAGAAGCGTCCCTGCTGTTCTACGCCGTCAGTACCAAAGACACAGACGCTCATTTCGAGAAGCCATCCGGATCACTCAGCCTTACACGAGGGATAGAGGCAGGCCCTATTGAAATCGATGCCCGCGCGCAAAGCAGGCAACGCATTCTTGCCGACCCGGCGCTTCTCGAAATGGAGTGGAACGGATCCGGAGCCATCGGAATTCTCCCCTCCGCGTTTGACGCCAAGACGCTCCCCCCAAACGACGAACCCATCAACGCAACCATACAAGAAGAGAGCGCGGACAAAGAAGCAGGTGCGGGCGACACGCCGTCGCCGACAAACAGCGTCCCAGCTTCTTTCGAAGCGCCGAATGAGCCCGCTGCCGATCCAAACGATCCCGAGTTCGCGGACAGTCTGGGGCTTGCTGATCCTCAAGAGATCGATGAAGGTAACTGTTGCGTGCTTGCCGCACTCGACCACACAGAGGTCATCGACGCTGCGAACATCGAAGTTGCCGCCGCCAATCAGCCCGTCCGCAAGTCGGCTATCATCGCATTTCCCGAATCCATCGAAGTCGTCTTTTTGCCATCGGGCGAGGTCGTGGCCCCAACACTGCTCACCTTGTTGGGCGCCAAGAATACTCGAAACGAAATTAAAAAGGTCACGGTTGTCGACCCTGCAACCACCGCCAAGCTGCGTCTATATGCCGTTGCTCCAGATGGAGGCAAGACCTTGGAATTCGATGGCGACACACTCCTAGCCTGGCGGCGTCTGGACATTATGCAAGACGTCTCGTATCAGATCGAACTCGAAGGGTTTGATCGTGCCCGCGATGCCAATATCATCGCCGCGGCTATTGAATTCCCGCAGCGGCTTATGACACTGCGCTTTGAATACTATCCCTATGTCCCGACAACCACCTGAGGCTTAAATGCTGCGTATCATTCCTAACACCACTTATATAACGTATTAGATGAGTCGCGATGTGCCTCGCATTTCGTTCTGCTACGATTGCCACGTTGGCATCAATACAGGAGGGCTCATGCCGGGCTTGGGAACAATCATCAACGTTGTGCTTTTAGTTGCGGGCGGTCTTTTGGGATTAGCGGGCGGCCGCTTCATTACACCGCGCATCCAAGACACGCTCATGAAAGCATCGGGGCTGTGCGTCCTGTTTATCGGCCTGGGCGGCACCATGCAAAAGATGCTCATCATCGATGGAAAGGCGCTAGCGACCACCGGTACCACCATGCTCATCGTCTCATTTGCGCTCGGTTCGCTCATCGGCGAGGCCATCAACTTGGAGGCCGCCATCGAGAACCTTGGCGAATGGCTCAAGCGAAAAACCGGCAGCGAGGGTGACAACGAGTTCACCAACGCTTTTGTCTCGACTTCACTCACCGTGTGTATCGGCGCCATGGCAATTGTGGGATCGATCCAGGACGGCCTGCTCGGCGACTGGTCAACGCTTGCCCTCAAGGGCGCACTGGACTGCATCATCGTCTGCACCATGACGGCGTCGCTCGGACGCGGCTGCATCTTCTCGGCCCTGCCCGTAGCCGTGTTCCAGGGGACGATCACGTTGTTTGCCGGCGCGCTCTCCCCCATCATGACCACAGCAGCCCTCAACAGCCTTTCGCTCGTAGGCTCCATGCTCATCTTCTGCGTCGGCGTCAACCTCATCCGTCCTCAGACCTTCCGCACGGCCAATATGCTCCCCTCCGTCGTCATCGCCGTCATCTACGCCCTCTTGTTCTAAATCTATCTACATAGCGGTATCTCGAACACCTGTTTGATGCTGTGCTATGATATGAGGTCACCGTAGCTGCGTTCGAGAGGAGGAGCGGTGGCCGACCAGGACATCAAGATGCTCATCGAGCGCATTATGGCCGAGGCCCGGACCCATCAGTCTGCCCGCTTCTCACATGAAGTCTACGCAGACGAGCCGATTCTCAAAACCGGCCGACAGATGCAGAATTTCCTCCCCGACCAGTACCGTAAAATGCGCGAGATATCGCGCTGGCAGGATGACCCCAAGGGCGGTGCGGGCCGCTGGCTTTCGGAAGCCGAGCTTTTCTACCGCCAAGGCCTGCTGATGGCCGACTTTGAGGACGACTGCCCCTACAACGGCACCTTTAACTCGTACTTTCCCACCTACAATGCCATGAGCGATCGACAGTTGCGCGGCTACTTTACCTGGCGTGCCCAAGTGCGTCGCGGAACCGTCGAGGAAACGTCTACGTCCTTTGCCTTTCTGTATCTCTATGAGCTGATCTGCGGCATTGGCGTAGATAATCCACTCGATGGTTTTAACAAGATCAAGGCTTTTTGGGATGTCTATCGCGCCTTCGAGCCCGGCATCGACCGGTTTGCGCGCGTGTGGCTGCAAGATTACGCCGTGTTCCACGGGCTCGACCCCAAGCTGCTTCGCGACTCTAAAACCGTCATATTCGATAACGCCCTTATCGAGCTGCGGCGCGCGGCACGAGACCTTGTACCAGCACCGACGCCATCTGACCCGGCACCCAAGCGTCGCAAAACCTCCGAGCCCACGCTCCCCCTTCCGCCCGATGAGGTGCGCGAGGAGCGACTCATGGCCGCCATCAACGCCCTCTCCACGTACAACCTAAGTAACTCGCGGCTCGACCGCAGCCACCACCGCGATCAGCGCCACGTGGCGTGCGCCGTGTATGTCCGCATGGCGCGCTACTATGACACGCACCGAAAGACCGGCATCGTGGCAAGTTTATTTGGGGAGGAGACGGCCATGCCCTACACCATGTTTGCCTCGGCCGTATTCTTTGCGCCCGAGCGCCACGAGGACTGCGAATACCGTCTGGACCCCATCCATATCTACCGTTGCCAAAACGGTTTTTGGGAATGCATGCGGATTCACGGTAACAGGCAAAAGAGCAGCAAGCTCGGTGAAATGATGCGCGCCTGCGACCAACGCCTGCGCCTGGCGCTGGACCCCGCCCATCCCCTTAAGGAAGAAAAGGTCCCCAAATATCTGGCCAAGATTATCGATGACGAGATTGTGGCATGGCTTTCGTGGGACGCCGCACACCAGCCCGTCAAGATCGATATCGATCTGAGTCAGCTGGGGCATATTCGGAGCGCCGCCGCACAAACGCGCGAGGCGCTTTTGATTGACGAGGAACGCGAGGACGGCGCGTCCGCAGAAGCCGAGGCAGCGGACTCAGGGCAACCGGAAGCCGAGCCTGCGGCCGCCGCGACGGTCGAGGCGGTCGCGGCGGCCGCAGGGCAGGACGAGTCCGACGAGCCGACCATATCCACCGAACAGTTTGGTGTCGTAGCACCGCTTCTCGCACCGACGCCCGCGTTCGCAGCTGCTGCGCCCGCTGACGCCACGAACGAACTCGCGCCCGCCGCAGACGCCTATCTCCGCGCGCTGCTCGAGCACAACGCAGTACAGGCGGAATCGGCGGTAGCGCAATCGGGGCAGAGCGAGGACATGCTCGTCGATACCATCAACGAGGCGCTCTTTGACCTGGTGGGCGACACCGTAATTGAATTTAGCGCGGCAGGGCCGCAGATTATTGAGGACTACGAAGCAGACGTGAGAGGATACCTAGACCATGAGTGATACCGCATCCGCAGCACCCCGCGTGCCCAAGCGCGTCGCTGCCGTCATTCTCAACTCGCTCAAGGGCGGCGTGGTCCCGCGCATCGGCCTTCCTTACATCACCGTAGGGCGCGAGGTCGAGATCCGCGCCCTGCTCACCGATCTGAGTCTCATCGCCGACGGCGGCGCGAGCTTCCGCTTTCTGGTCGGTCGTTACGGCGCCGGCAAGAGCTTTTTGCTCCAGACTATCCGCACGCACGCCATGGGCGAGGGATTCGTCGTCGCTGATGCCGACCTGTCGCCCGAGCGCCGCCTGCAGGGCGGTCAGGGACAGGGCCTTGCCACCTACCGCGAGCTCATCCGCAATATATCGACCAAGACGCGCCCCGAGGGCGGTGCGCTCAACCTTATTCTGGATCGCTGGGTCGCCTCGTGTGCCGACGTCGACGAGTCTGTCGTCAATGCCCAACTGGCCCCGCTCGAGGAGATGGTCCACGGCTTCGACTTCACCCGCATGCTCCGCCGCTATCGCATGGCCGCATCCGGGGGCGACGAAGAGACCATGAGCCGCGTGACCAAATGGATCCGCGGCGAATACCGCACCAAGAGCGAGGCGCGCGCCGAGCTGGGCTCCTCGACCATCATCAGCGACGACGATTGGTACGACTACGTCAAACTCATCGCGCGTTTTTTGGTTTGCAGCGGCTACAAGGGCATGCTGGTGCTCATCGACGAGCTCGTGAATCTGTATAAGATTCCCAATGCCATCACGCGCCAGTACAACTACGAGAAGATCCTGACCATGTACAACGACACACTTCAGGGCAAGGCGCAGTACCTGGGCATGATCATGGGCGGCACGCCAACCTCCATCGAAGACCGCCGCCGCGGCGTGTTCTCCTACGAGGCTCTGCGCAGCCGACTCGCTCAGGGTCGCTTTGCGCGCGAGGACCTTAAGGACATGCTCGCACCCATCATCCGCCTGCAGCCGCTCACCTACGAGGAGCTACTGGTGCTCATCGAAAAACTCATGCAAATTCACGCCGGCTACTTTGGCTGGACGCCCACGCTTACCGAGAACGACTTGGTGGACTTCCTCAAGATCGAGTTCGGTCGTGTGGGAGCCGACACGCATCTGACGCCGCGTGAAGTCATTCGTGACTTTATCGAGTTGCTCGACATCCTATGCCAAAACCCCGACGCCAACGTGGCCGAGCTGCTGCAAAGCGTCGGCGGCGACGCGCTGGCGCCGGCAGCCGCAACAGGCGACACCGATACCGCAGGCGGCGACCGTAACTTCGCCGAATTCACCATCTAACCTGCCAAAAAGGGACAGGTTTATTTTGGCAGGCTCTATCTGGGCAAACGTTGAAGCAGTAATGCAGCAAGCCATTGCCAGCCGCGTTGAGAGATTCGTTGTTGAAAGGAGGCCCCGTGAACGCCTTTGACCGCTACGCCCCGTTTATCCAAGACTTCATCTACTCCCACGATTGGGAGAGCCTACGCTCTATCCAGGTTGCAGCAGCTGATGCCATCTTTAACACGCAAGATAATGTGCTCCTGACGGCATCCACGGCTTCCGGCAAAACCGAGGCAGCCTTCTTTCCCATCCTGACCGAGTTTTGGGAGAACCCGCCCGCAAGCGTGGGCGCCCTCTACATTGGCCCCCTCAAGGCGCTCATCAACGACCAATTCGTCCGCCTCAACGACCTGTGCGAAGAAGCCGATATCCCCGTCTGGCACTGGCATGGCGATGTCTCGCAATCACACAAGGCCAAACTCATCAAAAAACCGAGCGGCATCCTACAGATTACGCCCGAGTCGCTCGAGGCGCTCCTGATCCATAAGCACATGGCGATCCCGCGCATGTTTTGCGACCTGCGCTATGTGGTTATCGACGAAGTCCATTCGCTCATGCGCGGCGACCGCGGCGGGCAGACGCTCTGTCTTATCGAGCGCCTCTCGCGCATGGCAGGCGTGCAGCCCCGCCGCATTGGCCTTTCGGCCACCATCGGCGACCCCGAGCGCACGGGCGCCTTTCTCTCGCAGGGAACGGGGCGCGACTGCGTTATCCCCCGCTTTGAGGAACCGCGCCGCGTGTGGCGCATCTCCATGGAGCACTTCTACAACTCGGGCCCCCAGGCTCAGCAACGAGGATTTGTAGGCACAGGTCCACAAGAAGCCGAGGTGCTTGCTTGCGAGCGTATTGAGACGGCGGCGCCCGCGGCGCTGCCCGCATCCGGACAAGACATGTGCCACAGCGAACAGCTTACACAGGAAGAACGCCGTCAACGTCGCGAGCAGGCGCGGGGCAAGGCCGCTCCCAAAGACCGTCGCACTTCCTCGGCCCCCGAGGGCGAAGTCGACATCCCACGAGCGACCGAGCAGGCGCTTCTCAACCCCACCGACACGGCACCCGACAACGCCGACCCCGGTATGGGCTATATCTTTGAGCATACGCGCGGCCGCAAGTGCCTGGTCTTTGCCAACTCGCGCGAGGAGGCAGAGGCCATGTGCTCCATGCTGCGCAGCTACTGCGAGAGCCGGCACGAGCCCGACCGTTTTCTCATCCATCACGGCAATCTTTCGGCATCGCTACGCGAGACGGCCGAGGAGCTCATGCGCGACGAGGAGCAGACGCAGACAACCGTCACCACCTCTACGTTGGAGCTCGGTATCGATATCGGCCGCCTGGAGCGCGCCTTCCAGATTGACGCGCCGTTTACCGTTAGCTCCTTTTTGCAGCGCATGGGGCGCACGGGCCGTCGCGATCTTCCGCCCGAGATGTGGTTTGTCATGCGCGAGGAAGAGCCCGAGCCGCGCACGATGATGCCCGAAACCATTCCCTGGAAGCTCCTGCAGGGTATCGCGCTCGTACAACTCTATCGCGAGGAAAAGTGGGTCGAGCCACCCGAGCTCGATCGTCTCCCCTACAGCCTGCTCTATCACCAGACTATGTCGACCCTCGCCAGCACCGGCGAGCTCACGCCGGCCGAACTTGCCCAGCGCGTGCTCACGCTCAGCTATTTCCACCGTGTCTCGGCAGACGATTACCGCGTGCTGCTACGTCACCTCATTAAGATCGACCATATCCAGGTCACCGAAGGTGGCGGGCTCATCGTGGGTCTCGCGGGCGAGCGCATCATCAACAACTTTAAGTTCTACGCCGTGTTCCAGGAAAACGAGGAGTTTACCGTCCGGAGCGAATCGGCCGAGCTGGGCACGATCGTTAATCCGCCCCCGCCCGGTGAGCGCATCGCCATCGCCGGACACTGCTGGATTGTCGAGGAAGTGGACTGGAAGCGCCACACTGTCTTTGCCACGCAGGTCAAGGGCCGGGTCCCGGCCTACTTTGGCGACTGCCCCGGCGACATTAACACGCATGTGCTCGAGCGCATGCGCAAGGCGCTCAACGAGCACGCGACATATCCGTACCTTATGGGTAACGCACGGGCCCGCTTGGCGCAGGCTCGTCATACCGCCGAGATTTCGGGGGCGGGAACCAAGCCGCTCATTAACCTGGGCGGCGATACCTGGGTGCTCTTCCCCTGGCTGGGCAGCTACGCCTTTTTGGCGCTCGAGCGCATGCTCAAGATTAAATGTGCCGCGGAGCTGGGCCTTCGCCGGCTCGATCCGTCACGCCCGTACTTTATGCAGTTTAAGATGAAGGCCGACGAGGAGACGTTCTTTGAGGTGCTCGCCGCCGAGGCCGAGAAGGACTTCGATCCCATCGAGCTCGTCTATCCTGGCGAGGTGCCTTACTTTGACCGCTACGACGAGTTTGTTCCCGAAGAGCTCGTGCGCAAGGGCTTTGCCGAAGGCGTGCTCGACATAGAGGGCATGAAGCAGCGCGTTCTCGGCTGGCGCGACCACGCCTAAGACCAGTCTTTTTTGGGACGGGGAGACTTACTTGTCGTGAAGGACGGTGCCGAGGAAGTCGGTGTCGAAGGGCACGGCTTCGGCAAAGGCGTAGTCGCCGTCGCTGGCGATGAGCAGGTAGTTCTCCTCGCCGCCGAACTCCGTATCGCCACATGGGACCACCCAGGCGTGGACGAATACCTCGAGCGCCGTGGCAGCGCAGTCGCGAAGGAACGTCACATCGCTCCCCTCGTTTGCGCTCACGATATTGGCCACGTAGATACCCCCGGGGTTCAGGCTGCCCCGCACCAGGCGCAGCGCCTCAACGGTCGCCAGCTCGCGCACGGGCTCGGCACCGCCAAAGCAATCGCTCACGACCACGTCGTAGCGACGATGGCCCACGCTCGTCACACCCAGATACGAGCGAGCCTCAGCGGTAATCACCCGCAGGCGATCGCCCACCGCGTGCTCCAGTTCATCCAGATAGAACCAACGGCGCGCCAAGCGCGTTATCTCTCCGTCATACTCGATGACGTCCATGCGCAGGACCTTGTGCGACATCAGCGCAAACTTGGGATAGGCAAACCCGCCGCCACCTAGCATAAGCATACGGTTGATACCGTGACCATAAGCGTCGCGCATCACATCCTCGGCCTCAAACACATCGTCAAATGCACGATAGTACGCAAAGACTGGCTCCGCCCAACGATCGCCAACATAGCTCGCGCTTTGGTAGACGCCGCCCTGTACGAGCACGCGGACCTCGTCACCGCTCTCGTCGTGCATGCGCTTCACCCGCGCCAGCCCGTTGCGGGTACGTGCGACCTGCAAACAGGCAGCGCGAACAGCGACGGCGGCCGCACCAAGCGCCGCGGCTCCCAGGGCAACGCCGGCAACGATGCCGGCAGAAACACTCGGCTTGTTCATCTAGAGCTCCTTTTGCAGATAAAGGCCATGGTCATAAAATCCAAGATGGCGATAGTACTCGCGCGTACCGATCGCGCTGATCACGTTGATGTACGTATAGCCAGCGTCCCGAGCTATCTGGCACGCACGCTCCACGAGCAAACGTCCCAATCCATGGTGCTGCGCTGCCTGGCCCTGATCGCCCACGCGCGCCGCCATGCCATACACGTGCACCTCACGAATCATCGCCTCGTCCGGCATCGTCGGCAGCTCGTCCGCATGTGCGGCAACAAAAGCGCGATCGGGCAGCGACAACCGCAAAAAGCCCGCGATCTTGCCCCGCGGCGTCACCCACTGCAAAAAGCGCTCGTAAGTCACCGGCGTCTCGTACGCCACTTCCTCATCAAGGGTCAACTCGTCCAGGTCGGCACCCGCCGTGCTGATCTCGCGATAGCGAATCTCACACACCGTCGCACCGTCACCCCGAGCAGCCAGGCGGTTCTCGACGAGCTGACGCAGGTTGGGCTTCTTGTTGCCCACCATGATGTCATCGGAACTAAAGTCGCGAATCATGCGGCTGATGCGACAGAACGGCGGCGTCACCACGATGTCATCGGCCAACACGTCGAGCAGCTCTTCCTCGGTATAGGGGCGCCACTCGCCACGCTCGTAACAGCCCACCAGACGCGAGCCCTCGATGAGCGCGCACGGGTAGACCTTGACCTCGTCGGGCATAAAGGCGCCCTCGGTCATAAAGCGCTCGTAGTCACGCTTGTCCCCCTCAGGCGTAGCACCCAACAAGTTGAGCATAAAGTGCGCGTGGATCTTAAAGCCAAACAGGCGCGCGAGCGAAAACGCCCGCTCGATCTGCGCCACCGAAATGCGGCGCTCGTTGATATCGAGCAGGTGCTGGTCAAGGCTTTGGATGCCCATCTGTATCTTGGTGCAACCCAGGCGGCGGATGAGCGTGAGGGCCTGCGGCGTTACAGCATCGGGGCGCGTCTCGATAACGAGCCCCACCACGCGATGCTTCGCCGTCTCGTTGATGCGCTGCTGGCGCTCGAGCTCCTCCATCGTTGCCGTCTGCCACTCGGTGGCCTCGCCCCACGGCGTACCGGGGCCGTACAGACGACGCACCGCACGGTTGTAGCCGCCCACGGCAGCATCCACACGCCCCTGCTCGTCGGCAACGCCGCTCGCAAGCTCAGCCTCATCGGTCGCAATACCGGCAGCCCGATAGCGCTCGCGACGCTCCGCTACCACCGGCGGCAGGGCATCGGCGGGAGCGTCATCGAGCAGGCGCCCCGCCTCGACACGACTGATGCCCGGACGCGCCAGCATGGGGTTGGCCGCCACGCCGGCGACGGCATCGTCATTGAGCGCACGGAAAAGTTCCGACATAAACCATGCCTGATACCCTTGCGGATAGTCGCTCCAGGTACCGCCAAGCACAATGAGCTCGATCTTATCGGTCGCATGACCCATCTGCGAAAGTGCGGTCAGGCGAGCGCTCACCTGCAGATACGGATCGAAGCAGTTTTGCTCCGCACGGGCACACGCCGGCTCGGCGTGCAGATAGCTTTTAGGCATGCGCAGATCGTTGGGGCAAAACAGGCAATCGCCCGAGCATGGCCAGGGCTTGGTGATGACGGTAATGGTCGCCACGCCCGAAGCCGTGCGGCGCGGCTTCATGCGCAGCACCTGCAGCAGCTGACGCTCCAGCTCGGCATCGACATTCCATCCAGCCCAACGAGCCGGCTTCTCACGTTTAACCCGCTGGTAGAACGGCAGCAGACGGCGCTTGGCCAGATCTCGTTTGTCGGCACCCTCACGGCGCGCCTCGGCATGTATCAGTTTGACGAGCGCCTTGTCGTCCACGGTCTCACCGCGACGCAGAGCCTCGAGTATGTTCAAAATAATCTGTTCCATGCCCCCATTGTAAAGGCAAAGGCGCCGGAGCCAGTCACGGCCCCGGCGCCTCCATCAAAGAGCATGCCTATATGCACCGATCTCCGAAAACCGCATGTCACACCGGTTCGAACGACATGTCGCCCGAACCGACCTTAAAACGATACGTGGCAGACTTATCACCGTTGTCGAATTCAAGATTCAATATGGTCTCGCCATCGTAGCCAAGCGGAAGGAAATCGCTCTCGAAGTCACCGCTGCCCACGGTGAGGCTCGCCTTAAAGCCCGTAGAGTTCGGAACCGTTATCTCCACATCGCCCGAGTCCACGCTTACGTCCATAGACTTCGCGGGGGCCTGGTAGAGCTCGAACGTCACATCGCCCGAACCTACCTTGGCATTCAGGGTGTCGGTTACAGTACCCGCAAACTCGATGTCTCCCGAGTCCAAAGTCAAGTTGAGGTCATGACACGCAATGTCCGTGACCGTCAGATCGCCCGATCCTACATTCGCTGTAATGCCCACCATGTTATCGGCAACTTCGCGCGGCAGTTCGACGGTAACCGTGCGGTCAATGGCGCGCTCGTCATCGCAATCGAACTGGCGAATCTTGAGCGCAGAACCCTTAACCTCGGCCAGATTCTGGGTTGCCGCATCGTAAGCAGCTACTCCTTTTGCGACGCGGCCACTCTCGATGACACGTACCGGCCCGTCGGAGACGCACTTGACCTCAACCGTCCCCGACGTAACATCCAAATCAAGGGACTGAAATGAATCGGCATCAAAGGTCGCGCTCGAAAGCTGCCGAGGCTGAGCGGAGAAATTACCGCCATTCAAAAGATCGTCTTTGTCGTCCTCATGGTCCACACCAGACAAGCCGGATGCGATATCGTCGAGATCCCACGGGCCATCGTAGTGAATCAATGTCCGCGAAGTGCCAAAGACGAGTCCGATGATAAGCACGAAGGCTCCGATGCCAACGATCAGGCGCACCTTCGATTCATGCGAAAGCCTCATCATTCATCACCCTCTTTGACGCTCGGCTCAGCGGTGATCGCGGTAGCCACGTCAGTATCAACCGCAGCGGAAACATCCTGAGCCTTAGCCGCCTCCGGCGCCGGACCAACCTGAATATCCCCGCGCGCCCAATCGCCATCGAGCGCACGCGCCACCCAGTGATAGATGGGGATCGTAAAGAAGATCAGCGCGGCAAAGGGGCCGGCACCAAACAGGAACATCAGCAAAAAGAACAGCAGCCAGCACACAGCCCAATACGGGAACGACTGAAACGGACCCTTCACCGGAGTCACGCTGGTCGCACCGGCACCCGTCACCTGAGCCGTCGCCGCATTAGCTGCCTGCGCGCTCCAACTTGCCGCTTGCGCCGCCTTGGCAGCCGCATCACTCGCCTGCGTTGCCGCCTCGGTAGCTCGTGCCGCCGCCTCATGAGTGCGGGCACGCTCCGCCGCCTCGGCCTCGCGCTGACGGGCGCGGTCCTCGTTCTCAAACTCGATATCGTCCTCGATCTCATCGCTCGGATTGAGGAGCTCGTCCAAACTCACGCCATAGAGTTTTGCGAGCGAGATCAGGTTCTCGGTATCGGGCGAGCTCTCCGCGCGCTCCCATTTACTGACCGCCTGGCGCGACAGCCCCAGCTTTCGCGCCAATCCTTCTTGACTAAAACCCTTGCTGCGACGAAGGTCGGCGAGCCGCTGCGCAGTTTCTACATTCATGGTTCCTCCTATGTGATGCCAGCCGTGCCGCCGGACCGTTTTTGTTCTTAAGGCGCCTTGCACAGTTAAAAATCTATCCGCCACCGCCAAAAGCATGCCACCTATTCTAGTGAGATTTTTGACAACCGGCGGTTGCGGGCACATATGAGCTGCGGAAATGTGTCCAAACAAAGCAATGACCCGTAGCTTGGTTGTCCCCGTTGCGGCGTTAACGGTAGTATGGTCGTACTGTTTATTCCGCACCGCCAACGGAGGGAGTTCCGCGCCGTGAACCGCGATTTCGCCTCATCGCTCATCCAGCTCAACAACACGTTCTATCGCGAGCACTCCGCCTCCTTTTCCGATACGCGCCAGGCCCCGTGGCCCGGCTGGGTGCGCACCATGGACATCGCGCTCGAGCAGCTCGACGTCGCCACAATCGAGGATCCCGTCCGCGTCTTCGATCTCGCCTGCGGCAACATGCGATTCGAGAATTTTGCCGCCGGCGGCGCACTTGCAGCCAAGGGCGTCGACGGCACAAACCCCTCGGCAGATGCCAGCTGCCCCTTCGAGTTCTATGGCGTCGACTCGTGCCAAGACCTGGCCATCGATGCACACGGCCACGCGCTGCGCATTCCCAACCTGCACTTCCAGGAGCTCGATGTGCTCGATGCCCTCATGAAGCTCAATCCCGCCGAGACGCCCGACGTGCTTTTCGATGCCCCGCTCGCCGACATCTCAGTCTGCTTTGGCTTTATGCACCACGTACCGTCGTGCGAGTACCGCGTTCGCGTGCTCGACGCCCTGGTGCGCCAGACGCGCCCAGGCGGCATCATCGCCATCAGCTTTTGGGAGTTTATGAACGACGAGCGCATGGCGCGCAAGGCCGTTCGTGCCGAGGCCCGCGCCGAGCTCACCCCGCCGTTTGAGGGTTACGATTCCGCGCAGTTTGAAGCCGGCGACCATCTCATTGGCTGGCAAAACGACCGCCACGCCTACCGCTATTGCCATCACTTTGACGATCAGCAGATCACCGACCTGGTGCGCGGCGTCCGTACGTTCTACAAGAGCGGCGAGGTCCCCGTGCGCGAGCTTGAGCGCTTCCATGCCGACGGTCGCAGCGGCGAGCTCAACCGCTATGTGATTCTCAAGCGTCTGTAGGCATCGACGACGCGCCGCCGAGCCGCGCCGCATCTTTCGGGCAAACTATGCCCACCTTCTTCCAACGCATTGCCGAAACGCGCAGCCATGCGTTTCGCATTTATGACCAAGGAGCCTCATGGGAGCCGTCCACGTTCGCACGCCTAAGAACTTTGTACTCGAGGAGCGCCTGGAGCGCTACGCCGATGCGATTGAGACGAACCCCGAGGCCTATGCCGGAGATTGGCGCGAGGCCTGTGCGCCCGCAGGCAGCAAGCCTTTCGAACACCTTCATCTGGATCTTGGTTGTGGCAAGGGAACGTACCTTGTAGAGCGCGCGGCCCGCGAGCCAAACACGTTCTTTATCGGCATGGACCAGGAGCCCATCTGCATCGCCTATGCCGCACAGAAAATCTGCGAGCAGGAGCTGTCCAACGCACTTGTCCTGCCCCGAGGCGCCGCATCGCTGCCGCAGCTGTTTGCCGCAGGCGAGCTCGATGCCATTACCATCAACTTTCCCACGCCGCAGCCCAAGGCCAAGTACGCCAAAAAACGGCTCGTCCATGTCGACCATCTGATGCTCTACCGCCCGCTCTTTGCAGCCGGCGCCACCGTCACGCTGCGCACCGACAGCAAACCGCTGCGCGACTACGCCCTGGGGCAGATTGCCGCGGCCGGCTACGACACGCTTTGGGTAAGCGACGACGTCCGCCGCGACCATCCCGAGCATCCCGAGACCGAATACGAATGCCGCACGCGCGAGATGGGTGCCGTCGTCTATGGCATTTGCGCCACACCCGGCGCGCAGCCCAGCGATGAACAGCTCGCGGCGGGCCGCGCGCAGGAGCAAAGCCTTGCCTGCTACCTGCCCGAAAACCTCGATGAGCTCACCTATGTACCTCTGGGTATGGAAGAGGCCGTCGAGAACTTTAGAAACCGCGCCCGTAAAGGCAAGAAGCGCCTGCCGCAAGAGTCCTAGGGGCTTCTGATGGTCGCGGCGTCGGCAAACAAGCGCAAATTGGCGCCAGCGAACGGCCCTCAAACCTAAGTGAGTAGACTTTTTTGCAATAGCCAGGCACAGCCCGCATAGCGAAACATAAAACCGACGCTCCTATAAGTTGTCAAGAGGCAGTTTGCGGGAGCGTTCTCTCCAATTCGCACAGGAGCTCGTAATACCTCCTCTCCAGTTTCGTCGACCGCCGTTTC
>USIE01000005.1 GCA_900554645.1 uncultured Collinsella sp. | reverse complement strand
TCTCGCCGAAGCGCTGGCCGCCGAACTGGGCCTTGCCGCCCAGAGGCTGCTGGGTAACCAAGCTGTAAGGGCCGGTCGAACGGGCGTGGATCTTGTCGTCGACCATGTGGCCGAGCTTGAGGATGTAGGACGTACCCACGGTAATGGGCTCGCGGAACTCCTCGCCGGTGCGGCCGTCGAACAGACGGGTCTTGCCGCGCTCGTCAAGCTGGGTGACGAACTCGGGACGCATGTGATCGCCAAAGGCAGCGGTGGCCTTGTTGAGCATGTTCTTGTTGGCGCGTCGAATGACCTCGGCGATCTCGTCCTCCTTGGCGCCGTCGAAGACAGGCGTGGCGGTGAAGAACGGACCGGGGACGTACTTGTCGGAGTCGGCCTGCTCGGTATCCCAACCGCAGGCGGCAGCCCAGCCAAGGTGGCACTCGAGCAGCTGGCCAACGTTCATACGCGAAGGAACGCCCAGCGGGTTGAGGATAACGTCGATTGGGGTACCGTCAGCCATGTAGGGCATGTCCTCGACCGGCAGGACGTTACAAATAACACCCTTGTTGCCGTGGCGGCCGGCGATCTTATCGCCTTGCTGGATCTTACGGCGCTGGGCGACGTAGACGCGCACCTGCTCGTTGACGCCGGGGGCCAGGTCGTCGCCGTTCTCGCGGCTAAAGCGGACAACGTCGATGACGCGGCCGTAAGCGCCGTGAGGCATCTTAAGGGAGGTGTCGCGGACGTCGTGGGCCTTGGCACCGAAGATGGCGCGCAGCAGGCGCTCCTCGGCGGTCAGAGCGCTCTCGCCCTTAGGCGTGACCTTGCCGACCAGGATGTCGCCAGGGCCGACCTCGGCGCCGATGCGGATAATGCCGTCCTCGTCGAGGTTGGCAAGCATATCCTCGGAGAGGTTCGGGATCTCGCGGGTGATCTCCTCGGGGCCGAGCTTGGTGTCGCGGGCATCGATCTCGTGACGGGTGATGTTGATGGTCGTCAGCAGATCCTCGGCCACCAGGCGCTCGGACACGACGATACCGTCCTCGTAGTTGAAGCCTTCCCACGGCATGTATGCCACGGTGAGGTTCTGACCCAGTGCGAGCTCGCCATGATCGGTCGAAGGACCGTCAGCCAGGGGCTCGCCCTGCTCAACGGTGTCACCGACGCGCACGAGCGGACGGTGGTTGATGCAGGTGGACTGGTTGGAGCGCTGGTACTTGGCCAGGTGATACTCGTCCATGCCGCCGGCATGCTTGACGATGATCTTGGCGGCGTCGGCAAAGATGACCTCGCCGGCATTCTTGGCCAGGGTGACCTCGCCGGAGTCCAGGGCGGCGCGACGCTCCATGCCGGTACCGACATAGGGAGCGGCAGGGTGAACCAGCGGCACGGCCTGACGCTGCATGTTAGCGCCCATCAGCGTACGCTTGGCGTCGTCGTGCTCGAGGAACGGAATCAGCGTGGCTGCGACGGAGAGCATCTGACGCGGCGAGACGTCCATGTAGTCGACGTCCTCGACAGGCACGTCGGCGGGAGCGCCGAAGGAGCCGTCGAAGTCTCGGGTACGGGCGATCACGGTGTGCGGGCGGACAAGCTTGCCCTCGGCATCGGTCGTGATGAACTCGTTGGTCTTGGGATCGAGCGGCGTGTTGGCCGGCGCGATGACGTGCTTCTCTTCCTCGTCAGCGGTCATCCAGTCGATCTGGTCGGTGGCAACGCCGTTCTCGACGCGACGGAACGGAGCCTCGATGAAGCCGTACTCGTTGACGCGGGCGTAGAGGGCGAGCGAGCCGATCAGGCCGATGTTGGGGCCTTCGGGGGTCTCGATCGGGCACATGCGGCTGTAGTGCGAGTTGTGGACGTCGCGGACGGCCGTCGGCACGTTGGTGCGGCGGCTGGAGCCGGACTTGTGGCCGGCAAGACCGCCAGGGCCGAGTGCGGACAGACGGCGCTTGTGGGTCAGACCGGTCAGGGGGTTCGCCTGGTCCATGAACTGCGAGAGCTGCGAGGAACCGAAGAACTCCTTGATGGAGGCCACGATCGGGCGGATGTTGATGAGCGACTGCGGGGTGATCTCGTCGATGTCCTGGGAGCTCATGCGCTCACGGACAACGCGCTCCATACGGCTCATGCCGATACGGAACTGGTTGGCGACGAGCTCGCCGACGGTGCGGATGCGGCGGTTGCCAAAGTGGTCGATGTCGTCGACCTTGAAGCCCTGCTCGCCGGCGGCGAGGGACAGCAGGTAGCGCAGCGTAGCGACGATATCCTCGTCGGTGAGCACCGTGACCTCTTCCTCGGTGGTGAGGTTGAGCTTCTTGTTGACCTTGTAACGACCGACGCGGGCCAGATCGTAGCGCTGCGGGTTAAAGAGCAGGCCCTCGAGCAGGCTGCGGGAAGCGTCCACGGTGGGAGGCTCGCCCGGGCGCAGGCGACGGTAGATCTCGATAAGGGCGTCCTCGCGAGTGAGAGCGGTGTCGCGCTCCAGGGTGCGCTTAATCACATCGGAGTTGCCGAGCAGCTCGATGATGTCGTCGTTGGTGACGGCGATGCCAAGGGCGCGCAGGAACATCGTGGCGCTCTGCTTACGCTTACGGTCGATGGAGACCATGAGCTGGTCGCGCTTGTCGACCTCAAACTCAAGCCAGGCACCGCGGGACGGGATGATCTGGGCCTTGTAGATCTGCTTGCCCGAATCCATCTCGGAGCTGTAGTACACACCCGGGGAACGGACGAGCTGCGAGACGACGATACGCTCGGTACCGTTGATGATGAAGGTGCCCTGATCGGTCATCATGGGGAAGTCGCCCATAAAGACGAGCTGCTCCTTGATCTCGCCGGTCTCCTTGTTGGTGAGACGGACGTCGGTCAGGAGCGGGGCCTGATAGGTCATGTCCTTCTCGCGGCACTCCTCGACGGTGTGCGCAGGGTCGCCGAACTGATGCTCGCCGAAGGTAACCTCGAGAACATGGTTCTGGCTCTGGATGGGGCTGGATTCCTTGAACGCCTCACGAAGGCCCTCGTCCTTAAAACGCTCAAAGGATTCCCTTTGAACAGAGATAAGGTTGGGGAGCTCCATGGCCTCCGGGATTTTCCCGAAGCTGACGCGCTTGCGCTCAGTGGCAGTGTATGCGTAGGTCACCAGGTTTTTCCTCCTTCACGGAAATGCTCGGTGGGTTGGCGAGGCATAGCTTCGCCAGTTATCGCAACCTAATAGTTTATCAGGTACCGACCGTTGGGCAAGAAAAGCCTTGACGCGATTGAGTTTTTGGAGTAGCAAAGTTTTTCGGCAGAAAACACGCAGGTAGATGTATGTGTATCAAACATCTGTTCATATATTTTCTGTGAACAGAGAGCCAGCAATCGCAGCTCTTATAAAAAACGGGTGCAGACCGAAGTCCGCACCCGTAAATGTCGATGCCCGAAGGCTTATTTGCGCATCAAGCCGCCGCGCTCGTCGATGGCGTCCCAGAAGGCGCTGGCAAAGCGAGGATCGCTTGCGGCCATGAGGGCGTTGGTGGCCATCCAGCCAGACGGGGTGCCGGTGTCGTAGCCCGACAGCGGGTCGATGACGACAGCGTACATGGCCTCGCGATCGAGCGAGCGGGCCATGGCGTCGGTGAGCTGGATCTCGCCGCCCTTGCCGGCCTGCTGATCGGCGAGCAGGTCCATGACCAGCGGGCTCAGCAGATAACGGCCGACAATGTACAGGTTGGACGGAGCCGCCTCGGGAGCGGGCTTCTCGACCAGACCGCCGATGCGCCAGACAGCGCCCGGCTCTGCATCGGCAACGTCCTCGGCGCCCTCGAGCGAACCGACGCGCTCGCCGGCGATAACGCCGTAGCGGCTGACTTCCTCGGGCGAGCAAGCAGCGACGGCGATAACCGAAGCTCCACCGTGCTCCTTGGAAACGGCGAGCATCTTGTCGCAGATGTCGCGATTAGGCACAACGTAGTCGCCCAGAAGAACCAGGAAGTTCTCCCCTGCCACGGCGTCGGCAGCAGAGCGGATAGCATGGCCGAGGCCCTTGGGCTCGTACTGATAACGGAAGTCGACCGGCATACCGCCCGCATGGGCGACGGCGTCGGCGTAGGCGTCCTTACCGCGCTCGCGCAGCAGATTCTCGAGCGAGCGATCGGGCTGGAAGTAGCTCAGCAGCTCGGGCTTACCGGGAGAGGTAACGATGATGGCGTCATCGACCTCCTCGGGGTCGAGCGCCTCCTCGACGACATACTGAATGACCGGCTTGTCGAGCACCGGCAGCATCTCTTTGGGCGTGCACTTGGTGCCAGGCAGAAAACGCGTGCCAAGACCGGCGGCGGGGATGATTGCCTTCATGTTATTCAAGGATCCTTTCGCAGGCGCAGAATGCGCCCTGTGCGTGCGGCACGGCGGCCGCAGACCAAATTGCGATACCGAAGTATCTTACCGCCGGAGACATACGTCGCCGTAAGGCAAACGCAATTCTTCAGCAGGTCAACGCAAATTATTGCTCGAATGGTGCAATTTTACGCCCCAGCGGTAACGGGAATGGCACGGCGAAGACAACGATACTCTGCGTGCCGAGCAATGGGAATGAGGAGCCAAAAACAAAAAAGACGGGGCTCGCATAGCGAGCCCCGTCTGTAAAGAAATCTGGCGAGAAAGCCTGATTACTTGAGGGTGACAGCAGCGCCAGCAGCCTCGAGCTTCTCCTTGGCAGCCTCGGCGTCCTCCTTCTTGGCACCCTCGAGAACAGCCTTGGGAGCGCCCTCGACGACCTCCTTGGCCTCCTTCAGGCCAAGGTTGGTGAGCTCACGGACGGCCTTGATGACCTGGATCTTGTTGTCGCCGAAGCCCTCGAGCACGACGTCAAACTCGGTCTTCTCCTCGGCCTCAGCAGCGCCAGCAGCGGGAGCGGCGACAACGGCAGCAGGAGCAGCGGCGGAAACGCCGAAGGTGTCCTCGATAGCCTTAACGAGCTCGGAAGCCTCGAGAAGGGTCATTTCCTTAAGAGCATCGATGATCTCATCGGTGGTAAGCTTAGCCATTTCTAAGTCCTTTCGGTTTCCGTGCGGATGCACGGAGATCAGTTAAAACACGGCGCGAATGCGCCAGGGGTGCGGCGTTGCCGCCGCGGGTGAAAACAGCGACTAGGCTGCCTTCTGCTCGGAGACCTGCTGGATCGAACGAGCGAGACCAGAGGAAACGCCGTTGACGCAGACAGCGATGTCGCGAGCGAAACCGGAGATGAGACCGGCAATCTGGCCGAGAAGCTGATCCTTGGTGGGCAGCTCGGCGATAGCCTTAACATCATCAGCGGAAACGGCCTTGCCGTCGGAGATACCGCCCTTGATCTCAAGGACGCCCTTGGACTGAGCGGAGAAGTCCTTAAGGGCCTTAGCGGCCTCGACCGGCTCGGACTCGTAGAACACATAAGCGACGGGGCCGGCGAGGATCTCGTCGAGCTCGGGCTGCTCCTGGTTCTTGAGAGCGATCTTGACCAGGTTGTTCTTGTAGACCTTCATCTCGGCGCCGCACTCGCGAAGCTGATGACGCAGCTCCTGAGCCTGCTTAACCGTCAGACCGTTGTAGTTGACGACGAACAGACCGGCGTTCTCGGCGATACGGGACTCGATCTCTGCAACCTTGTCGATTTTGTACTGCTGGGGCATGAATTACACCTCCTCGAATTCTTTCCGGGCACGGTCCGCCACAAGGACGTGACGGGGGCATGTCCAAAAAGAAAGCCCCCGCGCTGCATGAGCGACGGGGGCGAGAAGACATATCTACTCGACCACCTCGGCTGGCGGGAAGTCCCATTAAGCTCGCGGGCGATGCCCGTTTGCACCGGCTGTCTCTGGCAGCGGATTCGTGCGTGAACCGAAAGTATTATGGCGGGGACCCCGGCGTCGGTCAACGGGAAACCGGGCTGCACACAATTCCACCATCCGACCGCGCCGCCGAAGGCCAGGCGCAAGGTTTTCGCTCGGTCAGGTCCTGGGCTCGCTCGGAAAGCACATTAAGTGCTTTCCGGCTCGTGCGGAATCTACGGAAACCTTGCGCCTGGCCTTCGGCGGCGCGTGCCTGCGTCAACTATGGGGCAACCCGGTTTTACGTTGGCTGACGCCCCCACTCATAATGCTTAGGTCGGTGGGCTGATGCGTTGCGTCCCTGATGGCTACAGGGTTGAAATGAGGGTGGACAGGCGGCGGAGGCCTTCGTCCAGGTCTTTATCGGAAACGCAATAGCTGAGGCGGACGTGGCCTTCGGTGCCGAAGCAGTCGCCCGGGACTAGGGCTACGTTGGCCTCTTTGATGGCTTTGATGCAGAAGTCTTCGCTTGTCAGGCCGAATTGTTTGATGCTTGGGAAGGTATAGAAGGCTCCTGCGGGCTCTACTACGTCGAGGCCCATGGCGTATAAGGCTGCGAGTACGCGTTCGCGGCGGGCTCGGTAGACTTTGAGCATGGGGGTTGGGTCGACGGTCAGGGCTCGAGCTGCGGCGTCCATCTCGAAGGAGACGGCGCTCGATACTAGGTATTGGTGAGCTTTTGCGATCTCGGCGATGACGGGTGCCGCTGCTGCGAGCCAGCCCAGGCGCCAGCCGGTCATGGCCCAGGGCTTGGAGAAGCTCTCGATGATCACCGTCTGCTCGCGCAGCTCCGGGTGTCGCTGGGCAAAACGCTCGTAACCATCCACATAGACCAAACGGTTGTACACGTCGTCGCAGACCACGTAGATGCCCGACTGCTCCGCTACGCGCGCCACGGCGTCGAGCGATGCCGCGTTGAGAATGCAGCCCGTGGGATTGTTGGGCGAGCAGATAACGATGGCCTTGGTCGCCGGGGTCACACAGGCGCGAAGCGCATCCTCGTCAATCTGAAATTGCGCAGGCTCCGTATCCAAAAAGACCGCTTTGGCGTGATTGGCCACAACGATGCTCTCGTACAGGCCAAAGGCCGGCGTGGGAATAATGACCTCGTCGCCGGGGTTGAGCATAGCCATGAATGTTGCCGACAGTGCCTCGGTCGCACCGTCGGTCAGGATGACCTCATCGGCGGAAAACGCCAGGCCCGCGTCCCCCATGTAGGCAGATAACGCCTCACGCAGGGCGGGGCGACCGTTGTTGGGCGGATAGTGCGTGTCACCGCGGCCCAACGAAGCAGTCACCTCGGCGCTAATCACATCGGGCGTGGGAAAATCGGGCTCGCCGAGCGCGAGCGCGATGCACCCCGGGTGCTGGGCGGCGAGCGCATTGATCCGGCGGATACCGGAGGGCTTGAGCGTGGCAAGCGAGGTATTCATGGGCAGACGCATGGCGTTCCTTTCGTAAGGGTTGCACTAGGATAGCGCGGCGAGGCGCCGCCAGACGGTGTAACCTAAACGGAAACGAGCCGGAAAGGAGATGGCATGGAGACGATCGCGCGCGGCGATAAGCCCAAAACGCTGCAAACTATTGCGTATATCAGTATTCCCAATAGCGCCGATCTTGAGTTTTTGCTCTGGGACCTGCAGGATGCCATCGCCGCCTATGCTCAACTTTCCGGCACCGCACTCCCCCGCCCGGTCGACTTGAAGGCGGATGATGCCGACGGCGTTGCCGATGGCATCGTGCTGGCCATTGAAGATATGGCTGACGATGAGACGTTGACTGCTATCGAGCAGGCGCTTGAGCGCTTTGGCGGTACGGGAACGCGTGTCTATGCCGTGATCCGAGCCGCACGACAGGGCGCTGAACAGGCGCGTGGGACCGCCGTTCGTCTGCACAAGGCATGCGAGCGCCATGACCAATTGTGGTGTGGCGGCGTTGCCATCTGCGCCGGCAGCGGCATTGCGGCGCTTCGTCGCTCTCCGCGCATGGGACTCTTGCGCCGACCTTTTTCGGAAGCGATGGATAAGCTTGTGGGCGCTGTGCGCATGGGCTGCTCCGTCGAGCATGCACAGCGACTTGGCGGCGGCAATGCCGCCAACGTCGGCACCGACGGCATGGTTTGCGCCGAGCCAGCCGTGCCCGCGCCGATCTGGCGAGGCGTTCTGAAACGTCTGGGCGCCCACGCTCAAACAAAAATCTAAATTAAATAACAGCCCAGTCAACGGCTTCGTGCCAACGCTCGACAAGCCGCTCCAAACGCCACGCCGCGTTGGCAGGACTCGTCGACGGCAGCACGATGGCGGGTAGCCCCGTCCGCTCTTGTAGATAGCGTTTGTAGAGTCGCCCTGCCGTACCGCCGTTACAGACAACGACCTCGATCGGCGCGGCATCGGTAATGCGCTCGATATGTGCCGGCACAACGTTACGAATGCTCGCGTCGCTCGAGCCCTTAATGTCGCAGCTCTCGATCACATCCCACAGGGCCACGCCGCCGTTCAGCAGCATGGCCCGCTTGGCGGCAATGGAGGCATCGAGCGTCGCGGGCTCACCGCTTGCCAAAGGATCGCCCTCGTTGGGCGGCACAGGCATACCGAGGCACGTGGCCATCACACGCCAAAAGCGATTCTGAGGGTTGCCGTAATAATAGGCATTGGCGCGCGAAAGCACCGAGGGAAACGACCCGAGCACCAAAACGCGCGAGTGCTGGTCGAGCACAGGCTCAAACCCATGCTCAATATGTTGATAGCCCTCGTCCGGCGCTGTCATGATCTAGGCCCTCAACAGATAGCGCACCTCGTAGGGCGCAAGCTCAAGGGTACCCGTCAGCTCGACCGTGGGCGCATCGTCGGCAAGCAGGTCGACGAAGGAGCCGTTGAGTTCGCCAGCGCCAAAGGCGTAAGGCTCACCCACGGCATTCACCGCCACGAGTACCGTCGCGCCGTCACAGGCGCGCTCGAACAGCAGCTGCTTGTTCTGGATCACCACGTTGCGATAGGCACCGTAGTTGAGAGCACGGGCAGCCGCGTCGTCGGCCGAGCGAAGGTGTGCGAGTTGCGTGATGAACGCCGTCAGCTCGTTGGGCGCAGGCTCATCGAGCGCAGGGCGCAGCGCCCAGTCGCCATCGGGGCCGCCCTTTTCGCCAGCAATTCCCCACTCGCTGCCATAGTAGACGCACGGGATGCCCGGCATGCCAAAGAGCATGCCGTAGGCGGGACGCAGACAGGACTTGTCGGTGAGGATGCTCGCCAGGCGCGGCACATCGTGGTTGTCGACAAACGACAGCAGATGTTTGCCGCGGTAGATGCACCAGGGGTCGCCGCCAAACTGACGGTGCAGCGAATGGGCGATCTCGAACATGTTGACCGAGTTAAAGCTGGAGTACAGGCCCTTGTAGCACTCGTAGTTGGTGCAGGAGTCGAGCATCTCGTCGTTGACGATTTGGCTGTAGTCGCCGTGGAGCGTCTCGCCGATCAGCACAAAGTCGGGCTTGAGCTCACGGGTAAAAGCGTGCAGGCGGCGCATAAAGTCGCGGTCGAGCATATAGGCAACGTCCAGGCGCAGGCCGTCGACGCCAAAGACCTCGGCCCAGCGGCGCACGGACTCGAGTAGGTAATCGACCACGGCGGGGTTTTGCAGGTTGAGCTTCACGAGCTCAAAATGGCCTTCCCAGCCCTCGTACCAAAAGCCGTCGCCGTAGCACGAGTCGCCATCAAAGCTGATGCGGAACCAGTCCTTGTAGGGCGAGTCCCACTTGCGCTCCTGCACATCGCGGAAGGCCCAAAAGCCACGGCCCACATGGTTGAAGACGGCGTCGAGCACCACGCGGATGCCGTGGGCATGCAGTGTCTCGCACACGGCGGCAAAGTCGGCATCCCCACCCAAGCGACGGTCGATGTGGCGCAGGCTGCGCGTGTCGTAGCCATGACTATCGGACTCGAGCGGCGGATTGATGAGCACAGCGCCAATACCGAGTTTTTGCAGGTAGTCGGCCCATTGGGCGATTTTCATGATAGGAGCATCGGGGTTAGGCACGGCGTTAGCAGCCTGGGCGAGCTCATCCTCGGCAACGGGCGCGGCGTTTTCGCGCGGAGCTCCACAGAAGCCCAGCGGATAGATCTGGTAGAACGTCGTCTCGTATGCCCACATAGCAACCTCCCGGTAAGCTCAACACAACGACATCCATTGTATGCCCGGCTTGTATCCTCTTCCCCAAAATAAGTTGCGGTGGAATAGTTCCTGCTTGGGCCTTCAGAGGCCTTAAACAGGAACTATTCCACCGCAACTGATGAGGGGACGTGGTTAGGCGACAGGCTTTGCGCGACGAATGGCCGGGAACATCACCGTGATAGCGAGGATGACGCCCACGGCAGCGATCGCACCGCCCGCGTAGCCGATCAAGGCGATACCGGGACCCGAAACCACGGCTCCGCCGATCGCGGTACCCGTGCCGATACCGAGGTTGAACAGGCCCGAGAAGATCGACATGGCGACGGCCGACGAATCCGCCGGCGTGTACTTGATGAGCTCGGCCTGAAACGCCACGTTAAAGGCCGTGGCGCAGCAACCCCACAGTGCGCAGACGGCAAGCACTGCCACGAGCGACGATGCGGCCGGACCCATGAGCAGCAGGGCCGCCGGCACGCCGGAGAGCGTGATAGCAAGGAACGGGAAGCGATGCCCATCGAACAGGCGGCCAAACAGCCAGCTTCCGAGCAAACCAGAGCAGCCAAACGCCGTCAGCGTCATGGTGATGGCGCCCGCATCGACGTGCGCGACCTGCGCCAGGAAGGGCTCGATATAGCTGTAGCTTGCGTAATAGCCGGTCGCCATAAAGACCGTGACCGCGTAGAGCGCGATCAGGAACGGGTTCTTGAGCAGCTCGGGCAGCTGTTTGAGCGTAAAGCGCTCACCCGCCGGCATGGCCGGGAACACCGCTGCCTGGTAGACGACCGCGATGGCTGAGAGGCCCCCGACCACGGCAAACGTCATGCGCCAGCCCACGGCCAAGCCAATGGCGCGACCGAGAGGCAGGCCAAAGATCTGCGCGATGGACGAGCCCGTGGCGATCATGCTGATGGCGAGCGCGCCGTGGCGAGTGTCGACCAGGCGCGAGGCCATAATCGAGGCGACTGACCAGAACACGGCATGTGCGCAAGCGACCACCAGGCGCGCGCAGACCAGGATGGGATAGGTCGGCGCCACAGCGGACAGGAACTGACCGAGCGAGAACACGGCCAGCACGCCCAGCAGCATCCGCTTGAACTCGAAGCGCGAGGCAAACACCATGAGCGGCAACGACAGCAGCATGACGCCCCAGGCATAGACCGAGATCATGATGCCCGCCTGGGCCTCGGTGAGCGAGAACGACGCGGCGATATCAGTCAAAAGGCCGATGGGCATAAACTCCGACGTGTTGAACACGAACGCACAGCAGGTGAGCCCGACGAGTGGGAGCCACTGCTTGAGCGTGATGCCGTCTTGCCTTGTCTGAGTCATATATAACGTCTCCAATCGTTTTGAGCGGAGGCGATTATATAGCAACGGCCCCGCATCCGTCAGTACAGATGCGGGGCCGAAAACAATTCGATACACAGAGGTTGCGCCGTCAATTCATAACTAAGCCAACCCCAGCAATATGCCCGCCGAATGCACGACAAACGCCACGATCCAGGCAACGGCGACCTGAAACGCGAATACGGCCACGGCATAGCGCGCGCCCAACTCGCTCTTGACGGCGCCGATTGCCGCCACACAAGGCGGGTACAGCAACGTAAAGACCAAGAACACGTAGGCGGTAAACGGCGAAAACATGGTCGACAGCGCCGCGGGCGACGTTGCGCCCAAAAGCACCGTGAGCGTCGAGATGACGCTCTCCTTGGCAATGAGCCCCGTGACGAGCGCCGTCGAGGCGCGCCAGTCGCCAAAACCGAGCGGGGCCAACACCGGCGCGATGATGCTACCCAGACCGGCAAGCAGGCTTTGCGACTGGTCGGCGACCACATTAAAGCGGATATCGAACGTCTGAAGGAACCAGATGACCACGGTCGCGGCAAAGATAATGGTAAAAGCCTTGGTGATAAAGTCCTTGGCCTTATCCCACGCTAGCATCACCGTCGTCTTAATACTCGGCAGGCGGTAATTGGGAAGCTCCATGATAAACGGCACCGGGTCGCCCTTAAATGCCGTGCGGTTGAGCACCAAAGCCGCGATGCAGCCGACCATGATACCGATCAGATAGAGCGAGACCATGGCGGGAACCGTCGCCTGCGGGAAAAACGCCCCGCACAGCAAGCCGTAAACCGGCAACTTGGCTGAGCAGCTCATAAACGGCGTGAGCATGACCGTCATCTTGCGGTCGTGCTCGGATGGGAGCGTACGGGTCGACATGATAGCCGGCACGGTGCAGCCAAAACCGACGAGCATGGGCACAAAGCTGCGGCCCGACAGGCCGAAGCGACGCAGGACTTTGTCCATGACAAAGGCTACGCGTGCCATGTAGCCGGAGTCTTCCAGAATGGAGAGGAACAAGAAGAGCACGACGATAATCGGCAGAAAGGTCAGCACGCTGCCCACGCCCGTAAGCACGCCGTCGACAGCCAGCGAGCGCACTACGTCGTTGGTACCGAACGCCTTGAGGCCCGCATCGGCCGAGGCGATGATGGCAGCGATACCGTCCTCCATAAGTCCCTGCAACGCCGCGCCGATCACGCCAAACGTCAGCCAAAAGACGAGGCCCATAATCACCAGGAACGCCGGAATGGCTGTGTAACGACCTGTCAGGATGCGGTCAATCTTGACGGAGCGCACGTGCTCGCGGCTCTCGTGCGGCTTGACGACGCAACGCCCACACACGTCGCCGATAAAGCTAAAGCGCATATCGGCCAGCGCGGACAGGCGGTCGGTGCCAGCCTCGCCCTCCATCTGGGTAATGATGTGCTCGATGGCGTCGAGCTCGTTGCGGTCCAGGTGAAGCGCCTCGGTTACCAGCTCATCGCCCTCGACCAGCTTGGTCGCCGCAAAACGCACGGGGATGTGCGCCGTCGCGGCATGGTCCTCGATAAGGTTGGCAATGCCGTGGATGCAGCGATGCAGCGCACCGCCGTCCGGACCGTCGGGCGCACAAAAGTCCAGGCGACCAGGGCGCTCGCGAAAGCGCGCCACGTGCAGGGCATGATCCACCAGCTCGCCGATGCCCTCGTTGCGGGCAGCGCTAATGGGGACAACGGGCACGCCCAGCAGGCTCTCGAGCAGGTTGACGTCCACGGCGCCGCCGTTGGCCGTCACCTCATCCATCATGTTGAGCGCGATGACCATGGGGCGGTCGAGCTCCATGAGCTGCAGTGTCAGGTACAGGTTGCGCTCGATGTTGGTGGCGTCAATGATGTCGATGATGGCGTCCGGGCGCTCGTCAAGGATGAACTGACGGCTCACGACCTCTTCGCCTGTGTACGGCGACAGGGAGTAAATGCCAGGCAGGTCGGTAACGCTCGCCTCGGGATGGTTACGGATGGTGCCATCTTTGCGGTCGACCGTCACGCCGGGAAAGTTACCGACGTGCTGGTTGGAGCCCGTCAGCTGGTTGAATAACGTGGTCTTGCCGCAGTTTTGGTTGCCGGCGAGGGCAAAGTGCAGCGGCGCGCCCTCGGGCACGGCCGTCTTTGCCGCACGGGGCGAATACGTCCCCTCGCCCAGAGCCGGATGCTCCGTCGTGCCGATTGCGGCGTTAGCGCGCGGACCCGTATCGGTGTCGTGAATACCCACGAGCTCGATGCGAGCGGCATCGTCCTTGCGCAGCGTCAACTCGTAGCCACGTAGGCGGATCTCGAGCGGGTCACCCATGGGGGCGTACTTCATCATGGTGACTTCGGTGCCCGGCGTTAGACCCATGTCCAAAATATGCTGTCGGAGTGCCTGATCGTCCGATGCCACCGATGCGACAACGGCGTCCTTTCCAATCTCGAGTGTATCGAGCTTCACGTCCGTGTTCCTCCCCCGGCGCCCACAGGGCGTTGTATTTATGTTCACCATGGCTAACCGTTTGCCATGGCTAACCAATTGTAACCATGCATGATAGCGTGAACACACAACGACGTTCAATCAGCAGATTGGCGCAATGGGGACAGGCAGGAGAGTTCAGGGCCATAGTTTCCCGATGAGGCCTCTCGGGGAAACTACATCCCAGAATTCTGGCTCGAAACGGGATATGGTTTCCCAAACAGGCCTCTTACGGAAAATGCATCCCGGAATCCCCACTCGAAACGGGACGCACTTTCCCAGTCGAGGCCCTATGGGAAACTGCGTCCCACCTTGAAAGGCAAAACTGGGACGCAGTTTCCGGGCGGGGCATCAAAAACGAAGTTGCGGTGGAATAGTTCCTGGATGGACTGGTTGATGCCCCAGATAGGAACTATTTCACCGCAAGTTATTGAAGGGCTGGGATGCCGAGACTCTTACAGATGGCGCTCCAGGAAGCGGAAGGCTAGGCGAATCCAAGGGCGGACCGCCACCTGTTTGTCCTCGTTGTCGACCGCGGTGTTGGCGTTGCCGAGTGAAAGGCCGTGACCTCCCTGGTCAAAGACGTGCATCTCGCAAGCGACGCCCTCCTCCGCCATGCGTTGGGCAAACGGGTAGACCTGCGCAATCGGCGCCGTCTTGTCGTCGGACACGCCCCACACAAAGGTCGGTGGCATCTGACGCGAAACATGCGTGGTGGGGCAGATGTCGGCCAGATGCTCGTCAGTTGCCTCGCCGCCCGTCACCATCGACAGGTAGTCGTTGAGCAAATCGCGCCCCGTCTTGCCGCCCGTCTTTGGCACACGCAAGTCAATGCGCGGATCGCGCGTCTGTATGTCGCGCACATAGGCAAAGTCGAGCAATGGATAGCCCAGCACCACGGCATCGGGACGAATGTCGTCCGGACGCGCCCCGGCAAGTGCCGCAAAGGGGCCGGTCTTCCACTGTGTTGCCAGCGAGGCGCAAATCATGCCACCAGCAGAAAAGCCCACGACGCACACGCGCTTAGGATCGACATGCCACTCGTCGGCGTTGGCGCGCACCGTGGCGACCATCTTGGCAAGATCTGCCTGGGGGTGCGGAAAGCTCACGTCACCCGTAGAACTCGTGACATAGTTGAGCACAAAGGCCTGGTAGCCGCGGTCCAAAAATGCAAACGCCACCGGGTCCTGCTCGTGCGGAGCGATATGTGTAAACCCGCCTCCGCCACAGATAATCACCGCGGGGCGGCGGCCATTCGGTTTATCGGGCAACGGCTCGGCACCCAAATACGTAAACGTCGCCGGATAATCCTCGGTCGGCTCCTCGCCCCACAGCGCATGGTTCTCGACAATCATATGTGCTCCCTTCGCGCAAATTATGCGCCCTTGTTTTTCGCCTTCAAGCGTACCCCACTTGAACCCGTGGCGCAGAAACACTCCGGCAATAAGTTTCCCTCCAACTGATATATCACATAATCCCAGCTCAGAGGTATCGCGAGCAGCGTAGAATAGGGGACGTTGACCAAGCCGCGAAACACATATGAAACGTTTCCGGCAAACCAAACGCGCGATATGCGCCTATTTAAGTTGGAGGCAACTATGGGTCTGCTCGATTCGCTTAAGTCCACCTTCACCTCGACCGGCGAGGCGTCCGTTCCGCCCGCAGCAAGCTTCGCCACCCGCGAAGGCGTCATCTATGCCCCCGTCAACGGCGTGCTCGTCAACCTGAACGAGGTTCCCGACGAGACGATCGCCTCGGGCATGCTTGGCCAGGGCTATGGCATCGAGCCCATTACCGGCACCATCTATGCGCCCGCCAACGGCCGCATCGGCGCCACCACCGTCACCAACCACTCCATCGGCATGATTACCGAGGACGGCCTGCGCGTGTTCATCCATGTTGGCCTGGGCACCGTGGAAATGAACGGCAAGGGTTTTGCCCGCTTTGTCGAGATGGGCGATGTGGTCAAGGCAGGCCAGCCGCTCATCAGCTTCGACCGCGAGGCCATTAAGGCCGCTGGTCACGAGGACATCGTGACCGTCATCGTCTCCGAGCTCGATCGTCTTAAGAGCATCGACCATGTCGGCGAGTCTGGAACGCTTATCGGCGGCAACCCGCTCGTCAAGCTTGGCGACCCGCTGCTGGTTGCCAAGACCAAGTAGCCAGGCCCCGCGCCACACAGCCAAAAGGCACCTCGTCAAGCGCCCGCGACCATTTGGCCGCGGGCGCTTTTCGTTTGAAAAACCATCCCGCCAATGCTTTATCTGTATAGCCCAAATGAGCCGAGCTGCTAGAATATCGAACTGTATGGATAACTATCATTCAACCGTTATGGGAGGATACGTGAACCGCACCAAAATCGCGCAGCTCTATGCCGATGCCGAGTCGCTCGGCGGCCAGACCGTCACCGTCGCCGGCTGGGTCAAGTCCGTCCGCGACATGAAGAACTTTGGCTTTGTTACGCTCAACGACGGCAGCTGCTTCCGCGACCTGCAGGTCGTCATGAACCGCGAGGCACTCGACAACTACGACGAGATCGCCCATCAAAACGTCTCGGCCGCACTCATTTGCACCGGCACCGTCAAACTGACCCCCGATGCGCCCCAGCCTTTCGAGCTTTCTGCCACTTCCATCGAGGTCGAGGGCACGAGCGCCCCGGATTACCCGCTGCAGAAGAAGCGCGCAACCGTCGAGTTCCTGCGCACCCAGCAGCACCTGCGCCCGCGCACCAACCTGTTCCGCGCCGTGTTCCGCATCCGCTCTGTCGCGGCTGCCGCCATCCACCGCTTCTTCCAGGAGCAGGGTTTTGTCTACGTCAACACCCCCATCATCACCACGAGTGACTGCGAGGGCGCCGGCGAGATGTTCCGCGTGACCACACTCGACCCCAAAAATCCGCCCCTCACCGAGTCCGGCGAGGTCGACTGGAGCCAGGACTTCTTTGGCAAGCATGCGAGCCTCACCGTGTCCGGCCAGCTCAATGCCGAGAACTTTGCCATGGCCTTTGGCGACGTGTACACCTTTGGCCCCACTTTCCGTGCCGAGAACTCCAACACCACGCGCCACGCCGCCGAGTTTTGGATGATCGAGCCCGAGATGGCCTTCGCCGACCTTAACGACTACATGGATAACGCCGAGGCCATGCTCAAGTATGTCCTCAAGGACGTCATGGCAACCTGCCCCGACGAGCTCAATATGCTCAACAAGTTTGTGGACAAGGGTCTGCTCGAGCGCCTGGACCATGTCGCCAACTCCGACTTTGCCCGCGTTACCTACACCGAGGCCGTCGAGATCCTGGAGCAGGCAGTCGCTGCTGGCCACCAGTTTGATTACCCCGTCAGCTGGGGCATCGACTTGCAGACCGAGCACGAGCGCTTCCTGACCGAGGAGCACTTTAAGCGCCCGACCTTCGTGACCGACTACCCGGCCGAGATCAAGGCGTTCTACATGCGCATGAACGAGGACGGCAAGACCGTCGCCGCCGCCGACTGCCTGGTTCCCGGTATCGGCGAGATTATCGGCGGCTCCCAGCGCGAGGAGCGCCTAGATCTGCTCGAGGCCCGCATCAAGGACCTGGGCATGAATCCCGAGCAGTACAAGTACTACCTTGACCTGCGCCGCTACGGTTCCTGCAAGCACGCCGGCTACGGTCTGGGCTTCGAGCGCTTGGTCATGTATCTGACCGGCGTGGGCAACATCCGCGACGTCCTGCCGCACCCGCGCACCGTGGGCAACGCCGACTTCTAATCGTCGGACGCTAGCTCGCGTCGCCACACGCCAACGCTCATCGCATAAGCGTCTCTCGACATCGGTCGAGAGACGCTTTTTTTCAACAGCATCCGTCAAGCTTTTGGCAAGTTTTTGGTCAGTTGAGCAGGGCTGTTGAAAACTCGACCCACCGTTTGCCGACGACTACCGACCGCCCAGAGCGCCCTGCGCCCCTGGGAAAGCCCCACGTCCTAGGCTCCATACCGTCGCCACCCAAAACGGAAAGGACGTGGGCACGATGACCGAAGCCGCTGTTGAAACCTACGACACCACGACGAGGGGCGCCGCCTCGATGGCAGCCTATCGCGCCGTTCGCATCCTGCAACTATTAAGCGAAAACACCGGCGAGGACAAGGCCATGCTTTCCGATGAGTTGATCCGGCGCCTCGCCCATCCCGACGACCCCGCCCGCATGCCCATCTCGGCGGCGCGGCGCAGCATCTACACCGCCATCTCCGCGCTTCGCCATGCCGGATATGAGATTGAATACAAGCGCGGCGTGGGGTATCGGCTCTTGACCCGTCCACTCACCGACGAGGAGATCATCCGGCTCCACGGTATGGTCATGCGCAACCGCTCCACGCCTATCGCTATCCGCAAGAGCATGGCGCAGCACTTAGTTGCCATGGCGAGTGCCGACGTTCGCGGCTACCTCGATACACCCGAACCCGTTCCGAGCGCAGGCAGCAAGGCTACCAAGGCAACACGCACGCCCATCAAGCGTATCGACACGTGCGAGCTCGTCGAGCAGGCCATCGACCACGGAACCACGGTGAGTTTTGATATTTCGAGCGTCACGACGCGTGGCGAAACCGAAGCAGCACGGATGACACTCCGTCCCTTTGCCATCAAGCAACGAGACGGCATCTCTTATTTGCTGGGAACGGTCTATGACGCCCGAGGCGCCGATGACACGTTGCGTACCGTAGAGATTGGCCGCATGAGAAACGTCACCACACGTCTCCTCGACGGCAAGAAGCTCTTCGCCGCCCTCGACGAGGAGGACGACGCCTCCTCCGCCGCATAAGACCCTCCGCCGCCCATTCGACTACCCGTACCGCCCATCCGATTCTGTATTAAAAAACCCGCCAGGCTGTTGTAAAAATGGACATCAGCGCTACTATAGTTCCACTTGCACTTTGTCCCAGTGCAGTGTTTCCAGCCATTTTTATACTGGGGGTAATGATATGAAGGACATCACCATCAGTCGCAGGAGCCTTCTGGTCTCCGCCGGCCTGCTCGCGCTCGCCCCGCTCGCCGGATGCGGCGGCAACTCTGGTTCCGGCTCTGCTGCCGCCGGTTCCGACTACACCATCGGCGTTCTGCAACTCACCGAGCATTCCGCACTCGATGCCGCCAACGACGGCTTTGTCAAGGCCATCAAGGAGAGCGGCCTTAAGGTCAAGATCGACCAGAAGAACGCCCAGAACGACCAGTCCACGTGTAAGTCCATTGCCGACAAGTTTGTGGGCGACAACGTCAACCTGATTTATGCCATCGCCACGCCCGCCGCGCAGGCTGCCGCCGGCGCCACGGCCGATATCCCCATCGTGGGCTGCGCCATCACCGACTACGCCGCCTCCGGCCTGGTCCAGGACAACGACAAGCCCGGCACCAACGTCACGGGCGCTTCCGACCTCACCCCGGTCGCCGAGCAGCTCGAGATGATGCAGAAGGTCCTGCCCGACGTTAAAAAGGTCGGCCTGCTCTACTGCACCGCCGAGTCCAACTCCGACGTCCAGATCAAGGCCGCCAAGAAGGAGCTCGGCAAGCTGGGCCTCGAGTACACTGACTTCACCGTCTCGAGCTCCAACGAGATTCAGTCCGTCGTCGAGTCTGCCGTGGGCAAGGTCGACGCGCTGTACTCCCCCACCGACAACACCATCGCCGCGGGTGCCTCGCAGGTCGGCCAGATCTGCAAGGAAAACAAGCTTCCCTTCGTGACTGGCGAGGAGGGTATGTGCATGGCCGGCGGCCTGTTCACCCTCTCCATCAACTATGAGGACCTGGGCTACGCCGCGGGCGAGATGGCCGTTAAGATCCTGAAGGGCGAGGCCAAGCCCGAGGATATGCCGATCAAGCACCTCTCGAGCAAGGACCTGGTCGTCGTCAAGAACGACGAAATGGCCGAGGCCCTGGGCATCGACCTTTCCGCCCTGGACGCGTAATGCCATACGCGGCATGCGTCTAGAGCCCGTGCTCGCGCTTTAGCCGCGTTATTCAATATCTGAGCCACAGGGGCGGGCGCTGTAGACCGGCGTCCGCCCTGCTTGTTTCAGGTAAAACAAAACGTCTGTCCGTAACTCTTCTATGCATTGTTACCGCTATTATGGTGAATCACGTGTCCACCCTATCCTAGGAGGTATGAAGCATGCTCATTGCATTGCAGGGCGCCGTTTCGCAGGGCGTCCTCTGGGGCATTATGGTGCTTGGCGTGTTTATCACGTTCCGCCTGCTCGACATTCCCGATATGACCTGCGACGGCAGCTTTGCCCTCGGCGGCTGCGTCTGCGCTGTGCTCATCGTCAATAACAACGTCGACCCGCTGTTCGCCGTGCTGGCCGGTATGTGCGCCGGCGCCATCGCGGGCGCCGTCACGGGCATTTTGACCACCGTCTTTGAGATTCCTGCGATCCTCGCCGGAATCCTCACCCAGATCAGCCTGTGGTCCATCAACCTGCGCATCATGGGCAAGTCCAATACGCCCATTCTTGCCAAGGGCACCGTGTTCTCCGCCGTCAGCAATATGACCGGTCTGCCGCAGTCCACCGTTGCCATCATCTTGGGCATCCTGCTCGCCGTGGCTATCGTTGCCATCCTGTATTGGTTCTTTGGCACCGAGATCGGCTCGGCGCTGCGCGCCACCGGCAACAACGAGTACATGATCCGCGCTCTGGGCGTCAACACCAACTCCACCAAGATGATCGCCCTCGTGCTCTCCAACGCCCTCATCGGCCTTTCGGGCGCGCTCATCTGCCAGAGCCAAAAGTATGCCGACATTGGTATGGGCACCGGTGCCATCGTTATCGGTCTTGCCGCCATTGTTATCGGTGAGGTGCTCGGCCGTCTGCTGCCCGGCGGCCTCACGCAGTTTAGCGTCCGTCTTGCCTCCGCCGTCTTTGGCTCCGTGGTGTACTTCCTTATCCGCGCCATCGTGCTGCAGTTGGGCATGGACGCCAACGACATGAAGCTGCTCTCCGCCGTAATTGTCGCTGTGGCCCTGTGCGTGCCCGTGGTTTGGGAGCGCTATAAGCTCCGCAGCTCCTACACGAAGGGAGATGAGGCAGATGCTTAAGCTCTCGCATGTCAAGAAGACCTTTAACAAGGGCACCGTCACCGAGAAGCGCGCGCTCACCGGCGTCGACCTCACCCTGAATGACGGCGACTTTGTAACCGTGATCGGCGGCAACGGCGCCGGCAAGTCCACGCTGCTCAACATGATCGCCGGCGTGTACCCGCTCGATTCGGGCGTTATCGAGCTCGACGGCACCGACATCTCGCGCCTGAGCGAGTCGCAGCGCGCCAAGTACCTGGGCCGCGTGTTCCAGGACCCCATGCGCGGTACCGCTGCCGACATGCAGATCGCCGAGAACTTGGCCCTCGCCAAGCGTCGCGGCCAGCGTCGCGGCCTTTCGTGGGGCGTCACCAAGGCCGAGAAAGATGAGTACGTTGAGCTGCTCAAGCGCCTGGACCTTGGTCTGGACACGCGTCTCAACGCCAAGGTCGGCCTGCTCTCGGGTGGCCAGCGCCAGGCACTCACCCTGCTGATGGCCACGCTCACCAGGCCGCGCCTGCTGCTGCTCGACGAGCACACTGCGGCCCTCGACCCCAAGACGGCCTCTAAGGTGCTCAACCTGACCGAGGAGATCGTCGACGAGAACCACCTGACCACGCTCATGGTCACGCATAACATGAACGACGCCATCCGTCTGGGCAACCGTCTGATCATGATGCACGAGGGCCATGTGATCTACGACGTGGCGGGCGATGAGAAGAAGTCGCTCACCGTCGCCGACCTACTGCAGAAGTTCGAGGAGGTCTCGGGCGGCGAGCTTGCCAACGACCGCATGCTGCTGAGCTAAAACCTGCCAAAAAGGGACAGGTTTATTTTGGCAGGTTCTATCCTCGCAAACGTCAAAACCGCCGCTAAGGGACAAGCGCCCTTGCGGCGGTTTTCGCATAGTTTTCGCATATTATGTCGATAATCCGATATTCAACCAGACATTCTGGCTAAGGACTAAGGAAACTGCCATGAAAAGACTCCCCCGCCTTGCGTTAGCCGCCGCGTTGTTTGCCGGCGCGCTCGCAAGCATCCCAAGCCTCGCTTTCGCGGGGAACCTGCCCGTCGCTATTGACGGCTCCGTGGCCGTCATGCACACCAACGATATCCACGGCAGCTACAAGTACAGCTACAACGCAAGCAAGGGCACCGGCACTGTGGGCTTTGACGGACTGGCGGTTCTCTATAGCGCCCAAAGCAGCGTCCCCGATCTTTTGCTCGATGCGGGCGACACCTTCCACGGACAGTCCTTCGCCACCATGAGCGAGGGCAAGAGCATCGCCGAGCTCATGGACACCTTCTACGCCGACGGCTACGACGCGACCACGCCAGGCAACCACGACTGGAGCTACGGTGCGGACAAACTCCGCACCATGACCGGCTACAGCACCACCGGCACGCCCTTCGCCATGCTCTGCGCGAACGCGAAGTCTACGAGCGGCGTATGGAGCTCGAGCATCACGAAGACGCTCGATCGCACCTGGGAGGATAGCGAAGATCACTCCACATTCGACTACAAAATCAAGGTCGGCGTCGTGGGTGCCATGGATGAGTCGCTAGGTTCCTCGCTGCGCGCGGACCTGGTCGCGGGCACCAGCTTCTCGAGTGCCGCGAACGCCATCAATACCGAGGCAGAGCAGCTGCGCAGGGAGGGCTGCGATGTTGTTGTGTGTATCGCGCACACGCTCGACGCCAAGACCTTTGCCACGCGACTCCGTGGCGTCGATGCCCTTATCGCAGGCCACGAGCACATCAACCTTAACGAGAAGGTGACGGGAGCCGACGGCAAGACAATCCACGTTGTCGAGGAGGGCAGTGCCTTTGCCGAGGTGGGACTGCTTTCCATTCCGTACAAGTACGACACCAATGGCACCGAGACGACCGACGATGACACGGTCACGGTCCCTGCAGACGACAGCAACGAGAAGCTCTACACCGCCAAGAACGTCAACGACCTTTTGGCAGACCCCGACAAGGGCTCCGACTACCAAAGCCGCCTTGAAGCCGTCCGCAACAAGATCAAGCCGCTCGACGAGGACTTTGAAAACGAATCGAACAAGGTGCTCGGCACATCCACCACCAACTATTTCTACGGCGAGGACGCCGCAGGCACGCATGGTTGGGAAATGGTGCGCACCACCGATTTCCGTCCCAGCAAGGAGGGCGACACCACCAAGGCCCAGACCATCGGCCACGTGATTTGCGGCTCTTATCTTGCCCTGACGGGCGCGGACCTCGCTATCGAAAACGCTGGCGGCATCCGCGGCGGCATCGCGGCGGGCAACGTGACCGCTGGCAACGTCATCGCCATCTCGCCCTACGGCAACACCGTGGAGACCTGGACCATGACCGGCGCGGACTTCCTCGCAGCGCTCGAGCACTCGCTACAAATCAGCGACGATTGCAACGACAGCTACGAGCTTCAGCAGGCTTATGTGGCGGCCGGTCACACCGAGCAGGAGGCGCAAGACAAGTACAAGTGGCGCGATGACTCTGGCAGCGTTCTCTCCTTTGGCGGCATCAACGTGACGATTGATTGGACGCAGCCCGAAGGCAAGCGCATTGTGAGTGCCACACTCACCAAAGACGGCAGCACGCTCGGCCCCGCCAAGACCTATACCGTCGCCACCAACAACTACATCATTACCAACACGACCGACTTTCCCACCTTTGCACACGCCACCAAGTACACCGAGTGGGGCACGTGCGAGGCGGCGCTGAGGGCGCTGATTGGGCAGAACGGCTGGGAGAGCAAGATGGCCGGGCTCGCCGGCACCATCAGCTTCGGCTCCGTAGCCGTGGACCCCACGCCCACACCGGCCCTGACGCCTAAGCCCTCGCCTAAGACGGACACGACGACCACGAAGGTCAGCACCAAGAAGACGAGCGGTAAGCTCGCCGCAACGGGAGACCGCACGCTGGCAGTAGTTGGCGCGTGCCTTATCGGCGGCATCATCGTCATCATCCTCGGCATTATCTGGAAGCGTCGACGCTAAGCTACACCGCCGGGCCTTGCAGCCCCGCCGCGTAAACCTTATATCGAGCACAGAAGCCCGTCTGAATTTGATCGGACGGGCTTCTTGGTGGGTATCATGGTTGGACGATCATTAGGAGGTTTCCCTACATGGAATTGTTTGAGCCAATTCTTCATTTCTTTGCACAACGATGGGTCCACAACATCATCTGGGCCGTCATCTTGGCGATAGGCACCGCCGTCGCCGCCAAGGTCGTATCCAAGACCCTGAACCATCTGCTTAACCGAGACGATAACCCGCTTCCGGCATCGAGTATCTTCATCAACATCGCGCGCGCCGTCATTTGGATGATCGGCGGCAGCTTTATCCTCGACAACTGCTTTGGCATTAGCGCAAACGCGCTCGTCGCCGCTCTTGGCGTCGGCGGCATCGCCATCTCGCTCGGCTTTCAGGACACGCTGTCAAACCTTATCGGCGGCATGCAAGTGACCTTTATGGGCATCATCAAACCCGGCGACAATATCGAGGTCGGCGGCGTATCCGGCGTGGTCCAAGACATCACTTGGCGCCATACAACGATTGAGGATGCCTGTGGACAGACCATCATTGTGCCCAACTCCAACATCTCCAAGAACACGCTCGTGCATTTGATGCCCTTTGGGCGCGTGGCCGTGCCCGTTGCCGTAAAGGACACGTCCAAGTGGGCCTCGCTCGACGCACTGGCAGACGAGCTGACCAGCGCCACCAAGGCCGCCGTGCTTCCCATCTCGGGCTTTGACAAGGAGCCCTACGTACTCTTTAGCGAAATCGGCGACTTTGGCATCAAGGGCAAGATCATCTTTATCGTCAGCGACGACAGCACTACTTTCACGGCAGCCGACGCCTGCATCCGCGCCATCGCCCCCATCATCGCCTAAACCACCGCAAAGGGGACAGGCATCTTTGTAGTGGTTTTCATTCGTGGTACCATGGTTTATATAGTTGTTTAAACGACTAAGGGAGCAACATCATGGAAGAGGCCTATCGTCAAGCACGCAAGCGCGGCGAGCAAGGACGTCGACGCGCCATTAGCCAAAGCGAGCATCCATACCTTACGGACCTCGATAGCTTGGTTGCTCAGCTCCCCTTAGGTCAGCGAGAGAATGTCGGCCTGCGGGATATTCCGCTCGAAATGGTCGTCGGCACGGTCACCAAGGGCCGTCAGTCCGCCTTTTCGTGTAACTTTATGCCCCTGCTTCCGTTTAGCACCGAGTTCGCCCGCAAGTGGTCCAACCTCTACGACATCCAGGTAACCGAGGGCTATCGCGACCCCATCATCGTCACCGAGTTCATGCATCGGTTCTATGTCCAGGAAGGCAACAAACGCGTCAGTGTCCTCAAATTCCTGGACGCTCCAACGGTTTCGGCCAGGGTCACCCGTCTCTACCCCGGCACATGGGATTCCGTCGAAAGCCGCCTGTACGGTGAATTCTGCGCGTTTTGGCGTGTCTGCCCCCTATACGAGATCGAGTTCTCGCGTGAGGGAAGCTACGAGACGCTCGCCAAGATGCTCGGTCAGAACCTTATCGAAAAATGGCCGCAGAAAAAGGTCGACTACCTGCGCCACACTTTCCTGCTCTTTAAGCGTGCCCACCTTCGCGCAGGCGGCGATCACCTGGACATTACGCCCGCCGACGCCATGCTCGTCTACCTCAATGTGTACAACCAGGACCGCCTGCTGGATACGCCAACGGATATCGTCGTAAACCGCCTGTGCAAGATCTGGCGCGAGCTGGTCATTGCCGGCAAAAATGACGAGGACAAGGTCGATCTTGTCGAAGCACCGAGCGTCGACGAGGAGGAGACGCCCGCCAAGTCCACCTCTGGCGTGCTCAACTTCTTTATGGGCAAGACCGTCTACTCGACGGCCAACCCCCTGCGCATCGCCTTTATCCATGAGTTCCCCTGTGCGACGTCGAGCTGGGACAGCCTGCACGACCAAGGGCGTCAGTATCTCGATGAGCACTTTGGCGGTATCGTGCGCACCGAGGCGTTCGAGGACTGTCACGATCCGGATGTGTTCTACGCCGCCGTGGAAACGGCTGTCAAACATGGAGCAAACGTCATCTTCTCGACCTCGCACCGCCTGATGGAATACACGCTCAGGGCTGCCGTTGAGTATCCCCGGGTTCGGTTCCTCAACTGCTCTATCGGCCTTCCCCATCAAAGCGTCCGTTCGTACTTTGGCAAGATGTACGAGGCCAAGTTTCTGCTGGGCGCCCTTGCGGCCAGCATGGCGGACAACCACCGCATCGGTTACCACGCGTCGGTCTTCGCCTCGGGCGCACTCAGCGAGATCAACGCCTTTGCGATTGGCGCCTCGCTGCTCGACCCACGCGCGCAAATTATCCTGACCTGGGGCGATGTGCCCGCCGGAGGTCTCGCCGAGGCCATGTGCCGCGAAGGCGTGAGCGTCATGACCGGCGCCGATATGTCAAAGTCGCTCGAAGATCCCACCGCCTACGGGCTTCACCGCTTGGTCGATGGCAAGGTTACCGGCATCGCCATGCCCGTCTGGAACTGGGGGCGCTACTACGAGCTTATCGTGAAAAGCCTTCTGCACGGCACATGGGACGAGACCAGCGACGACAACCAAGTGCGCGCCGTCAACTACTGGTATGGCATGAGCTCCGGCGTTATCGACATCCGTTACGCTCCGGGCCTACCCTACCAAACGCGCAAACTCGTGCAGTTGCTCCGCAACGGCATTGTTGAGGGATCCATCAACCCCTTTGGCGGCGAGCTCCACAGCCAGAACGGCGTGGTACAGATCGAAGGCTTCCCTCCGCTGCCGAGCACGCAGATTGTCGAGATGGATTGGCTGGCGGACAACGTGGTAGGCACCATTCCGCAGCTCGACGATGAGCCGAAAGTCCCTGCCCTATGAAAATCCTTGCCATAGCCGATACCGAAGAACGATGCCTTTGGGAGTGCTTTCGCAAGGAACGCTTTGAGGGAGTCGACCTGATTTTGTCCGCTGGCGATCTGGACCCGGACTATCTTGAGTTTTTGGTCACGGTCATCAACAAACCGCTCATCTACGTGCGCGGCAATCACGATGACCGCTACGCACGTCATGCACCGGGCGGATGTATCTGCGTAGAAGACAGCGTGTACACGTACCGAGGGATTCGCATTGCGGGCCTTGGCGGGTCCATGCGTTATCGCGACGGCGCCAACATGTACACCGAACGCGAGATGTCCAAGCGCATGCGTAAGCTGTCGCGTAAGGTTAGGATGGTCGGCGGGTGCGACATTCTGCTTACCCATGCACCCGCCGCCGGTGTAGGTGATTTGGACGATCTGCCGCATCGAGGGTTTGAGTGCTTTAACACGGCGCTTGAGTCCTGGGGGGCCGACTACATGGTGCATGGGCATGTACACCAAAGCTACGGTTACGATTTTCAGCGCGAGCGGCAGCATGCGTGTGGAACGACGATCATCAACGCCTGCGGCTATACGCAGTTTGAGCTCGACCAGACGCACTACCCCATCCGCGGCTGGCAAGCAGCTTGGCTCAACTCACAAACCATGCGCCGCGAGCTCAAACGCCACGAAGCCATCGAGTCCTCAACCGCAAGAACGCCCTGGTAACCACCTTTAAGGCTTGACGCTGCGCCGGCCCCAAGCACCCCATCTCGCCCCTCAAACCGTCGCTCGCGTACCAAAGTACGCGTCGCTCCTCTTTCGGGGCGACCTGGGGCACTTGGAACCGGCTCGCTGCGATGCCATAACATTGACGCCAAAGTGCCAAAACCACCACAAAGGTGCCTGTCCCCTTTGTGGTGGTTTTGACCCGAGATAGCAAGAAACCCGGTCCTGCACAAGGCAGAACCGGGTTTCTTTAGCAATGCTTGCTGTACTCAGGCAGTAACTAGCAGTTACTCAGCCAGGAAGTCACGCTGGACAGCGGGATCGACCTTGACGCCAGGGCCCATGGTGGAAGACACGGAGATGGACTTGACGTACTTGCCCTTAGCAGAAGAGGGCTTGACGCGCAGAATCTCGGTGTACAGGGCAGCGTAGTTCTCGACGAGCTGCTGCTCAGAGAAGGACTTCTTGCCCAGGGGCACGTGGCAGATGCCGTAGCGGTCGGCGCGGTACTCAACGCGGCCAGCCTTGAGCTCGGAGACCATCTTGGCGACGTCCATGGTCACGGTGCCGAGCTTGGGGTTCGGCATAAGGCCACGGGGACCAAGGATCTTACCGATGCGGCCAACCTTGGCCATCATGTTCGGCGTAGCGATAGCGGCGTCGAAGTTGATCTCGCCCTTCTGAATCTGGGCGACGAGCTCGTCGGAACCGATGATGTCGGCGCCGGCAGCCTCAGCCTCACGGGCCTTCTCGCCCTCGGCGAAGACGGCAACACGAACGGTCTTGCCGGTGCCGTGGGGCAGGGAGATGGAACCACGGATGTTCTGGTCAGCCTTACGAGTATCGATGCCCAGACGGAAGTGAGCCTCGACGGTCTCGTCGAACTTGGCGGTGTCGAGCTCCTTGATGAGCTTGGCAGCCTGAAGGGGGGTGTAGAGCGTGGCGCGGTCGATCTTCTCGGCAGCGGCGTTATAGCTCTTACCATGCTTAGCCATGTGCATTACCTCCTGTGGTTAAACGGGCGTGAGCCCTCCCACATTGTATCGTGTGCCCTATTGCACACATTTAACGGGCGCCCCGGTCGGAGCACCCGCCGTTACCATAAGAAATCGCTACTCAGCGATGGTGACGCCCATGGAACGGGCGGTACCGGCGATGATCTTCTTGGCGGCGTCAATGTCGTTGGCATTGAGGTCCGGCATCTTGATCTCGGCGATCTTGGTGAGCTGCTCCTGGGAGAGCTGACCAACCTTGTCAGCCTGGGGCTTAGCGGAACCAGACTTGAGGTTCAGCTCCTTCTTGATAAGGTGAGCCGCCGGCGGGGTCTTGGTGATGAAGGAGAAGGACTTGTCCTCGTAGACAGAGATCTCAACGGGGATGATGTCACCCTTCTTGTCCTGCGTCTCGGCGTTAAAGGCCTGGCAGAACTGCATGATGTTCACGCCAGCAGCGCCCAGGGCGGGGCCGACGGGAGGAGCGGGGTTTGCTGCACCAGCAGGAATCTGGAGCTTAATGACGTTGGCAACCTTCTTCTCAGCCATGGTCATTCCTTTCGAATCACGAGTGTGAAGTACTTGCTATATCGTAAGCACGCACGTGTTAGAAGCACTCCTGAGATGAGCAGTCACAGAAGAAGCACGCTCGCGCGAACGGACGAAAACTTAAGCGATGACAGCGACCTGGTTAAAGTCGAGCTCGACCGGCGTCTCGCGGCCAAAGATCATCAGCGTGACCTTGAGCTTGCCAGCCTCGGTGTTAACCTCGGAGACCTTGCCATCAAAGTCGGTAAGCGGGCCATCGGTGACGCGGACGGACGTACCGACCTCAATATCAACCGAGGTGCGCTTGGGCGAATCGCCCTTACCGGGACGACGAGTCATCTTGTTGTACTCGTCGCGGGAAAGCGGAGCGGGCTTGCCGTTGCCGCCTAGGAAACCGGTGACGCCAGGCGTGTTACGAACACACGTCCAAGCATCGTCATCCATCTCCATGCGGACCAGGACATAACCCGGGAAGATCTTGGAATCCTTGGTCTCACGCTTGCCACCCTCTTTAATCTCGGTGACGCGCTCCATAGGAATCTCGATATCAAAGATACGGTCCTGCATGCCCATAGTCTCGATGCGATGCTCGAGATCGGACTTAACGCGGTTCTCGTATCCAGAGTAAGTGTGAACGACGTACCAACGCTTAGACATGGTTTAGCCCCTCAATCCAGAGAACAGAGCAAGAGCCTCGCCAAAGCCAGCATCGAGCAGAGCGATGACGACGCCGACGACGATCAGAGAAGCGCAAACAACAACCGAGTAGTTCACGAGCTCCTTCTTATCGGGCCACGTGACACGCTTCATCTCGGACTTGACCGAAGCGAAATACTTCTTGGTGCGGGCGAAGAAACCAGGCTTCTCGTTCTTCTTGGACTTCGCAGCCTTCTCGTTCTTCTTGGCAACGGCCTTCTTGGCCTCAACCTTGGAGTTGGCGGCAGCTTTGTTGGCAGGTGCCGGCTGCTGAGCCTTCTTCTTGTTCTTCTTGTTGGCCATTTGGGTTACCTCCGCGCAATGCGCTTATACATGAGTAAACCGTAAGCCCCCAAGTGGGAGCTTACGGAATAATGACTGGCACGCCAGGAAGGACTCGAACCCTCAACACTCGGTTTTGGAGACCGATGCTCTACCAATTGAACTACTGGCGTATGTGACTAGAGACTAGCGAGTCTCTTTGTGCAGCGTGTGGTGACGGCACCAGGGGCAATACTTCTTGATCTCCATACGATCAGGCATGGTCGACTTGTTCTTGGTGGTCGTATAGTTGCGGCGCTTGCACTCAGTGCACGCAAGAGTAACTAGAGTACGCATGTATCCTGAACCTTTCATTTCCGCCCCGTACGGGCACGAGTTGTTACTTTATCAGCTCCACGTAAGTGCTGTCAATGAAAACCTCGAGTCAATTGGTTCTCGGTGGATCCATTCATATTTGGAACACATCAATGAAGCCATCGAGAGCTAATCGACGGTGCATCCAGGACCATTATCGATCCTCTCGACACCAGCAACGGCTCAATATCCATTGCAGAAAAGAACCCGGCACCCATATAAGTGCCGGGTTCTCTAAGTCAGCTATATCAAAGAGCTAATTTACTCAATGATCGTGGAGACGATGCCCGAACCGACGGTGTGGCCACCCTCGCGGATAGCGAAGCGCAGGCCCTCCTCCATGGCGATCGGGTGGATGAGGTCGCCCTCGATGGTAATGTGGTCACCAGGCATAGCCATCTCGGTGCCCTCGGGGAGCTTGACCGTACCGGTAACGTCGGTGGTACGGAAGTAGAACTGAGGACGATAACCATCGAAGAACGGGGTGTGACGGCCGCCCTCCTCCTTGGTCAGAACGTAGATCTCGCCGGTGAACTTGGTGTGCGGGGTAACCGAACCGGGCTTGCAGAGAACCTGGCCGCGCTCGATGTCCTCACGCTTGATGCCGCGGAGCAGCAGACCGACGTTGTCGCCAGCCTCGCAGAAGTCCATGGACTTACGGAACATCTCGATACCGGTAACGACGGTGTTCTGGGTATCCTTGATGCCGACGATCTCGACGGGCTCGTTGAGCTTGAGCTCACCGCGCTCGACACGGCCAGTAGCAACGGTACCACGGCCGGAGATGGTCATAACGTCCTCAACGGCCATCAGGAACGGGAGGTCGTTGTTACGAGCAGGCGTCGGGATGTACTCGTCGACGGCCTTCATGAGCTCGCGAATGGCGTCCATCCACTTGGCGTCGCCCTCGAGAGCGCCCAGAGCGGAGCCACGGATGACGGGGATGTCGTCGCCGGGGAAATCGTACTCGGAGAGGAGCTCACGGGTCTCCATCTCGACGAGGTCGATGAGCTCGTCATCGTCGACCATGTCGCACTTGTTCAGGAAGACGACGATGTAGGGAACGCCGACCTGACGGGCGAGCAGGATGTGCTCGCGGGTCTGAGCCATGGGGCCGTCGGTAGCAGCGATGACCAGGATAGCGCCGTCCATCTGAGCAGCGCCGGAGATCATGTTCTTGACGTAGTCAGCGTGGCCCGGGCAGTCAACGTGAGCGTAGTGACGGGCAGCGGTCTCGTACTCAACGTGGGAGACGGAAATCGTAATGCCGCGCTCGCGCTCCTCGGGAGCCTTGTCGATGTTCTCGAACGCAGTGAAGTCAGCCTTGCAGCCCTCGGTCTCGGAGAGAACCTTGGTGATGGCAGCGGTCAGCGTGGTCTTGCCGTGGTCGACGTGACCAATGGTGCCGATGTTAACATGCGGCTTAGTGCGCTCAAACTTCTCTTTGGCCATAAAGCCCTCCTCTTAACAGGTCGTCCCCGGACGGGACTTTGCCTTTATACCATAGTGGCCTCTCAACATACTATTGAGAAGCCACCGTGTTACCTATGGTAGCGGTGACTGGATTCGAACCAGTGACGCCACGGGTATGAACCGTGTGCTCTAACCAACTGAGCTACACCGCCGGATGGAGCCTGCAACCAGACTTGAACTGGTGACCTCTTCGTTACCAACGAAGTGCTCTACCGACTGAGCTATACAGGCACTTGACGGGTGGGAGCTATAGGATTCGAACCTATGTAGGCAGAGCCAACGGGTTTACAGCCCGTCCCCATTAACCACTCGGGCAAACTCCCAATCGTTCAAGTATCCGCAGGTCCTTTGGTCTTTTGGACCGCCGCCCCCGCGAACGAAAAAGATAATACGATGCAACCTTGGGGGCTGTCAACGAAAACCTCTAGATACACGGTTCCGGGCGTATCTATACAGCCATGACCTGCGGGTTTGTTGAGTTTGGATATGAAGGACGGTGGTTTTGGATACTGAGGTGACGTTTCCCGAGGTAACACTTTTGTGCAGTGGAGTGAGCCTGCAGAATATTACTTCGATAACGACTCATTTGCACCTATATATAGGTCGAGATCGGGGCTGCCCAGACAGAAGATTGCTCTTCCCAGGCAAAATCGAGCGTGGATTTTCTTCCGTTTGAAATCGAGCGTGGATAATCTCCCACTTTGCCGTGCCATCGAATCCAAAGTGGCAGATTATCCACGCTCATTCACTAGGCGGAAGATTTTCCACGCTCGTGTGTCCGATAATCCACGCTCGGTCACGACAGTTAAACCCGGTCCGGCCTTTGTCTCGATCTGTAACATTTAGAGAACATTTTTTCCCTATCTGTTACAGATCGAGATGTTTCGCAGAGACCTCAGCTTACGTCTCATTCTGTAACAGCTAGAACGGTTTTCAGCCTCTTCGTGTTACAGATCGAGATGTTATCGGCCGTCCCTTGGCAATGTCTCGATCTGTAACTATAAGGAAGGTCTTCAGCCCACTCGTGTTGCGAATCGAGACAAACCTGAAGCTCGGTTGGCGCCAAACACGCTGACTTATCGACATAAATAGAAACGGGCCCTGTCCCACAAGGGAACAGAGCCCGAAACTCTCATGGAGCCAGTGACAGGAATCGAACCTGCAACCCACTGATTACAAATCAGTTGCGCTACCGTTGCGCCACACTGGCACACTTGGCGCTTTCACGCGAAGCCAGTTAAGAATAAAGGAATTGCGGACGGGGCGCAACAGGCCGCACGGCGTTATACAAATATGCAAAATCCAGCAACAACGCGTACCAGGCCCGTTCATTTCTGTCAGTGCGCCCTCAATCTTAAAACCATTCGCCAGAACGAATAGTTTTAATTACAATTGCTATATATAAAACTATTCGTTCTGGCGAAGGGTTTCGCGATGCTTACTACCAAAGAAGCCGCCGAGCTGCTCGGCATCACTCCGCGCAGGGTGCAGGAGCTCATAAAAAACGGAGCACTTGATGCCCGCAAGGCTTCTGGTGTATGGCTCATCGACAAAGACAGCGTCGACACGCGACTCCGCTCTGTGACCAAAACGGGGGGACGTCCCCGCCGCGGCCACGGTAAGAGCGAGATCGCGTTCACCCTCATGAACCGCACGTACGAAGTCGCTCAGCTGGTCTACAGCACATCGCGAAAAGACTTTACCCACATCGGTGCCGACATCGATTACGCCCACGCCCCTATTGGAGTATTTGGCCCTAATAGCCCCATATCGCTCGACTCCTTCCGCATCTGGTGGCGCGGCCGCGGTATCCCGCTCGCACGCATTGGGCTAGCCTCCCTGCTTGCAGAAGCCGCAGTCGATGTTCCCGATGAACTCGTCCAGCGAAATCTCGGCCTCTCCTTATCCGACCAGTATTGGATTAGGCCCCAAGGTTCCGGTCTCACCTGGGAGGATATCAACTTCTTCAATAACGCCTTTGATGACGTCTCACTGTCCATTGCACCCTTTGCCCCAGAGGGAAAAGCGGCTGCCGCAAAGCCCGATAACACCTCGGACGGCAATCTTCAAAAGTACTGGACGTGCGAGGGCGAACGTCGAATTCTGCATAAGGCAGGAGCGCACCTGGACCAGGAACCTTATAACGAGCTGGTGGCGACCGCGCTCCACCGTCGCATTCTAAACGCCTGCGATTATGTGCCTTACTCGCTCGAGGGCACGGGCACTTCCGCCCTGAGCACATGCGATGTCTTCTTAACTGATGAAGAAGAGTATGTCCCTGCATTCTATGTAAACCAGCACGCAAACGCAGATGAACGGCTAACCGACTACGAGCGATATGTAGCAAACTGCGAGGAGCTCGGGGTGACAGGCGTCAAGGATGCCCTTGACCGCATGATCGTATGTGACGACATCATTGCCAACTACGATCGTCATTGGCGCAACTTCGGCCTCGTGCGAAACGTAAACACGCAAGCCTGCAGACCTGCCCCCATCTTCGATTCGGGCTCATCGCTCTGGTGCAACATATCACTAGAGGAGCTTAGGGCGGGAGAGCACAGTTTTACCAGCGCACAATTTCATTCAAGCCCCGCCAAACAAATGTTGCTCGTCGAGGACATGGGCTGGTTTGACGGCGACAAACTCGAAGGCTTCGTTGACGAGGCAATCGAGATTCTTTCCAGAAACGACGCGCTCACGGCAAGGCTGCCATATCTAAAAGAGGCGCTAACGTGGCGCCTCGAAAGAATGATCGACATCGCTGAATGGAGTTAGCGAGGCAGCATTGCCCCGCCAACTTCCCTACCTCCCGCGCAGGGCCTTGAGCTTGGCCAGGGCATCGGGGCTCAGGCGACTGCCCAGAGTCATCTTGATCTGCGGAGCTTCCTCTGCCTCGTGAACGTCGTTATCGATCTGTTTGATCTCGTCCACCAGCATGCGGCTCGAGATGCGCGTAACGCCCTTACCCATGACAACGGCCTGGATCGTACCGTCGCTCGATACCACGGAGCACGCGCGGCCTTCCTCGCGTGCCTCGATGCAGAGCTTCTGCACCACGGTATCTGCCGAAACACCGGTCGGCGAGAACTCGATGCGCACGCCACGCGCCGGCAGGTTGGGACGCTCGCTGGAGATGTTGCCCGCGCCGTCGAACACGATCACGGCCTCGTAACGGCCCTGGGCAAACGCCGCAACATCGTTGATGAGGGCGGTGCGCGCCATATCGTGGACGTCGCTGGAATACGGATCGTCGGAATGGTCGTAGACGAGCTTTTCGTAGCGCGGCGTGCAGTGGATCACGTTGTAACCGTCGACCACCAGCAGCTCGGGCTTGTTGGAGTGCACCGTCGAGACTGGGTCGGCGATAGCCTGCGCAAACGCATTGCCGCCCACGCCGTAGGTCGCGGCCGAGACAATCGGCTTGGCCGAGCCCTCGCCAAAGCGCTTGGCCTTGGACTTGGCGCGGTTCTTCTTGGACATGCGCTACTCCTCCCCCATAAGCTCGCCGGCATTGCGGCGCAGCCACTCAAAGCACAGCGCGGTGGTCGCCTGGGCCACATTGAGACTCTCGGTCATGCCGCGCTGGGGAAGCTTGGTCAAAAAGTCGCATTTCTCGAGCACCAGGCGTGAGATGCCGTCGCCCTCGGAGCCCATGACGAGCGCCACGCGACCTTCGAAGGAAGCATCCCAGCAACTGCCCTCGGCGTGCTCGGAAGCACCGCCCACCCAAAAACCAGCGGCCTTGAGGTCATCGAGTGCACGGGCAATATTGGGAACCTGCGCGATAGGCAGATGCATGACAGCACCGGCCGAGGTCTTGTAGCTGCCCACGGTCACGCCGGCGGCACGCTTGTTGGCGATGACGACGCCGGCCGCGCCCACGACCTCGGCGGAGCGCACAATGGCGCCAAAGTTGCCGTCGTCGGTCACATGGTCGAGCACGACGACAAGCGCCGGACCGTCGCCGGCGCGGTCGAGAATATCGGCGACATCAGCATAGGGGAAGTTGCCAACCTCGAGTGCGATGCCCTGATGAGCGCCATGGCTCGACAGTGCGTCGAGCTGCGCGCGCGGCACATACTTAATGCGGACGCCCGCGGCGTTGAGGTCGTCGACCAGGCGCGACAAGGCGGCATCGCGCTCCCCGCCCTCGACAATGAGCGCGCACTTGATGGGAAAACCAGTGCGTAGCGCCTCGGCGGCAGCACGACGACCTTCGATAAACTCGCCCTTGGGAGTCTGGACAGCGTCGCGGTTGCGATCGCGCTGCGGACGTGCGGCCTGGGTGCGATCGCGCTGGCCCTTGGGAGCGGCAGCGCGGTCATTGCGGCGAATCGAACGCGAGCCAGAAGCAGCCTGCTTGCCTCCACGCGATGCACGCTTGCGATTGTCGGCCATAAAGCGACCTCCTAAATACAACTATCAAACGAAACAAATAGACCGACCGCCCGAGGTGCGGCAGATTGCCTTGAAAGAGGAGGGCATAGACCTTGAGGTCATGCCCGACGATTGAAAGGCAAGGTGCCGTGGCTCGGGCGGTCGGTACGGGTTTTCCAAGTGCCCGAGATTACCGTGAAAGAGGAGCGACGCGTACTTGAGTACGCGAGCGACGGTTTGAACGGCAAGGTCGGGTGCTTGGGAAACCCGCGGGGATTAGAGAGATTTGATACGAGTGCCGGCGGCGGTATCTTCAATCGTCAGGCCCAGGTCCTTGAGCTGATCGCGGATGGCATCTGCCAGATCCCAGTTCTTGGCGGCACGAGCCTCGGCACGAGCCTCGAGAATCTTGGCAGCGGCCTCGTCCACGTCGTCGCCCGTGTAGGCAACCAAACCGGCGGCAACGCCCAGCAGGCCCAGCGGCAACTCGACCTTGGGCTCGGGAAGCTCAACGCCAAACGTATCGAGCAGCTCGGCCAGCGTATCGGCGGCAGCCAGGACTGCGGCCTTGTCGGCAGCATCGCCCGCCTGCTCCAGATACTGATTGCACTCGGTGACAAAGCCAAAGACAGCACCCATGGCACCGGCGGTGTTAAAGTCGTCGTCCATGCACTCCTTAAAGGCGGCGCGGGTCTCGGCGGCCTTGGCGGCAAACGCCTCGGCGGCAGCCGCATCGGCATCGGCCGTCGCATGGTTCGCAGCCCAACGAAGGTTCTCGACCGTACCGGCAATACGCGTGAGCGAGTTCTCGGCACCCTCCAGGCGCTCCCAAGAAAAGTCGAGCGGCGAGCGATAGCTCGTCTGCAGCATCAACAGGCGCAGGGCCGCGGCAGAGTGCTGCTCGAGCACCTCGGCCAGCGTAAAGAAGTTTCCGAGCGACTTGGACATCTTCTCGCCGTCAACCAGCAGCATGCCCGTGTGCATCCAGGTGTTGGAGAAGCCCTGGTGCCAGGCGCAGGTGGCCTGGGCGCACTCGTTCTCGTGATGCGGGAAGGCAAGGTCGGAGCCGCCGCCGTGGATGTCGATCGGAGTACCCAGGTAGCGATGCACCATGGCGGCGCACTCGGTGTGCCAACCGGGACGACCCTCGCCCCAAGGGCTCGGCCAGCTGGGCTCGCCGGGCTTGGCGGCCTTCCACAGGGCAAAGTCGAGCGGGTCGTTCTTGTCCTCGTTCTCCTCAATGCGTGCGCCAACCATAAGGTCGTCGATGTTGCGGCCCGAGACCTGGCCATAGTTGGGATCGCTGCGCACGGCAAAGTACACGTCGCCGTTATCGGCGGCGTAAGCGTGGCCCTGCTCGATGAGCGTCTTAATCATGGCGATCATGGGGCCGATCTCCTTGGTGGCGCGGGGGCGCACATCGGGATCGAGCACGTTGGCGGCGCGCATGACGCCGATAAACTTGTCAGAGAACTCCGTCGCAACCTCGGCGGCGGTACGGCCCTGCTCGTTGGCGCGCTTGATGATCTTGTCATCGACATCGGTGAGGTTCTGGGCGAACGTGACCTCGTAGCCGCTCGCGATGAGCCAGCGACGAATCACGTCAAAGCTAATGAACGTGCGGGCATTGCCGATGTGGATGTTGTCGTAGACCGTGGGGCCGCACACGTACATGCGGACCTTGCCGGACTCGATGGGCTGGAACTCTTCCTTTTTATGGGTAGCGCTGTTGTAGATACGCATTCGTTACTCCTTAACGGTTTTCTGTAGCAGGCAGACGGCCCAGGCGCCGATTCCCTCGCCCTGGCCTTCCCAACCGAGCTTTTCGGTCGTAGTGGCGGCGACGCCCACGTTTTCGACGTCAACACCCAGGGCATGGGCAAGGTTGGCGCGCATGGCATCGCGGTGCGGGGTGATCTTGGGTTGCTGACAGGCAATGGTGCAATCGGCATCGACAAACTCGAAGCCCAGCTCGCGCGCATAGTCCATCACGCGAGCGAGCAGCACCATCGAATCGGCGCCCTCATAGGCGGGATCGGTGTCGGGGAATAGCTTGCCGATGTCTCCCCCGCGGCAGGCGCCCAGAATGGCGTCGGCCAAGGCGTGCGCGAGCACATCGGCATCCGAGTGGCCCAGCAGGCCGCGCTCGTAGGGAATGTCGACCCCGCCGATGATACATCGACGCCCCTCCACCAAACGGTGGACGTCGTAGCCGTGGCCAATGCGCAGGTTACTGAACATGGGGAAGGTCCTCTCCCTCGGCCATGCGGCCAAGCAGAATCGCGGTTACGGGACGCAGGTCCTCGGGCACCGTCACCTTAAGGTTATCGCGCGGGCTCTGGACACAGCGGACGCGCCCGCCCATGCGCTCGACCAGCGATGAATCGTCGGTACCGATAAAGCCCTCGGCGATAGCTGCGGTGTGGGCGCGCTTCATGGCGTCGACGCTAAAGATCTGCGGCGTCTGCGCAGCCCAATAGAGCTCGCGCGGCGGCGTCTCGACGATATTATCGCCGTCGACGATTTTGAGCGTGTCGATCGCGGGCTGACCGCACACGACACCGTCGAGCGAGCGGTCGCCCACAAGCACGTCGATAGCGTGATCGATGGCCTCGGTGGTAATGAGCGGACGAGCGCCGTCGTGAATGGCGACATATTCGAAACCCGCCGGAACCGCATGCACGCCGGCACGGGTGGAATCCTGACGGGTATCGCCGGCATCGGCAAAGCTGATGGGCGTATCATAGTCAAACGGGTCGATGGCCAGGCGGCGCATCTCGGCACGGCGCTCGGCAGGACACACCACCACGATGTGGCCGACTTTGTCGCTCCGATCGAACGCACGGATGGACCAGCTCATGAGCGGACGGCCCGCCACGTTAACGAGCTGCTTGCCGCCGGGATTTCCAAAGCGCTGGCCGCTGCCGCCGGCAACGACCACGGCGCATACGGGCGCCATTATGCGTTCCCCTGTTTGGTGCCCTTCATGCGGTACAGGGAGTCCGCAAGAATGGCAGGGTTGTTGACGCCAAAGTCGCCCAGGCGCTCCGGATCCTCGCTGATGTCGTCCATGAGCTCCTGCAGCGAGCCATACTCGTCGACGATTTTCTCGGCCACGCCGTCGCGCACGACGGACACGCGCGAAAGCGTGCGCAGGCCTAGCGGTGTCATGACGGAGTCCTCGTCCAGGTCGTCGTAACCCAGAACCGCCGCCACATGCTGTGGGTCGGACAGGTCCTTAGGCGTCATACGGGCAAGCTCAGTGCGAATCTTCTCGGCGTTTGCCTCGGAGGAATCGCTCGCGTAGTCGCGAATCATCAGGTCGTACTCGGTATCCATGCTGGAGCCGGCGAGCTGCTCGAGCTGCATCTGCACGAGCTTGCCCTGGTTGCCCAGCTTGACAATGCAATCCTTAAGCTCGGTCTTTGCCTGCTGCATGATCTCGAAGCTCGAAAAAATACCGGTAATGTCGGCGAGCGTAACGTAGTCGTCGAGCTCGAGGGCCGTCAGGCGCAGCAGGGAGCGATCGAGCGACTGACGGGTAGTCTGGAGCGTGGCGACGAGCTGGTTGACCGAGCTCATGATGGTGGTAACGGGCTGGATCTCGTAGCTCTTGCCGTGGACGTACACGTTAACGACGGCACGACGAGCCGAAACCGAGATCACGATGGCATCGGTGAGCACCGACATGCGAGCGGCGGTGCGGTGACGCATGCCCGTCTCGCTCGTGGCAAGCGAGGGATCGGGATTGAGGTGGAAGTTGGCGCGCAGGATCTGGGTGAGGTCGCCGTCGATGACGATGGCACCGTCCATCTTGGAGAGCTCGAACAGACGATTCGAGGTGAACGAAATGTTGAGCGGGAAGCCGTCGTTACCGGCAGCGAGCACGTTTTCGGTGTCGCCGACGCAGATAAGGGCGCCCAGGTGACCGGCGATAATCATGTCGAGGGCGGTGCGGATCGGCTGACCAGGTGCCGTCAGGCGGATGGCCTGTTCCATACGCTTTTGCAGCTCGTTCTTATCCAAGGCATCGCTCCCATCGTATACGCTCCATAAACGTCAATAAGTTTCTCACGGTTTGCCCCTGTGACGCCCGCAAAATCCGATGCTTACAGAATGAGCGAACACAGCTTAGGTAGCTCATTTGGGACGAGGCTCTCTTGACTGCTCATGTGGTAGCATCGGGTCTCATATAAATGAGGGAGTAGTCGCGTAATCGGGCTCGCCCGCAGAGAGGGAGCCAGACTATGGGACTCGCCGAGCTCGTGCTGCTCGCTATCGGCCTTTCTATGGACGCTTTTGCCGTATCCATCTGCAAGGGCCTTGGCATGAAGAAGATCAACCTTAAGGTCGCCGTAGTGCTCGGCCTGTTCTTTGGCGGCTTTCAGGCCGGCATGCCCGTAATCGGATGGGCGCTCGGCAGTCAATTCATGGGCATCATCGGACCCATCGACCATTGGATCGCCTTTATCCTTTTGGCCTTTATCGGCGGCAAAATGCTGTGGGAAGCCTTTACCGAAGACGAGGATGGGGGCGACGGCAAGGATGCCGAAAAGATTGACCTGGCAGAATATCTGATTCTTGCCATTGCCACCTCGATTGACGCCCTAGCCGTAGGTGTCTCGTTTGCGGCGCTCTCGGTTGACATCGTTCCCGCTGTATCGCTTATCGGCGTCACAACGTTTATCTTCTCCGTCGCCGGCGTAGCGATCGGCCACACCTTTGGCGCGCGCTACGAAAAACCCGCCACCATCGTGGGTGGCGTCGTACTCATCCTCATCGGGCTTAAGATCCTGCTTGAGCATCTGGGGATTTTGGCGCTGTAACGCCAAGCACAATCGCTCAAAACTCAACGCCAGCACAAGGCCTTATGCAGAGTTTTGCATGAGGCCTTTTCGTGCAGACTTTTGCATGTCATACTAATATGCAAAAGTCTGCACGTTAGGAGATCGCCGTGGACACCCTTCCCATCACCACACCGCGCCAAGCTGGCATCTACGTGCGCCAGGCACGCGAGGCTCAGGGTCTCACCCGTGCGACCCTCGCTAAAAAAGCCGGTGTTTCGGAGCGTCTGCTCGCATCGCTCGAGCTAGGAGACGCCACCGGCATTCGACTCGACAAGCTGCTGACGATTTTCAATGCTCTTGGACTGGCACTCGCCGCTCAAGGGGATATCGGCGAAGCGAAAAACGAGCGACCAGTCGACGCCCCGCATGCCAATCCGCTGCCTCGCAGCATCCCCAGGCGCCATCACACTCAACGTCCTCATCATCGCAACCATCGTAGTACCCCCATTCCGGCTCTTGCAGATGCCCCCTTTACATCCGCACTCTACGACGAGGTCTTCGCCGATTTCGCCATGTCCAATCTCGGAGTCTCGATTGCCGCAAACGTATCTAACCAAACCAAGCCCGAAGGGAAATAGCCAATGGCCAGAACATCACTTCGGACCATTATTTGCGACGTACCTGCGGGAACGCTCACGCAAGATGAGAACGGTCTTATCAGCTTTACCTACGATCATGACTATGACGGGCCAGCCCTATCGACCAACATACCCGTATCGAATCGCACATACGGACAACAGGTCATGAATCCGTACCTGTTTGGCCTTCTACCCGACAGCGAGGACCAGCGAAAAGCGATTGCCGCCGAATTCGACGTTAGGCCCAACAATCCCGTTGCGTTGCTCAGCCATATCGGACTCGACTGTCCGGGCGGAGTGCAGTTTTGTGCCGAAGAAGATGCCGATGCCGTCCTGCATCGCGCTGGCGAATACCGCCCTATAGACGACCACGAAATTGCTCTCCGTCTCAAGTCGATCAGAGATGACCGCGATGCATCGTGGATGGGTCTAGATGAAAGTTGGTCACTCGGAGGCAACCAGGGCAAGTTCGCGCTCGCGTTCATAAACGGCCGCTGGTGCGAATGCATGGGCTCCTCGCCCACGACGCATATTTTCAAAAATGGCGTTATCGGATTTAAACTCGAGGCTCTGAATGAGTTTGTCTGCATGAAAAGCGCCCAGCGCGCCGGCATCGCAACGGCAAACGTCGAATATCGTATGTTTGAGGACGAACCTGCCCTCATTGTTGAGCGCTATGACCGTGTGAAAGTCGAAGACGGAACGATCAGGCGCCTACATCAAGAAGACCTCTGTCAGGCACTTGGGGTGATGCCCTCCCAAAAGTACACGGCAGACGGCGGCCCGACCACCCGCGACATTCAAGAGCTCCTCGTAAATACGAGCCACCATCAACTTAACCTATATCTGTTTACGCAGATACTGTTCTTCAACGCCATTATCGGCGCACCGGATGCGCATGCGAAAAACTATTCCCTGCTCCTTGGAAACGACGGCGCAGCCATGATGGCTCGAATGTACGATGTCGCGTCGGGTTTGGCGTATGAGCGCATGCGTCGCCGGGCGCGCCTTGCCATGAGCGTTGGCGGCGAAAATCGTGTGGGGCGCATCGGTCCAGGCGCCATCCGCCGATACCACGGTATGGGCGACCCCGCACTGGAGGCGGCGCTCACCGATGCCGGGCTTTCTGAGAAGTTTTGCTTTGCGACCATGATGGACCTCGCCTACGAGGTACCCATTTGCATGGAAGAGGTCATGGACGAATACGCCGACCTGCCCGGCATGGCGGACCTGCGCGAGCATATGCTCGGCCCCGTCCGCGAAAACTGCCAGCGCACCCTCGACCTCATCAGGGCAGAAATGGACTAGGTGACCGTAATTTCGCAATTATCAAACAAAAGAGGGGGGGCACCCGTCGCAAACGCTCGAATGCCCCCTCTCGTAATGTCATTTGCAATCCGCTAGCACGTGACTCGGACTGCTGCTAGCGCAACCTTTACGCGGCAAGGCGCTTGAGGACGTCGATGAGCAGCTCGTAGAAGCGCTCGGCAGAAGCGAGCTCCATGCTCTCGTCCGGGGTGTGGACATCGGAGAGCGTCGGGCCCACGGCGATGGCATCCAGGCCGTGCAGGGCCTCGGCAAACAGGCCGCACTCAAGGCCGGCGTGAATGGACTCGATGCGCAGCTCGGAGCCAAAGAGCTCGCGATAGCTCTCGACAAAGATGTCGCGGACCGGCGAATGCTCGGCATAGCTCCAGCCGGGATACTCGAACTCAAACTTGGCGTCGAATCCCAGGACATCGGCCAGCGTCTGCAGGCGGTCCTTGAACTCGTTCTGCAGCGAGGTGATCGAGGAGCGCGGGGACAGCATGATCTTGACCTCGTCATCGGAGGTGGCAACCACGCCGATGTTGGAGGAAACCTCGACGGAGCCGTCGGTGGCGACGTTGCGGCGGATCACACCGTTGGGGGCAAGACGCAGAGCGCGAATAAGGGCAAGTGCGGACTTCTCGTCCATGGCCTCGACCTCAGCGTTGTCGGCAATCTCAACCGTGCAGGTAAAGCCGGGGTCGAAGACCTCGAGCTCGGCAGTAACGTCGGCGATGATGCCCTTTGCGATCTGGGCCGCGGCCTCGGCGGCAGCGTGGTCGGCGTAGACCAGAACAGCCTTGCACTCACGGTTGATGGCGTTGTCCTTGGTGCCGCCGTTAAAGCTAACGATGGCGGGCTCGCCGGCAACCATCAGGCGGTCGATGATGCGGGCCATGATGAGATTGCCGTTGCCGCGCTCCAGGTTGATATCGCTGCCGGAGTGACCGCCCAGCAGGCCGGAGATGTCGAGCGTGAGGGTGCTACCGGTCTTGTGCTCGCGCACGATGGGGCAGGTGTAGGTAACGACGACGCCGCCGGCGCAGCTGACGGTGGCAACGCCCTCTTCCTCGGAGTCAAGGTTAATCATGGTGCGGGCGCTAATCTGGGACTTGTCGAGCGTCTCGGCGCCGACCAGGCCAGTCTCCTCGTCGGTGGTGAATACGCACTCGAGGGCGGGGTGAACGATCGAATCATCATCGAGAACAGTGAGCATCAGAGCGACGGCAATACCGTTGTCGGCGCCCAGAGTGGTGCCGTTAGCGGTGAGGACGCCGTCCTTGACGACCAGGTCGATACCATCGGTCGTAAAGTCGTGCTCAACGGAGCCCAGCTTGTCGCACACCATGTCGATGTGGCCCTGCAGCATCACGGTCGGGGCATTCTCGGCGCCGGCAGATGCGGGCTTGCGAATGATGACGTTGTAGACCTCGTCCTGATACACATCGAGACCGCGCTCCTTGGCAAACGCGACCAGGAAATCGCTGATGCCTTTCTCGTTGCCAGACCCACGGGGGATCGCGCTGACCTCCTCAAAGAAATGGAACAGCTGGGCGGGCTCGTAGCCGGTAATCTTGTAGTCCATGGTGCCTCCTTGGCGCAACTGGTTAGACAGTAAGACATGCGACTTGTATATTCCCAGACTTTGCGTGCATAAACCAGTCGAAAACGCCGAGCGCCCTCGCATCATCGGCTAACGGTGGACCGTATAGCGTAACGGCCACAACTTCCGCAGCTCTACAAATCGAGGCGCCCTTTCCGGAGCGCCTCGATTGCGCGTATCAAATTGTCGCCACGCCCTACAGCGCGCCGGAACCGGCTTGCATCATGCCGCCGGGGCCCGAGGTCACGCCGCCGCTCACGGGCGCGGCGTTGCCGGTGTGCGGTGCCGCCGGGGCGGTATCGCCACCGAGCGTGCCCACCGGACGCGGTGCCGGGATCTCGCCCGTGCCGTGGCTAAAGACAAACTTGCCATCGGCCACGTCGCACAGGACGGTATCGCCCTCGCCCCACTCGCCAGCCAGCAGTTCCTCGGACAGCGGATCCTCGATGAGCTTTTGGATAGCACGACGCAGCGGACGCGCGCCGTTGGTGAGGTCGGTACCCTCCGCCACAATCTTGTCGTAGGCCGCATCGGTAAGCTTGATGTTCATGCCGTTTGCGATCAGGCGCTGGCGCAGATCGTCCACCAGCAGGTGCGCAATCTTGGTCAGGTTCTCGCCCGAGAGCTTCTGGAACACCACGATGTCGTCGATACGGTTGAGCAGCTCGGGGCGGAACAGGCGCTTGAGCTCGCCCATCGCGCGGCCGCGGATCTCACTCGAGGTGAGGCCCTGCTCGCCGGTGGTGCCAAAGCCAACGCTCGCATCCTGCGCGATCTCGCGGGCGCCCACGTTGGACGTCATGATGATCACGGTGTTGCGGAAGTCGACCGTCTTGCCCTGGCTATCGGTCAGGCGGCCCTCCTCCAGCACCTGCAGCAGGATATTGAAGATGTCGGGGTGCGCCTTCTCGATCTCGTCGAACAGCACGACCGAGTACGGATGACGGCGAACGGCCTTGGTGAGCTGGCCGCCCTCGTCGTGGCCCACATAGCCCGGAGGGCTACCAATGAGCTTGGAGACCTCGAACTCACTACCAAACTCCGACATATCGAAGCTGATGAGCGCGTCCTTGCTGCCAAAGAGATACTCGGCGAGCGTCTTGGCGAGCTCGGTCTTGCCCGTGCCGGTGGGGCCCAGGAAGATAAAGCTGCCGCCGGGGCGACGCGGGTCCTTGAGCGGCGAGCGGCTGCGGCGCACGGCCTTGGCAACGGCCTCGACGGCCTCGTCCTGGCCGATAATGCGCGTCTTGAGCACGCTTTCGGCCTGCAGCAGGCGGCGGCTCTCGCTCTCGGTGAGCGAGGACACCGGCACGCCCGAGGTCACGGACACGATGTCGGCAATCTGGGAGACATCGATGGTGAGCGGGCTGGCGTCGAGCTCGGCCGTCCAGGCAGCCTTGGCCTCGGCGAGCTCAATCTCGGCAGCCTTTTGCTGCTCGGTGATCTCAGCGGCCTTGTTCATGTCGTCGCTCTCGGTGGCCTCCTGCGCGGCGGCCTTAAGCTCCTCCACGCGATGCTCGGCCTCGCGCACCGGCTCGGGCGCGCGGTTGGCGGCGATGCGGGCGCGGGCGCCGGCCTCGTCAATGAGGTCGATGGCCTTATCAGGCAGGAAGCGGTCCTGAATGTAGCGGTTGGAAAGGTTCGCGGCGGCCTCGATAGCACCCTGCGTATAGCGCACATGGTGGTGCTCCTCGTAGCGCGGCTTGAGCGCGGTCAGGATCTTGACCGTGTCCTCGACGCTCGGCTCCTCGACATCGATGGTCTGGAAGCGACGCTCAAAGGCCGGATCCTTGGTGAGGTACTTACGGAATTCCTCGGCCGTGGTGGCGCCGATAATCTGGAAGGCACCGCGCGCAAGCACGGGCTTGAGCATGGAGCTCGCGTCGATGGAGCCCTCGGCAGAACCGGCACCGATGATAGTGTGCATCTCGTCGATAAACAGGATGACGTCGTCGGCCTCGGTGGCCTCCTGGATCACGTTCTTGAGGCGCTCCTCAAACTCACCGCGATACTTGGCGCCCGCAACGAGGCCCGGCAGGTCGAGCGTCCAGATGTTCTGGTTCATGAGGTTCTCGGGCACGTTGCCGGCAGCGATCTGCTGCGCCAGGCCCTCGACGATGGCCGTCTTGCCCACGCCGGGATCGCCCAGGATAAGCGGGTTGTTCTTGGTGCGGCGCGAAAGGATCTCCATCATGCGCTGGACTTCCTTTTCGCGGCCAATCACGGGATCGAGCTCGCCGTCGCGCGCCTTTTGCGTGAGGTTGGTGGCGAACTGCTTGAGCGTGTCGGTGCCGCTCCCCTTTTGCTGAGAGGCATCCGAGCCGCTAAAGAACGGCAGACCCGCACCGGGACGACCAGCACCGGCACCAGCGAGCGGACGCTTCTTGTCCTGGTCCTTGGCGGTAAGTTTCTCGATAGCCTTTTTGATGGAGGCGGACGACACACCCAGGCGCATGAGGATGTCCATGGCCATGCCGTTACCCTCTTCGACGATGCCAATCAGCAAGTGCTCGGTCGACACGTAGGTCTGGTTGTTCTCACGTGCCACGCGGAAGGAGCGCTCCATCACGCTAATGACGAGCGGCGTAAAGGCAAGCTTGGCAGCCTCGGTCTCCTCGCTGGGCTCGGGAACCGTGGTCTGGACCTCCTTGAGGGTGTCCATGATGTCGTCGTAGGAGATATCAAGCGAGCGCAGCGCCTCGGCAGCGATGCCCTCGTCCTCCTTGGCGAGTGCGAGCAGCAGGTGCTCGGTGCCCACCTTATTTGAGTGCAGATCGAGCGCCTCCTGTTTGGCCATCGACATGACCTTGCGCGCTCGATCGGTAAATCTATCTAACATGCTCGTTTCCTTACATGAGTTCATCGAAATCAAAACGCCCGCCCGTCGGCGGCGCTTTTGTCTCTTTACCCACAGGTTGTCTATGTTAACAGCTGGAGGAATATCTATAAACCCGGCTCACATGAATGCAGGTTATGACCGCATCGCGGGACTCACCGCGCGATGCGCGACAGGCGCCCCGCAAGAGAAACCCTAGGCGTCTTTCACCACGTCGGGACTCGTCGCACGCGATGCGCGATAGGCATCGGCCTCCTTGGAGACGCGTTCGAGCAGCTCGGATGTATCGACGCCCTCGACTTGCGCGACCGTTTCCACCGTCTGCATGGCGACCGCCCTCAGGTACGCGCACGCGCTGTCCCCCGGCTGCTCGAGGTCTATCTCCTCGCCGCCCTCCCGGGCAAAGCCGACCGCCATCACAAAGCCCATGATGCCCGAGACCAGAAAGCCCACCGCAAAGCTCGAATCTGCCTTGAGCTCTTCTCCGTCGGGGTGGACGATCTCTCTCACGCGGTCGATGATGATCGTATGGATGCCCTGCACGACCTGCTCGGCGACACCCGCCCTCATGGTGATGACGATGCGCCGCAGCAGGCAGCGGACGTCGCGCCGGTCGAACGCCGAAAGGTCGCCCTCGCTCGAAAAATGCCAGAGGGCATCGGTGATGAGCTCGTTATCCTGCAGCAGCTGGGCTATGGCGATGGCGACGAGTTCATCGAAATCGTGAAAATAGTAGTAAAACGTTCCGCGATTGCACTGGGCGGCGCGGGTCACCTCGCCAACCGACAGCTCGAAGATGCTGTTGTTCTCGATGAGCCCCCAAAACGCCTCGATGATACGGGTGCGCGCATCGGGCGCATCGGCGTCCTTACGCGGTCTCGCCATGCGCCTCACCGCACCTCTGCGCCTTGGCGTTCATGATGAGCATCTGAAGACGGTTCTCCACGTTGGCGAAGCTCACGTCGGGATCGTAGTCGAGCGGCAGGAACTGCGCCGTGGGATACTGCTCCTTGAGCGCATGGATGAGCCCGCGCCCCACGACATGGTTGGGCAGACACCCGAACGGCTGCAGGATCACGAAGTTGCGGCAGCCGCGCTTGGCGTGCTCGAGAATCTCCGCCGGAATCAGCACGCCCTCGCCCGCATCGAACGTATGGTGCAGGATCTTATCGCTCGCGCGCACGAGCTCGGGCATGCGCGTCGGCGGCTCGTAGAGCGGGCTCGCCGCGCCCAGGCGGTCGCAACGGTCGTGCGCGAGCTCGAACAGGTTGTCCGCCGTGGCGTACCAGGCCTTTTCGGGCAGCGACAGGTCGACGTGGAACTCGCGCGACTGCGCATGCTTGTAGAAATAGGTCTTGCGGATCACGTCGGTCATGCGCGCCTCGATGACCTCGAGCCCGTTGTCCTCGAGGTAGCGCTCGATCTCGTGGTTGGCGCCGAGATGGAAATTGAGCAGGTACTCGCCCACGATGAGAACGGTCGGATGCGGGTTCGAGCGGTCGTACGGAACGGCGTCCATGATCGCAAGCGCGCGTTTGAAGCCCGTCGCCTGGCCTCTCAGCCCGGAGCGCTCCATGCCCTCGATAACCTCATCGAGCGCGCGGTCGAACGCAGCGTCCGCCGCGCCCTTCTCGAGCTCGTAGGGACGGATGCGCCTAAGCATAGCCTCGAGGGCATCGATCATGGGAAGACCGTAGGCGATCTGGATGCTCGGGCCAAGGCCGAGCTTGAAGCCCGGATGCGCATTGTGGGCATCGACGTCGTCGTTGGTGAGCACCGGGACATAGTCGTATCCCGCGTCGTCGAGCGCGCGGCGCAGCAGGGGCATGTAGTGCGTCAGGCGGCAGTCGCCGATATACTTGCCAGTCACCACGGCGACGTCGTGCGGGTCGTACTTACCGCTCTCGAGTGCCGCGAGCGCCTCGCCGATCACGATTTGCGCGGGGAAGCAGATGTCGTTGTGCACATAGCGTTTGCCCAGGCGGATGGCATCCTCGCGCCCGATATCAAGGGCCTCGGCGCGCACGCCCTGATTGCGCATCGCCGCGGTCATGAGCCTGCAGAACGCATGGGAGGTGTTGGGGACCAGCGCGATCTTGTCGTGCCGGTCGCGCTTGGTGTACTTGACCTTATACGGGTCGTCGAGCGGATGGACCGCGTGCACCCGGGCGCCCTCGGCACGCTCCTCCGCGCGACGACGGTTGACCGACTCGATAAACGAACGCACGCGAATGCCCATGGGACCGGCGACGTCGCTCTCATCGAGCTTGATCATCATCGGAACCTTGGAGCCCATCTCACCCATCATGCGCGCGATCTCGTCGGTGAGATACGCATCGTGGCCGCAGCCGAAGCTGCCCATCTGCACGAGCTCGAGCTCGGGCGTCGATGCGACGATGACCGCGCACGACAGCATGCGCGCATGGTAGTTGTTCACGATGTCGATGCGGCTGTTGGAAAGATCGACGTTGCAGACCCCCGGCACCGCATCGGGCGTCAGCACGGGGATGCCGCGCTCAGAGAAGAGCTTGGGCAGCCCGTGGTTGACCAGCGGGTCGTTGTGGTACGGGCGCGAAGCGATCACCACCGCGTAGCCGCCGTCCTCGCGCACGTTCTCGAGCACCTGCCTGCCGCGCAGCTGCAGCTGGTTCTCAAACGTCTGCTGCGCGCGGTCCGCCCGCTCGGTCGCCTTGGCAACCAGGTCGGCATCGATATCGAAGGTCTCCTTGCACCACGCCTTGAGCTGGCGGTTTCGGTCGCCCTCGTCGTACCAGTGGAACAGCGGCGTATCGAACGGAACGCCGAAACGCTCCTCCGGGTTATCGGAATTGCGCATCACGTAGGGGTATCCCTTTACGACGGCGCACATCCACTCGCTGGTAGAGGCGGTGTTTTCGGTGGGCACCGTCGTGATGATGGGCATGAAGATGCGGTCGACGCCGGCGTCGACGAGATTGCGGATGTGCCCGTGGACGAGCTTGGCCGGGAAGCACACGGTGTCGGATGTGACGTGCGCCAGACCGCGCTCGTACATCGCCTTGGTGCTGCGTCCCGAGACGCGCACCTTAAAGCCGAGCGTGCTGAAGAACGTCGACCAGAACGGCATGGTGTCCCAGAACTCGAGCACACGGGGAATGCCGATCGTGACATCGCGCCCCCCGCAGACGGGAACCGTGGGGTACGGCTCGAACAGCAGCTTCTCGCGGTCGACAAAGAGATTGGGGGCAGCCGCGGTCCGGTCGCGCCCCGTGCCGGGTGCCTGTGCCTCGCAAGCACCCTGCGGACGCAGCTCCTCCGCCGCGGGAACCTCGCGCACGAGCTCATCCCATGAGATGGCGCCGCCGCGCGGGCAGCGATTGCCCGTGACGTAAAGCGAGCCGTCGCCAAATGCCACGACCGCGCGCTGGCAGCGGTTGTTGCACCGACGGCAGGTAACGCCGCCGAACTCGCGATGCTCGAAGCGCTCCACGGCATCGAGCCCGATAAACGACGTGCCGGCGTCGCCCTTGCGGCATTCCTCGCGCGCGAGCAGGGCGATACCGATAGCGCCCATCAGCCCCGGGTGGGGCGCACGCGTGACGGGTTTGCCCAGATACTGCTCGAATGCGCGCAGCACCGCGTCGTTTCGGAACGTGCCGCCCTGGACGACGACTTTGTCGCCCAGACGGTTGAGATTTGAAACGCGAATGACCTTGGTGAACACGTTCTCGATAATCGAACGGCAGAGACCGGCCATGATGTCGCCCGGACCCTTACCGCGCCGCTGCTCGGAAACGACGCTGCTGTTCATGAACACCGTGCAGCGGCTGCCGAGAACGGCGGGGGCTTTGGACGAAAATGCCTCGGTCGCGATATCCTCAACGGCTATTCCGAGGTTTTTGGCAAAACCCTCGAGGAACGAGCCGCAGCCCGCAGAGCACGCCTCGTTGACGACGATATCGGTCAGCACGCCGTGGTTGAGCCAGATGGCCTTCATATCCTGTCCGCCGATGTCGAGCACGAAGGTCGCATCGGGAACGCATGCGCACGCGGCGCGGGCGTGCGCGACCGTCTCGACCGTATGGTAGTCGGCGTGGAACGCGCGCGCGAAAAGCTCCTCGCCGTATCCCGTGGTGCCCACGGCATCGATCGCAAGCGTGACTCCCGCTGTCTCCCAGCGGTTCTTCAAGCTGACAAGACCCTGTTGGGCGACGTCGAGCGGTCTGCCGTTATTAGACGCGTAGAACGAATCGACAAGCTCACCCGCCTCATCGACCAGGGCGAACTTGGTCGTCGTGCTCCCCGAATCGATACCGAGCGCCACACGCACCGTCTCTCCGGGCGCATACGCATCCGGACCCTTTGCCGGCGTCTCTTTGCCATGGCGTGCCGTAAAATCCGCCTGCTCGGCAGGTGTGGCAAAAAAGGGCTGGGCAAGACGTCCCTCCCCGCTTGCGGGCGCGACCGTCTCGAGCTTATCCAGCCGGACAAAAGCGTCGGGAAGGTCGATCGGTTGGGACGATGCGAACATGTCGGTCAGCGACAGGGCGGCACCGCGCGCGACCATGATCTGCGGATCGCGCGGGACGATAACCTGATCGTCCGATAGATTCAGTTGCTCCCGGAACACGCGGACCAGTGTGGGGTTGTAGGCGAGCGTACCGCCCTCGAAGATTACCGGCGGCTCGATGTCGATACCCTGGGCCAGACCGCCGATCGTTTGGCGGGCGACCGCGTGAAGCGCCGAAAGCGCCAGGTCGGTGGTAGGAATGCCCTCGTTGAGCAGCGGCTGGATATCGGTCTTTGCGTACACGCCGCAGCGGCCCGAGACCTCGTGGACGGTCGTTCCCCGGCTTGCGAGCTGCTCGAACTCGCCCGATTCGGTGCCGACCCCCATGAGCTTTGCCATCTCGTCGATAAATGCACCGGTACCGCCTGCGCACGAGCCGTTCATGCGCATGTCGGCAACCTCGATGTCTCCCTTATCGTTGGTGCGGAAGAAGATCATCTTGGCGTCTTGGCCGCCCAGCTCGATGGCGCAGCGCGTCTGCGGATAGAACCTGCTGATCGCGAGCGCGTTGGCGACCACCTCCTGAACGTACGAGGCGCCCAGCGCGGTCGCGATATCGCGCGCACCCGAGCCGGTCACCGCAACGCGCAGTGACTCATGGGGAAAGCGCTCGGCGAGCTCGCCGAGCATGGCGCGCACGCTCGCTGTCTGACACGCCCCGTGGCGGCGATATCCCCACCACGCCTCGGTCATATCCTCGTGCATCGCGTAAACTTTGGTCGTCGTCGACCCTACGTCCAGTCCTACTAGCAACGCCATAATGCTCCGTCTCTCGCATTTTTCCCGCTAGAGATATACCACTCTACGTAATACAACAGACTGTTGTATTTAAACTCCGTATAAAAAGCGGCTGCCGAAACGCTTCAGCAGCCGCCGAATGCACCAACAGATTGTTCTGCGCGCTAGCACGTCGGGCAACGGAGCAGCACGGGCCCTCCGGTCATGCGCACCGCTCACGCCCGCGATGTCGCCGAGAGAGCTATCCACGCTTAGGGCTCCAACCAAGCAAGTCGCCCGCGCTCAGCAGATCCCTAAGCGAGCTACTCGCACTCAGGAGCCATAGCCTGCTCCAAGAGCTCGGCATGCTCCTCCTCGAAAACCGTCCCCACAGGGAAGGCGCGACGGAAGACGAAGCGGGAAATCGGACCGGCTACCAAAAGGTTCCACGGCAGCGCCATCACAAAATTATGCGGGATGTTGATCATCCAGATCGCGGGCACGGAATACAGGTTCGCAAGGATGCCGCCGGGCATGTGCGTCAGACCCTCACAGGCACCGTACAGCGACATGATGATGACCATGGGAACGACCATGCAGGAGCTGACGGCGAGCGTCATGGCAAGTGGCGAGCTCTTGCCCGGCGTGACCAAGTACTTAAAGGCGAAACCCTTGGCGAGCGGGCTGGCGACGAACCAGTCGCAGCACATGGCAAAAATGTAGGCAACGGGGAAGCCGAGCCACGCAGTGGCAACGACCTCGCCGTTGATGGCCCCGTGCTGCAGGGCAACGTTGTAGATGCTCATCCAGAGCACCATGCAAAAGCACATGATAAAGGTGAACAGCAGGCTCTCTCGTTTGTTGATAGGCATAAAGGGCAGATTCCTTTCTGTGTTACGCCGCGGCACCACGCAACAAAAACGGGCGGGCAAGATGGAGCTGTTGGGACTTCATCTCGCCCGCCCGTGTTACGCGCGTCTGCGACTACTTATGTGGTGGAACTACCCTAACACGAACGGCGCGCGCTTCGTAAGCGTTGAGTTTGTGGAGATGCAGGGCACCAAAACCCCCGACCCCATAAGTTGCGGTGGAATACGGACTGTTTTGACCCTTTAAGCAGCAATTCAGTCCCTATTTCACCGCAACTCATTTGGTGCAAAGTAACATGTCCCCCTTGCACCAATTAGCTGGTGTGGCGCCAGCGGGGGTCGGTGAGCGTACGCGCCACACCCAGTCCAACGGGCAGAAACGCTACGATGAGCACTGCGCGCACAAACCAGCCGAGCATATTGACCGTGTCGAAGGTGCACATGTAATACATCGAGCGATACAGATACAAGCCCGGCACCATAATGACAATCGAAGGCACCGTGAGGGCGATGCGCGGGTAGGTGAGCTTGACTTCAGCCAAGCTTGCGAGCAGCCCCGATACCAGCGCGCCGATAAACGCTGCTGCCTCGGGAGGCATTCCCGTGCTGAGGCCCAGGAAGGGAATCATCGTCGGCGCATCGACAAGGGTCAGACGCAGGGTATTGGACACGGCGCCGATCAACCCAGCTGCCGCGGCCATCTTTACCGGGCTGTTGAACATCACCGAGAAGCCGAATACGCCAACGAAGCTCATCACCACGCGCAGGAGCGTAAGGGCAAGCGGCGAAAGGCCCAGTGGGGCAAAGTCGTCCGGCGCCAGGCCAACACACTCGGCAACCATCCAACCTACGAGGGTCGCCATCACAATAATCGATACGGCATATGAAAGGCGCTCGATACCGCTTCGCATGTCGAGCTTAGCGATGTCGAGGCCTGCCGTAATGAGTGGAAAGCCGGGAATCACAAAGAGCATGGCGCCGATATAGCCTTCTTGGTGCGACATTGCCCCCGGTATGACCTGGCCAAGGCCGAGCAATGCCAGCAGATACGAAACGCAAGCGAGCGCAACGCCGGTCGTCAGCGCGCTGAACTGACCAAGGCCTTGCTTGAGAATATGGGAGCGGGCAAAGTTGCCGACACCCGCGCCCACGAACGCGCAGGCCATCTCGATAGGGCCGCCGCCGAGCAAAAAAACGAAGGCGCCACAGGCGCAGGCCGCCGCAAGGCCCTGTTGCCAAGGCGCGTAATCAGGTTTTGAACTCTCAACGGTCTTGAGCATCTCGTGATACTCGTGCACCGTGAAGCGACGACCATAGGTCTCGATTTCCTTGAGGAAACTCTCCATCATCCAAATGCGATGGGTATTGACGCCCGTTGTGGGCAAGCTGACGACCTCATTAAAGCAGTGACCATCTTCGATGCAGGTGCACTCAAACGACAGAAGACTTAAGTCAACGTGGATGGTGACACCGAGTACGGCGGCAACACGATTCATGGTATCGCGCACGCGCCAGGCACCCGTTCCGCTTGCCAGCATAAGCATGCCGGTGCGGCAGATGATGGATGATTTATCGGTGAGCGGCGCATCGACGGCAAGCTCATCGCCTGCCGTCACGATCTGGTGCCAGTCAGTTTTCATATGGAGCGCGCCGGCACGGACACCGTGGTGCATGGGGGCTCTTGAGAGCAACGAATCATGGTGCGCAGGCTGTGGGGGTTCCGTCGATTCGACCTCGTCCTCGTCGGGCTCTTCATCGACCAGATCAAATGAGTCAAGCGGCGCTGGCTCGCGACGATCGATTAGCTCCTCATCCTCATCATCAAAGTAGTTGAACTGATCGAGCATGTCCTCTTCGATTGCACGCTCGCTCGCGTCGTCCATACAGGCGCTCCTTTCCTACCGACTAACCCCCATCCTAGGCAGCAACGGCTAAAGGAAACATAAAAGAGACGACTGTCATGCGAGCCATGTGCTCAACAGCCGTTGGGCAGTCGTTTAAGAACGTCCCCAATGACTACCAGTAACTCGACAAGGACTGTCCCCAAGTGCCGGCAGAAAAGGAACGTCCCTAAGTGCCAACCAGGGCAACACCGCAGATAGAGGACGGACAGCGAAAGCCCGCCAGAGCGAGCAAGGTGCCTTCAAGAAAAATGGCGCCGCAGGTTGAGCATAAGTCAGCGAGCGGGTCGCATTTGTGACAAGGTGACGTGAAACGAAAGGGCGCTGACCTTTTGGTCGCGCCCTTGAAGTTGAACGTCAGATTGTCCAAATGCGGCCCGCGCAGCGTCGAGCCGTTACGCGGTTCGTAGAACCGCGTAACAAGTTAGTACATCTTTGCGCCGGCGGGGATGGAGGCGTCGAGCTGGATCAGGTTGAGGCGCTCCTCGCCCTCCTCCTCGTGGACAGCGCTGATCAGCATGCCGCAGCTGGGAATACCCATCATCTTGCGCGGAGGCAGGTTGGTGATGGCGAGCAAGGTCTTGCCAACCAGGTCCTCGGGCTCGTAATAAGCGTGAATACCGGAGAGGATGGTGCGGTCGGTGCCGGTGCCGTCGTCGAGCGTAAAGTTCAGCAGCTTCTTGGACTTCTTGACGGCCTCGCATGCCTTGACCTTCACAGCGCGGAAGTCGCTCTTGGAGAAGGTATCAAAGTCGACGAACTCCTCAAACAGCGGCTCAACGGCGATCTTGGAGTAATCGAGCGTGGGCTTAAGCGACTTAACGAATGGGCTCGCGGCGTTGCCGGCCTCGGCAGCCTTGGCGGCAGCGGCACCGGACTGGAAACCCTTCTCGGGCTTCATGTGCGGGAACAGCAGCACGTCGCGGATAGAAGCCTGGTTGGTAAGCAGCATGACCACGCGGTCGATACCAATGCCGATGCCGCCCGCGGGAGGCATACCGTACTCGAGGGCGCGCACGTAATCCTCGTCGTACTCCATGGCCTCATCGTCGCCGCCGGCCTTCTCGGCCATCTGGGCGGCAAAGCGCTCGGCCTGGTCGACCGGGTCGTTGAGCTCGGAGAACGCGTTGGCGTACTCGTGGCCGGCAATAACCAGCTCAAAGCGGTGCGTCAGGCGCGGGTCGTCCTCAAAACGCTTGGCAAGCGGGCTGACCTCGATGGGGTAATCGCACACGAAGGTCGGGTTGACGATGGTGTCCTCGCCCAGCTCATCGTAGATCTCGGCGATAATCTTGCCGGCGGTCCACTCGGGCTTAATCTCCAGGCCCTTCTCGCGCGCGGCGGAAGCAAGCTCCTCGACCGGCGTGTCGATGGTGACCTGCTTGCCGAGCACATCGGAGACGATGTCGGTCATGGGACGGCTGGCCCACTCACCAGAAAGGTCGATGGTCTGGCCCTGGTACTCGATGACCTCGGGGTTGCCGATGGCCTTGTTAGCCGCCTTAATGACGCCCTGGGCGAGCGCCTTCATGCCCTCGAGGTCGGAGAAGGCACGGTAGGCCTCCATCGTGGTGAACTCGGGGTTGTGGGTGAGGTCCATGCCCTCGTTACGGAAGATGCGGCCGATCTCGAACACGCGCTCAAAACCACCGACGATGCAGCGCTTGAGGTGCAGCTCGGTGGCAATACGCAGGTAGCACTCCTGATCGAGCGCGTTGAAGTGGGTAATGAACGGCTTGGCAGTAGCGCCGCCCTGGATGGTCTGCAGGATGGGGGTCTCGACCTCCATGTAGCCGTCGGACTCCATAAAGCGACGGAAGGTGGAGAGAATCTGCGAACGCTTACGGAAGGTCTCGCGAACGTCGTCGTTGGCGATCAGGTCGACATAGCGCTGGCGATAGCGGGTCTCCTTGTCGGAAAGACCGTGGAACTTCTCGGGCAGTGGACGAACGGCCTTGGAAAGCAGGGTCGCGCTCTTAGGGGCAACGGAAAGCTGGCCGCGCTGGGTGCGCACGACCACGCCGGTCACGCCCAGGATGTCGCCCAGGTCGAGGGCCTTGAGCGTATTCCAGGCAGCCTCGTCCATGTCGTTGATGCGGCAGAACAGCTGAATCTCGGCAGTCGCATCGCGCACGACGATGAACATTATCTTGCCCTGGCCGCGCTTGGCGACCACGCGGCCGGCGATCTTCACGACGTCCTCGGTGTCCTCGCCATCGGCAAGCTCGGCGTACTTAGTCTCGATATCGGCGACGTAGTCCTCAAGCTCAGAGTGCTCGGGATAGGGGTTCTGGCCCGCCTCGAACAGGGCGGCGCGCTTGGCCAGGCGGGTGGCGCGCTCGTCGTTGAGCGTCGATGCCTGATCGGCGGCGTTCTGGTTCTCTGCCATAAGTTAGCTCCTCAAACTAAAACGCTCCCCAGGATTCGGTCCCAGGGAGCGAAAACATACCTTTACGCGGGACCGTGGTCTAGCGTGCGATCTTGGCGATGGTGTAGACGCGAGTCTTGCCGGAAGGCGTAACGACCTCGACGGAGTCGCCCTCGCCGTGACCGATGATGGCGTGACCGACCGGAGACTCGTTGGAAATCTTGCGCTCGAGCGAGTTGGTCTCGGTGGTACCGACGAGCGTGACTTCCATGACCTCGCCGTTGGGATCAATCAGCGAAACGGTGGAACCGATGGAGACGGTCAGATCACCCGTGGTGGCAGCAACCTGAGCGTTGGCAAGAATGGCCTGGATCTCGGCAATACGAGCAGCGTTCTGGGCCTGCTTGTCCTTAGCGGCGTCATACTCGGAGTTCTCCGAAAGGTCGCCGAACGCGCGGGCTTCCTTGATGTCCTCGACGATCTCCTTGGCGTAATCGCCCTCACGCCAAGCGAGCTCCTCGACGAGCTTCTGGCGGCCCTCAGCGGTCAGTACGATCTGGCTTGCGTCCATACGGATATCTCCCCAACTCTGATCAAACAATCAACTGTCAACAAAACGAAAAAGACCGGCTAGCCTGCGGGCAAGCCGGTCAGGTGCTCACCCCAAAGGGATGGGACTACTCTGCGTCCGCGTCGCTGTCCTCTGCCTGCTTCTTCTTGGCAGCAGCGAGCTTGGCCTCGAGCTCAGCGATCTCCTTGTCCTCCTCGGACTGCTCGACCACGACCTCCTCGGCCTGCTTGGTCTCGGCCTTATCGTCGCCCTCCATACCCTCGCGGATATTCTTGACGGTAGAGCCGAGGGACTTGCCGAGCTTCGGCAGGTTCTTGGGCCCGAAGATAATCAGGACAACGACGAGAATAATGATGAGCTCAGGAGCCCTCAGTCCAAACATGTAGACCTCCACAATACAGCGAGACAAGCTCGAATGAGTATACCGCGGGTATCGCGGTATCACAACACTAGCTAAAAAAAGGGACCGCAAGAAGCGGTCCCTCCTCATGCTCTGGTCGGGTTGACTGGATTTGAACCAGCGACCCCTGCGTCCCGAACGCAGTGCTCTACCAAACTGAGCCACAACCCGTTAGCTCGACTATAGTAACAAAGATTTTCGCCGCGTGCTAGAGAAATTTTTATTTCTTTGGCGCGTCGATTTGAACCGTGTTGGGAATAAACTCAGTCGCGCAGGCCCACCAGCCATTTTGCTGGGCAGCATCGGCAAGCCTTTCGACCGTGGCAGCGGTGTCGCAAATGGCAAACGAGCAGGCACCCGATCCGCACACATCTACAGCAACGGTTCCGTCCTGTTTACGCAGCCAGTCGAGGACCGTTTGAATCTGCGACTCCATCTGTGCGGAAATGACACCCAGATTGTTATGGATGAGTGCATATGCCGTCTCGGCATCACCAGCACGCAAGGCAGAAGCTATCGCGCCGGGCTTGTCCGCAGGCACCGGGGCCTCGTCAAAACGTCGATAGGCTTCAATTGTCGAAACGCTTGCCTCGCGCGGCTTGACCAGCACGACGGGCGTCGCGGGCAGCGCGGGGTACTCAGTTGCCAGCACGTCTCCCCCACCTACGTAGAACGCAGGACTCGCGTGCAAAAAGAACGGGACGTCAGCACCAATGCCCCGCGCAATATCGTCGAGCGCTGGGTCGGTGCGATCAATGCCCCAGAGCTCTGCCAAGGCGACAATGACCGCGGCCGCATCCGTCGAGGGGCCGCCCAAGCCGGCGCACAATGGAATGCGCTTCTCAATCGTCACGCAGATGTTTGCCTCGCGACCATAATGCTCGGCCATAGCAACCGCAACCCGATACGCCGTATTCTTTTGCATGGGAAAATCTGATGCCGGAACCGTCTGGACGGTCAGCGCCTGCGCCGGCGTGACCGTCACGGTATCGGAAAGACCGACGGCCGCCATCAGGGAATCGACCCTGTGGTAGCCGCGGTCATCGCGCTCGGTATGAACCCCCAGGTAGAGGTTAATCTTTGCCGGCGCGGAAAGAGTCAGGGACCGATCGGTCACCGTTAATGCTCCTCGAGCTGATTGCCGAGCGGGGTAAAGATATGCTCGCCGCTCTCGGGGTCGAACAGCTCGACCTGACCGGTGAGCACATCGATATACTGGTAGGACTGACGCGACTTGCGGCCACGACGCTCGTCAACCTCGACAATGAAGACGGCCGGGTGGACGCTCTTGATGGTGCCCATGCGCTCGACGACGCGGGTACGGCCCATGTTGGCCTTAACCTTGACGCGATCGCCCACCATATCGGTCAGCTTCTCGTGGATGTCGTCGACGTGATTGACTTCCATCTCTTCCATGAACAGGGCCTCCAGAAGGTGCAATTCAAAAAGGGGATAATACCCCTAAGATAGACAAAACTCTAATACTATAGCACCCTGTTGTGGCCATACGCAAGTAGCTAAATAAGCCCCGTCCCAAATACGTACCAGACGACAACCTCGCATGACCAGTTGTTACGCGGTTTGGTAAAACCGCGTAACCTAAAGGTTATCGGTGTCCAGAACGATGGTGAACGGACCGTCGTTGACCAGGTCGACCTTCATATCGGCGCCAAAGATACCGTGCGCCACATGCTCAACGTCCTGGGCGACGAGCGTCAGAAAGTACTCGTAAAGTTCGTTAGCGACATCGGGCGCGCCGGCATCCGTAAACGACGGACGGCGGCCGTGGCGGCAGTCGGCAAACAGCGTAAACTGCGACACCACGAGTACCTCGCCGTCGACATCGGCCAGCGCCAAGTTGGTCTTGCCGTTCTCGTCCTCGTTGATACGCAGCCCGCGGAGCTTGCCCCACAGCTTGTCGGCCTCGGCACGCGTATCGCCATGGCCCACACCCAGCAGCACCAGGTAGCCGCGTCCAATGCGGCCCACGCACTCGCCGTCGACCGTCACGCCGGCGTTGAGCACGCGCTGCACCACCGCACGCACGGTCTACTCCTCGCCCGTCAGCTTGGCGGACAGATGCTCGAGCGCGTGGAAACGATGGCTGATGGCGTTCTTCTCGTCCGCCGTCAGCTCGGCCATGGTCTTGCCCGGCGTGTCGACCGGCAGGAACAGCGGGTCGTAGCCAAAACCATGGTCGCCGCGGCCCTCGTGCGCGATAACGCCCTCGCAGGCGCCCTCGCCATAGGTAACCAGACCATCCGTGTCGATGAGCGCAACGACGCTCATAAAGCGCGCGGTGCGATCCTCGTCCGCCACGCCTTCCAGGTTAACGAGCAGCTTTGCATTGTTGGCGGCATCGTCGCCGTGCACGCCCGCATAGCGCGCACTATACACACCGGGCTCGCCGTCCAGCGCGTCGACGACCAGGCCGGAATCGTCGGCGATGGCCATAAGCCCCGTCTCCTCAACCGCAGCCTGCGCCTTGATGATGGCGTTCTCCAAAAACGTCGTGCCGTTTTCCTCGGGGTCCTCAAAATCGCCCAGCTGGCCGAGCGCCACAAAGCGCACCTCGGGCATGACCTTGCCCAAAATGGCCTCGATCTCGGTGAGCTTATGGGCGTTGCCCGTTGCCACGACGATGGTCGCCGCCGGGTCGAGAGTGTCAATGTCGATCTTCTCAAGTGCCATGAGTGGCCTCCTTGTCTCTATAGCAATGCCGCGCCGAGGGCGACGAGGGCCTCTGCCTCTCCCCTCTCAATCAACGGCAGTCTTGTGTCTAGACGTCTCCGCAGATAAAACCTACCAAAATAAACCCGTCCCTTTTGGCAGGTTAGGCGATGGCTTGGCGCTGAAGCTCGATGAGCTCGGCGATACCCTTGTCGCCCAGGTCGAGCAGGGCGTTGAGGCGTTTGCGGTCAAAGGGCGCCTGCTCGCCGGTGCCCTGGAGCTCGATCATCTCGCCGGTGTCGGTGGCGACGAGGTTCATGTCGACCTCGGCATGGCTGTCCTCCGAATAATCGAGGTCAAGCAGAGTATTGCCGTCGACAACGCCCATGGAGATGGCAGCCACCTGGCCGATAAGCGGGATGCGTTCGATCTTGCCCGCCTCGACCCACATGGCGAGGGCGTCGTGCAGCGCCACCCAGGCGCCGGTGATGCTCGCTGTACGCGTGCCGCCATCGGCCTGAATCACATCGCAGTCGACGGTGACGGTGTACTCGCCGAGCGCCTTCATGTTGACGACGGTACGCAGGCTGCGGCCAATGAGGCGCTCGATCTCCATGGAGCGACCCTTGCGGTTGGCGTGTTCGCGCTTGCAGCGCTTGCCGGTCGACGCCGGCAGCATGGCGTATTCCGCGGTCACCCAGCCGGCCTTAGCTCCCTTTCGCCAGCCCGGCACGCCCTCCTCGATAGTGGCGGCGCACAGCACGCGCGTGTCACCGAACTCGGCCAAACACGAGCCGTGGGCGTGCTTCATGACGCCGCGAGTCAGTTTGATGGGGCGCAGCTCATCGGCGGCGCGGCCGTTGGCGCGGTTGACCTGCATATACTCCATGGAAAAATCCTTTCGGCAAAAGGTGAACGTGAGCCTTTGGTCGGCGACCCTATATCTATTTCAGTTCGTCGATATCGATATGCTCAATGCTCTTGAGCGGCTGACCAAAGATAAAGCTGCCCGCCACCGCAAACTCGGCAATGTTATCAGCCGTCGTGGCAAAACGATGCTGCGGCTCGGCGGCGTCGCCCGCCAGCTGCTCGCGGCGCGTGAGGATATCGGTCAGCTCGCGCGTGGTCTCCTCGGCGGAACTCACGACGCGCACCCCAGGCCCCAGCGCATGGCGGATAGGTCCCACCAACAGCGGGAAATGCGTACAGCCGAGCACCACGGTATCGATACCGTGGTCGCGCAGCGGCTCAACCGTGGCACCCACCAGCGCACGAACGGCAGGCGTATCGAAGATGTCCTCGTTCTCAAGCCACTGTTCCTGCAGATGTGCACCCGAGGCGAGCTCGTGTTCGACAACCTCGACAAAGCTCGAGGCAGGACAGCCGTATACATCGACGCCGGCATCTAGATCCTGAATGGCGCGCGTGTAGGCGCCCGAGCGAATGGTGAGGTTGGTAGCGAGCACGCCCACGCGACGCGTACGCGTGCTGTTGATTGCTGCACGGGCACCCGGCGCGATCACGCCGATCACGGGAACGTCGAGCACCTGCTGAGCCAAACGCAAGGCCGCAGCGGTCGCCGTGTTGCAGGCGATGACCATAATCTTGACGTCGTGCTTCGAAAGCCAACGGCCCGCCTGCAGCGCAAACGAGCGCACTTCATCCTCGGTGCGCGTGCCGTAGGGGCAGCGCTTGGTGTCGCCAAAGTAGTAGACGGACTCGTGCGGCAGCGCCGTCGCAATCGCGCGCGCAACCGTCAGACCGCCCAAACCAGAATCGAACACGCCAATCGGGCGCGTGTCGCCTGCCGGATTCTCGATATCGGACATTACCTCACCAGTCTCTCTCGAAAAGACATGTCCAAGTGCGGCGACGCCGCGCTACGAACGCGCCGCGACCAGCAGCTCTGCCGTCGCCGCCCAACCGTCGACAATTTTGCCGCGCGTAACGAAAGCGTTCTCGCAGGCAGCCAGGAACTCGGGCGCGCCGGCGCTCGTCAGGCCATTCTCGACCAGGCAGAACGTGCCCACGTGATCGGCCATGTAGAAATCGGACTCGGAATCGCCGAGCGCGAGCGTCTCCTCGCGCTCGATACCCAGGTGCTCGCAGAAGCGCGCAATGGCAACGCCCTTGTTGAGGCCGGCGGGATTGATGTTGAATGCGCGACCGTCCTCGACGCGATCGAGCTCGAGCGTCGTCGGCTTGGACAGATGCGTCAGGTGACCGTTGCAAGCCCAGATCAGACCGCAGCCGGCCTCGTCCAGGATGGCCTGGACCTCATCGTCGGGCACATCGCCGCGCATGCCGACGGTGACCTCACGGTACTTGTAGCCGGTCGACATGTCGTTGTGGTACTCGATCTTGTGCGGCCAGCGGGCAAGGATCTTCTCGCACACGCCGGTCTGCTCGATCACCTGGTGCGGCGTGAGGCCGCAAGAGGGGTCGTAGGGCATGTCGCCGGTCAGATACTCCCAATCGTTGGCTTTGAGGTCGTACATGACCAGGCCGCCCATCTCGCCGATGTAGGAGTTGAGGCCGAGCACGCGCGCGTCCTCGTGGATCATGGTACGGTTGCGGCCCGAGGTGGGAACCACCTGAATACCAGCGCGAGCGAGCGCCACGACGGCCTCGACGAGTTTGGTCGAGGGGTTGCCGTCGTTGTCGCGCAGCACGCACGAGCCGGGTGCGAGCATCGTGGCATCCAGGTCGGTAAAGACGTACTTGACCTTGGCCAAGCGCTCGCGCATCTCGCCCGAAAGCTCAGCGACGGTCGGCAGGGTATTGTGGGACATGGTTACTCCGTTTACGTAGAAGGGTTTGGACTTGGACGGCATGTTTTGATTGAGGGAACACGCTTATGGCGACAGCGCACTCAGGGCGCCGCCGCCATCATGGTTCATTAGTCAAACTGGGTAACATCGATCAGGCGATTGGCCAGCGAAAGGTCGCTCTCGATGGGCACGAACTCGTCGCCCACGTGCATGAGCTCCTCGTCACCCTTTGCCAGCAGCAAGACAATGGTGGGAGCATCGGGGTTGACGTACTCCTCGCGCGCCGCCTTGAACGCCGCATGCACAGCGGCTTCGCGGTCGAGGATGATCTTGTTCGGCGTATCGTCGGGAACATGCTCGGCAAGCTCGCGACAGACCTTCATCGGGTCCTCGTGAGCTGGATCCTCGTTGGCAAAGATCATCAGGTCGGAATACGGTGCGGCCTCGCGCGGAAGCTGCTCGCGGCGCTCCTGCGCCTTGCCGCCGGCAGCGCCAAACAGCGCAATGACGGGGCTAGCGGGAAACGCGCGCTTGACCGACGAGAAAAGCGAACGGAACGAAAGCTGGTTGTGCGCGTAGTCGACGACACAAATCACGCGGCCGTCCTTCGACTCCACGACCTCCATACGGCCCGGCACACGCAGTTTGGAGAGGCCCTTCTTGATAGCCTCGATACCGATGCCGATCTCGCGCGCAGCGGCGATAGCGACCAGCGCGTTTTCCACGTTAAAGTCTCCCGCGATACCCAGCAGGACCTTCTCCCCCGCCTCGGACTCGTCGGCACACAGGCCATGCAAGTTGAACTCGATGCTAAAGCCGACCATGCGGACATCGCTTGCCCACAGGCTTGCCTCGGGATGCTCGACGCCAACGGTCACCAAGCGCTCGGCCGTCGACGCTGCCTCCAGCACACGGTCAACCTCTTCGGTGCCCAGGTTCACCACGGCGGTCTTTGCCTGGTCAAAGATCCTGAGCTTGCTCTCAAAATAATCCTCAAACGTGGGGTGTTCGATCGGCGAGATGTGGTCACGCCCGATGTTGAGGAAGCACGCCACGTCAAACGGCAGATTCTCGACGCGTTGGTACTTGAGCGCCTGGCTCGAGACCTCCATGACCATGGACTGGCGACCGGACTCACGGCAGTTGGCGATATGGCGCCAGACCTCGGGGGCCTCTGGCGTGGTATTAGTGCTCTCGTAGCACTCGATGCCATCGTCGGTACTCACCGAGCCGATCATGCCGCAGGACTCGCCCGCCGCTTTGATAATCGACTGGAGCATAAAAGCGGCCGTGGTCTTTCCCTTGGTACCGGTGATGCCCACGATCTTGACGTCGTGGTCGGGACGGTCGTAGACCTCCGGCGGCAACAGGGCCATGGCCGTGCGGACGCTGTCCACGACCAGCATCGCCGCGCCGTTCTCCTTCGCCAGCGGCTCCAGAGACTCGACCAGCGACTCCTCGCACACAAATGCGACGGCGCCCGCATCGAGCGCCATACTCAAAAACGCGGGCTTAAAGGCAGCGCCTTTGCAAAAGAACACGTCACCTGCCGAGACCGCGCGCGAATCAAACGAGCAGCCGGTCACGGCACGCTCGTCAACCTGCTCTGATGCGCGCAGCTCGCCGCACACATCGAGAAGCTTGGCAAGCGTATCGACCGTGGTCACGGTCGCGGAATCCGAATGGTGCATCTTTCGCCTTTCTCAGCCATTTGGCAGGGACGGTTTTTATAGTAACTGAAACGCACCCACGCAAAAACGGCTCCCGGAGGAGCCGTTACGCGCAGGCGTTCGTAAGCCGAGGCTAGGCAGCCTGAACAGCGGGCTGGTCCTCGTCGATAAAGAAGCGCTTGTACCACACCAGGAACACGAGCGGCGTATAGATCTTGCGCTGGAAATCGCCCTTGCCCGCAAAGTGCAGATCGAGCAGGTGCATGAGCTCGTCGGTATCGAAGAACTCGCTTGCCCACGGCGCGGTGAAGTACTCCTTGACATAGTCGTACCACTTTTGCTCGCGCAGCCAGTAGACAATCGGCACCGGGAAGCCCACCTTGGGACGGGTGGCCCACTCATCGGGCAGCGACTTGTTGGCAGCGTGGCGGAGTACCTGTTTGTTGCCGTTCTCGTTGATGCGGTAGCGGTCGGGAATGTGCTCGGCGAACTCCATGACTTTGCGGTCCAGGAAGGGCACGCGCAGCTCCAGCGAGTGCGCCATGCACATCTTGTCGGCCTTGAGCAGAATGTCGCCCGGGAGCCACATGTTCATGTCCAGGTACTGCTTCTTGACCAGCTCGGGCTGACCTTTCACGCGCGCATAGATGGGAGCGGCAAGCTCGAAGGCGCCATCGCCGGTGTTGTACTCGGGCTTGAGCACGCCGTCGACCTCGCGCTCCGGCCAAACCAGAGCCTGTCCCAGGAACGACTTCTCAGGGATCTCGGCACCCTTGACCAGGAAGTTATGTCCCTTGAAGTACGGCATATGCAACGCCAGGTTACCGAGCGCGCGACGGATGGGCAGCGGCACCATCTTTTTGTACTTGCGGACCGGAACCGTGTCCTCGTAGTAGGCGTAGCCGCCAAAGAGCTCGTCGGCGCCTTCGCCCGAAAGCACGACGGTGACGTCCTTGCGGGCCATCTCGGCCAAGAACCACAGCGGCACGGAAGACAGGTTGGACTGCGGCTCGTCCATGTGATACTGGATGTCCTCGAGCGCACCGAAGAACTCGTCGGCGGTAATCATCTTGCGGACATTCTCGACGCCGAGCTTGTCAGAAAGTTCCTTGGCGTAGTTAGTCTCGTTGAAATTCTTGTAATCGAAGCCCACCGAGAAGGTCTTGTCGGGCATGAGGCAAGCGGCGATGTAGCTGGAGTCGACGCCGCCGGAGAGGAACGACGCGACCTTGACGTCGGCGATGCGATGGGCCTCGACGCTCTCGTGCACGACCTCATCCAGCTCGTCGACGTACTCCTCGAACGGCTTCTCGACGGCAGAGTAATCGCAATCCCAATAGCGCTCGATGTTCATCTTGCCGGTCGGGATGTCTACGGTAAAGTAATGCGCCGGCGGCAGCTTGTAGACACCCTCGAAGAAGGTCTCCTCGGTTGCCGAATACTGCAGCGTCATGTACGGACGCAGGGCCTTTTTGTTGACCGCCTTGTGGAAGTGCGGGTAGTCTAGGAAGCTCTTGATCTCGGAACCAAAGAGCACGCCCGGAGCGCCGTCGCCCGCATCGGCCATGGGATAGTAGTAGAGCGGCTTGATGCCAAAGATATCGCGGGCGCCAAAAAGCTTGTTCTTCTTCTTGTCCCAGATGACGAAGGCGTACATACCGCGCAGGCGATCAAGTACTGCCTCGCCCCACTCCTCATAGCCGTGCAGGAGGCTCTCGGTGTCGGCGCCGCAGTGGAACTTATAGCCCTTGGCCTCGAGCTCGGAACGGAGTTCTTGGAAGTTGTAGATCTCGCCGTTGAAGACGATAACGACGCTGCTGTCCTCATTGGCCATGGGCTGAGCGCCGGCCTCGGTCAGGTCGAGGATCGACAGGCGGCGGAAGCCAAGGGCAACGCGGCCGTCGATAAACTGGCCGCCCATGTCGGGACCACGATGGACGATGCGGTCCATCATCTTGGTGAGCACCTCGGATTGGTTATCCGTCCCACCGACAAAACCGACAAAACCGCACATATACTATCCCCTCTGCTGTTGCTGGGTATCAAATCGAATCAGTAGCTTTTGAGTATACCCGAGGGCGTAAAGAGGGGCGGAATGTTCAGGCAATCTCAACTTAATCAGCTCCGCTGTGACACGCGACGGTTACCTTTAATGGATATGAGATGAATGAGGCGATTGTTTTGCTATACTCTCTCCGCACGGGCGATTGGCGCAACGGTTAGCGCAGGTGCTTTACACGCACAAGGCTGGGGGTTCGAATCCCTCATCGCCCACCACTGATTTGATAGGCTCCCAGCTATGGGGGCCTTTCTTTTTTGGGCCCAGCGCAGAGGGATTCGAACCCGCAAGGGTGCGGAGCTGAGGAAACGCGAAGCGTTTTCCAGCGCAGCACGCGAGGGCCGTAGGCCCGAAGCGAGAGCGGGCGGCGTCAGCCGCACGCGACATCCCTCATCGCCCACCACTGATTTGGAAACGGTTCTCGAAAGGGGACCGTTTTTGTTTGCGCCCGGTACATGGGATTCGAACCCGCCAGCACGTCCGTCACAAAGGCCGTGGCCAAAAAATGGCAAAAATGAGTACTGTTACTAATTTTGTAGCAGCGATTTTTGGGTTTCGCTGGGTAAATCTAGCCCTGAATCAGCGATTTGAAGCCTTTGCTAGCTGTTTCCCCATTAACATAACTGAACATGTGTGGTCTAACTAATCCTAGATAGTCGGTTTCATATGAGATTCAACTGGTGACAGTACTCACATTTGGCATTTTTTGTCCAAAGGCTCGGTAGCGCGCAGAGATGTGGTGTAAGAGGCGGGGCATGCCCCGCCTCTTCCCTT
>USIE01000004.1 GCA_900554645.1 uncultured Collinsella sp. | reverse complement strand
ATGCACTAGGCCTGGACGAAGTCCGGGCCCGCGCCTTTAGACGCGAGCCCGGGGCCCGTGGGTTATACCCTAAGAGCAAACCACCCTTTTTAAGGGTGGTTCTGATTGTTTTCCTGCACGGTGCGCCAGCGCTCCAGTTGCGGCAGGACGGCGCCCATGAGCGAGACGGCTTCGTCGAGCGACATGCCGGTGTTTTGCGCCAGCCGCGGGGCACAATCCTCGATCATCGCCTCCATGGTGGTGGCGTAGGTGTACTTGCCGTGGTCGTAGCACCACTTGCAGTAATGGTCGGTCGTGGCGCCCGTGGCATCGGTGCCGCAGTCGTCGGGCGTGAGTATCATGCCGCAGCTCTGGCAATAGTGCTCGGGCATTTCGAGCAGGTGAGACAGGGGCTCGCCGGTTACGGCGGCAATGAGCTTCATCATGTCGATGCCCGGTGTGACCTCGCCGCGCTCCCAACGGCTGATGGCTTGGCGTGTGACGAAGAGCTTGGCGGCGAGCTGCTCTTGGGTAAGGTGATGGGCGCGGCGGACAGCGACGAGCTTTTCTGCAAAGGCCATAGCGGCTCCTTTCTGCTGGTTGATGGCTTAAGCATACGCGGCAGCAGGTGCCCTTCCAAGCAACCGTTGGTTGCACGACGGAGGACCGCGGCGAAGAATTGCGCGCAACGCCCCATGCCCCCATGCCGTACAATGACCGGCATGGAACCTATTGCACACATACATACGGACCTGCCGCAGAAGTTCGGCATTCCGCGTAACAGTTTTTTGGCACCCCATCTGCAGGGACGCATTGTCTTTGAGCCGGAATTTGCCTCCAACGCAGCGGTCGAGGGTCTGGACTCTTTCTCTCATCTATGGCTGCTGTGGCGCTTCGAAAATGGAACGCCCGGCGGCACGGCTAAGGACATAGCTGCCGATGCCAAGTCGCAGGACAGATCCGGCACCAACGTCAAGTGGTCGAAGACCGTGCGCCCGCCGCGTCTTGGTGGAGCCGAGCGCGTGGGCGTGTTTGCCACGCGCAGTCCGTTTCGCCCTAATCCCATTGGGCTTACCTGCGCCAGGCTCGATCGTGTCGAGTTCACCGACGACGGCCCCATCATCCATGTGCTGGGGGCCGACCTGCGCGACGGTACGCCCATCTACGACATTAAGCCCTACATTCCGTTTGCGGACTGCCACCCGGATGCAACGGGCGGCTGGATTGAGGACGCCCCGTGGCAAGAGCTCGACGTCGAGTTCCCGCAAACACTACAAGACAAAGTCCCAAGCGCAAAGCTCCCCGGCTTGGTCGAAGTCCTTCGCCAAGATCCGCGCCGCGCGGGCAGCAAGCACGAGCCAAACCGCGTCTATCATCTGGCCTTCGCCGGGCTCGACATATCTTTTACAGTCGATGAAACCCAGCTAACCGTAGTCGCCGTCAACGACGCGCAAGACTAACCAGCCATTCGTCCGCACCCGTCAAATTAAGCGCCAAACCCCGCGCCAAAACCGCCCGCGCTGGTGGACAATAACGCCTACCGAAACAATCCGCTTTGCACGGGAGCTCAGCATGAAATACGACTTTAGCTTGCTTATCGACCGCCACGGCATGGACTCTATCGCCGTTGACTCTTGGGGTGAAATTCCCGGTATGGCTCCGAACGCACCCGACGAGGGCTTCGACCGCATCCCCATGTGGGTGGCCGACATGAATTTTGCCACGGTGCCCACGGTCCAGGAGCACATCATTCAGCGCGCGCAGCACCCCATGTTTGGCTATTTCAATCCGCGCGACGAGTACTTTGACCGCATCATCGAATGGCAGAGTCGCCGCAATGGCGTCGAGGGCCTGGCACTTGAGCATATCGGCTACGAAAACGGCGTGCTGGGCGGTGTCGTGTCGACGCTGCGTGCGTATGTTCAGCCGGGCGATGCGGTGCTGGTCCACAGCCCCACCTACATCGGCTTTACCAAGTCTATCGAAGCCGCAGGCTATCGCATTGTCCACAGCCCGCTTAAGCTCGACGACCAGGGCGTGTGGCGCATGGACTTTGAGGACATGGAGCGCAAGCTCGCCCAAAACCACATCCATGCCGCGGTGTTCTGCTCGCCGCACAATCCCTGCGGCCGCGTGTGGGAGCGTGACGAGATTGAGCGCGCCATGGACATCTATCGCCAGCACGATTGCGTGGTGATTTCGGACGAGATTTGGTCCGATATCATCCTGCCGGGGCACAAGCACATCCCGACGCAGTCGGTGAGCGAGGATGCCCGCATGCGCACGGTTGCCCTCTATGCGCCGAGCAAGACGTTTAACCTGGCGGGCCTTGTCGGCAGCTACCACATTGTCTACAACGAGACGCTGCGTGACCGCATCTGCGCCGTGTCCAACAAGACCCACTACAACGAGATGAATGTCCTCTCCATGCATGCGCTTATCGGTGCCTACCAGCCGCAGGGCTACGAGTGGGTGGACGAGCTCAACCAGGTGCTTGCCGGCAATATCGAGTACTTCTGCGATTACGTGGACGGGCATTTTGAGGGCGTGTCCTATTCGCGTCCGCAGGGCACGTACATGGTGTTTCTGGACTGCACCGAGTGGTGTCGCGAGCATGGCCGCGATATTCAGTGGCTGCTCGACGAGGGGGCGCGCGTGGGCGTGGGATATCAGGACGGCCGCCCGTTCCACGGGCCCTGCCACATTCGCGTGAATCTGGCGCTGCCGCTTTCGCGCGTAAAGGAAGCGTGCGACCGCCTGGACCGCTACGTTTTTAATGCACGGTAAGTGAGCGCTGCATGCGGGGCCTTCTGCCAAGTCGGCTGGAAGGCCCCACATGGTAAAACGTCTGTAGCCATTGGGCACTCGTGTGGTTTTGTTTGCTATTATTTTTTACCATTTCAGTCTGTAAACAGGATCGTATGGAGCTCGATGAAAAGGTCCCGTCGCTCGGTTGCCATTTCGTTGTTTGTTGCGCTTGCGGTAGCGTGCGCCTTTGTCGTAGCGATAGCCGGCTGTTCCGGGTCGAATGGCAGAGCCTCGACGTCTGCATTAGAAGGCCTGGATGCCTCGCAGGCCAAAGACGACAACCTTAAGACGCTCAACGTCGGCAGCGACCTCTATCCACCGTTTGTGTATACCGACGAGTACGGCGATATCGTTGGCCTGGATGTCGAGATATTGACCGAGGCTTTGACTCGCATTGGTTACAAGCCAAAATACCAGCTGATCGACTGGGAAAAGAAGAAGGAGCTGCTGGCGAGCGGCGAACTCGATTGTGTCATGGGCAGCTTTAGTATGACGGGTCGCGAAAACGAATATCGTTGGGCCGGCCCGTACCTTGCGAGCCGCCAGGTGGTCGCGGTCGATCCCCAGAGCGATATCTACACGCTTGCCGATCTTGAGGATAAGATCGTGGCGGTTCAGTCCACCACCAAGCCCGAGGACATTTTGCTCAATCGCATAAATGAAAACGTTCCGCAGATCAAGGAACTCTACAGCTTTTCGGACGGTTCATACCTGAACCCGGCGCTCGTCGAGGGCCTGGTCGACGCTATCGCCGCGCATGAGTCCTCGTTCCTCACCTACGAAAAAGACTATGGTGTGGCATATCGCATTTTGGATGAGCCGCTGCTAGAGGTCGGTTTGGGCACCGCTTTCGATATCAACGATACGCGTGGCATCGACGTCAAGCTCACTCATGCCTACCAAGAAATGCTTGCCGATGGCACCATGGAACGCCTGGCGTCAAAGTACTTCGATGACCCTTCGCCATTTTTGAATATGGAGGGCCTGTCATGATCGATGCGCCCGACCACGCCGCTCAGGAGCGGGACAATCGTTCGACAGGGGCATGGCTCCTTGTCGCTCTGCTGGGGATAGCGCTCTCGGTTGTTGCCGGCATGATGAGCTACGATTACACGACGGCCCAAGCCGAGCAGCGCTTTGCCGACGTTGTCGATTACGTGGCGACGCAGAGCCTTTCCTACGATGCATTCAACAGCGCCTATACGACCAAAAACCTGATACGCGTTATGGAAATCGCCGGAGAGGCTGCCCGCGATATGGAGCGCGACGGTTCGGTGGATAACGCCATGCTGGAGCAATACGCCGACCAGTTCAACGTGAGCGCGCTGATCGTGACGGACGCATCGGGCAATTTGGTGTCCGAGTCCTCGACGGGCGATGTGGACTACGGGTCGCTCGCTACGTATCTCAAAGAATCACCCGTGCTGGAGGTGGCAGCCCATCCGCTTAAGTCCTATACCGCCCGCATCACGCTTGCGGATGATTCGGTCGCAGACATTGGCTGCGTAACCCGGCAGGATGACGAGGGCATCGTTGTCGCAGTAAGGCATCAGAGCGCGAAGGCAGTTGCAAGCAATACGCTCAAACTGCAGAGCTTGCTTGATGGCTATGAAACCATCGATAGCGGCAATATCGTGATCGAAAGCGACGGCAAGGTCGTTGCGACCAATGCCGTTGAACCCACCGTATTGGGCGTGTTCGATCTGCCTGCGACGGATGTCTTCATTGTCGACGGTATTAAGGATCGATGCCTGGCTGGTAAGGTCAGATTGGTTAACGCCGACGGCGAGTGGTATTTGGGCACATTTGGAAAAGCGCACAAATTCTATGTGTACACCTATGCCTCGGCGCAGCGCTACTTTGAGGTCGCCGCGGCTGTTGCCGCCGGCGTGCTGGTGCTCTACGGCGGTGTTATAGCCGTTGTTGTGACGGTGCGTCGCCGCGCTGATCGTCGACGTTTGACGGACTTGCTGCAGCAGGAGCGCGACTATGGCGACAAGCTGGCAAAGGCGGCGCGTGAGGCCTCGTCTGCCAACTCGGCAAAGACGGAGTTTCTGCGTCGCATGAGCCACGATCTGCGCACGCCCATCAACGGCATTCGCGGCATGGTCGAGGTTGGCGATGCCAATGCGGACGATCTGCAAAAGCAGACCGAGTGCCGCTCAAAGATCTGGACGGCATCGGGACTGCTGCTCGACCTTGCCAACGAGGCACTCGATATGAGCCGCCTGGAGAGCGGACAGATCGACCTGAACCTCGTACCCATAAATTTGGTGGCCCTCAACTGTGAAGTGCGCGATATTTTGGAGCGCCAGGCCGAGGAGCGTCTGGTGACAATTATCTGCGACCAGCAGGCGCTTGATCATCCCTATGCACGGGTGAGCGTGACGCACCTCAAGCGCTTGTTGCTCAATATTGCCGGCAATGCCGTCAAGTACAACCGCCAGGGCGGCTATGTTCGCCTGGTGTGCCGCGAGGTGGAGCCAGCGGATGGCGTCCCCGTCTATGAATACACGATCGCCGACAACGGTATTGGCATGAGCGAGGAGTTCCAACAGCACCTCTACGAGCCTTTTTGCCGCGAGGAGCAACAGGTGGAAGGCGCTTCATCGGGAACTGGCCTGGGCGCGCCTATCGCAAAACAGTTGGTCGAGCTTATGGGCGGAACCATGAGCTTTACGAGCGTCTTGGGGCAGCGGACGACTTTTACCATCCGCCTGCCGTTTGAGAAATGTAAGCGCTCCGAGATTCCTCAGGCAGTTCGCGTAGATGCGGGCGATGGCGATGCGCTCCAGGGCCTGCGCGTTTTGCTCGTAGAGGATAACGATCTGAATGCCGAGATCGCGCAGTTTACGCTCAGCCGTGCCGGTGCCGTCGTGACGCATGCTAAGGATGGCGAGTCTGCCGTTGAGGCGTTTGCCGCGAGCGCACCGCACGAGTATGACGTGGTGTTGATGGACATCATGATGCCTGGTATCGATGGCCTTGAGGCCACGCGTCGGATTCGAGCACTCGATCGCGAGGATGCCGTGACCACGCCGATTATCGCTGTGAGCGCCAACGCCTTTGCCGACGACCGCAGACTTTCGCGTGAGGCAGGCATGGACGCGCACCTGAGCAAGCCTGTGAGCTCGCAAGAGCTCGTCGAGGCGCTGGCGCACATCGCCGCCGACGCTTTATAACAATATGGCCCGGTTCCAAGGTGGGTTGGAACCGGGCCATATTGTTATTGATGAGGCCTGCTGAGGGGCTTACTTTTCTTGAATCTGCTTGCCGCAAAGATGCTCAATCGTAATCTCGTAGAGCTGGACGCCCTTAATGTCCTTGGCGATTTCCTCTTCGACTTCCTCGGCAGAAGGGTAGTACTTAAGGGCGAGCTGGCGGACTTTGTCCTCGATAAACGCGGGGGTGTCATTCGCCAGGCGACAACGGCCAAAGACGACGGTGCTCATAACGTAGGGAGCCCAGTCACCGTCCTGGTACCACTCGTTGCCGTAAACGGTAAAGCAGACCTTGTCATCGCGCTTGAGTGCGTCGACCTTGTGGCCAGCCTTGGCGCCATGGAAATAAATCTTGTCGTGCTCGGCGTCGAAGAAGTAGTTGACGGGAATGGCGTACGGGTAGCCATCGTCGCCGTTGACGGCAAAGACGCCGCGCTTGCATGTAGCGAGCAGTTCGCGCGCTTCCTCGTCGGTGATGGCGCGTTTCTTTCAACGTAAGGGCCTAAACATCGTTGGCGTCCTTTCTGCTGCGTATGGTTGTTGAGCACAAACTATAGCGAAACAGCTCCGTTTTTCTTGATGCGGGCGAGTATGTTTTTGAGCTTGTTAAAGTCGAGCGGTTTGGACAGATGGGCGTTCATGCCGGCGTCGTGTGCCGCCTTGGCGTCCTCGGCAAAGGCATTGGCGGTGAGCGCGATGATGGGGATATCGGCTGCATCGACCTTCTCGCTCAGACGAATCGCGCGGGTTGCCTCGTAGCCGTCCATGTCCGGCATCATAATGTCCATCAGGATCGCATCGAAGCTGCCGGCGGGATGCGATAGGTACAGATCGACGACTTCGTTGCCGTTGGCGGCGCGGGTGACCACGACGCCCTCGGATTCTAGCAGCGTCTGGGCAATCTCGGCATTCAATTCGTTGTCTTCGGCGAGCAGCACGTTCATGTCGGCGAGCGAGCAGTCGAGCGCCCTCTCGACCGTATTCGCCCGCGTCTGGGGGTTCTTGTCGATATCGAGCGGAATTTCCACGTAGAACGTGGTGCCCACATGGAGTTCGCTGGTGACTTCGATGGTGCCACCCATCAGTTCAATAAGCGACTTGACGATTGGCATGCCCATGCCGGTTCCTTGGAACTTGCTGCGCGCATCGTCACCTTCTTGGGCAAACGGCTCATAGATATGCTTTAAAAACTCGGGAGCCATGCCAATGCCGGTATCCGAAACGCTAAAGCAAAAGAGCGCGCGCCCGTTATCGAGTGGCTTGGTCTTTGAGCTAAAGGTGACGGAGCCGCCGTGCCTGTTGTACTTAATGCTGTTGTCTAACAGGTTGATCATGATCTGTCGGATATGGATGGGACTGCCGACCATGTATGGCCCCGTGGCGTATGGCAGACTATTGTCCTGCATGGTGATGCCGTTATCGGATGCGCGGAGCTTGCACAGAACCAGCGTATTGTCACAGAGCTCTTTGAGGTTAAAAGGCGCATGCTCCAGTGTTAGCTTGCGGTCTTCGATTTTGCCCATCTCGAGGATGTCGTTGATCAGCGAGAGCAGGTGATTGGCGGCAACGCGCGCCTTGGCACGGCTCTCGCGGGCGACTTGCATATCGCCTTCCTTCAATTCCTCGATCTCGATAAGGCCCAGGATACCGTTGAGCGGCGTACGGATGTCGTGGCTCATGCGCGTGAGGAATGCCGTCTTAGCAGCGTTGGCAGCATCGGCTTTTTTGCGCTCGGTTCGAGCGCGCACGAGCGCCCAGATGAGCAGGACGATGCCGACCGACAACATACCGATGAGGGTAGCTGCAATGGCGGTGCGGTTGCGGTGGAGAAACTGGAACGTGTCCGATTCTTGCGCCGTGTACGACGTTGAGGAGTAATTGCTTGCGGAGAGCGATTCTCCGGCATTGATGATGCCCTTGTTGATGATTCCCGACAGCTCGGGTTTTCCGCGCGAAATCCAGCACGAGAGCTCACGGGTGTCAGGGAGTTCGGCCGTCTCGCAGTTCTCGAGATCATAACGGTCGCCGATGGTTTTTACGCGTGAACTGGGGGCGAGGATGCAGTGCACCGTTCCCTTCCTGAGGGCGTCGAACGCTTCATCGTCGGATTGGCATTCGGTCACGGTCGCTGTGGGGAACAGACTTTCGAGTACATTTCGGTTGATAAACGATGATTTGGTACAGGCGATGTTCTGAAGGTCTTTGTTCAGGTTGCTTCCGGTGTGGATGGCGGTGAGGGATGTGGTCCCCAACGATATCGACTGCACAACGCCTGATTGCTCGGCAAACCAGTAATCTCGGTATACCGGCAGCGCAACGTCGATGCTTCCCTTTGACAGGGCCTTTGACATCATCTTGTAGTTATCAAAGGCGACGGTTTTGACCGTAATGCCAAATTTATCGTGCAACGTCGTCGCAAGCGATGCGAGCGAACCTTCCATTTTGCCGTCTTCGTCTTCGTTGCAGTAGGGGAGTTTGCCCGTAATGTAGCCGAGCGTGATGGTGTTGTCATTTGCTTCGAGCCAGGAACGTTCGGGGCCGTTGAGCGATGATGAACCGCTGTTTTGGGCCGAGTAGTTAGATTTGACTTCGTCGATATAGCGTGGGTTGACGCGGGCGATTGCCGACATGGCGGCATTGATGTCGTCCCTTAGGTCGGGGCGGCTTTTGGGGACGGCAAAGTAGTAGTCGCTCGAACCAACGTAGAACATGGGTGACGCATCGGGCGACGAGAGCGTGTCGTTCATGATGACGGCATCGACTTCGTCGTTTGCGAGCGCGTCAAAGAGATCGGATCCTCCGTCATACTCCCTGTATGTGCAGGTGATTCCTTCGTTGGCGAGCCACTGCTGGCCAACGAAGGTTTGCATAACGCCGGGGTTGCAGCCGATGGTAAGGCCTTGGAGCGCTTGGGGGTCACCCTTGGCTAGATCGTCGCGATCGGGCCTGGCATAGATGTAGTAGCGCTCGGTGCCCTCGGGGTTCGAGGAAAAGAGCAGCTTTTGGGCGCGTTCCTCGGAGTAGGAGATGTTGGGCATGAGGTCGATTTCGCCCGCCTCGAGCATGTCCATAAGTTCGGTGAAGGTGCCGGAGACGTATTCGTACTGCCAGCCGGGCGTATAGTACGACAGGGTCTGGAGGTACTCGTAACCCCATCCCGAGAGGCGCTCGCCGGGGGTGCCGTCCTGGAAGCCCTCGTTGTTGACGAGCCAGCCGACGCGGACCGTCTTGACCTGTTGAACGGTGTTGGCGGCATAGACGGGGGCGGGCGCGGCGGCGCTCAGCACGGTAAGCGCGACAAGCACGATGACCAAGGCGCGAGATATAACTAAACGAAGGGCGACGGTAGCTCTCACGTGCAATCCTAACGAATCGAGACAATACCGCATAAGGATACCAGCTCAGCCTGCCTAGCCGGCGGCTGCACCGCTAAACGCTCCCGCCCGGCAGTTGGGGACAGCCCCTTTCTGCCGGCACAAAAGGAACGTCCCTAACTGCCGGTTGTGGGACAATACCGAGCAAACGTGATTGGACGTCTGGGAAAAGGGGTCGCGATGAACAAGTTGAGGACGCTTGCCGATGTGTTGCGACAGGCTGGCTTTGCGCGCATCACGGGCCTGTTTCTTATCTTCTATCTGCTGTGCTCGACGGCCGTCTGGCTGTCCGAGCCCACGACCCTTACGTTTGGCGATGGACTTTGGTTTAGCTTTGAGACGGTCTCGACGATCGGCTTTGGCGATATCCCCGCCGAAACGCCGGTTGCCCGCGGCATTACCGTTATCCTAAGCGTCATCAGTATCTTCTATATCGCCATGCTTACGGGCGTGGCGGTGAACTACTGCAATACGCTCATCAAGCTGCGCCAAAAGGACACCATGGCGCGCTTTATGGACGATCTTGAGCATTTGGAAGAGCTCGATCGTGACGAGCTCGCCGACCTGTCGCGCCGCGTGCGCGAATATCGCCGGCGCCAACGCTAGAACGGGCGCCGCGCGTCACGACGAGGGGGACTGAAATGAATATCACCGTGTATCTGGGTGCCAGCGTCGGTAATGACCCGGCGTTTCTGCCTGCGGTACAGGAGCTGGGCAACTGGATTGGCACCAACGGCCACGCGCTGGTATACGGCGGGTCCAAATCGGGCCTGATGGGCGCGCTCGCCGATAGCGTGCTCGATGCTGGCGGACATGTGACGGGCGTGGAGCCGAGCTTTTTTATCGAGGCCGAGTTTCAGCACGACGGAATCGACGACCTTATCGTGACGAGTGATATGGCCGAGCGAAAAGCCAAGATGATTGAGCTCGGCGATGCGTTCATCGCATTTCCGGGCGGCACGGGCACACTCGAGGAGATTGCCGAGGTTATGTCCGCGGTGTCGTTGGGGCACCTGAGTGCTCCGTGCATCCTGTATAACCTGGACGGTTACTACAACGACCTCAAGGCACTGCTCGGGCACATGATTGATAAAGGGCTTTCGAGCCTGAGGCGCCAGCAGGGCATCTACTTTGCCGACGATTTGCGCGAGATTGCCTCGATTATCAACGGATAAGTCTTGAGCCTTCCTCACTGTGAATCCCAATGGTGCCGTTTGCGGCGCAGATGGTTAGCTCGTTCGGCAACGCTCGCTCTACAATAAACGTATCTATGTCGACTTTGACCGCGGGAGGACCCGATGGATAACCTTGCCAAACCCACAAACCGCGCGCTGTTTTTAGTTAGCGTTGCCGTGACCGGTGCGTTCGCAGGTGCCGCAGTCTGGCTGTTCTTCTTTGCGATGGAGCACGGCATTGATTATTTGTGGACCGAGGTCCCGCATATGCTGGGTGTCTCTTCGCCCGAACTCGCCAGCGGCCCGTTTGGCTTTTTGCCGTACCCGTTTTTCGTTTGCCTGTTGGGCGGCTTGGTGATTGGCCTGTACGAAAAGATGACGGGCATCAAGACCGATGACCTCAACCAGGTGATGGCAAAGGTTAAGCAAGACGGGCGCTACCCGTACGACAACCTGGGCAGGCTTTCGCTCGCGGCATTGCTGCCGCTGCTGTTTGGTGGAAGTATTGGGCCGGAGGCCGGTCTGACCGGCGTTATCGCAGGTCTGTGCAGCTGGGTCGGCGATCGTATGCGTCGCTTTGGCGCCGAGTTTAGGGAGCTCACGCTGCTGGGCACCCAGGCTGCCCTGACGGCGCTCTTTACCGCGCCCGTGTTTGGCTTTGTGGCGCCGCTTGCCGGAAGTGCTGACGGCCAGGGTGCCGGCGATGGCGAGGATTCCGAATCCGGTGAGATCACCATCAGGCTGCCCAAGGCGCAAAAGACCGTGGTTTACGGCATCGCGATTGCTGGCGGCCTGGGCACCTACCTGCTGCTCGGCCAGCTCATGGGCGGCGGCATGGGTATGCCGAGGTTCGAGGCTGCCGTGGTGGGCAACCTGGAGCTTACCTGGCTCATCCCTCTGTCGCTGATCGGCACGGTCTGCGGCTGGCTGTACTTTGTCTCTGAGCACGCGAGCGAAGCATTTGCCCATGCAATAGGGGAACGTCCTGTCGTCAAGGCCATGCTAGCCGGTCTGGCGCTCGCCATCTGTGGCACGGTCCTGCCCTACACCATGTTTGCCGGCGAGACCCAGGCCGGTGTGCTCATGGAAACCTACCTGACCATCCCCGCCGGCGTGCTGATCGCGACCGGTCTTGTTAAGGCCATGCTGACGCCCGCCCTCATCAACCTTGGTTGGCGTGGCGGCCACTTCTTCCCGGTTATCTTCTCGGGTGTGAGCTTGGGCTACGGCCTTGCCATCCTCACCGGCGCCGATCCGGTCTTTTGCGTCGCCGTCTGCACAGCCTCGACGATGGGCGCCGTCATGCGCCAACCCGTTATGGTCGTGGGCCTGTTGCTCATGTGCTTCCCGCTCAAAGGCATCGTCTGTATGATCATCGCCGCCGTCATCGCCGCCGGTATCCCACTGCCCAAGCCGCTGCACAAATGGCGCGGTTAATCGCGAGTCAACTCCAGAGGGGTACGAGATGATCCTGTACTTTAGCGCGACGGGGAACAGCGAACATGTGGCGCGTCGCATTGCGGCGGCGACAGACGACAAGGTTGTGTCGATTGAGCGTTTTGATGCCGAAGCCCTTCGCCTTGTTGCGACGGAAGGCCCCTGCCAGCTGGGATTTGTTGCTCCGGTGTATGCCTGGGGTCTGCCGACACCGATGATCGAGTTTTTGAAGACTGCCGACCTGTCGATTGCTGCCGGTGCAAAGGGCGGCGAGCGCCCCTATACGTTCTATGTTTCGACGTACGGTTCGACGACCGGCCAATCTGCCAAGTTTGCCCGCGACCTGCTGCACGAGCGTGGGCTCGAGTTGGATGCGGCGATGAGCGTCAAGATGCCCGATACCTGGACGCCTGTTTTCGACCTGTCTGACCCTCAAAAGGTTGAGGGTATCAATAGAGCTGCCGAGGCGCAGATTGATGCCGTGATCGAGGCGGTGCGGGCACGCCGCACGGGTAACATGATGCGCCATCGCGTGCCTCTGTTTGCATCGTGCGCGTATCACGCAATTGGGCTGCCGCGCATGCAACAGACGAGCAAGTTTGCCGTCGATGCCGATCGCTGCATCGGCTGCGGCCTGTGTGCCAAGCGCTGCCCCATGGCGGCGATTGAGATGCGCGACGGCCTTCCCGTCTGGACAAAGCCGGAGTGCGCAGCCTGCCTTCGTTGCCTGCACTGTTGTCCCAAATTTGCCATCTCGCACGGTAAGCGCACGGCATCCCACGGTCAGTACAGGCATCCCAAGCCAGGTGTGAGGATGTAGCGGCTGCTGGCCGTGCTACTTCCAAACCGCGAGCGCCGCAGTGCCCAGTACGATGAGGGCGAGACCGATGGCGCTGCGCCGCGAGACCTTTTCGTTGAATGCCAAGCGCGCAAATAGTACCGATACGACAATCGATAGTTTGTCGATCTGCACCACGACGCTCACCTGGCCTGCGGCGATGGCATAGTAATAGAGCAGCCACGATGCTCCGGTCGCGATGCCCGATGCCGCGAGAAATACGAGATCGTAGCGGTCTACGTGCACGGCTTGGCCCATCTTGCCTTTAGCTGCCACGATTGCCCATGCCATAACCAGTACCACGCAGGTGCGGATTGCCGTGGCCAGGTTTGACTCGACGCCTTCGATGCCGATCTTGGCGAGGACGGAGGTGAGTGCTGCGAACATGGCGGCGCCGAGGGCGTAAGCGAGCCAGGTCCGGTCTTGCTGCTGTTCGGGTCCGGCGGATTGCTGCTTCTCGGTCATTAAAAAAGTGCCGAGGGTAATGACGGCGGTTCCCACGAGCTTAACCGCAAGGTTGCTCGTCTCGCCAAAAAGCACGATGGCGATCAGCGCGGCGAGCACGGTGCTCATCTTGTCGACCGGTACGACCTTATTGACGTCTCCGATGCTCAACGCCTTAAAGTAACAGATCCACGAAGCGCCGGTAGCGAGTCCCGAGAGGACGAGAAAGAGCCAGGATCTGGGTTCGATGCTGCCAATGGTTCCAATGGATCCAGAAATGCCCGCCATTGCCCAGGCGAAAACGAGCACCACGCAGGTGCGAATGGCCGTCGCGACATCGGAGTCGGTCTGCTTGATGCCGCATTTGGCCAAGATGGATGTGATGCCGGCAAAGAATGCTGACGCAAATGCTGCGACGACCCACGACACGGGTGAAATGCCTCCCCAAAGAACAACCGCGCCAGATTTACGGCGCTCGTCCGATGATACCGTCCCGCCATGAAGCTTTGATATCGCTGTGGTGAGACAGGGGCCATAGTTCGAGAGGGCATTTGGTTAAGGCTCGAATCGAAGGTGAATGGTTTTCCGCGAAGTGAACGAGTAAATCTGGACCCCTGGAACATGCACGCTTTTTTCGAACAAAACTGCAGGATTCTTAGACAAAAACCGCAGGAATTGAGTCCTTAAAAATGTCGATGCTACAGGGCACTGTTTTTACTCGTTCACTTCTCGGAAAAGTATTCACCTTCGATATGCTGACGGTGTCTTTTTGGTTGCCAAGAACTAGACGGCCTGCTGTGAGGGGCGGTGGTGACGCTATGCCGCCTTGTTTCATTGAAAAAATAAGCGGGGTACCACCTAAGCTTTTTTAGCTGTCGATTACAGGTCGCGTACTCGATAAACCTTGGTGCTGACGGTGCAGCTGATTGCACATAGCGCGAGGGCCAGCACGGCAATTCCTGCGCACAGACAGCCCAGAACGGCGGGATCGGGATTTGCTCCGGCAATCGACATGAGCCAGTTGCTGATGGGGTTGGAGGAGCTCAGCGCTGCCATGGTAAGGCATCCGAGTAGGGCAAACAGGCCAACGGATAGGCGCAGTGCCTCCATGTGTCCAAATCGGAAGAACAGCGGCTGTGCCAAGAACACCATCATGAGGGAGATGAGCATCGATGCTGCCGAGGCAATTGCGATCTCAAAGATGGTTTGTCCTGTCGAGGCCATGCCCGCGCTGTTGAAGAACGGAAGGGCGATGATGTTCAAAAGCACGGCGCCGCAGGCCATGATGGCCGAGAAGACAACGATGCACAGGTAGCGTACGCAAATTATGTCTTTGCGCGTGAGAGGCAGCGTTGCCCGATAACGCTCCCATCCGTTTTGATTGTCGAAGCCGGCCAGCGAGCTCATGACCATGATGGGCGACATGGCGCTGACCGCGCAGGCGCCGGCGCTCATACCGGAATCGCCGTCCGATGCGTTGGCAAGGGTTAGCACGACGAAGATGAACAGGCCGACGCCCGCAATGCTCGGGATGAGCGTGCGAGCGATGGCGAGCTCGGACATAAAGGCGCGTTTCATTTTGAAGCCCCTTTCAGCGTGAGGCGAAGATAGTCGTCAATGGTTGCCCGATCGCAGGGAATCTCGGGAAAGGCCTCGAGCGTTTCGCGACGGTTGGGCACGAGCACGTCCACGCTATAGGCGTGGCGGGCGGCATGGGCACCTTCGACGCAAGCCATAAGCTCGGCGGCCTGCGCTTGGGTGCAGTGGGCGATGCCGGCGCGGTCGGTAATGTCCTCGCGCGGCAGGTCAAACACAATCGAGCCGTTATCGATGCAGATGACGCGGTCGGCGGCGCGATCGAGGTCGGACGTAATGTGGCTCGAGAGCAGCACGCTGTGCTGACCGTCGGCGACAAAAGCAAGCAGCTCATCGAGCAGTTCCTCGCGCGCCATGGGATCGAGGCCCGCGGTGGCTTCGTCCAAAAGGAGTAGCTTGGCATTATGGCTGAGTGCACAGGCAAGCTGCAGTTTCATGCCCATGCCGCGGGAGAGGTCCTTGACCTTTGTCTTGGGATCGAGGCCAAATCGGTCGATGAATCCGGCGAACGTTTTGCGGTCCCACGTGGGGTACGCCGGGCCTACGAGTGCCTCGATCTGGCCCACCTTGAGCGTTGAAGGGAAGGGGCACGTGTCCAGCACGAGGCCGACACGGGCACGTAGACAACGCTGTGTCTCATCGGGCGCGTCGGCGCCACAGCGCTGCCCAAACAGGCGCACCTCGCCGGCATCGAGCTTTATAAGCCCGAGCGCGGCTCGAATCGTCGTTGTTTTGCCAGCACCGTTGGCACCAACAAAGCCGACGATCTGGCCAGGCTCCACGGCAAGCGTGACGTCGCGCAGTGAAAAGCGGTCGCTTACAGTGCGTGAGATGCCTTTGAGTTCAAGCAAGTTTTGCATGGTATAGCCTTTCTTGCAGATGGCTACTGCATGGTTTCGGGGGCTACCAGGTCGAGCATCTCGTGCAGTTTGTCGCGCGTGACGCCCAGGGCTTCGGCTTGTTCTGCCGCCTGCGTAAGCAGCTCTTCGATATGGCAGAGCTGGTTTTCACGCAAGAGTTCTTGGTTGCCGTCGGCAACAAAGCAGCCCTTGCCCTGCACGGTACAGATAAACCCGAGCTGCTCCAGATCGGCGTAGGCGCGCTTGGTGGTGATGACGCTCACGCCTAGGTCGCTCGCGAGTGCGCGGATGCTGGGGAGTTTGGCTCCCGCGGCGAGCGTGCCCGAAAGGATTTGAGCTTTGACCTGCGAGGATATCTGCTCGTAGATGGGCTTGTCGCTCGAATTGGATAGGATAATGTCCACAGCGGCTCCTTAGCTGTTGGGCTACACGTGTATATAACCGGTAAGCACAGTATATATACACTATGCACAGTTATGCAAGAGGCAAATGCTGATTGGGCCGGCTACCCAGGCCCCAACTGATGAATTTGTCCTGATAGGCGCCCTAGAGCGAGATTTCGCGGCTACAATAGTACGGTTACATCGACGTAATGCACTCAATGCAAGAAAGGATCCGCATGGCAAGCCTGTCGGATGAAATCTCGTCGCGCCGCACATTCGCGATCATCAGCCACCCGGACGCCGGTAAGACCACGCTTACCGAGAAGCTGCTGCTCTATACCGGCAGTATCCAGACCGCCGGCTCGGTCAAGGGCAAGAGCTCGGCCAAGCATGCCGTCTCGGACTGGATGGACATCGAGAAGGAGCGCGGTATTTCCGTTACCTCCTCGGTGCTGCAGTTTACCTACAACGGCGCCTGCGTCAACATCCTCGATACCCCCGGCCACCAGGACTTCTCGGAGGATACCTACCGTACCCTTATGGCCGCCGACGCCGCGGTCATGGTCATCGACGGCGCCAAGGGCGTCGAGGCCCAGACCAAAAAGCTCTTTAAGGTCTGTACGCTGCGCCACATTCCCATCTTCACCTTTGTGAACAAGCTCGACCACGAGGCTCGCGATCCGTTTGAGCTCATGGAAGAGATCGAGAATGTTCTGGGCATCAACACCTATCCCATGAACTGGCCGATCGGCAGCGGCCGCAATTTCCGCGGCGTGTTCGACCGTCAGACCCGTCGCGTTATCGCCTTTGAGGGCGACGGCCACGCCAACGCCACCAAGAAGGTCGCCGAGGTCGAGGCCGAGCTGGGCGATCCTTCCATGGACGAGCTCATCGGCGAGGAAAACCATAAGAACCTGATGGACGATATCGAGCTGCTCGATGGTGCCGGCGACGAGCTCGACTTGGATGCCGTGGCCTGCGGCAAGCTGAGCCCGGCGTTCTTTGGCTCGGCGCTCACCAACTTTGGCGTGGAGCCCTTCCTCAAGGAGTTCCTGCGTCTGGCCCCGACGCCGCGCGCCTATACCGATACGCTCACCAGCGAACCGGTCGATCCCTGCCGCGACGACTTTAGCGGCTTTGTGTTTAAGATCCAGGCCAACATGGACAAGAACCACCGCGACCGCATCGCCTTTGTGCGCATTTGCTCGGGCAAGTTCGAGCGCGGCATGGACGCCTTCCACGTGCAGGGCAACCGCAAGCTCAAGCTTGCTACGGGCACGTCGATGATGGCCGATGACCGCGCCATCGTGGACGAGGCGTACGCGGGCGATATCGTGGGCCTGTTCGACCCGGGTATCTTTAGCATCGGCGACACCGTGTGCTCCGGCAAGCGCCACGTGCAGTATCCGCAGATCCCGACGTTTGCCCCCGAGATGTTCGCCCGCATTACGCAGGTCGACACGCTCAAGCGCAAGCAGTTCGTCAAGGGTATGGAGGAGCTTGCCCAGGAGGGTGCCATCCAGATCTTCCGCGAGCTTGGCGCCGGCATGGAGAGCGTCATCGTGGGCGTGGTCGGCGTGCTGCAGTTTGAGGTGCTCGAGCGCCGCCTCAAGGCCGAGTACCGTGTCGAGGTTCGTCGCCAGCCGCTGCCCTATACGGACATCCGCTGGATCCAGAACGACCCCGACACCATCGATATCCCGGCTCTTTCGCTCACGCGCGACACCCTGCGCGTCGAGGACATGCGCGGCGGCAAGCTGCTGCTGTTCACGAGCCCGTGGAACATGGATTGGGCAACTGACCACAACCCCGACCTTATCCTGTCGGAGTTTGGCAACGTGGCCTTTTAACGCATCGGCGCGGTGGCCCTGCGGGGCTGCCGCGTCGTTCGCTTGCCTGATGCCGTGTGAGCGGCTATCATACCCACCGTCGTCTCAAGACCGGGGCGTCCGAGCAGTTCGGGTCCGATATCCTGCTCGTTAAACCTAAAACCAAAGGAGTACATAATGATCAAGAAGGTCATGGAGGACTACAAGGTCCTGTTGCGGAGCATTCCCGCGGCAACGGTTTCGCTGTTTTTCGTGAGCGTCATCATGATGAACCTGCTGGCCAACAAAGAACTCATCAGCCTACCGTATCTGGCGCTCGACTGTGGCTTTGTGGTGAGCTGGGTTTCGTTTTTGTGCCAGGACATGATTTGCAAGCGCTTTGGCGCCAAGGCATCCATCAAAATCTCTATCCTCGCGCTGCTGGTCAACCTGGCCGTGAGCCTGTGCTTTTGGGCATGCTCGCTCACGCCCGGCATGTGGGGCGCTTACTACGACACGGGTATGATCGAGGTCAACACTGCCCTTAACGCCACCATCGGTGGCACCTGGTACGTGGTGCTGGGCTCTTCGCTGGCAATGCTCGTTTCTGCCGTGGTTAACTCCACGCTCAACCAGTCGCTCGGCCGCATGCTCAAAAAGAATAACTTTGCGAGCTTTGCCTTCCGCTCCTATGTGTCCACGGGTGTTGGCCAGTTTATCGACAATCTGGTCTTTGCCATTGTGGTGAGCCACACGTTCTTCGGCTGGACCTGGGTGCAGGTCCTCATGTGCTCGCTGACGGGCGCTGTTGCCGAGCTGCTGTGCGAGGTCTTCCTGAGCCCCGTGGGCTACAAGGTCGTGCGCGGCTGGGAGCGCGAGAATGTGGGCTCCGAGTACCTCGAGCGCCACGCAACCGCCTAAGGAGCAAGTATGCGGGTTTTGATCACGGGTGCTTCGGGCGGTATCGGAGCCGCATGCGTGCAGCGCTTTTTGGACGAGGGCCACGAGGTCGTGGGCTTTGATCTGCTGCCGGCGTCGATCGAACACGAGCGCTACCGCCATCTGATTGTTGATGTCCGCGAGCCGGCCTCGTTTCCAGGCGACCTTGAACCCCAAGTGATCGTGAACGTTGCCGGTACGCAGGATTCGGCCGACGATATCGCCGCCAACCTGTGTGGCACCATCAACGTGACCGAGCGCTACGCTTTTGTGGGGGAGGGGCTTGTCGCCAAGCCGGCGCCCGCTATCAAATCCGTGGTCAATGTGGGGTCGGCGAGTGGGCATACGGGGTCGGAGTTTCCCGCCTATGCCGCCAGCAAGGGCGGCGTTATCGCCTACACCAAGAACCTTGCAAACCGCCTGGCATCGCAGGCCATCGCCAACAGTGTGGACCCGGGCGGCGTTATCACGCCGCTCAACCGTTGCGTGATGGAAGACGAGCACCTGTGGAATCAGATTATGGAGCTCACGCCGCTTAAACGTTGGGCCACCGCCCAAGAGATCGCCGAGTGGATCTACTTTGTGGGCGTGACCAACCGGTTTATGACCGGACAGAGCCTGCTCATTGACGGTGGCGAGGCCGGCCGCACCCAGTTTATCTGGCCCGAGTAGCAAAACGCGCCCGATGGCAAGATTGCCGTCGGGCGCGTTTTTGGTATATCGATTTTTAGCCGAGGCAAGTCCAGTTGACGGGGGTCGAGCCGTGCTGTTCGAGTAGCCGATTGGCAGCGGAGAAGGGACGCGACCCCATAAAGGCGGGGAGTTCTGCCGTGGCACGGTTGGCCGAAAGCGGCGAGGGGTGCGTAGATGCCAGGCAGAACTTGCCGGTTGCCTTGCCCGCACCAGTTGCGACGAGCTTGCCTTCGACCATCTGCTGGGCAAAGCGGCCCCATGTCAAAAAGACGACCGGCTGGGGCAGCTGGCAGCAGCGTTCGATAACGTAGTCGGTCAGGGTGCTCCAGCCCAGTTTGGCGTGCGAGTTGGCGGCATGTTCGCGCACGGTGAGCGTAGTGTTGAGGAGCAGGACGCCCTGTTGTGCCCATGGGGTTAGGTCTCCCGTGGCGGGAATGGGACAACCCAGATCGGCTTTGAGTTCCTTGTAAATGTTGCGTAGGCTCGGCGGCAGCTTGGTTTGCGTCGCGGGGACCGAGAACGACAGTCCCATTGCCTGGTTGGGTCCGTGATAGGGGTCTTGACCCAAGATGACAACCTTGACCTGGTCGGCCGGCGTGTAGGCGAGGGCATTGAGGATGTCGTCTTGTGCCGGGTAGATGATTTGCTCGGTACGCAAAAGGGCGATGCGCTCGAGCAGCTGGTTCGTAGTGTCACGTACCGGCTGCGGCGCATCGCCTAACCAAGTCGCTATGTTGCGGTCGCGGGTCGCGGTGTCCATGGGGCTCCTTTACGTCAGATGCTCTGTTGGCATCTATTGTAAAGGCGCACCGGTTGCCTTTATGCCGCGGCTGTATGAAGAGTGGGGTCTACGAGACGTGCTCGGGCGCTCCTGCCATGCGAGTCTGTCCATGTGCGCGGAGGCGCGGAAGCTCGACGGTTGCCGCCATGACGCCGGTGAGGATGAGAGCTGCACCCAGGAAGGCGATGGGGCTCAGGACCTCACCGACTAGGAAGAACGAGAAGACGGCGGAGCAGACCGGCTCGAGCGAGAAGGCAAAGCCGGTGGTCTCGGCAGGCACGTGGGGCTGCACGAGCGTCTGGGTGATAAAGCCGTAGGCAGAGCAGATGAGTGCGAGCGCGACGACGACTACGACCTCGCCCGGCGTGCCGGGAAGCGTGAAGCCGCCAAAGGTGAATGCGGCGATGCCCGAGAACAAGCCGCCAAAGCCCAGCTGCCAAACGCCCAGAGCCAGCGGGTCGACATCTTCGACAAAGCGCTTCGCCACAATGATGTGTCCGGCGTAGACAAAGGCGGAGAGCAGCATGATGATCGCGCCCGGGTTCAGGCTGGTAAAGTCGGCGCCCGAGAGCAGCAGCATGCCGCAGGTGACGATGGCGGTGCCGACGAGCACTTTGCGCTCGGGGGCGCGACGCAGCAGGGCGGCGTTGGCAAACGGTACGATCACGACCGTCAGGCTCTGCAAAAAGCCGGCAGTGGAGGCAGAGGTGAGGCTGGAGCCCAGGCACATGCAGGTGAGCTCGGTTGCCATAATGGCGCCGATGATGGCGGCACGGACCATAAGGTCGCGGTTGATGCGGAAAGCGCGCTTGTGGAAGAGCAGCAGGCAGACCACAAAGGCGATGATGCAACGTAGCGCGACGATGCTCGTGGCGTTCATGCTGTCCATGCCGATCTTCATGAGGGGATACGAAAAGCCCCATGCGACGGGAACGGAAAATGAGAGCGCGATTGCTTTTTTGCGATCCATGGGACTCCTTTTGTTACAGAACGGTTTCGCAAAAAGGATTCTGCTCCCAGATGTGGATGTAGTAAAGCGAATGTATCTTCAGTATGATTAAGAAATACTAATGTAGGCAGAAAAAGCCCTGGCAAAACGTTTTACGGCTGCAGTGATGTGGAGGCACGATGGCATCGCGGTATCAGATTGTTTGTATGGTGGTCGATCGCGGCAGTCTTAAGGGCGCAGCGGACGAGCTGGGCTATACGCAAAGTGCGGTGAGCCAGGCCGTCAAGGCGCTCGAGCGCGAGCTGGGTACCACGCTTATCGAGCGCGGTAAGCAGGGCGTGTCGCTTACGCGCGACGGCAAGCAGTATCTGCCGTACCTGCGCCAGATCGTGACCGCCGAGGCCGAGCTCGAGGGCAAGCGCCAGGAGCTGCTGGGGCTTTCGTCGACTGATATTCGCATTGCGACGTTTACCAACGTGAGTCGAACCGTGTTGCCGCGCGTGATTCGCGACTTTGGAGCCCTGCACCCTGGCGTGCACTTTACCCTCAAGCAGGGCGATTACACGCGCAACGCCCAGTGGGTGCACGATGGCGTGGTTGACTTTTGTTTTACGGCGCGCGGATTTACCGCTGGGCTCGAGAAGCGCGTGGTCTATCACGACGAGTTGGTGGCATTGTTGCCGGCCGCGCATCCGCTGACGGCAAAGGAAAAGGTGACACTCGCCGACCTGGCGTCCGAGCCGTTTGTGCTGCTGGATGAGGGCGAACAGAGTCTGGTGCTCGATGCATTCGCGGCGCATGGCCTGTCGCCGCACGTGACGAGCGAGGTCACCGACGACTACACCATCATGGCGATGGTGGAGGAGGGCCTAGGCGTGAGTATGCTCTACCGTCGTACTGTGGAGGGCATGCGTGCCGATATTCGCGTACGTCCCATCGTGCACGCCCCCTCGCGCGACGTAGTGGCGGCCTGGCGCAGCTGGGACACCATGCCTATCGCCACGAGGCGCTTTATCGACTATATGAGCTCACATATTGTCAATTAATGACTGGCGTGGCGTTGAGTGCGGTGTTTAGCGGGCTGTCGCTTTGGCTTGGGTGGCGCGATAGGTGCGTGCCGGGTGGCAGAGTAGCACCGCCACGACCATAAAGAACGCCGTGGTGCCCAGGCTGATGGGGTAGACCATCATGATGTTCGCAAAGGTGCGGAAGTGCGGGAACACGCAGAACACCCAATAGAAGCGGATGCCGCAGACGCAGATCATGGTGATGAGGGCGGGCGTGAGCGAGATACCAAAGCCGCGCAGGTAGCCTGACATGTTTTCGTAGAACATGCTAAAGGCGTACGCCGGGAAGATCGAACACACGCGGATATAGCCGATCGAGACGATGTTGGGGTCGCTGTTGAACAGCGACAAGATCTCGCGTCCCAGGCCGACAATAACGATGATCGTGGTGAGTGCAACGATACCGCCTTCGACCAGGCAGACCTTAAGCGTTTTGGTGCAGCGATCGATCTGGCGGGCACCGTGGTTTTGTCCCACAAAGGTGGTGCACGCCTGGCTAAAGCTGTTGAGCAGGTTGTAGCACACGTACTCCAGACTCATGGCGGCGCTCGATGCGGCCATGACTTCGGTGCCAAGGCTGTTGATGGCAGACTGGATGATGATGTTGGCGACGGCAAAGACAGCGCTTTGGATGCCGGCGGGCAGGCCGATCTTGACGATGCGCTTGAGGGCGACGGGGTCTAAGCCTAAGTCGCGTGGGGTGACGTGGACGACGGAGTCGGTCTTGAGTAGGCGGATAAAGAGCGTAGCGGCGCTGACGGTGTAAGCGATGGCGGTGGCGATGGCGACGCCCGCGACGCCCCAGTGGAGTACAGGGACAAAGATGAGGTCCAGGCCAATGTTGAGGACGGTGGACACGGCAAGCGCCTGCAGCGGCATGCGGGTGATGCCGACGGAGCGGAAGATCGCGGCCTCAAAGTTGTAGAGCAAGATCGAGGGCATGCTCAGCAAAAAGACGCGCAGGTAGAGCGAGGCGAGCGGCATGGTTTCGGCGGGAACGTTGAGCGCGGCGAGCATGGGCTCGGCAAAGATCTCGCCCAGCGCGATGACGACAAAGCCCACAAGCGCCATGAGAATCGAGGTGTGGACGGCGCGGTTGACCATGTTCTGATCGTTGCGGCCGATAGCGTTGGCGATGACCACGTTGGAGCCAAGCGACATGCCGATAAACAGGTTGAGCATAAGACTGGTAAGCGGAACGTTGGAGCCGACCGCTGCCATGGCGAGGGTTCCCTGGTCGCCCGAGAAGTTACCGATGATGACGGTGGCGATGAGGTTCGACAGCTGCTCCAAGATGCTCGTGGCGGCTACGGGGAAGGCGAACAGGGGAATATTGCGCCACAGCGAGCCGGTGGTCATGTCAATGTGCTTAGATGCGGTGTCTGCCATACGCTCTCAATCTCTAATATGCTCTTTCGTGCTTATTTGCGCAGACGATGATACTCCTAATGCAGCCAGCCGGCACTTAGGGACGTTCCTTTTCTGTCGGCAGCTGGGGACACTCCTTGTCTCTTCTATGACTAGGTGGGGAAGGCGTGCGACAATGGTGGACGTTGTGTTGTTCGCGCTAAGGAGTTGCCATGTTGTTGTGTCCCGTTTGCCATGAACCGTTGGTGGACGACGAACGCGGTGCTGCATGCGCGGGCGGACACCGATTTGACCGTGCGCGCGAGGGCTATCTGTATCTGCTGCGCTCGTCCAAGAGCGGTGACTCCATGGGCGATCCCAAGTCGCAGGCACGCAGCCGTCGCGACTTTCTGAACCGCGGTTACTATGCGCCGTTGCGCGATGCGATGGTCGAGCTGGTGCGTGAGCGGGTGTCTGGTCGTGCCGCGTCAACGAACTGCCCCATGACGTTGCTCGATATTTGCTGTGGCGAGGGCTACTACACCAGCGCCATGGGTGCGGTGCCGGGCGTAGATGCTTACGGTTTCGACCTGGGCAAAGAGATGGTGCGCCTGGCCGCCAAGCGCGGCGATGCGACGTACTTCGTGGCCAACATGAAAGATATCCCCGTGGCTGATGGCGCCTTTGATATGGTGACCGAGCTCTTCGCTCCTTTTAACGAGCGTGAGTTTGCCCGCGTGCTGGCGCCAGAGGGTTCGCTCTACACCGTGGTGCCGGGTGCTCGGCATCTGTTTGGCCTCAAAGAGGTGCTCTACGACACGCCATATCTCAATGACGAGAAGCTGCCGAAGACCACCGAACTCGAGTTGGTCTCAACGCTGCGGGTGTCTGCGAACATTACGCTCCAGACCCAGGCTGACATCGAGGCGGTGTTCCAAATGACGCCGTACTACTACCGCACGCGCCCTGCCGATAAAGAGCGCCTGGCAAACCTGGACACCCTTCAAACCGACATCGACTTCATCATCGCCGAGTACCGTCACAGCTAACAACCTGCCAAAAAGGGACAGGTTTATTTTGGCAGGTTTTATCTGGGCAAACGTAAAGGGCCGACCGCGCTGCTGCGCGATCGGTCCTTGTTGGTTGCTTGATTGCAGGGAGCTGCGGGGGACAAGTGCCTACAGGCGGTCCTTGTTTTCGGCCTTAACGTCGTGTGCCTGCTGAACAAAGAACAGGTCGTACACCACGATGACAAAGGCGCCAAAGTTGATGGCGTCGCCGCCAAACGCGGGAAGCGTGAGCACCGCTTGGGCAAGCGTGGCGACCGCGGCAACAATACCGAGCTTAAACGCGCCGTCCACCTGCGAAGGCTTGTTGGCGCCCTTGATACCGGCGACGCCTGCGGCAAGGTCGACGAGACCCTTGGCGATAAGCACGACCGCTGCGAGCGTGGCGTACGAACCGTACGTGGAATCGAGACCGCCCGTGGCGATACCGACGCCGGCGGTGACGAGGCTGGCGATGCCCAAAACAAAGTAGATGAGAGCAAGGATTTTGAGAGTCTTGCGAGTGAAGCTCATGGCTGGTCCTTTCGATACGAGTACGCCAACTTGGCGCACCCAATGTACTGCACATATGGTGAAGCACATTGTAGTTCAACGCGGCGATGCATGCGTTTGAAAGCGCATTGAGCCCGCGCAGCCAAACCCAACCTTTCAAAAAGGAAAGCTGGACGTAAGCCAAATCGATGGCAGCTCATGTGCGGCACTGAGATGATGAGGCCGTAACAAGGAGCTGGTCTCAAGGAGGAGCCATGATGTACGGAGCAGGGCAAGTGCGTGAGCCGCGGTCGTTGGGAAGGCGCATGGGTGATTCTGTGATCGCTGCCGTGTGCACGGGATTGATGGCGGTGCTTTGCATTGGGATGCTGTGGGCCATGTCGCATGTGGGACAATAGCGGACGGTTGGGTGCCGACATAAACGGCGCTCACGTATTCGTTTTGCTTGTTAAGGAGTACCCATGGACGTCGTCGATCCCTTTTCTATTGCTCGGGCCGCGGGGCTTGAGCTGACCGGGACGTCCGAGGGCCTCACGCTCACCGACGGCACGATGGAACTGCGTGCCGATTTTACTCGCATGCTTCCGCGGCTCAAGCAGGGCCGTCTGCAGCAAGAGCTGCTGGTAAAGGCTGCGCGCGCAAAAGGCATCGAGAGCCCATGGGCGATTGACGCCACGGCAGGCTTTGGCGAGGATTCGCTGCTGCTGGCGGCCGCGGGTTTTACCGTCGATCTGTATGAGCAGGATTGCGTGATCGCGGCGCTCCTCAAGGATGCCCTGGATCGCGCGGCAGATGATCCGGCGCTTGCGACAGCCGTGGCCCGCATGCGCTTACATGCGGGCGAGGACAGCATTGCCGGCCTTCGCCATACAGCTGAGCTGATCGGGCAGGGCGAGCTCACCGCTCCCGACGTGGTATATCTGGACCCCATGTTTCCCGGGCGCACCAAGAGCGCGGCGGTGAAAAAGAAGTTCCAACTCTTGCATCATCTGGAACAGCCGTGCGCCGATGAGGAGACGCTGGTCGAAGCCGCGCTTGCGGTGCACCCGCGCAAGGTCGTTATCAAGCGGCCGGTGAAGGGGCCACTGCTTGCCGGCGTTAAGCCGAGCTATCAGCTTGCGGGCAAGGCCGTTCGTTACGATGTGTTGGTGCCGCCGCGTCCATAGCCCGTGCGCAATGGCCGGCATTGCGCCAATGGGGAGCCTATTTCCAAGGGTGCGACGTCAGGTGCCAGCCGCCGCAGTATTCGCATTTGTAGCAGGCTAAGCCGCGCCGCCCGCGGCTTTCGCAGTCGGCCATAACGGCCTCGGCCTCGGCGCGCGTGTCGTAACGGTTTTTGCGTTCGCACGACTTGTAGCGCCACGCCTCATCGCGTTCGGCGTCCAGGGCGTCGCGGCGCTCATCCTCGCGCGCAAACAGGTCGCTCATATCGCCGCCGGTGGCAGCGCCCAAAAACTCGCTTTTGGCTTTTGACCAGGCGGCTCGCTTTTTGCTACCCATCTGCTTCGCGCCCCTCTCCAAACGTTGGTATCATTGCTCAATCAAAGTGATACCAATAAACGTGAGGTCGCCGCGTGATGATCAGAAAAACCCTCGATACCGACATTCCCGCCGTCATGGCTATCTATGACGCGGCCCGCGCCTTTATGCGCGCGCATGGCAACGCCACGCAGTGGCCCGAGGGCACGCCTTCGGCCGAGCAGCTGGCTGCCGATATTGCCGCTGGTGGCAGTTACGTGTGCGAAGTCGACGGCCGCGTGGTGGCGACGTTTGCCTTTTTACCGGGTCCGGACGAGTGCTATGACGTGATTGAGGACGGTCAATGGCGCAGCGACACTCCGTATGCCGTGCTGCATCGCGTGGCATCCGACGGCACCGTGCACGGTATCGCGGCGGCGATGTTTGCCTTTGCCAAGGAATGCGCCGACCATCTGCGTATTGACACGCACGAGGACAACTTGCCCATGCAGGGCGCCATCGCCAAGGCGGGGTTCGAGCGTGTCGGTATCGTCTATGTGTCCGACGGCACGGCGCGTGTCGCGTTTGATTGGCTGCGCGAGGCGTAGGAGCCAAGGCACGTATCATCACCCAGCTCAAATAAAAAATGGCCCCGAGTGGGGCCATTTTTGGTAAAACGCGTCGTTGTGGGACTCGCATTGTTACCGCCCCAGATGAACCCGGGCAGACAAAAAGGGGAGGTGCCGGCTTTCGCAAGGCGCGAACCTACGAAAATCGCCGCGCGGCAACGCGGGGCGATGAGCTCGGTCGGAGGATAGGGCCCGCTTCGCCCACCGGCCCGTAAATTGTATCATCCAGTGTGGAGCGTGAACGCCCGTTGCCGCGTGCGATGGGCTTGCAATAAGAGGAGAGCCATGTCGAAGCAAGCGGTCGTTGGAATTTTGGCGCATGTCGATGCCGGCAAGACCACGTTGGCCGAGGCCATGCTGTTCAACGCGGGCCGCATTCGCAAGCGTGGCCGCGTGGACGATGGCGATTCGCATCTGGACACTAACACGATCGAGCGCGAGCGCGGCATCACGATTTTCTCGTCGCAGGCCGTGCTCGACCACGGCGATACCCACGTCATGCTCGTGGATGCTCCCGGCCATGTCGATTTTTCTGCCGAGGCGGAGCGCACACTGCGTGCCCTGGACTACGCGATTCTGGTGGTGGGCGCCAACGATGGCGTGCAGGGGCACACCGAAACCCTGTGGCGCCTGCTTGCACGCTATGACATCCCGACGTTCATCTTCATCAACAAGATCGATTTGGAGAATCCCGGCCGCGATGTTTTGCTGGCACAACTCGGGCAGCGTCTTTCCGAGGGCTGCCTGGATGCCAACGAGCTGCTGGCGGGCGGCGCCGTTCAGGAGGACGCTGCTGCGTTGGACGAAGCGGCGCTCGAGGAGTTTCTTGAAGCGGGTGAGCTTTCTGTCGCAACGCTGTCGCGCATGGTTGCCGAGCGCAAGCTCTTTCCCTGCTTTGCCGGCTCGGCGCTCAAGGACCAAGGCGTTGACGAGCTACTGGATGGTATATGCGCGCTGATGCGTGAGCAGGCGTGGCTCCCGGAGTTTGCCGCGCGCGTCTATCGTGTCAGCCGCGGGGATCGTGGCGAGCGCTTGGCTTGGGTTAAAGTGACCGGCGGCACGCTGCGCGCAAAACAGATGATCAGCGGGCATTCCAGTGCCGAGGCGTGGGAACAGAAGGTCGATCAGGTACGCATCTATAACGGCGAGAAGTATGAGCTTGCCCAAGAAGTTGCTGCTGGCGGTATTTGCGCCGTGACGGGTCTTGCGCACGTTCGCCCAGGGGACGCCCTGGGCACGGAGCCCGCGGGCGATGCGCCCGTCATCGCTCCGGTCCTCACCTATACGGTGCTGCCGGGCGAACACGACGTTCATGCGGTGTTTAAAGCGCTGAGTGAGTTGGCGGACGAAGATCCCATGCTCGGCGTAAGCTGGAATACGCATCTTGAGCAGATCCATTTGCAGTTGATGGGCGCCGTGCAACTCGAGGTCGTGCAGCGGGTGTTGGCCGATCGCTTTGGCCTTTCGGTTGCGTTTGAGCCCGGCGGCATTCTCTATAAGGAGACTATTTCGCGGCCGGTCGAGGGCGTGGGCCACTTTGAGCCGCTGCGCCACTATGCCGAGGTGCATCTGCGCCTGGAGCCGTTGCCGGCGGGTTCGGGTGTGCAGTTTGGCACCGTGACCTCGACCGACGAGCTCGATCTTAACTGGCAGCGTTTGGCACTCACCAACGCTATGGAGCGCGACCACCTGGGCGTGCTGACGGGCTCGCCCATCACCGATGTGCGCATTACGCTCACGGGCGGCCGCGCGCATGCCAAACACACCGAGGGCGGCGATTTTCGCCAGGCCACGTATCGCGCGATTCGCCAGGGTTTTATGCAGGCGCGCGAGGTCGGCGCAGACGTGTTGCTGGAGCCGTGGTACCACTTTGAGCTCGAGGTGCCGGGGGAGTGCGTGGGCCGGGCGTTGTCAGATGCCACACGCATGGGTGCCGAGTACGAGCCGCCGACGATGGCGGGAGACCGAGCGAAGCTTGTGGGTCGCGTGCCGGCATCCGAGGTGCAGGATTACGCGCTGGAGGTGGCTGCCTACACGAGCGGGCGCGGTCATCTGTACCTGGAGTTCGCCGGTTATGCGGCTTGCCATGATGCCGAGCGCGTAATCGAGACGGCCGCCTATGAGCCCGAGGCCGATCTGCCCAACACACCCGACTCGGTCTTTTGCTCTCATGGCGCCGGCTACACGGTCAAATGGTATGACGTGCCCGCCGCAGCGCACGTAAAGATCGATCCCGCCACCTTCCGTCCCTGGCGAGCAGCAGACGCCGAGTTTTTCGGCCACATGTGACAAAGGGACAGCCCCTTTGTCACATGCTATTGGTATAACTCAGTATAAGTTGGTATAACTGTTACCAGGGTTTGCCAATCCGAGGAGGCCGATATGAATCCAAATCCCTTTAAGCCCACAGCTGGTAAGCGGCCTCCGATACTCATCGGTCGCGAGTCGGTCATCGAAGATTTTGAGGAAGGGCTCGACAACGGCGCCGGAGCGCCGGGCAGGCTCATGCTCATTACGGGAAACCGCGGCTGTGGCAAAACGGTTCTCCTGCGGGAGCTGCAACGTTTAGCCAGCGAGCGCGGATGGGCGGTTGTCTCCGATTCCGCTTCGCTTGGTTTGTGCGACCGCTTGGCCGACGCGCTTCGCTCGAATAAACCCGTTGTGACGTCAATGGAGTTTGGGCCGTCGTTTGGCCGGATGTCGGTCGAGGCGGCGCGGGCAAAAGGCGAGACATTGCGAGGGCTGGTCAACGAGCGTCTCAAGAAGCTCGGTCCGGGCAAGGGCGTCTTGTTTGCGATTGACGAGGCACAATCGGTGTCTATCGAGGAACTGGCGGCTCTTGCCGTCCTCTATCAGCAGGTGCTCGGAGATCAGGATGCTACGGGTCTGCCCGATAGCGACCAGCGCGGTCTTGCGCTGGTATTTGCCGGCTTGCCCAGTATGGTTGACGATCTGCTCGAAGAGCCGAGCGTGACGTTTTTGCGGCGTGCCCAGCAGCGTACGTTGGGGGCAATATCTTTGCCCAAAGTGCGCGATTCGTATATCCAGACGGTCAAAGACGCTGGTCTTTACGTTGACGCGGAGACGGCGGACCTTGCGGCGCGCAAGAGCATGGGGCATCCCTATATGGTTCAGCTGGTGGGCTATTACATGTGGCGGTCTGCTGTCCGGCGTGGCTCGCAGGTCATCGAAAGGCGCGATGTCGAGAATGGCCATGCGGATGCCGTCTCCGAGTTCTACGAAGCGGTTGACGCACCTCTGTATTACGGTCTGCGCAGCCCTCAGCGCCTCTTTATCGAGGCTATGGCGGTTGACGAGGACAAGCCGACGCGCACGGCGGATATCATTGAGCGCTGCGACCGTACCCAGAGCTGGGCGAGTAAATATCGCGCAAGCCTGATTCGCGAGCGCGTCATCGAGGCCGCCGGATACGGCCTTGTGCGGTTTACCGTGCCCATGCTGGGCGAGTATATCCGCGACCGCGTTTTATGGCATGAGTAGGGTGATAAAGGTGACGGAACAGAAGATGAGCCCGCAGGCTATCGAGGTGCGCGGTGCACGTGTTCACAATCTCAAGGACATCGATATCGATATTCCGCTGGGGAGGCTCGTGGGCATTGCCGGCGTGTCGGGCTCGGGCAAGAGCTCGCTGGCGCTGGGAGTTCTTTATGCCGAGGGCTCGCGCCGTTACCTGGAGGCGCTCAGCACCTATACTCGACGTCGCCTGACGCAGGCCGAGCACGCCCAGGTGGACGAGGTATTGCACGTACCGGCGGCACTCGCGTTGCATCAGCGTCCCAGTGTGCCAGGCGTGCGCTCGACCTTTGGTACCATGACCGAGCTCAACAACAGTCTGCGTTTGCTCTTTAGCCGCTGTGCCCATCACGTGTGCCCACATTGCGGGGCGCGTGTGGAGCCGAGCCTTAACGTGGCTGCGGGCCTGTCGCTCACGTGCCCCGCATGCGGCCGCGAGTTCTACGCGCCGAGTGCCGAGGACCTTGCCTTTAACAGCGGCGGTGCGTGCCCTACCTGCGGCGGCACCGGTGTCATGCGCGAGGTGGACGAAGCGAGCCTGGTGCCCGACGAGTCAAAGACCATCAACGAAGGCGCGGTGCTTCCCTGGGGTACGCTCATGTGGGATCTGATGAAGCAGGTAGCCGGCGAGATGGGCGTGCGCACCGACGTGCCGTTTAACCAGCTCACGCCTCAAGAGCGCGACATCGTGTTCCACGGTCCGGCGGTTAAAAAGCACATTCTCTACGTTCCCAAAAACGGCGAGGGCGCCACGCCGCTCGATTTTACCTATTACAACGCTGTCTATACCGTCGAGAATGCGCTCGCCAAGGTTAAGGACGACAAGGGCCTCAAGCGCGTGGCGCGCTTTTTGCGCGAGGGGCCATGCCGTGACTGTGGCGGCACGCGTCTCTCCGAGGCCGCACGCCATCCCCAGGTGCGCGGTATCAATCTGGCGCAGGCCGCGGCTATGACGCTGGGTGAGGCGATTGAGTGGGTGCGCGGGGTGCCCGCATCCTTGCCGGCCGAGATGCAGCCCATGGCGACGGATATCTGCGATTCGTTTTTGAGCACGGCCCGTCGACTGGTCGATCTGGGCCTCGATTACCTTTCACTCGACCGCGCCGGTGCCACGCTCTCCACGGGCGAGCGTCAGCGCGTGCAGCTCGCCCGCGTGGTGCGTAACCGATCGACGGGCGTGCTCTATGTGCTGGACGAGCCCTCGATTGGCTTGCATCCTGCCAATGTCGACGGCCTGGTAGGCGTGATGCGCGATTTGGTGGATGACGGCAACACCGTGGTCGTTGTCGACCACGACACGCGCGTACTGGCGGAAGCCGACTATCTGGTCGAGATGGGCCCCGTTGCCGGAGCAGGCGGCGGCAATGTGATCGCCGCGGGCGCGGTAGGCGAGGTCGAAGAATCGCAGGGCAGCCGCATCGCCCCATTTTTGCGCTCGGAGCCTGAGCGCTTGCGTCCGCAGGTGCCTGACGACGAAATGTTTGACCGGGGCCATATCCGCATGGCGACCGATGCCATCCATACCGTCAAACCGCTCGAAGTCGATATACCGCGCGGTCGCCTTGTCGCGGTGACGGGCGTTTCGGGTTCGGGTAAGACGACGTTGGTGCTCGAGACACTCATCCCGGCACTTAAGGCGCAGGCAGCCAGAGAGCGCCTGCCAAAACACGTGCGTTGGGTCGATGCCGAGGGCATTGCACGTGCCAACCTGATAGACGCCACGCCCATCGGTGCCAACGTGCGTTCGACGGTAGCGACTTATGCCGACATCCATGATGAACTGCGTCGCGCCTTCGCCCGTACGCCCGAGGCCAAGGCAGCCGGCTACAAGGCAGGCGCCTTTAGCTACAACACCGGCGCCTTGCGCTGCCCTACGTGCGATGGCACGGGTTCGATATCGCTCGACGTGCAGTTTTTGCCCGATGTCGAGATCGTCTGCCCGTCATGTCGCGGCTCACGCTATGCAGACGCGGCCTCGCATATCCATCGCGAGGGCAAGGACGGGAGCCTGCTTACGTTGCCGCAGCTCATGGACATGAGTGTGGACGAGGCCATCGACGCCACGGTGGGGCTCAAGAAAGTCCAGGCGCGCTTACAGACCCTGCACGACCTGGGCTTGGGTTATCTCACGCTCGGCGAGCCCACGCCGGCGCTTTCGGGCGGCGAGGCGCAGCGTCTTAAGCTCGCGAGCGAGATGGGCCGCGTGCAGGATGATGCCGTATTCGTGTTCGACGAACCCACAATTGGCCTGCACCCGCTCGATGTTCAGGTGCTGCTGAGTGTGTTCGACGGCCTCGTTGCCAAGGGCGCCACAGTCGTCGTGATCGAGCACGACCTCGACCTTATCCGTAACGCCGATTATGTGATCGACATGGGTCCGGGCGGTGGTGACGCCGGCGGGCAAATCGTCTGCACCGGCACGCCGGGCGACATTGCAGCCTGCTCCGCAAGCATCACCGGTCGCTACCTCTAACCGAATGTGACAAAGGGACAGTTTCCTTTGTCACATTGGTACCTATTTCACGCATTGAGCGGCGAGATAGTCACGGAAGAACGGTAATTCAAAAGCAACGAGACCGCGCCCGCGTTCCCCAATAATGCCTGCGTCTATCATGCGGCGTCGGTAGCGGGAGACCTGTTGTGGCGAACGCTTAAGGCGCTCGACAAGGTCGGCGGTGGTGGACTCTTCCTCGTCATCGAGCATGGCGATGAGAAATCGCTTGTCCTCTGCAGTGAGTTCCCGATAGGTCGCCGCGAGGATCCGGTCGTCCATTTCGTCGCGTGCGATTTTGATTCCCTGGTCAAAGTCGCGAGACGATATTTCCCTCGAGTTGCTCGTGAGATCCCAGGCGCGGTAACCCACAAGCTGCAAAAGGAAGGGAAAGCCCGAAATCGAGCGAACGGCTTTGTCGATTCCCTCGGCATCTGCCAGGCGATCGTTTTCTTGGATCGTTCGGATTAGGGCCTCACGTACATCGTGGTCGGCGATACGCCCCAGATGATATTGCTGGGCGCGACGAAGGAACGAGACCGTCTTGTGGTTCAGCAACGTCGAGACGTTATTGGGAAGTCCCGCCATGAGCAGGGCGACGCGTTTCCCATCGGTCACAAAGTGCTGATACGTGGCCGCGAGCTGAATCATCTCGTCGAGCGTCGGATCGACCTCATCAACCGTGACGAGCAGTCCGGTGCCCGCCTCGTTGAGTTGGTCGATGATGTCGCTCATGCGATAGCGCCAGGTTGAGACATCATGAACGCGATTGACCTCGATGCTGCCGAATGGTGCAATTCCGAGACCGGTTACTTCGAAGTCGTTAGACGGGTCGATGAGATGGCCTGCAGCACGTTTCGCCCCGAACTCGATTTCCTCAAGCATTCCCGGGAGCGCGGTCGTCTTTACGGCAATCCAGCCGTGGGATTCCGCCCTTGTCGCAAGCGACGACATGAGAGCGGTTTTGCCGGTTCCACGCGCGCCTGAGAAGATCGAGGTCAATTCCGGGCGCCTGCGCTGACTCAAGAAGGCACGGTCCAAATCCCGAATAATCTGTTGTCTGCCAGCGAGATGAGCAGGAACCTCACCAAAACTGGGGGTAAACGGGTTCTCGAGATATTCCACAAGCTCTCCTTTCACACCTCCGTTTAACTTCATTTTATTCTAGTTAATTCTGATTAAAAACGATGGCTCGTTATTTGGTGCATCAATGTGACAAAGGGACTGTCCCTTTGTCACATTCAAAATAAAAGCCAGCATCTGTCGGCATAGCGCTTGAATAGCTTATGTCTGAGGGCCAAAATGACCTCAACCCATTCGCGAAATTTGCACGCCCTATAGTGAGTGGGCTCTCGTTTGAGCTGATGCTGCCAAGAGGTAGCCGATAGGGGCAATTATGGACAATCGAATCTTTGGGTATGCGCGTGTTTCTACTGCGGACCAGAACCTAGACCGCCAGTTGGACGCGCTGTGGAGTGGGAAGGTTTCCCGTGCAGCAGAGCCAGATTTATGCTGACAAGGCAAGCGGTAAGGACTTTAGACGTCCCCAGTACCAGCGTCTTCTTCGCAGGCTGCGCGAGGGTGACGTTCTCGTGATCAAAAGTATCGATCGTTTGGGTCGCAATTACCGTGAAGTCCTCGATGAATGGCGGCGTATCACGGTGGATAGGAACGCTGCCATCGTAGTGCTTGATATGCCGCTGCTCGATACGCGCGAGCAGCCCGATGGCATCACGGGAACGTTCATGGCGGATCTGGTTCTTCAGATCTTGAGCTATGTGGCGCAGCTAGAGCGCGAAAACATCAAGCAACGCCAGGCGGAGGGCATCGCGTCGGCGCGTTTGCGTGGCGTGAAATTTGGAAGGCCGGCATTCGAACGCCCAGATAGCTATCGCGATGTCATCAAATTATTCGAAGGGGGTGAGGTTACGAGGCGAGAGGCTGCTGCGCTTTTGAACGTCAGCGCATCGACATTCGATCGTTGGAGACGGGCGGACGCGACTAGTTTTGACCGTTCGTCGTCTGTCCGTCTTCTTTAGCTAGACATTTTGACGAGGGGAGTTTATTGAACAGAGCTCACTCCTTCCCTCGATGTTTGTCCAGTTCACGCCCTTGAACCAAATAGTGCCACCGCGTTGCCAATTCGTCTGCTTTTTGACGAGGGGCTAGATATCGTGTTTTGTATTTAAAGGAGGACGAAATGAAAAGGCGTTATGGAATAGCTCTGGTGACCGCGCTATTTGCGATGGTGTTTTGTGGGGCGCTTCTGCTGAGCGGCTGTTCGCAGTCTGAGAAGAAAAACGATGAACCTGATTATGCCGATGACCGTGCAATGGCTGTGATCGCTCAAGGTTATCAAAAGCGGTCGGATTATATCGAATCGCTTGGAGAAGATGCTGATCTAAGCTCGAATAAAGTGCGAAAAGAGATAATTAAAACCGAGATCGATAACGACAAAGAACTCAAAAAGGCGCCTTTTAAAGACGCTAAGATGCAGGAAGATGTCATCGCCTATCTCAACCTGCTTGACGATCAGCTTGATGTTACCAAGAAGTATGCGGAATCTGATTCTAAGTACTACGAGGAATGGGAAAAGGCCTACGACGCACGATCCGCACAGCTTAAGAAACTGGTTGATCGATATGACTTAACAGTCGATGACGAGTATCAAGATGAGTTTGACGAGCTGATTAAGAACGGTAGGACCGTAGAGGAGAAGACGCATAACGATGAGGTTATCAACGGCCTGGTCTCATCGGCGACCTTTGAGAAAAGTGACGATGGCTACGGCCTCTATACGTACACTGCAATCGTCGAAAACACCTCTGACATATCGTTCGAAAACATATATCTAAACGTTGCCCTTTACGATGCCGATGGTGTGAGGGCGGAAGAATGCTACGCAGATACATCTGCCTGGGCGCCTGGCGAGAAGGTGAAGTTTGAGGTGATGAGCGAGGTCGACGCTTCGAGGGTTGCGCCGACGGTGTCGGGTTGCAGCGTCAAGGAATAGTTCGAGGGAATTGAAAAGAAAGCGCGGCCGTTTTCTTTGAACGGTCGCGCTTTGCATTGAGCCGTTGACGGAATGATTCGTGCCATCATGCTCGCGCTGGAAGATGATGGGAACGTCGGGGCAATAAAGGAAAGGTGAAACAGGATGGCAAAAACAAAATTTCTTACAACGATACCGCAAAAGGTTGCCTTTGGCGGGTTAGTCGTTGTTACGGTTCTAGCGGTTGCCTGGGATATCTGGATGTCATTGACGCGTAATCCTACAACGATCAGCGATGATTCGATTCGCGAGGAGATCACGCCAGTCGTTAAGCTCGTGACGTACGAGTACAACTTCACCCAGCTGCTTTCAATTGATGAGGCGGGCAATCCGCTTGGGTGGGAAAACCCCTTTACGTCTAAGCGATATGTCGCAACGATTGACGGCAAGGCTGACATCGGGATCAATGCCGATAAGATGAAGGTTACAATCGTACGGGCTAATATGGCCGATAAGAATTCAGAGGTCAAGAGCGTAAAGGTTATACTGCCTCACTCGGAGATCACCTCGTTCTCGACAGACCCCAATACGCTTAAGAAATATGTTGAGGACAATGGTTTTCTTAACTGGAATCAAGTAAGCACGGATGATCTAAACACGTTATTGAAACAGGCAAAGAAAGAGCAGACCAAGAAGGTCAAGGAAAGCAATATGCTCCAAGAATCTGATGATAGAGCCTGCGCCCTTATCGAAAAACAGGTCAAAGCCCTATGCGGCGACGATGTCGATGTTAGCGTCGTGTTTAAGTAGGGTGAATAGCATGTCAAATAAACGGCAGCAGATCGCTGAGGCCGGCTCGCTTCTGATCGGGCACTACACCACCTTTCTCGACACTACCTTCAACTCGGCATTTGGCGATGAATATACGGTTGATTTCGACTATCGGAAATAGGAGGTCATCATGGAGGATAAAGACGATCTGGCCGTTGTTGCCGAAAGGGAGGAGCTGCCGCGACATAAGCAGGGCTTTGATATCCGTAAGGCCGCTGCCGGGTTGGTTGATGGCGCCGGAAGCGCGATGGCGGGCGCGGTTGCAATCGTACAGAAAGTTGCCGATGGTGCAATGCGTGCTGCAACTCCGATGGCCGATGACGCCTTGGCAGCTATTGCTGATGCGGCCGATGGTGCGGCTGGTGCTGCTGCGGATATCGGTGATGCGGTCAACGATTGGGCATACCAGCAGCAGCTCAATAGATACAGGCCGGTAACCAAAGAGACCTATCAGAGCCCTTCATTCCATTTGCCGAACATGATTCGAATTGTTGACGGAAACGAGCGCCGGGGCATCGACGTCTGTAGGGATGCTATTGGTTGGCTGGATACTGTTAAGGGTACGCAGATTTTTAATCTGTACCGCGAGGCAATCGGGGATAGTGAGCTGTCTTTCTATCCTAAACCATCTCTTTATTCCACATATTACATAGATGCTTTTGATCGGTCTCGCTTTGTTGACCTTGACTCTTATTTCGCAACCATGCAACAAGACAAGATGGCCGAGTTGAGGCGGATCGCGTTCATGCTTGGCGCGAAGCGCTGCAAGCTGGAGGTGACGGAGTACGAGGAAATTCGGCGAGGTCACCAGATTAAGGGAGATGTCAAGGCGGGAAAGAAGGGCTCGGTTCGAATCGACGGTTCCTCGAACGATTCAACGAGGAATGAGAAGAAAATTCTGTTTACACAGGAATTCGAGGGTGACATGGTTCCACAGCGCCCTGAGCTCCATTGGTATGCCCATGACTCAGATATTCTCTTGTTAATCGAGACGAGATGCGGTGGAGAGGATAAAAACAAGGCGAAGAGCTATCGGGTCGAATTGAAAAGCGAAACGACCATGACCATGTCTGTATCACTTGCTATGGCTATCGACGAGGCGTGCAGCAAGCTGAACATAAGGGCGAATTCGAGCCTGACAAGCCAAGCTAAGCGAGAACTCCGGCAGTCATTTGTATTCGAAGTTGAATTCTGATGTGAGAATGTGACAAAGGGGCTGCCCCTTTGTCACATTCCCGGAAAGCCTGTCTGGCGCAGGGCTTCGTAGAGGACGATGGCGGCGCTGTTGGAGAGGTTGAGCGCGCTGATGCGGTAGTCGTCCGGGTTGACGAAGTTGCCGCAGATATCCTGTTGAAGGATGGCTTCGTGGTTGTCCTCGGTATGCCCGAGTGATTCCTCATGAGCCTCCCAGGCATCGGCGTTGTCGAGCGAGTCGCAATCGCGCAGCATTGGGATGCGCTCGCAGCGCTCGGGCGCTGCGGCAAGCAGTGGCTCGGGAATGCCCGAGCTCTCGCTGCCAAAGACCAAGTAGTCGCCATCGCGGTAGGTACTCTGCGCATAGGTGCGGCGTGCCTTTTTGGTCAGCAGATGCAGGCGTTCGTCAGCGGGGGAGAGGCCGTTGCGCGCAAGGAAATCCTCCCAGTCGGCATAGGTCGTCACGTCCAAGTTTTGCCAGTAGCCCAGTCCGGCGCGACGCACCGTCTTGTCATCGAGTGAAAACCCCAGCGGCTCCACCAGATGCAGGCGGGCACCGGTGACCACGCAGGTGCGGCCGGTATTGCCCGTATTGGCCGGAATCTCGGGCGCATACAGCACAATGTTGAACATGAATCTCCTTGGCTCAGAACGAAAAACCACCACGAAGGGGACAGGCACCTTCGTGGTGGTTTGGCGATTACGTAGGCGGAAAAATGTCCGCTTGGATAAACCTAGGCGCGGTGCCAATCGGTCAGACAGGCGTCGAGGGAGGCGATGAGCGCATCCTTGTCCATGTGACGGCCGATGATGCATAGGCTCGTCATGCGGTCGCCCGTCTCGTCGTCCCAAATCTGCATGATCTCGGGGTTCTCGTTGATGATCTTCTGCTTCTCGCCCTCGGGCGCCGAGTCGACAAACAGGCCGTTCTCCATCAGGCGCATCTGGTGGCCGGCCTGCTCAAACATGTAGCACATGTCCGGATTGCCGGTCTGCCACAGCGGACCCTTGACGCGGATGACCTCGTCGGGCCACTCCTGCTCAACAAAATCGGTGAACTTCTGCAGGTCAAACGGCTTACGGCGCGAGTACACAAAGGTCTCGATGTCGTACTCGAGCACCTCGGGGTCGTCGTGCTCCTCGGGATGCTCCATGGCCTCGATCCAAGCGGCGGAGTTGTAGGCGCGCATAAAGTCGAAGCGGTCGGTGTCGAGCAGCTCCTCCATGGGGACCTCGCCGTTTTGGGCCTCGACGATCACGGCGTCTTTCTGCAGGCTGCGCACGATGGCCTTGAGCTCGGCGATCTGCTCGGGGCTCACGGTATCGGTCTTGTTGAGGATCAGCGTGGAGCAGAACTCGATCTGCTGGATGAGCAGACTTTCGATGTCGTCCTCGTCGATATCCTCGGCCAGCAGGTCGCGACCGCCGTTGAACTCGTCGTACATGCGGGCGCAGTCGACCACGGCCACGATGTTGTCGAGCGCAAGCTTAGGCTCGCCGCCCACCTTGGCCTCGTCGCAGAAGCTCGAGATGGTGTAGGCGATGGGGATAGGCTCGCAAATGCCCGATGCCTCGATGATGATGTAATCGAAGTCGCCCGAATCGGCGATGCCCTGCAGCTGGTTGGCCAGGTCGTCCGAAAGCGTGCAGCAGATGCAGCCGTTGGTGAGCGGGATGAGGTCGTCGGTCTCGGAAAGGCCGCCGTCGGCGATGAGGCTGGCGTCGACGTTGATCTCGCCGATATCGTTGACGATCACGGCGGCGCGGATGCCGCCGTCGTTAGCGAGGATGTGGTTGAGCAGCGTGGTCTTGCCGGCACCGAGGTATCCGGTAAGCATGATGATCTTCACGGGTTTGTTGGGCATGTGCCCTCCTTTGTTAGACATGGCTTACAGTTGAATCTTATGCCAAACGCCTGCTCTTATACCCACGCGCCGGCAAATAACACAAGCTACTCCCAGGCTCCCCAAACATCGGGGCAATAACCGACGGTGGCCTTTTTGCCGTTGCGCACGATGGGCTCGGCCAAGACCTGCTGGTTCTCGAGCAGCTTGTCGAAGCGCTGACTAGGGGTGAGGTGCTGAATGAGCGCGAGCGTCTCCTCGTCCTTGGCTTTGGGGTTGAGCAGCTTGTCGATGCCGCCAACTGCCTGCATCACGCTCGTGAGCTCGCCCTTGCTCATCTCCTTTTCCTTTAGGTCGATAAACTGCACCTTAATGCGGCGCTCCTTAAAAAAGCGCTGAGCCTTCTTGGTATCGAAGGACTTTTTGGTGCCAAAAATCTGGATATTCATGTTCCGCCGTTCTACCTGATGAAGTTGGTCGTTGCGCGATCGGCTTCGGGTGCGTTGATGCCGGCGGCCTGTCCTGCCTCGATGCAGCGGAGGAGCCACGCCATGTTTTTGCCGATGTTTCGCATGGTGGCAAGGCCCTCGGCATCTCCATCGGCGTCGCCGGGCACGCGGCCAAACACGTTGTTCCAGTAGGTGGAAGCAACCACGGGCATTTGCTTAATGGTGAAGTACTTATTGAGTACATCGAAGGTGGTCGACGTGCCGCCGCGACGGGCGACGGCGACTGCGGCGCCGGGTTTGTGCTCAAAGGCATGCCCGCCTGCATAGAAGGCGCGATCGAGGGCCGAAAGGATGCGGCCGCTGGGGTGCGCATAGTAGACAGGTGAGCCAAAGACAAAGCCATCTGCCTGCTCGGCGGCAGCGATGAGCTCGTTCACCACGTCGTCACCAAAGGTGCAGCGACCGCCAAGCTTGCCGCACTGGCCGCAACCGATGCAATCGCGAATGGGCTTGGCGCCCAGCTGAAACACCTCGGTATCAATGCCTTCGGTATTGAGCTGCTCGGCGATCTCGGCGAGTGCGCGGGCGGTGTTGCCGTTTGCCTTGGGGCTGCCATTGACCAAAAGAACCTTCATCACAAACTCCCTCTGCTGTCGGTGACTTCTGCAGAGGATTATCGCACGATGGGGGCGGCTGCTCGGGCGCGGCGCTAATCCAGTTTGGTACCTGGCACCTGCACGGCTTTCCCGAGCAACGCTTTGAGCTCGTTCAAAATGGAAACGGGCTGTCGATCGACAGCGTCCAGATGAAGCGTCGCCACACGAATGGGTGGCTGATATTCAAGCGAGCCGATGAGCACGGGAGAACCCAGGAACCGCTCGATTTCTTCTGCGATCGCGTCGGTCTCTTCGGGATCAAAGTCGTCGAAAAGCGCCACGAATGTCGGCCCCGTCGAGCGGAACAGGCGACCCTTGCCGCGCGAGCATTCCATAAGGCAGGCGGCGCTTTCGGCGAGCACGCGGTCGCCTGCATCGAATCCAAAGCGGGCATTGACCTCGGCGATATCGTCGACCTTAATGGCAATAAAGCCTGCCTCGCGCGCCACGCGACGCATTTCGCCAATGGCGTTGACCAGGGCGTGAATATCGCCCAGGCCGGTTACGGAATCAGTCGTATCTGCCAAGCTTCGGTTGATGATAATGCCCACATACATGCTGGGCTCGGTATCGGTGCCGTCCAAGCGGTAGCCCGTGCAGTCGCAAAGCGCGTATTTTCCGGTGGCATCCATCACGCGATACTGCATGTAGTGGAAGTGCCACGTGCCGTTTATCACCATGTCGAGCTCGGCGCGTACGTTGTCGCGGTCCTCGGGATGAACGCAGGCAAGCCACATGTCGACCGAGTTAAAAGGATGCTGGGAAGGCAGGTCAAAATCGCGCACGGCGTTGATCGACCATTGCGATTCACCCGTATCGAGATTGAGGATAAACGGATAGCGCGTCTCGGAGCTCATGGAGATCGCTTGGAATACGCGGTCGTTGCATGGAAGCTGCAGGGCAATTGGGTGTAGCGGCGCGTCATTGTCTTTCGGTTGCTGCACACGATGCATAAGCTTATAGCGATACATTTTGCGATCGGCGTCCATCGTCATCTGGCGACGCGTGTCGCCAGCAAGTGGATCGACGCGCGAGCAGCCAAAGCTAAAGCTGGCGATCATGGGCGCCTTGCCACCTGAGCTCGCCTCGACCAGCCCGGCACGCACCTGCTCCAAGCGCTGCTCGAGTTCAGTCTCGTTTGCGGAGGGCGAGATGAGCACAAACTCGTCTCCACCGATACGGAACAGCATCTCATCGTGCTCCAGGGTTTCGGAGAGCGTGCGGCAGATGCTCAGAATATAGCGATTGCCTTCGGCGTGGCCAAACCTATCATTGCAATGCTTGAGATGGTCGATGTCAATATAGGCGCAGGTGAAGGGGTCGCCTTTGCGCCAGAGCTGCTCGACGTGACGGTCGAGTCCGCTGCGGTTGCCCAAGTTGGTGAGCGAATCGATATAGGCGTTGCACTCAAGCAGCTGGCGCTCTTGTTGCAGGATGGCATGCGTCTTTTGCAGTTGCTCACCAACGGCGCGTAGTCCAACGGGCAGCGCGGCAACATCGAGTTCGGCGGTCGAGATGCCATTCGCAAGTCGCTGAAGATAGGCAATAATCGATTGCTCGCCCATGCGATACGACTCGTTCATGATGGATAACCTCCTTGGGCGGAACAACGGTTTGTATCATATCCCCAATTCGACTTGAATTGGGGATATAAGTTAGCCAATGGGGACAAATGCCCCCTTCGGCGGTGGCGTTTTGCGCGCGAGCGTATCAGTTGTTATTGCCACCATCGAGCAATGCCTCAAAATCCTTCGCCGGCATGGGGCGGTAGTAGAGGAAGCCCTGAGCGTGGCGGGCTCCCATTTGTCGTAGCATGTTCGCCTGCTCATTTGTCTCGACGCCTTCGACCACGACGGGTAGGTCGAGCGAGCTGGCCATGTCGAGCATCGATGCCATAATCTGCGACTGCGCCCATGATCGCCGTCGACGGGCACAATCTGCCAAATGTACTTGTCGAGCGCCACCACAAAGCCGCTTTCCTCGAGCGCGGGGATATGGGTGCACATACTGTGGACGGCTATTATTCGACAAGCGGTAGCGCGACGATGCGATGCTCGATAAAAATGCGACTGAGACGATATATGTTGACGGGTATACTTGTCCCGGTTTAAAACGCAGGAACGGAGATGGTCGCATGGCACAGCCGGATACGACGCGCACGGTGGGGCTGGCACTCGAGGGAGGCGGCTATCGCGGTATGTATACGGCGGGCGTGCTCGACGTTTGGATGGAGCACGGTTTGACCTGCGACCATATGGTGGGTGTCTCGGCGGGCGCGGCGTTTGGCTACAACTTTAAATCGCGCCAGATTGGTCGTGCTATTCGCTACAACAAGGCCTATTGCGCCGATAAGCGCTATGCGGGTGTAGCAAGCTGGTTGCGGACCGGCGACATGTTCAATGCCGATTTTGCCTATCACGAGGTGCCTATCGAGCGCGATCCCATCGACTTGGAGGCGTATCGCGCCTGCCCCATGCGATTTACGTGCGTGTGTACCGATATCGAGACGGGCAAGGCTGTCTATCACGATTTGCCGTATGGCGACGAGCGCGATATCGAGTGGATCCGGGCGTCGTCTGCTATTCCTGTGGCGACGCGTCCCGTTGCTATTGACGGGCATAAGTACCTGGATGGCGGCGTGGCTGATTCTATTCCCAGCGCTTGGTTGTTTGCGCGGGGGTATGACCGCAATATCGTGGTGCTCACGCAGCCGGCGGGCTTTGTGAAGCAGCCCAACGGCGTGATGCCCATGCTGCGTCGCGTGTTCCGTCACTATCCGGAGTTTGTCGCAGCGCTTGAGCATCGGCATGAGGTCTACAATGCCACACTCGATGACTTGGCACGTCGTGAGGCTGCCGGCGAAATCTTTGTGGTGCGGCCGAGCGAATCGGTGAAGGTGCCGTCGCTGTGCCGCGAGCCCGATGAGCTCGAGCGCATCTATCAGATCGGTCGCCACGATGCAGAGGCGACTTTGCCGGCGTTGGAAGCATATCTGGCGGGGTAAGGGCCGCATGCGGAAAGCGCATCCCGGAATGGACGTTCGAACCGGGATGCGCTTTTCGCTATTGAAGATATGAGGCTGCGGATCAGCTGCTTGGCCTATGCCTATGCCTGCTGCCAGGTATCGACGAGTTCCTTGGCGGCGGCGTGGGGGTCGTCGGCACTGCAGATGGCGCTTACCACAAAGAAGCCATCGACGCCGGTGGCCTTGAGCTGCGGCAGGTCGGCCGTCTTGACGCCGCCGCCCACTACGATGGGCACGGGGCTTGCCGCATGGAGGGCGGCCAGGTCCTCAAAGCTCTTGGTGATGATGGAGCCGTCGGCCGCGCGTCCGCAGTCGCGCTTGGTCTCGGTCTCGTGGAGCGGCCCCACGCCCAGGTAGTCGACCAGGCTCATGTCGGCGGTCTTGACGTACTCGAGCATCTCCTCGCAGCGGGCCGAAAGGCCCACGATGGCGTTGGGGCCCAACAGCTTGCGGCAGACCTCGACGGGAATATCGCTCTGACCCACGTGCACGCCGTCGACGGCAATACCCTGCTCGCGTGCGGCGAGTACGCAGTCAAGGCGGTCGTCGATCAGCAGGGCGACCTGACCGGTCTTGCCGGCCTGCGCGATTGCCTGCGCGGCGTCGCCGGTCAGCGCAATGATCTCGCGGGCGCTTGCCACCTTGGAGCGCACCTGAATGCAGGTAAAGCCGGCGTCGAGCGCCTGGGCCACCACATCGCCCACGGGACGCCCGAGGGTGTTTTCGGGGCCGAGTACCAGATAGGCCGAGATATCAAGGTTGTCGCGGATGCTCATCGTGCTTCCTCCTGCTTTTTGATCTGCGCTTCCATGCGCTCGAGTTTGCCGGTCATGGTGTCGGTAAATCCGGGTCGAATATCGGCTTTGAGCACGACTTCGGTGCGGATGCCCTTGCTCGCCAACACAAAGGTTGCGTCGCGCACGACCTGCATGACCTCGTCCCAGTCGCCCTCGATCTCGGTGAACATGGAGGTGGTGCGGTTGGGCAGGCCGCTCTCGCGAATGACACGCACGACCTCGGCGACCTCGGCGGATAGCTCATCGCCGGTGCCGCACGGGGCGATGGCCACGGCGACGAGCGTGTTCATGCCGGCATTGGTTGCGGGCTCGGACATGGCCTATGCCTCCTCGAGCTCGAGTCGGTTATCGGCGATGTCTTGGGCGGTTGCGCGGTAGAGCTCGTCGATAAAGGCGACCTTAAAGCTTGCCGGGGCGTCGGCGACAGCGGCGGCACGCGTGCCGGCCACGTTGTAGACGGCGGTGCCGCAGACGGCTGCCGTAAACGGGTCGGCGGCGCAGGCATACACGGCCAGCACGCCGCCCTGCGAGCAGCCGCAGCCGGTGATCTTGGACATGAGCGGGCTGCCGCCGTGAGACTTGGCCACCGTCGTGCCGTCGGTGATTAGGTCGACTTCGCCCGAGACCACAACGGCGCCACCGGTGTGGCGAGCGAGCGCCACGGCGGCATCGCGGGCGGCGTCGACCGTGTCGGTGGTATCGACACCACGCACGCGGCTCAGATCAGCCGCCTCGCCCTCAAGACCCCACAGGCCGGCGAGTGCGATAATCTCGGAGGCGTTGCCGCGCACGATGGCGGGCTTGTACTGCTTGAGCTCGTTTACCAGCTGGGTGCGCAGGCTGCCGATACCCAGGCCCACCGGATCGAGCACCCAGGGCTTGCCGGCGTCGTGTGCCGCCTTCGCCGCGCGGGGAATCGTCTGCTCGTAGATAGGGAAGAGCGTGCCCATGTTGAGATAGATGGCGCCGCCGCCGGCAACGAGCGCTTCGCCCTCGTCGGGCAGATAGACCATGGCGGCCGATCCGCCCACGGCGAGCTGTGCGTTGGCGACAAAGTCGATCGTCACCGTGTTGGTGATGGAGCCGGCCATCGGATTGGTGGCGCGAATTTCCTCTACGGCCTTGACCATATGTTGCTTAAGCTGTTCCGAATCAATCACTGCACATGCCTCCTTGGCATAGAAAAGGGGCGCTGTGCATAGACAGCGCCCCTGTAAAGGCGGCATGCTCCCTACGCCAGCATTAACTGACAGGTTCAAAGGATTGGGCCCCATGCCCTCTCAGCCTTGTGGTTTGCACCGCCGGCACTCCCGCATCGAATCTGTTGTTCCCTATACTAGCGCACCTGCCAAAAAGGGACAGGTTTATTTTGGCAGGTCGTTACAATAGGTAGGACCGATACGAATGGGGGCCTTATGATTAAACTTGTGCTGACCGATATGGACGATACACTGATTCCAGCCGGGCATGACGGCGCCAGCGACTACGCCATTGAGGGTGTTCATGCCATGCAGGCGGCGGGTCTGCACTTTGGGCCGGTTTCGGGTCGTCAGCCGTCCGCGATGGGCTGGATGTTCAAAAACCGTTCCGAGTGTTTTTCGACCGGTGCGTTCTGTAACGGCCAGGTGATGTTTGTCGACGGCGAAGTAGTCGCTTCGCGCGCAATCGACAACGATGCTCTGATGCGTTTGGCTGACTATCTGGAGCAAGAGACCGACGATACATTTCTAAAAGTCTACAGCCTGGGCGATGACTTTTGGGGCAACGATGCCTATTGCGTGACGAGCAATCCCGAGCGTGTGCGTCGCGCTATGGAGTCGGGCGGCAATGCGTGGCTCAAAGGCGAAGAGGCCCCGTGTCGTCCCGTCGTCGATGGCGCGCCGGTGTTTAAGGCGAATATCTGGAGTGCCCGTTCGCGTGAGGAGCTCGCGGAGCTACGCGAGCGCGTTGCCGTTGAGGTGCCGGAACTCTCGCTTGTGTTTCCCAACAACCGAGTGCGCCTGTTCGACATCCTTCCGGATGGTTGGGACAAGGGCTGCGCTGCGCTGGAGCTGGCGCGCGCCTTGAGCCTGACGCCCGACGAGGTGGCCGTATTTGGCGATTCCGATAACGATCTGCCCATGATCGATGCCGTTCCCAACTCCGTTGCAGTCGCCAATGCCAACGAGGCCGTCACGGCTGCCGCGCGCTGGCATATCGGCGCCGCGGTGGATGATGCGGTCGCCGGAGTCCTGCATCAGATTGCCGCCTGCGCCGCGACGGGGGAGATGCCGCCGTTTATGCGCCTGCCGGGTACTGCCGACGCGAATCTCACTAACAGCTAAGGAGACAGCCATGAAGCTCCAGCAGCTCAGATATGTCGTCAAAGTTGCCGAATGCGGCAGCATTACCGAGGCCTCGCGCCGGCTCTTTGTGTCGCAGCCTTCGATTACCGCGTCGATTCGCGATCTCGAAAACGAGATGGGTGTGCACATCTTTGAGCGCACCAACAAGGGCGTCATTGTGTCCGAGGAAGGCGAGACCTTCTTGGGCTATGCGCGCCAGGTACTCGACCAGGCCGACCTGCTCGAGGGCAAGTACAAGGGCGCATCCGAGCAGGTGCCGCACTTTAGTGTGAGCTGCCAGCATTATTCCTTTGCCGTCAACGCGTTTGTCGACGTGATCCGCGAGTTCGATGCCGCGCGCTACGACTTTACCCTGCGCGAGGAACAGACCCACGAGATTATCGAGGATGTCGCGCACATGAAAAGCGAGCTGGGCATCCTATATCTGTCCGAGCACAACCGCGAGGTCATCGAGCGCATGCTGGTGGCCAACGAGCTCGTGTTCGAAGGACTCTTCTGCGCCACGCCGCATGTCTTCGTCTGCGCCGACCATCCGCTGGCGGACCGCTCCAGCGTGACGCTCGAGGATCTGGAAGACTACCCGTTCCTGTCCTACGAGCAGGGCAGCTACAACTCGTTTTACTATTCCGAGGAGCTGACCTCGACGTTCGAGCGTCGCAAAAATATCCGCGTGCGCGACCGTGCGACGTTGTTCAATTTGGCCATGGGCCTCAACGGCTACACGGTATGCTCGGGCGTGATCAGCCACGAGCTCAACGGCCCCGGCATTATCTCGATTCCGCTCGACGTGGACGAGTACATGGAGATTGGCATCATCACGCGCAAGAACACGACGCTTACGCGCTACGGTCGGGCCTATATCGACGCGATTCGTCAGCATATCTAGGCTGCTGTGCTCCGCACGGTTCAAGTCTCTTTATGACAGTCCAGACTGATATAGGAAACATCTATATCAAACTGTTATAAACGTATATTTTACGATGGTCATATGAGCGCTCATACTCTGTCCCGGTAAAGCAACCAATGCAAAGGGAGATATCTATGAGCACTTCGATTCAACCGAACGCGCCGTTTCGCGCCGATATCGTCGGCAGCTTTCTTCGTCCGCAGGCTGTAAAGGACGCCCGTGCCGCCTATGTCGCGGGTAAACTCGACGCTTCCGGCCTTAAGGCCGTCGAGGACGATGCCATTCGCGATTTGGTGGCCAAGCAGAAGGCCGCCGGCCTGCAGGTGATCACCGATGGCGAGTTCCGCCGCAGCTACTGGCACCTCGATTTTATGTGGGGCCTTAACGGCATTGAGCGCCGCACCTCACGCACGGGTTATATGTTCCATGATGAGGAGACGACGGCCGACACCGCCGTGGTTACTGGTCCCATTAGCGGCGAGAACCACCCGTTCGTCGAGCATTTTAAGTTCGTCAAGGCGCTTGAGGGGGAGGGCCAGGTCGCACGCCAGACCATTCCGGCGCCGATCCAGACGTTCTCTGAGGTCACGCTCGATCGCTGCGACGGCCAGCAGGAGAGCCTGCGCGCTGTCTATAAGACCGATGAGGAACTTGCCGACGCCATTGCGGCCGCTTATCGCACGGTGATCGCCGACCTGTACGCAGCAGGCTGCCGCAACATCCAATTTGATGACTGCACCTGGGGCATCTATTGCGATACCGACTTTGTGTCCAAGGCCGGCATGAGCCCGGTTGACCTGCAAAAGGTGAGCGAGCTGGGCGTGGCGCTCAACAATGCCGCCATCGCGGGCAAGCCCGACGATCTGGTTATCAACACGCACGTGTGCCGCGGCAACTATCACTCCACGTATGCCTTCGAGGGTGGTTACGATCCCATTGCGCCGTACCTGTTCGTACATGAGAACGTTGACGCGTTCTACCTTGAGTTCGATACGCCACGCGCCGGTGGCTTTGAGCCGCTCAAGTACGTTGCTCCCGGCAAGAAGGTCGTGCTGGGTCTGGTGACCACCAAGGCGGCTGAGCTTGAGGACGAGGACGTTATCGTCGAACGTATCCACGAGGCCGCAAAGTATGTGCCGCTCGAGAACCTGTACCTGTCGCCCCAGTGCGGCTTTGCCAGCTGCGAGATTGGCAACAAGCTGACCGAGGACGAACAGTGGGCAAAGATCGCGCTGGTCAAGCGCATTGCCGAGCGCGTTTGGAAGTAACGCTACCGCTTGCAGGTGACGGCGCGCGCGAGACATGACGTATCACGTACAATGGTCCGGATCGTATCGTTCGGGCAGGTTATCCGATATGCCTGATCGCCCTTCCATCATGAAAGGACTTCCATGTCCCAATCCTCGACGCCCGCCGTCACCGATGCCATCTACGATGCATCATCGCTCGGCCGCCCGCGCATGTTCGTGTTGGGTTTGCAACACATGTTTGCGATGTTCGGAGCCACGGTGCTCGTGCCCGTGCTCACCGGCCTTTCCGTTTCGGCGACGCTTCTGTTCGCCGGCATCGGCACGCTGCTGTTTCATTTTCTATCGCGTGGTAAGGTGCCCGCGTTTCTGGGCTCGTCGTTTGCCTTTATCGCGGGTTATGCCGCCATTGCACCCAACGGCGAGGCCGAGCTTTTGCCCTACGCTTGCCTGGGCGTTGCCTGCGCCGGCCTGCTCTATCCGGTGCTGGCGGCGCTGTTCCGCGCATTTGGCGCCAAACGTGTCATGCGCTTCTTTCCGCCGGTGGTGACCGGCCCCATCGTCATTTCCATCGGCCTGATCCTAGCGAGCTCTGCCATTGCCAACTGTCAGACCAACTGGCTTGTCGCCGTTATCGCTGTGGCCGTGATCATCATCTGCAACATCTGGGGCCGCGGCATGGTCAAGATCGTGCCGATTCTGCTGGGCGTGGTGGTGAGCTATGCCGTTGCGGCTGCGTTGGGTGAGGTCGACTTCTCTGGCGTCGCAGCTGCCCCCTGGGTTGGCTTGCCCGTCGTGTGGGACAACACCGTGTTTGCGCTCTTTGGACCGCAGTTCGATAGCGGTCTTGCCACGACGGCCATCATCACCATCATGCCGCTGGCCTTTGCAACTATGATCGAGCATATCGGCGATATCTCCGCCATTGGCTCTACCTGCGAACGCAATTACATTGCCGATCCCGGTCTGCACCGTACCTTGCTCGGCGATGGCCTGGCGACCATCTTGGCATCGCTTTTTGGCGCCCCCGCCAATACGACGTATGGCGAGAACACCGGCGTGCTTGCCCTGACGCGCGTGTTCGACCCGCGCGTGATTCGCATTGCCGCCTGCTGCGCCATCGTGCTTTCGTTCTGCCCCAAGTTTGCTGCTGTGATCGCTGCTATGCCGGCGTGTGTAATCGGCGGCGTGTCGCTCGTGCTCTACGGCATGATCAGTGCCGTGGGCGTTCGCAACCTTATCGAGAATCAGGTTGATTTCCAGAACAACCGCAATGTGCTGGTTGCGGCTTTGGTGCTCGTGCTTTCGCTCGGCATTGCCTACAGTACCGCCGGTGCCATCGTGCTGGAGCTGGGCGGCGTGACGATTTCGCTTTCGGGCCTTGCCGTGGGCTCGCTGGTGGGCATTGTGCTCAACGCCATCCTGCCCGGTAATGACTTTGAGTTCGATACTTCCGAGCTTGAGGAGACTGCCGAATAGTAGCTGCGTTCAGCCAAATTAAAAATGGCATCCATGCGTATGTACGCGTGGACGCCATTTTTAATGCGTCAGTATCCAGTGGATGCCGCGCGCCATGCGCAGGTCAGTTTGGGCAAAGTGGTTGCCGGGGTTGAGCTCCAGCGTTGTTGGAATGTCATGCTCGATAAACAGCTCTTCCATCGCACGCGTATCGTCGAGTACGTGCCGCATCATGCGGTTGGGCGTCTTGGTTTCCTTTTTACCGAGCGACAGATAGGCGGCGTCGGGCGTGGCTGTCATCGTGCGCTCTCGCGCGTAGTCGATAAAGCCGGGGAACCACAGCGACCCCGATGCACTTGCGGCGCGGTCAAAGGTACCGGTCTGCCAGAGGGCCCAAAGCGAAAAGAGGCCCGCCAACGAGTAGCCGGCAACGCCGCGCCAGGCGGGTGGTTGCGGGAGCGATGATTCGGCCTGGGGGATTATCTGCTTCAACAACTCGTCAAGAAAACCAGCAGCCTGTCCGCCAAAGGGCTCGGCATCTCGTATAGTTCCCTCACATTCCCAGGGGCTCAACTCGCGATTCCAATCGAGTCCTCCGATGGCGACAAGGGTGAACGGCGGGCAGTCGAGCTCTCGGCAGCGCTCGTAGACTTCACTACCGTCGCCCATAACCACGGGGAGGTAGATGACGGGCGCGCCTTCTGCACACTCTGAATAAACGGTTATCTGCTTCTGATGCACTTCCAAGGCAGGCTTCTCTCGGTGTTGTGATATTGACAGCCTCAATTGTCGCACGCTGGCACGGGGGCAGACGCTAAAAGAAAGGCGCGGAGCCGCTCGATGCGATTCCGCGCCTTGTTGTTTTGCTTTAGCAGACTATGCTGTTACGCCACGAAGAAGTAGACGAGGAAGGCAAGGGCTGCGATCCACATGAGCGGCTTGATCTTGGAAGCCTCGCCCTTAAAGAGCGCGACGATCACGTAGGCGATAAAGCCCAGGCCAATGCCGGCAGAGATGGAGTAGGTGAAGGGCACGCCGGCGACAATCATGAACGCCGGGAAACCCTGCGACACGTCGGACCAGTCGATCTCGGAGGCCTCGCTCATCATGAGGTAGCCGACGTAGACCAGGGCGCCGCAGGTGGCGGCGCTGGAAACGATGGTGACGATGGGGGAGAAGAACGCAGCGAGAATGAACAGCACGCCGGTGGTGACGGAGGTGAGGCCCGTGCGGCCACCGTCGGCAGCGCCAGAGGTGGACTCGACGAAGGTGGTGATGGAGGAGACGCCCATGAAACCGCCCACAGCGGCGGCGGCGGAGTCGACGATCAGGATCTCCTTGATATTCTCGACGTTGCCGTCGTCGGTGAGGAACTCGCCCTGCTTGGCCACGGCCATCGCGGTGCCCATGGTGTCGAAGAAGTCACTCATGAGCAGCGAGAACGAGATGACGAGGAGCGTGGGGTCGGTAAGGACCTTGACGATGGCGGGCACGCCGCCGGCGTCGGCGATGGGGCCACCGATGCTCGAGAAGTCGAGCGGGGCGATGATACCGGTCGGAGCCTGGGTCACACCTAGGGGGATACCGGCGATGACGGCGACGACGATGCCGATGAGCAGCGAGCCGGGGACGTTGCGGCAGGCGAGGGCGACCGTCACCAGGATGGAGATGATGCCGACGATGAAGGTGGGGGAGGTGATGTCGCCCAGACCGACGAGTGTACCGGCGCCAGCGGTGATAATGCCGGCATCGCACAGGCCAATCATGGCGATGAACAGGCCCAGGCCCACCGAGATAGCGTGGCGCAGAACCACGGGGATGGCGTCCATGATGGCCTCGCGCAGGCCACAAAGCACGAGCAGCAAGATGACGACGCCCTCAAGGAAGATGACGCTCATGGCCACGTGCCAGTCACCGCCGCAGACGGTGGTGGCGATTCCAGCGATCATCGCGTTGACGCCTAAGCCCGACGCGCAGGCGAGCGGGCGGTTGGCGAAGATGCCCATGCAGATGGTCATGATGCCGGCGCCCAGGCAGGTGGCGCAGGCGAGCGCTCCCGCATCGATGCCAGCGCCCGAGAGCACCGCGGGGTTGACGGCGATGATGTAGGCCATCGCCAGGAATGTTGTCAGTCCAGCGCGAAGTTCGGTCCCGATTGTGGACTTGCGCTCGCTGACGTGAAATAGTTCGTCCATGCATACCCTTTCCTTGTTCGGCCCCGAGTTTAGGCCGATTGACACGAACTCACTCACTATAGCCCCTTTACGACGCTGTTGTTCCTCGCATGTTGATGTTCGGCGCTTTGTAGCAGACGGACGGTATTTTTCGCATGAAAATGAGTGGGTACCGTATACTTAAGCAGTTACAACGACCCCTATGGAGGAACGTATGATTAAAGAGCTCTGCCGCGACGAGGCTATCCTGTCTCAGCGTTGCGAGGTTGCGACTGTCGAGGACGAGTCGGTCGCTCAGGATCTGATTGATACCATCAAGTCGCTCGATGATGCCGGCTGCTTGGCCGCCAACCAGATCGGCGTCACCAAGAAGGTCTGCGTCTATCTGGACGACGCCGGCGAGCCCCATGTGCTCTACAACCCCCGTCTGGTGTTTGGCCTGGGTGCCAGCAAGATGGAGGAGAGCTGCCTGACGCACGAGGAGGTCACCAAGTCCACGCGCTACATCAAGTGCAAGGTTGCCTTTGACCAGATCGTCGACGGCAAGATGAAGGAGTGCCGCCGCGACTACGCGGGCTTTGAGGCACAGATGATCCAGCATATGATCGATCACTGTCTAGGAAAGTTGGTCTAAGGGGTCAAAGCACCGCACCTTGCCGCTCAATCGTCGCTCGCGTACCTTAAGTACGCTTTGCTCCTCTTTCGTGGCAATCTGCGGCACTTTGACCCCTTAGACGACCTGCGGGGTTAACTTGGTTGAGTTTATCCTGCTTGAATAGTCCGGGCGTGACATTGTTGTCATGTCCGGGCTTTTGTGTTTAGCGCCTTTTTGTTTGGAGACAATGAAATTAGCAAGAACGTAAAGCTAGGAGGCGCTATGTGTACGAGTATTCGATTTACCGATAATTCTGGCCACATGTATCTGGGCCGCAATCTCGACTGGAGCTTTGACTACGGCCAACAGGTTCGCGTGATGCCGCGCGGGTTTCACATTCCGTATTCGTTTATCGACGACGCGACAGCGGCGCACGCGGTGATTGGTATGTGCATCGATTACAGGAACTACCCTATGTTCTTCGATTGCGGCAACGATGCGGGCCTCGCCGTGGCGGGTCTCAATTTCCCGGGTTATGCCGAGTATGCCGAGGACCCTGTCGACGGCAAGACCAATATCGCGGCCTATGAGTTCCCCCTGTGGGTGGCAGCGACGTTCTCGACGGTCGATGAGGTCGAGGCCGCGCTGCGCGACACGGTGATTGTCGCCAAATCTGCCGGAGAGGGGCTGGGCGTGTCGCTGCTCCATTGGATTATCGGCGACAGCCAGCGCAGCATCGTGGTCGAGATGATGGCTGACGGCCTGCATGTATACGACGATCCGGTCGACACCCTTGCCAACCAGCCGACCTTCCCGTGGCACATGGAAAACCTGCGCACCTATATCACCGCCACAAGCGATTTTCCGCAGACGGCGACATGGCGTGGCGCCGAGCTCAAGCCCTATGGAGCCGGTGCCGGCATGCGCGGCATTCCGGGCGATTGCTATTCGCCGAGCCGTTTTGTAAAGGCGGCGTACCTCAATGCCAATTACCCGCAAAAGGAGAGCGAGACCGAAAACGTCGTTCGCATGTTCCGCTCGCTCGAGGGCGTGGTGATGATCGAGGGAGCGTCCAGGATGGGCGATGGCAAGTTCGAGAAGACTATCTACACCGGATGCTTTAGCGCGCGCACGGGCAATTATTACTACGCGATGTATGGGGATCCGTCGATTCGCTACGTGAGCCTGATGGATGCCGAGGGCGCGAGCCCCGATAGGCTCGTGGTTCCCGAGCCGCGCCGTTCGTAGCCGATAGCTTTACCGCAATGCAAAACGGCCCTGCATCTCCCGTGAGGTGCAGGGCCGCTTTCGTTGATTTGTGACGTCGCTAGAAGTTGGCGTCGTTGAGTTGTTCACTTTCGAGGCCGTCGAGCAGTTGCTGTTCGGGCGTATCGGCGACGCTCTCGAGCAGCTCGGTGGGATCGACGTTCATGTCCCTACCGGCCTCGTTGCCGTTGACCAAGTCGTCCGAAAAGATGTCGACTTCCATTTCCTCGGCCTCTTCGATCTGAACCTCGAGCGGCACCTGGGTGCGCACGAGCTTAACGGCCGGGCGCATGCGGGCAAACAGCGGCACGTACTCGATGATGATGGCCGAGTTCTCAAGACCGTACCAGCGTGCCGGGCTTCCGCAGGCGCGGCGGACGGCGTACTTGATGGCCATCACGCGGTGGTCATTGCGGTTGATGTCCGTTTCGGGGGCAAGCATCTTGCGCAGCATACAAAAGCGGAAGTCACCCACGTTGCCGCGTGTCTCGTAGATGGAGTAGATGTGATGTTGCGGCGGCAGCTCGCCCGATGCCATCAAGTCGCCGACGATCTGACGCAGATAAGCGTTGACGCGCTGGTTGACTTTAAAGCCCAGGTCCAGGCGAACGCGGAAGAGGAAGTCCGTGCCAAAGGTCTCGACGGAATACTCGTGCGTATAGGGTTCGTCGGTAACGTGCACGTTAATGAACCAATATGCCTTGGCGCGCTTGGGATGCTTATCCAGGATGGAATAGAGCACGTCGCGGTCGAGCGTGAGCGGGTCGGGGCTGTTGGTGAGAAATACCAGATTGTCGGCGAGCACGGGATAGGTCTCGTCGTTGCGCAGGCGGTTGAGCTGATCGATGTACTTGGAGACGGGCAACAGAATCGTCTGCGTGCGCTCGATGGCGGTGCCGCGGCGCCACACGTACATAAGGCCAAACAGCAGTGCGGCCAGGAAGATCATGACGTAGCCGCCGTCAAAGAACATGGTGAGGCACGAGGCGAAGAAGCACAGCTCAATGGCACCAAAGAGCAGGGCGAAGACGCAGGCACCCAGCCTGTGCTTGAGGATGCCGGCGATGTAGCTCGTCAAAAGCGTCGTGGTCATGAGCATGGTCACGGTAATGGCGAGGCCGTAGGCGCTCTCCATGCGCTCGGAGTTTTGGAACAGCAGCACGATGAAGATGCAGCCGACCCACATGATGTTATTGACGAGCGGAATATAGAGCTGGCCCTTGGTGTCGCTGGGGTAGTGGATGCGCAGATGCGGCATAAGGTTGAGACGCGTTGCCTCGGATACCAGCGAGAACGAGCCGGTGATGAGCGCCTGCGAGGCAATGATGGCCGCCACGGCCGAAAGCACGATGGCAAAGGGGCGCAGGGGCTCGGGGAGCATCATATAGAACGGGTTGACGATATCCATCGCGAGCATCTGGGGGTTGGAGTTATTGGCGAGTAGCCAAGCTCCCTGACCCAGATAGTTGAGGATAAGGGCCGCCTTAACAAATGGCCAGGATGCATAGATGTTTGCCTTGCCCACGTGGCCCATGTCCGAGTAGAGTGCCTCGGCACCGGTTGTCGACAGGAAGACAAAGCCGAGCACCATAATGCCCGAATGGTTGATGGGCGAGAACAGGAACATAATGCCGCGGATGGGGTTGAGCGCGCGCAAGATGGACAGGTTGCCGAGCATGTTGAACAGACCGGCGCCTGCCAGGAACAGGAACCACAGCGTCATGAGCGGGCCGAAGAGCTTGCCGATTGACGAGGTGCCGGCGCGCTGCATGGCAAATAGGCCGCAGATAATGATGATTGTGATGATGATGACGTTGGTCTGGCCGTCGCCCAGCAGCGCATGGCCCCATTCGATGGTGCGCAGACCCTCGATGGCTGTGGTGACCGTGACGGCGGGGGTGAGGATGCCGTCGGCAAGCAGTGCCGCACCGCCGATCATGGCGGGCAGAATCAGCCATGGTGCCACCTTGCGTACGAGGCTGAACAGGGCGAAGATGCCGCCTTCGTTGTGGTTGTCGGCCTTCATGGCGATTACTACGTACTTGACCGTGGTCACGAGCGTCATGGTCCAGATGACGAGCGAAAGCGCGCCCAGGATCATGTCCTCGCTGACGGTACCGATGCCGCCGTTGTTGGCGACGATTGATTTCATGGTGTACATGGGGCTCGTGCCGATGTCACCATAGACGACGCCGAGCGTTACGAGCAGCATGCCAGCGGAGAGGGGGATGGCTCCGTGCCCGCCTTGCCCGTGCTGGTCTTGGAGGTTTGCCTCCAGTTTATTGTGTGCCACGAGGACTCCCTTAGACATCCGGTTATCTGTCTAGGACAAAAAACTTTATGCCGTCTTTATACATACAAGAGCAGTTTGGCACATCGGGTTATTTTAGACAATAATCCTCAGCTGGGGATTATTTATCTACGCAGGTAGTATTTCAAAGCAGGGGCTTTTAAGCACGTACTGTCTGGGCGATGCCAGCCTTGGCGTTTGCGCGTTTGCCGGCGAGTTCGCAAAAAATCGCGCCGCCGATGATAAGCGCGGCGCCCGTCAGGCGGACCGGTGTTATGGCTTCGCCCAAAAGGACGGCCGAGAACACGACGGCCGAAAGCGGCTCGAGGTAGCCGACGACCGCGACGGTCTGGACGGGCAGCTTGGCGACGGCACTAAAGTAGAGCAGGCAACCGATGCCGGTGTTGACGACGCCGAGCATGACGACGGCGCGCCAATCAATACTGGTGGCGACGCCGGCGGACAGGAATGAGGGAGCGCCCTGCGTGATGAGCGTGAGGACCAGCGCGGTCACAAAGGCGGCGCTCACCTGGAGCGTGGAGTTCTCGAGGCCTTCGATGTGTGGCGCACCCTTGCTAGCGATGACCATCAGCGCATAGCAAAATGCCGAGGCGATACCGCAGACGATACCCGCAATGGGCATATTGCCGCCTAGACCTTGCGCTGCAATGAGAAAAGCACCACAAGCAACGGCGACAAAGCCGGCGATTTTGCCGCCGGTCAGCTTTTCGCCAAAGATGAGCGGGGAGAGCGCCATGACAATGATGGGGCCGCAGTAGTACAGCAGCGAGGATACGCCGACGCCGATCGTCTGGTAGGCGCGGAACAGAAAAATCCAGCTGGCGCCCAGCGCGGCTCCCGAAAGGAGGAGGGCTGCGGCTTCGCGGAGGCGAGATGGCGCCTGCAACTTATGGCGTTGGGTGATGGCAAGGATAGTGACAAGCGAGAGGGCGCCCAAAAACGTGCGCAGTAGCACGATATCGGAGCTCGGCAACGCGATGGCAGAGGCGATGATGCCGTTGGAGCCAAACAATAGCAATGCTGCTAAGTACGTAAACAGCCCGTTGTTCATGCGCTTCCATCCCCTCTATATCCGAGCATGTTCACTATGGGTGAACTGGCTTTAGAAGAAAAGCGAATATAATGCATAGATAACATGACAAAAGCTCATGCATAGGTGGAGGGGTGCCGTGGAAACGAATGTTCAAAAGATGCAGGTGCTGCTCGAGACCGTGCGCGCCGGAAGCTTTACGCGTGCTGCCGAGCGCCTGAGCTATTCGCAGTCGGGCGTGAGCCGTATGGTGGCCGATCTTGAGGCCGATTGGGGCTTTAAGGTGCTCGACCGCAGTCGCGAGGGCGTGGCTCTTTCTGCCGATGGGCGGCAGGTCATGCCGGCTGTCGAAGCGCTCTGTGAGGAATTCACTCGCTTGCAGCGACGGGTGGATGAGATGCGCGGGCTCATGCGCGGCAAAATCTGCATCGGTACGTTTTCGAGCGTGGCGACCCACGTGCTGCCGCCGGTGATTGCGCGCTTTCGCGCCGATCACCCGGACGTCGATTACGAGTTGCTGATGGGCGATTACTCAGAGATTGAACAATGGGTGGCAGAGGGCCGCTGCGATCTGGGCTTTATCCCGCGTGAACCCCGAGAAAACGGCATGGCATCGCGGTCTTTGGTGCGCGACGAGTTGATGGCGGTAGTGCCGGCGGACTCCTCGCTTGCCGCGGCGGAGGTCGTTCCCCTTGCCGATTTGGCAAACGAGCAGTTTATTCTGCTAGAACGCGGCACCGATGACGAGATTACGCCGCTGTTTCGTCGGACGGGACTGACAGTGCGCTCAAAACTGTCGACTTGGGATGACTATGCGATTATGGCTATGGTCGAGGACGGCCTGGGCGTGAGCATTCTACCCGCGCTCATCTTGCGCCGCTGTCAGTTCGATGTTGCCGTGCGCCCACTCGAGGGGCATCCCCATCGCCAGATCAACGCCATATATCGAACGGCCGATGTTTCGCTCGCGGCCGCTCGATTCCTTGAATACCTCTAAACGTGTACACGTCATTGTCCGCTTTGGGACAATTCTCGGGGTTCGGTACATTTTCTTGTGAAATTGAACTTCCGGATAATGCGCCGCGCTATACTGCTGCCTAAATTGAACTCAGGTTCAATTCGTGTTCTATAAATTGAACTTTGCCAGCAAGGAGGTTCTAGTGGCCCAAGAGACGTTTAGCGATCGCCTGCGACAGACTATGTCCGATCGCGACGTTCGCCAGTCGGACGTGATCCGCGCATCGGAGATGCTCGGCAAAAAACTCGGCAAGAGTCAGATGAGCCAATATGTGAGCGGCAAGACGATCCCGCGGCGCGATGTGGCCGAGCTGCTCGCCCGCATTTTGGAGGTCGATGTTACCTGGCTGCTTGCCGGTGACGCCGACCAAGGTGAGACCCCTCCGTCCCGTAAAGTTGCCAAATCCGAACCTAGTCCCTCAGCTCAAATTCCAAGGAGCACCACCATGCGTACTTTTTCTAAATCCACCAAGCTTGATAACGTCCTGTATGATGTGCGCGGTCCCGTCGTCGACGAGGCTGCCCGTATGGAGGACGAGGGCGAGCGCATCCTCAAGCTCAATATCGGCAACCCGGCGCCCTTCGGTTTCCGCACGCCCGACGAGGTCATCAAGGATATGCGTCAGCAGCTGCCCGACTGCGAAGGCTATTCCAACTCGCGCGGCCTGTTCTCTGCGCGCAAGGCGATCATGCAGTACTCCCAGATCAAAGGCCTGCCCAATGTTCAGATGGAGCATATCTACACGGGCAACGGCGTGTCCGAGCTCATTCAGCTTTCGATGAACGCGCTGCTCGACAATGGCGACGAGATTCTGATCCCCAGCCCCGACTATCCGCTCTGGACGGCGTGCGCAACCCTTGCCGGCGGCCATCCCGTGCACTATCTGTGCGATGAGCAGGCGGATTGGTATCCCGACCTGGAGGATATGGAGTCCAAGATCACGAGCGCGACCAAGGCCCTCGTCATCATCAACCCCAACAACCCCACGGGCTCGGTCTATCCGCGCGAGGTGCTCGAGGGCATCGTCGAGGTTGCGCGCAAGCACCAGCTCATGATCTTTGCCGATGAGATCTACGACCGCCTGTGCATGGACGGCTACGAGCACGTCTCGATTGCCTCGCTCGCTCCCGATCTGCCCTGTGTCACCTTTAGCGGCCTTTCCAAGTCGCACATGATCGCGGGCTATCGTATTGGCTGGATGGTGCTTTCGGGCAACCAGCGCTGCATGAGCGACTTCATCATGGGCATCAACATGCTCTCTAACATGCGCCTGTGCTCCAACGTGCCGGCTCAGTCGATCGTCCAGACGGCGCTCGGCGGCCATCAGTCGGTTAACGACTACATCCGTCCCGGCGGTCGTGTCTACGAGCAGCGCAACTTTGTGTATGAGGCGCTCAACAAGATCGACGGCATCTCGGTGGTCAAGCCGCGCGCGGCGTTCTACATCTTCCCCAAGATGGATGTTAAGAAGTTCAACATCACCGATGACGAGCAGTTTGCCCTCGACCTGCTGCACGAGAAGAAGATTCTGATCACGCGCGGCGGCGGCTTTAACTGGGCCGAGCCCGATCACTTCCGCATCGTGTACCTGCCGCGCATGGAAGTACTCAAAGAGTCCCTCGAAGACCTCGCCGACTTCTTTGATCATTACCGTCAGAGCTAGTGGGATAGAAGCTCCGCACTATGAAAAGCTCCCTGCAGTTGTTTTGCTGCAGGGAGCTTTCTTGAATCGGCGGAACTAAATCACTATCCCGTTGCAGTGGTCGATTTCGTGCTGGATGATTTCGGCGGTGTAGCCCGAGAAGTTTTTGATGCGGTGGATGAAGTTCTCGTCCAAATACTCAACCTTAATGCGGCGATAGCGGGTACAGGGACGCTCGCCGATCAGCGAGAGGCATCCTTCGCTCGTTTGATAGGCATTGACCTGCTCAAGAATTTGCGGGTTGTACATCAGGAGCGCCCTGTTGCCGTCCTTTACGCAGATGATGCGTTTGCGCACGCCGATCATGTTGGCGGCGAGGCCCACGCACTCGTGCTCATGCTCGTGGAGCGTATCCAGGAGGTCTTGCCCGATCACGGCGTCGTCGGGTCCCGCGTCTTCGGAAGGCAGGCGTAAAAAGAACTCGGATTTCATGATGGGCTTAATCATGGCGGGCTCCTCATGTCTCATGCTTTCGTGGACTTTTAATAATAGCGCGGAAGGAAAGCTGCGCGTCCGCGTTACAATCTTTCGACGTTGGACCATGTTGTCAGATTCGTCGTGTACGGCGTCTGGCGTAAGTCTAGGGCTCATTTTCGCCCTGGACCGTTCCTCTGGGGCGATGCGATTGTCGTTCTAAGAGGAAGGAATTTCATGGGGACCAAATCCCAAAAGCAAACTCAATCACCGTCGACAGCCTCGGCGATTCTCGTCGTAATGTATGCTGCAGCCTTTGTCGCCGCGTTTAACGAGAACATCATTAACGTGGCGTTGCACGACATTATGGCGGCCTTTTCGGTGAGTGCCACCACGGCGCAGTGGCTTGTTTCGGGCTACATGATCGTGACGTCGATCTTTACGGCCATCATGGCCTTCCTGTCCGGTCGTTTCTCGACACGCAATCTGCTGTTTTTCGCATGCGGATGCATGGTCGCCGGCGAAGTCCTGTGCCTGGTCGCTCCGTCGTTTAGCGTTTTACTGCCAAGCCGTATTTTGCAGGCTGCGGGATCGGGTATCTTGTTCCCGCTCATGATGAACGTAGTGCTGTCTTGCGCTCCGCGCGAGAAGCTCGGTCTGTATCTGAGCCTGGGCGGTGCCTGCATTACGCTGGGGCCGGCGTTTGGACCCGTGATCAGCGGTCTCATGTGCACGTTGTTTGGCTGGAGGGCGGTGTTCGTAGTGCCGCTGGTGGGCGGCATTGTGGTCGCTGCGGCGGGCGTAAAGCTCGTTCAGAATGTCGGAGAGCGTTCGAACGCCACGCTTGATATTCTGTCGGTTGTTTTGCTCGCCGCCGGTATTACGGCATTTGTGTATTCCGTAGGCGAGTTCTCGACCAATCTGATTGCCGGCATCGCGACGCTCTTCGCCGCCATTGTGCTGCTCGGCCTGTTTGCGGCCCACCAGCTCAAGCTCGAGCATCCGGTGCTTAACGTGCGTCCCATGGCGGGCGTTCGTTTTTGGCCTGCGTGTCTGCTTGTGGTGGTGTCGATGATGACGACGTTCTCGATGAGCGTTTTGTTGCCGCTCTATTTTGAGGGCGCATACGGCATGACCGCCCTTGTTGCGGGCTTGCTCATTTTGCCGGCGATTGCCTGCAATGCCGTGACCTCGATTGTGGGCGGACGCGTGATGGACGCCCGTGGCGCATGGCCGCTGCTGCCGGTCGGCTTTGCCCTGATCGCCGTGGGGCAGACTGCCATCTCGATGACGGCCGCAAGCATGAACATCGGCGTCGTCGTGGCGCTGACCGTTGTTGTGTATGCCGGAGTCGGTTTGGTGCTGAGCCCCTCGCAAACGGCCGGCTTGGAGACGCTGCCTGTCGCTGAGCATCCTCACGGAACAGCATTGCTCAACACGTGGAACATGATTGCCGCATCGTTTGGCCCGTCGCTGTTTATCGGCCTGCTCTCGAGTTCTGCGGCGACTGCCGGCGCCGCTGGCGTTGCGACCGACGTTGCCCAGGCGATTGGATTTGCGGCAGCCGTGCGTGTGGCGGCTGTAATTGCCGTGGTCGGATTTGTGGTATCGGTTGTGTACGCTCGTCGCGAGTCGCACATGTCGCATTAATGTGTGCACATAGATTCTGCAGCTAGATTGAATGGCGACACCATAAACTAATGGACGTTTTGCCGAGAGGCATGAATGTTTAAAGCGCAAAGAGTGCGCGACGGGCCCCGCGAATGGGGCGATGATGCCCGAGAGGGCCAAGAAGGAGTCTCATGTCTGAGAACGAAGAGATCATGAACGAGACCGAGAACGAGACCATGGCTGCCGAGGTTGAGGCAGTCGAGACCGTGGAGACCGAAGCTGCCGAGGTTGAGGCTGCTGACGAGGTTTCCGCCGAGGAGGAGGCCGAGGTTGCCGAGGCCGCCGTTGATTACGATGACGAAGAGCTGATGGACAAGATGCAGAAGGGCGCCCGCCTGCTGCGTAGCCGTCGCTTTGCTATTTCCAAGGAGGAGGAGGCCAAGGCCGAGCGCATGGCGAACATCGAGCGCGCCATCAAGCTTCTTGACCTCAAGCCCAAGATGGAGCAGAAGGAAATGTCCGACCTACTGGGCATGCGCCTTCGTGAGCTCGATGGCCTGATGGCCGAGGCCGAGGCTGCCGATCTGGTCGGCCGCATCGACGACGCCGAGGGCGATATGCGCAAGATCGTTGTCTTCGCTGCCGAGGATGCCGCTGAGGGCCTGGTCGAGCTTGCCAACAAGAAGGAGAAGCTCCTGCCCGAGCTTTCTTACGAGGAGGCCACCGAGCTGATGGCCGCTCTCGATAAGGTTATCGCTCCGCTCGTCGCCATGGGCCTGGACGAGGACCGCGGTCCTCGCGGCGGCCGTGACGATCGCGGTGGCCGTGGCGGCGACCGTGGCGGTCGCGGCGGCTTTGGTGATCGCGGTGGCCGTGGCGGCGACCGTGGCGGTCGCGGTGGCGATCGCGGTGGCCGTGGCGGCTTTGGTGACCGTGGCGGCGACCGTGGCGGTCGCGGCGGCTTTGGCGGCAACCGTGGTGGCTATGGCGATCGCGGTGGCAACCGTGGCGGCTTCGGCGGCAACCGTGGTAACGACCGCGGCGGCCGCGGTGGCGATCGTGGCGGCCGCAACGGTGGCGGCTTCCGCGGCAATCGCTTTTAATTAGTTACGGCGTTTTACCAAACGCCGTAACCGCTTGACGCTGCAAACCCGCCAGAGCGGCAATCTGCCTTTCAACTTCGGCGGCATGACCAGAAGGTCAATGCCGCCTCGTTTCAAGGCACCTTGCTCGCTCTGGCGGGTTTTCGCTGTCGGTACCAAAACATCGGTGTTGTCGAAGTAGTCATTGGGGACGTTCTTAAATGACTGCATAGCATGAGAGTGGATAATCTCCCGGTTTGAGCCTGCATTCAAGCTCAAAGTGGGAGATTATCCACTCTCATTTGCTATGCGTCCGAAAATCCACGCTCGTTTGTTTTCTGCCTACATTTGTAGGAACAGTTCGTGGAGGCGGGTGTCTTCGTCGAGTTCGGGGTGGAAGGTTACGCCGAGCTGGTTGCCCTGGCGGGCGGCGACGATGCGCTCGTCGACTTTCGCTAAGGCCTTGGCGTCGCCGTGGACCTCGACGATGCGGGGCGCGCGGATAAACGTCAGCGGCACTTCACCGTCGATGCCGGCTACCTGCCCCTTGGTTCGAAAGCTGCCGAGCTGCCTGCCGTAGGCATTGCGCTCGACAAGTACATCCATGGTTGCCAGGCGCGGCGTCCCCTTATCGTCGTGGGCTGCAAGGTCGTGAGCCAGTAGAATCAGGCCGGCGCAGGTGCCCAGGACGGGCATGCCTTCAGCGATACGGGCACGAAGCTCCTCGAGCATGCCCAACTCATCAAGCAGCTTCCCTTGAACGGTAGACTCGCCGCCGGGAAGTACCAGACGGTCAAAGTCCTGCTTCAAATCAGCCGCCTGCCTCAGCTCAATACAGTGTGCGCCCAGCTCGGACAGCCTCGCTTCGTGCTCGGCAAAAGCACCTTGGACCGCCAGCACGGCGACCGTCTGGTCTGCGTAATCGCTCATGTGCGATCCTTTCTGCTGGACTAGCGCCCGCGCTCCTCCATGATGATCTCAATTTCGTCGGCGTTGATGCCCACCATGGCCTCGCCCAGGTCCTCCGAAAGCTCAGCGATGAGCTTGGCGTCGGTGAAGTTGGCCACGGCCTTGACGATGGCGGCGGCGCGCTTGGCCGGGTCGCCGCTCTTAAAGATGCCCGAGCCCACAAAGACGCCTTCGGCGCCCAGCTGCATCATCAGCGCGGCGTCGGCGGGGGTCGCTACGCCGCCGGCGGCAAAGTTCACGACGGGAAGCTTGCCCGTGGCATGGACCTCGCGCACCAGCTCGACCGGAACCTGCAGCTGCTTGGCTGCCTCAAAGAGCTCATCATCGCGCAGGGCAACAACGTCGCGGATCTGCTTTTGGATCTTGCGCATGTGGCGCACGGCCTGGACCACGTCGCCCGTGCCCGGCTCGCCCTTGGTGCGGATCATCGTGGCGCCCTCGGCAACACGGCGCAGCGCCTCGCCCAGGTCGCGGGCACCGCAGACAAACGGGACGTCAAACTGGGTCTTGTCGATGTGGTAGACATCGTCGGCGGGGGAGAGAACCTCGGATTCGTCGATGTAATCGATCTCGATGGCCTGCAGGACCTGCGCCTCGACAATGTGCCCGATGCGGCACTTGGCCATAACAGGGATGGAGACGGCCTCCTGGATGCCCTTGATCATCTTGGGGTCGCTCATGCGCGAGACGCCGCCCGCGGCACGGATATCGGCCGGAATGCGCTCGAGTGCCATGACGGCGCAGGCGCCTGCCTCCTCGGCGATGCGCGCCTGCTCGGGTGTGGTGACGTCCATGATGACGCCGCCCTTGAGCATCTGCGCGAGCTCGCGATTGAGTTTGACGCGATCGGCCTTGCTGGTCTGTTCTGCCATGGTTGCTCCCTTGGTTGGCATGTGCATTGCTTGACGGAACATCCTATCGGGGAGCTGGGTATGGCGAAATACTCAGTTTTCAAGATAATAACAAGGTCAGACTAATACCAGATTGAATGGCTTAATAAGGTCAGGTGATAGGCTCATGCTTGACTACAATTTGGAAAAACGCGGCGAAGCATCGCTTTATGAGTATGTTTACCAGAAAATTCGAGATGATATTGTTGCTGGACGTATTGCGGCGGGGGAGCATCTTCCGTCTAAGCGCGCCTTTGCCAGTCATCTGGGAATCAGTGTCATTACCATCGAGAATGCATATAGCCAGTTACTTGCCGAGGGCTATATTTGCTCAATGCCGCGTCGTGGCTACTACGCTTGCGAGCTTCCGGATGCACCGGTTTTGGCTTCGGCTGCGGAGGGCATCGACCGAGATGCCGCCTCTGCGGGTCCCAGCGCGCATGATGTCAACGGACAGGTCGAGCGATTCGATGCACTTTCTCCTTCCGCTTTGGAGGCGGCGCGGCTTTGGCAAAGCGCACTACGGGCGACGCTGGCATCCGAAGATGAGCGCGAAATCTTTTCGCCCGCACCGGCGCAGGGCACCGCTCGGCTGCGACGCGCAATTGCTCACCACCTGCGTGGGACAAGGGGCATGAATGTCGATCCCAATAACATTGTTATCGGCGCGGGCGCCCAGCTGCTCGATACCATGTTGGTTCAGTTGCTTGGCGCTGACAAGGTGTATGCCGTTGAGGACCCGGGCTATTTACGTCTGACGCGCATCTATCAGGCTATGGGCTGCAAAGTTCGACATATCCCGTTGGATGATGAGGGCGTGGACTTGAGCGCTCTGCAGAAAACCGGGACCGATGTACTTCATCTGATGCCGTCCCATCAGTATCCGACCGGCCTTGTGACGAGCATTGCGCGGCGCTATGCGCTTCTGAGCTGGGCCGCCGAGCGACCAGGTCGGTATCTCATCGAAGATGACTTTGATTGTGAGTTTCGCCTTGCCGGGAAGCCGATTCCCGCGCTCGCGTCGATCGATGCCGCCCAGTCGGTTATCTACACCAACACGTTTTCGAAGAGCCTTTCATCGGCGTTGCGTTTGGCGTACATGGTGTTGCCCGATGAGTTAATGGAGCGGTTTAGGCGCAACCTTGGTTTCTACGCCTCGTCGGTGAGCTCTGTTGATCAGGTCGCTTTGGCGCGTTTGCTGGAATCGGGTGATTACGAGCGACATGTGAACCGCGTGCGCGTTCGTGCTCGCGAGGCGCGTGATGGCCTGATGGCGCTTGTGCGGAAGGTATTTCCGGCAGGAGAGGTCTCGATCGAGCATGCAGACGCGGGCCTTTACTGCGCTGTTGCCCTGGCCGAGGACAAGGCGGGGGAGAGTTTCGCGAAGGCTCTCGCTGACGCTCGTATTTCCTATGTCAACATCGCCGATTGCCTGTGGACGGCTGATCGGGCATCGACTAAGAACGCTCCATCTCGCGTCCTCATACAATACGACGACCTGAGCCCTCAGTCGCTCAGCGTTCTTCAAGAACATCTGCAATAAGCCCACGAAGAAGGCCCGAACCAATACGGTCCGGGCCTTCTTCGAGCTAGAGGTTATGTCTCAGGCGGTTGGCTTAGCCAAAGTAACGCTTGAGCAGGCCGGCGAAAGCCTTGCCGTGGCGAGCTTCGTCGCGAGCCATCTCGTGCACGGTGTCGTGGATAGCATCGAGACCGGCGGCCTTGGCGCGCTTGGCAAGATCGGTCTTGCCGGCGGTGGCGCCATTCTCGGCCTCAACGCGCATCTCGAGGTTCTTCTTGGTGGAATCGGTCACGACCTCGCCCAGGAGCTCGGCGAACTTGGCGGCATGCTCGGCCTCCTCGTGGGCAGCCTTCTCCCAGTACAGGCCGATCTCGGGATAGCCCTCGCGATGAGCGACGCGAGCCATGGCCAGGTACATACCGACCTCAGAGCACTCGCCCTCAAAGTTGGCGCGCAGATCGGCAACGATGTCCTCGGAGACGCCCTCCATCTTGGCGACGCCCACGACGTGCTCGGCAGCCCACTCGAGCTGGCCCTCCTCCTGCTTCAGGAAGCGAGAGCCGGGAACGCCGCACTGGGGGCACTTGAAATCCTCGGGCAGCTGGTCGCCGTCGAACTCTTCCACATAACCGCAAACGGGGCAAACAAACTTCATGATTCGATCCTTTCGATCGATGGCGATGGTGCGCTCGTCCGGTCCCGTAAGGGCCCTCTCCGGACGTGCGTCTTGACGAGTTCTATTATCCATAAATGAGACCGAATGTGAAGCCTATTAGGAATGATTTTTAATAAAACAATTTAAGCATGTGTAGATGTTGATTGATTAACGATTGCTAGACCTCGTGCGACCTCCGATGAGTACAATCGGTCGAGCAAATGTTGACCAATCAACAAATGAAGGAGCTTCCTTTATGCATCTAGCCCGCCGCGCCTGGTGCCGAACGTATCAAACGGTTTTTCGCATCGCATTGCCGGTGCTGCCCTATACCGAGCCACGCATTTTAGAGCACGCTGAGGAAGTGCCCGCAGTGCTTCAAAAGCGTTCAATACACCATGTTCTTATCGTGACAGATCCCGGCATTGCCCGTCTGGGGCTCACGGCACCGCTCGAGACAGCGCTCGCGTCCAAGGGAATTAGCGCTGCGGTCTATGCCGAAACACGTGCGAACCCCACGGTCTCAAACGTGGAGGAAGCGGCATCTCTGTATCGAGAGAGCGCCTGCCAGGCCATTATCGGCTTTGGCGGCGGTTCGGCCATGGACTGCGCCAAGGGCGTGGGCGCGCGCATCGCGCAGCCAAAGAAGCCCATCAACAAGATGCGCGGCCTGTTGCGTATCCATCGTCGCCTGCCGCTGCTCATCGCCGTTCCCACCACGGCGGGCACGGGAAGCGAGGTCACGCTTGCAGCGGTAATTACCGACGACGAGACGCACTACAAGTATCCCATTAACGACTTTGTGCTGATCCCGCGCTTTGCGGTGCACGACCCCGAGTTTACGCGCGGCCTGCCCGCCTCCATTACGGGGCAAACGGGCATGGACGCCCTGACGCATGCCGTCGAGGCCTTTATCGGGCGCAGCACCACGCCCTATACGCGCAAGATGGCGCGCCAGGCGGTGCAGCTCATCCACGACAATTTGCTCGAGGCCTATGAGTGCGGTGGCAACATGCGTACGCGCCGCAATATGCTTTCGGCGGCGTATAAAGCGGGCGTTGCCTTTACGCGCTCTTATGTTGGATACGTCCATGCCATCGCGCACAGCCTGGGCGGGCGTTACGGGATTCCCCACGGCTTGGCCAACGCCATCATCCTGCCGCACATGCTTCGCGCCTATGGCGAAGCTGCTGCTCCCAAGCTCGCCGATCTCGCCCGCATGGCCGGCATTGCGCCGGCTAATGCGCTGGACAACGTGGCTGCTGAGGCCTTTATCGATTGGGTCGACCGCATGAACGCCGCCTTGGGCATACCCAAATATGTGACGGGCATTCGCCGCTCCGACATTCCTGAGATGGCGGCGTATGCCGATGCCGAGGCCAATCCCCTGTACCCCGTTCCGCTTTTAATGGACCGTTTGGAGCTCGAGCATATGTACGAGGTCGTTGCGGGTGGTATGTTTGAAGACGAGAACTAGGAGGGCCCATGAACACCGAGGAAATCGCGCGCATCGTTGCCGATCAGCGCGCCTATTTTAAGACGCACGCCACGTTTGATGTCAACGCTCGCCGTCGCGCGCTCGTGAGCTTGCGCGACGCAGTGCGGGCGCACGAAGCCGATATTGCCCATGCGCTCAAGACCGATCTGGGTAAGTCACATGACGAAGCCTATATGTGCGAGATCGGCACCTCGCTTTCCGAGATCCGTCATCAGATTGCGCACGTGGCTCGATGGAGTCGTCCGCGCCTGCGCCCGTGCGACCTCGCCAACGCCGTGAGTGTGTGCAAGACGCAAGCCGTGCCCTATGGCGTCGCGCTCATCATGGCCCCTTGGAACTACCCGTTTTTGCTAACGCTCGAGCCGCTCGCTGGCGCTCTTGCCGCAGGCAACACCGTGGTCATCAAGCCGAGTGCCTATGCTCCGGCATCGAGTGCGGTGCTCAAGCAGATCTGTGAAGAGGCATTTGATCCATGCCTGGTGACGGTTGTCGAGGGCGGGCGCGCCGAGAACGAAGCGCTGCTCGACGAGTGCTGGGACAAGATCTTCTTTACCGGTAGCGTTCCGGTCGGCAAGTTCGTTATGGAGCGCGCAAGTAAAAACCTTACGCCCGTGACGCTTGAGCTGGGCGGGAAGAGTCCCTGCATCGTGGATGCGACGGCTAACTTGAAGGTCGCGGCGCGCCGTATCGCCTTTGGTAAATGGCTCAACGTGGGGCAGACTTGCGTGGCGCCCGACTACCTGCTGGTCGATACGCGCGTGCACGACGAGCTGCTGGGTCTCATCAAAGAAGAGGTCCGCCGTATGTTTGGCGAGCATCCGCTCGATAACGAGGATTACGGGCATATCGTCAACGCCAAGCATTTTGCGCGCGTGCGCGGGCTGATCGATCCCGATAAGGTCGTGCTTGGAGGTACCGCGCGCGAGACTTCGCTCAAGATCGAGCCGACGATTTTGGATGGCGTGTCCCCCGATGACGCCGTGATGCAGGAGGAGATTTTCGGCCCCATCTTGCCGGTGCTGACGTTTGAGAGCCTAGACGAGGCCGAGACGTTTATTACGGATCGTCCGACGCCGCTGGCCCTGTATATCTTTAGCCAGGACCGTGAGGTTCAGCAGCGCTTTGTGCGTTACGTGCCCTTTGGTGGTGGCTGTGTTAATGACACCATTATGCATTTGGCCACGAGCCATATGGGCTTTGGCGGCATGGGGGCGAGCGGTATGGGACAGTACCATGGACGCGAGAGCTTCGATACGTTTAGCCACAAGAAGAGCATCGTGAACAAGGCAACGTGGCTGGACGTGCCGTTCCGCTATGCCCCTTACGCAAGCTGGAAGCACAAGTTCGTGCGCATGTTTGTGCATTAGAATCAGATGACATAGGGATAAACAAAGTGGCCGTCCCCGCGTAAGCGAAGACGGCCACTTCTCACGATGAAAACGTGTATCGGAGTTGGCAAGACCCGCTGCCACGGGTGCCATCCGTGTTCCTATCTTATCTGCAAGCGTCCCGTCGCGCAAGCGTTGCGGCAAGCGATTGAAAGACACGGACGGGGTGAATTTGTGTCCGCACGAACCCGTAGACTTCTCAACTATGTGGTGGATACTCGCTAATCGGTGATGGAGGCGGTCATGTTTGATGACGATGACCTGTTCGATCTGGTAGACGATCCGTTTGAGTGGGATTTGCTGCTCGATGACGATGAGTTGGAGCAGGACCGCAAAAAGCAAAAGGATAGGAACGCCCGGGGTAAAGGTTCGAATAAAAAGGACAAGCGTCGCCGAGGTCTGTTCGGCGGGCTCTTTGGGTGACTGTCTCATCGCCGCGTCTGTATACTAAACAGGTCTTATACGCGTTGCGAAATGAGGACAGAGACGATGATGTGGTTTACCGCCGACCTGCACCTGGGCGATACGAATATCTTGCACGACATGGATCGACCGTTTGATTCGGTCGAGGAGATGAACCGCAAGGTCATCGATGCCATCAATGAGTGCGTGGCTGTGGACGACCGCCTCTATATCTTGGGAGACTTTACCTATCGTTTGTCCCTGGCGGAGGCGGTGCGCCTGCGCGAGCGCATCGAATGTCAGAACGTAACGCTCATCCGCGGTAACCATGACGGCGACTGGGAAGATCCAGACGCGCCGCACATTTGGGATGAGGTGCGCGATTATCTGGAGGTCGCCCCCGGTTACGCGAAGGGCCATCGCCTGGTAATGAGCCATTACCCCATGCTCAGCTGGAACGGCAAGGCGCGTGGCGCCATCATGTTGCACGGGCATATCCACAGCAGGGGAGACCGCACCAACGCGCGCAACCGCAATCGCGAGCGCCCGGTCCTGCGCTACGACGTTGGCCTCGATGCCAACAACTACAAGCCCGTTAGCCGCGACCAGATCCTAGGCTTCTTTGGACTGTAGCTGTAAGTGCAGGTAGAATGAACGCGCCGCGCGGATGGTCTGTGCGGCGCGTTTCAGTAGGAGCGATGAATCCATGAGGGCTATCCAGCGCATTAACCATAACGCTGCCATCTGCGAAGACGGCGCGGGGCGTCAGCTTATCGCGCTGGGTCGCGGTATCGGCTTTGGCGATATGCCGCATGAGGTCGACCTGGATGTCATCACGCGTACCTTTTACGGCATTGATTCAAAGTACCTGGCGTTTATCGATGAGGTCGACCCCGAGGTGCTGGAGTTTTCTGCTCAGCTGGCTGATATCGCAACCGGACAGCTTTCGTACGAATTGAGCCCTAACCTCCCCATTACACTGGCGGACCATATCCAGTTTGCCATTAAGCGCGCCCGCGAACACATGGTGGTGTCGTTGCCGCTCGAGCGCGATCTGGAGCAGCTGCATCCCATCGAATACCGCTTGGGCGAGCTGGCTGTTCGCGGCATCCAGAAAAGCTTCCGTGTGCGTATGCCCCGAAGCGAGGCCGCGGGCATTGCCATGTCGATTGTCAACGCATCGGTTAAGCCGAGCGAGCGGCGCGTGCTTGCCGAGCAGCACGAGGAGCGACTGCTCGATATGACGGTCGCGATTATTCAAGAAGAGTTGGGTGTGACGGTCGATCGCTCGTCGTTCGCCTTTGCCCGCTTTGCCACTCATGTGCGCTATCTGCTCGACCGCGTGGCAAAGAAAGAGCCGATCGATACCGAGAACTCCGGTCTTTACGACGTGCTCGTGGAGCAGTATCCGGCGGCATCGCGTTGCGCTCACCGTGTCGACGATCTGATTCAAGAGACCTTTGGCGAGCCATTGGCCCAAGAGGAGCTCGTCTATCTGATCATGCATGTGAATCGCGTGGCTTCTGTCCACTCGGATAAATAGGCTCTCTGGTATTTCCTTTCCGTCATGGCGACCGTTCGCGGGTCGTTTGCTACCGTTCGTCGGTAATCTGAGCCGCAACGAACGCATCTGCCGCATATACTCGCCGTGTGTTGGGTGTTACTCACGGCGCAGCTCCGAGAGGCACTACCGATTCTGCCGAGACCATAATTGGGTCTCTGTCGGTTGTGCGCGGGGCTTTTTTCATGTCGATCCACCCGGGAATCACATGCAAATCAATCTCTTGCCAACTGGTATCGCGCGCTGCGCAGGCGCGAGCGGAATCGTGCGTCTTGGTGCCGTGAAGTCCCACGGCCTTTAGTTGGAAGAGAAGGGATTCGACATGACTGTCGATAACAAGAAGATTGCCGAGGACGTGCTCGCTGCCGTCGGCGGCGCCTCCAATGTGACGAACGCGACGCACTGCATGACCCGCTTGCGTCTGAACCTCAAAGATCAGTCCATTCCCAATGATAATGAAGTTAAGAAGATCAAGGGTGTGCTGGGCGCACAGTGGTCTGGCGGCCAGTATCAGGTCATCATTGGCCAGAACGTGCCGAAGGTCTATGACGCCGCCATTGCGCTGGGCGTCAAGGGCGAAGGCTCCATTGACGAGAACCTCGATGACGGCACCAAGGAGCCACTGACGGTCAAGACTGCGGGCAAGAAGGCCCTTAACTACCTGTCCAAGACAATGTGCATGACGATCCCCATTATCATGGGCGCCGCCATGTTCCGCACACTTGCCGTACTTTGCGGCGACGGCATGCTCGGTGTCTGGTCTGCCGATTCTGACATCTACAACTTCTTCTACAACTGGATTTACAACGCCGGCTATTATTTCCTTCCTGTCTATCTGGGTTGGGCTGCCGCAAAGCAGCTCGGCTGCAGCCAGCCGCTCGGCATGATGCTCGGCGGCGTGCTCATTGCCCCCGAGTTCATGACGTTGGTCAACGCCGCTGCGGATTCTGGTGCTACGACCACGATGGTTTACGGCGTGCTCCCGGCTCAGCTGAACAACTATTCTGCGACCGTGCTCCCCATGCTGCTGTCTATGCCGGTGCTGATGGTCGTCGAGAAGTTCATGAAGAAGATCATCCCCGACATGCTCTCCACGGTGTTTGTGCCCGTGTGCACCATGGCTGTGATGACCCCCGTTTCCCTGTGCGCCCTAGCTCCGATTGGTTCCATTCTGGGCGACCTGGTCGGCAACTTTATGTTCGGCCTCGGAAACGCTGGCGGCATCGTCACGATCCTCTCCCTCGTCGCCATTGCCGCGCTTTGGGAGTTCCTGGTTATGACCGGTATGCACCAGGTTCTGATTGCCCTCGGCATTGTGCAGGTGCTCACCTCAGGGTCTGACTCCTGCGTTATGGTCGCGGGTGCTATCGCTCAGTTCGCCACGTGGGGCATGGCCTTCGGTGCCTTCCTGCGCCTTAAGGAGGTCGACGAAAAGGGCGCTATGCTTGGTTTCTCGCTCTCCGGCATTGTCGGTGGCGTGACGGAGCCCGCGCTGTATGGCTGCGGCTTTAAGTATACTCGCTGCCTGGGTGCCATGGTCGCGGGCGGCGCTATCGGCGGCCTGATCGCGGCTCTCACTAATGTGACCACGTATGTTTTGGGCGCAACTAATATCCTTGGTATTACAGGTTATGTTGCAGGCGGAACTGCTAATCTCGTATGGGGCTGCGTTGCATCGGGCACTGCATTTGTTGCCGCCGCTGCCATCGCCTACTTCTTTGGCTTTACCAAGGAGCAGCTCGACGAAGACGCTGCTGCCGCCAAAGCCTAAAGCATCCGTTCGGTAGGACAATTATCTGGGGCACTTGGCTGCGCTTCAAGTGTCCCTTTCCGTAGATGGGGGTCAATATGAAGCAATTGCTCATTCGTGCCGACGATATCGGTTATTCGTATGCCGTTAACCTGGGGATTGCCCGCAGTATCAATGAGGGCCTGGTGCGCTCGGCGGGACTTATGCCCAATATGCCCGAGGCCGAGCGTGGCTGGTCGCTCGTGGCGGATGTCGGCATTGCGGTGGGTCAGCATACCAACGTGTGCCTGGGCAAGCCGTGTGCCGACCCGGCGCTCATTCCGAGCATGCTCAACGAGAACGGCGAGTTCCATAGCAGCCGTACCTTCCGCGATCATTTTAAGCGCGGCGAGGAGTTGATAGACTTCGACGAGGCCTGCATCGAGATCCGCGCGCAGCATGACCGCTTTGTCGAGATCGTGGGCCGCGAGCCCGATTACTTTGAGGCCCATGCCGTCATGAGCAAAAACCTTAACCGAGCGATCTCGGCGGTTGCTCAGGAGCTGGGCCTTAAGGAGCAAAAGGCGAGCTTCGACCCCGCGGCTGTGGTGCATTGCGGAGATACTGATCTGCGCATGGTGATGCGCTCGATGGAGCCGGGCTACGAGCCCAAAGAGGCAATCATGCAGACGGTTCGCGAGATGGTGGACGGCGAGACGGTCGTCTTTGTGTGCCATCCGGGCTATCTCGATCGTTTTATCCTGGAGAACAGCTCGCTCACGACCGACCGCACCAAGGAAGTCGATGCGCTGATCGACCCCGAGCTTCGCACTTGGCTTGAGTCTCAACCTGATCTTCGCCTGATTGACTACCGCGACCTGTAAGGACCCAAGTCACCACAAAGGGGACAGTCGCCTTTGTGGTGGTTCTGGCGCCGTTGCCATTATGGCGGCGGCGTCTTTTTTGTCCGTGCGGCGCGGTAGAGTGTAGGCGGTTGAAATTTGCGTCCATCGAGGAGCTGCCATGAACGAGATCAAGTGCCCGCATTGCGGCGAAGTTTTTAAGGTCGATGCGTCCGGTTATGCGGATATCGTCAAGCAGGTGCGCGATGCCGAGTTCTCGCGCGACCTGGATGAGCGCGTGAAGGCGGTCCAGCGCGAGGGCGAGCAGGCACTGGAGCTTGAGCGCTCGCGCTCGACGGCTGCTTTGCAAAAGGCAGAGTCTCAGCGCGACGCTCAGCTTGTCGAGCAGAAGAACGCTGCAGCTCAGCAGCTGGCACAAGAGGTTGCCAAGCGCGACGCTGAGCTTGCCGAGCTGCGCGCCAAGCTCGAAGGCGCTGCCGCAGAGCGCGAGAGTGCAAGTCAGCGCGCGGCGGTTGAGGCCCGTTCCGATGCTCAAAAGGAGAATGCCGAGCTTCAGCGCGAGATCGACAATTTACGTGCGCAGTTGGAGCGCAAAGATGATGAAGCCAGGCTTGCCGAGGCGGCGGCACGCAATGCTGCTCAAAACGACCTGTCCGCGCGCGACGCTCAGATTGCCGAGCTGCAGGCCAGGATCGCCGCGGCGGACAAGGCCCAGGAGATGGCGCTTGCCGCCGCCGCGGCAGAGTCGCAGCGTGAGCTCGATGCCGCTCGCAGCGAGGCCGAGCGCGCGCTTACTGACTATCGCGCGAAGGCGCAAGAGAGGTTTTCCGCCGCAAAGGCTCAGTCCGAGCAAGAGGCCGAGGGCCTGCGTGCCCAGCTGCGCGAGCAGGAACTGATGGCAAAAATGAACCTGTCAGAGGCGGTCGCCGCGGCGGAGCGAGAGCGCGATGAGGCACGTGCCAAACTGACGAGCGAGCTGGCGGTGCGCGATTCTCGCGAGGAGCAAGCCAAGGCGGCACACGAGCTCGAGCTTGCGCAGGCCAAGCGCGCGAGCGATGACCTGATTCGCTACAAGGATGAAGAGATTGAGCGCCTTAAGGACATGAAGGTTCGCCTGTCCACCAAGATGGTGGGCGAGTCGCTCGAGCAGCACTGCGAGACCGAGTTTAACCGTCTGCGCATGACGGCGTTTCCCAATGCGTACTTCGAGAAAGATAACGATGCATCCGAGGGCACCAAGGGAGACTTCATTTTCCGTGAGTGCGACGCGAGCGGCAACGAGGTCATTTCGATTATGTTCGAGATGAAAAACGAGAACGACGAGACCGCGACCAAGCATAAAAACGAGGACTTCTTTAAGAAACTCGATCACGATCGTCGCCAGAAAGGCTGTGAGTACGCGGTGCTCTGCACGCTGCTCGAGCCCGAGAGCGAGCTTTACAACGCGGGAATCGTGGACGTGAGCTATCGCTACGAGAAGATGTATGTGATCCGCCCGCAGTTCTTCATTCCCATCATTACGCTGCTGCGCAATGCCGCCATGGGTTCGCTTCGCTATAAGCAGGAGCTGGCGGAGTACAAGCAGCAGAATATCGATGTCACGAACTTCGAAGCCAAGATGGAGAAGTTCAAGAACGATTTCGGCCGCAACTACGAGATCGCGAGCCGCAAGTTCCAAACGGCAATCGATGAGATCGACAAGACGATTAGCCATCTGCAGAAAACCAAGGAGGCGTTGCTGTCCTCCGAGAACAATCTGCGCCTTGCCAACAAGAAAGCCGACGATCTTACCATTCGCAAGCTCACGTGGGGCAACAAGACCATGAAGGCGGCGTTTGACGAGGCACGCGGGGCTGCGGCAGAGACAAACGATGAGCCAGCCGAGGCGGATTCGTATGAGGTCGAGGATGCCGAGTAAGGCATAGCGGATAGTGCAAAAACGGGGCCGCTGGCGATAGTGCCAACGGCCCCGTTTTATTCCGTTCCAGTATGTTTGGCTAGTTCTCGAGCAGGTCCTCGATAAAGCCGACGCGGTAGTTTTTGAAGATTACCTCGCCGCCGTCTTGCGTGGCGTCCAGATCGACATCGCCCATGATGCCAAAATCGTGGTCGCCATCCTCGTCGGCAAAGATCTGGTGCACGTGCCATACGTGCGCGGTCTTCTCGTCGGACTCATCGATGGAAAACATCGCGGCACTGTGGGCGTCTCCGTCGGTGAGAATTTCCTCATGCTGCTCATGGTAGGCATCGAGGGCCTTTTGCCAGCGGATCTCGCTCATGCCCCAGTCGTCGTCGAGTTCGCCCAGGTCGCGAATGTGCTCGCGGGCGGCAAGGGTCACGCGGCGGAAGAGTGCGTTGCGCACCAGCAGGGTGCAGCCACGGCGGTCTGCCACGACTTCATCGATGCCCTGCGGCGGTGCGGCGTCGAGTGCAGCGGGGTTGCCGGCGTTCTCCCACTCGTCCACCAGGCTCGAGTCCACCGAGCGCACCACAAAGCCCAGCCACGAGATAATGTCGCGCAGGCGTTCGTCGCGCTTCTCGATGGGCACGGTGCGGTCGAGCGAACGATAGGCCTCTGCCAGGTAGCGCAGCAAAATGCCCTCGGAGCGGGCGATGCCGAGCTTTTGAATGTAGCCCTTAAAATCGCTCGCGCTTTCGAGCATATCGCGCAGAACGCTCTTGGGAGAGAGCTGATAGTCGTTGGCCCAGGGCACTTCCTGGCAGTACTTGTCAAAGGCGGCGTCGAGCAAATCCTCGAGCGGCTTTTCATACGTGACGTCTTGAATGCGCTCCAGACGCTCCTCATATTCAATGCCGTCGGCTTTCATCTCGGCCATAGCGCGATCGCGTGCTGCGCGCTCCTGTGCGCGCAGCACCTGCTTGGGATCCTCGAGCGTTGCCTCGACCATCGAGATCAGGTCCATGGTATAGGTCTCGCTCTCGGGATCGAGCAGCTCCAATGCGGCAAGTAAGAACGGCGAGAGCGGCTGATCGAGCGCGAAGTCCTCGGGCAGATCGACCGTCAGTGCGTAGTCGATGTCCGGCGCGGCGTCAGCCGGAGCGTCGGGTGCGGGCGGCACTTCGGTGCGAACGACGACGCCGGAATCGATGAGCGTGGCGAAGATCTCGTCGGCACGAACCTCGAGCTTTGCCTTTTCCTCAGGGGTCTGCAGACTCGTCTCGATGAGGTCGTGTACGCGGGCTCGGGCATCGCCGCCCTGCTCGACCACGCTAATCACCATGGAGTGCGTGATGCGCAGGCGCGGCTTGAGTGTCTCGGGCTGCGTCTCGATCAGGCGCTCAAAGGTTTGCTTGTTCCAGGTGACAAAGCCCTCGGGGGCCTTCTTCTTTTTAATCTTGCGGAGCTTTTTGGGGTCGTCGCCCGCCTTGGCCATAAGCTTGGCATTCTCGATCTCGTGCTCGGGTGCCTCGGCGATGACCATGCCCTCGGTATCGAAGCCCGAGCGGCCGGCACGACCGGCAATCTGATGGAACTCGCGGGCGCGCAGACGACGCATCTTGTAGCCATCGAACTTGGTGAGCGCGGTGAGCACCACGGTGTGGATGGGCACGTTGATACCGACGCCGAGCGTATCGGTGCCGCAGATGACGGGTAGCAGGCCCTGCTGCGCCAAGCGCTCGACCAGCAGGCGGTAGCGCGGCAACATGCCAGCATGGTGCACGCCGACGCCGCATCCGAGCAAGCGCTTGAGGATTTTGCCGAAGGCCGTCGAGAAGCTCGTGCCCTTGGCCGCCTCCTTGATGGCCTCGCGCTGCTCCTTGCTGGCAATGCCAAAATTGGCGAGCGACTGTGCCGTCGCAAGTGCGGCATCCTGGCTAAAGTGCACGATATAGAGTGGGGCCTCGTCGCGGCGCATGGCGAGCTCGACCGTGCCCTCGATGGAGGTCGTCACATAGTCGTAACTCAGCGGAACAGGACGCGGGGCGTCGACGACCAGGTTGCAGGCAGCGCCGGTGTGCTCCTCGAGTGAGGCGGCGATGGCGGTGACATCGCCGAGCGTGGCGCTCATGAGCATAAACTGCGTATGGGGCAGAGTGAGCAGCGGCACCTGCCAGGCCCAGCCGCGGTCGGGGTCGGCAAAGTAGTGGAACTCGTCCATGGCGACGCAGCCAACATCGGCGTCCTCGCCCTCGCGCAGTGCGTCGTTGGCAAGAATCTCGGCCGTGCAGCAGATGACGGGTGCCTTGGTGTTGATATGCGTGTCGCCGGTGATCATGCCGACGTTATCGCGGCCGAGCACCTGCACCAGGTCGAAAAACTTTTCGCTGACCAAGGCCTTGATGGGGGCCGTGTAATAGCAGCGCTTGCCCTGCGCCATGCCCATAAAGAGCATGCCCAGTGCGACGAGCGATTTGCCCGATCCGGTCGGTGTGCCCAAAATGACGTGATCGCCGGCTGCCAGGTCCATGAGGGCCTCTTCTTGGTGGTCCCACAGTTCAATGCCGCGGTCGCTCGTCCATTCAAAGAAGCGCTCGAAGGCCTGGTCGGGCGTGAGCCACGGTTCGGGCTCGCTGCCGTCCTCGGGCTCCCACCAGGTGGGGGAGAGCGCACCGAGCGAGCCGAATTCGGCTTCGGTTCCCGTGCCGCCCGAGAATGAACTGGCGGCTCCGGCACCGGAGACGGTGCTGGCGGCGATATCTGTCGTGGTCTGTGCCATGTGTTTGCTTTCTCTCGCGATTGTCCGCCAACTATTATGGCGTAGCGTCGCATCGATGCGTTCGCAGGCAAGAAAATGCAGGAAATGGGCGTTCTGCCCAGCCGTTTAGTGTAGTCGCTAGCCAAGTGAGTAGACTTTTTGCGATATTGCGAGCACATGACTTTTGCGCAAGGGTTCTACCTGCACTGATAATTGTTCTCGGGGGAAGCGGGCACTGCGGGGCGCGGCAACGTCGCACTGCGGGGGCGCGTCAACGGCGCGCGATTTCCGCGTCGCAGCGCTACCCTGATGCCGAACGCCGGGACGATGAC
>USIE01000003.1 GCA_900554645.1 uncultured Collinsella sp. | reverse complement strand
CATGCGAACCTCCAGTCCGGACCGCCCCGCGGTCCAACTTTCTGTCCGCACCCCCAAACAGTCCGTATTTCACCGCAACTTATTGAAGGTTGACCGCGAACGATTTCGCTATCGGGAGTCGACGTAGGGTTTTGTTGTCGGAATGCCGTAGCCGCGCATCATGGCACCGAACGATTCCACGTCGTAGGTGTCCGAGAGTTTGAAATGAATGACATTGTGGCCCATGGCGCGAAGGTTCGCGTCGCGCATGAGGGCCGCTCGATACGTTTTTGCCGCCGCCCGCTCTGGATCATTTTGAGCCTCGTCTTCAAACTTGCCTAGCCCATGCAGCTCTGCCAGCGTCCATGAGCCGTCTGGCATCTGCCAGCCATAATCTGCTAGATAATAGCCAGCGTTTCCCGGTCGCGTTATCTCAACTTGAAGCTCGGGCGCGGCAACCCCAGCGAGAATCATCGCTGCTCTCGCCTCAGACTCGCCGCCATTGTCTGACCTGCCGTCCATATACTCAAAAACGTCAAAAGCACGCGCGATGCCATGCAACCCTCGGCAATTTGCCTGCGCGTATGCTCGCAGTTCTTCGCGTTCGACATCGTACTCACGGGCCAAGCCATCGACATAACCCAGCGCATAGCGAAAGGCGCTCGTTCGAGCGATATCAACAACCGTTCGACACGGATCCGTCAGTGTAAACAGACCTAGCCGCCACACTTCGCCCGCCCGCCAGCGCTTGTATTCAACGAACTCATACGTATCACGCCTTGTAGACCGTGGCAGCAGTACTTGCACTTTATCCAGAAGCGTATACGCCGAGCCGATGCCGTAGAGCAGCGCTGCCGTCGATCCGCAAAACACAGCATCCGGTTCAACGACCGCAATAGCGGATGCCAGCTGAAAGATGCGATCTTCAACCCCAAGATTATTCCAATAGACCGGATCCGCATACACATGGTTGTAAAGACGAAGCATGAGCTCTTCCTGCATAAGCTCGCGCGCACGGCGTTCATCCCAAGGATCAATTGTTATAAGCAGCTGTCCATCTTGATGAATTCCAACGGCCGAGAATAGCATTCTTGCATATGACTGCGGAAAATGTTTGCCTTTATCGAGCATGGCCAACCCCATAACCATCACGGCGGAGAGAATACCATTACGCTATCGCATGCCTCCGTCCGCAGGCCTTGCCAAAAGCTGACCAAAAACTTGACGCCGCAGGTCAGAGCTTCAAAAAATAATTCCACTCTCGGTAGACGGTCGCTACGACCCTCCCAACGGCATCAAAATCCAACCTTACAAATAGTTGCGGTGAAATACGGACTACATGGGCCATAAAAGCCGAAAAACAGTCCGTATTTCACCGCAACTTAGGAGGGGATGTGGGGTCCCCGGCATGTATATGAAAACAGCTCTGGTCCCAAAAGGAGCCAGAGCCGTTCGTCTATCTTATGGAGCGGGCGACGGGAATCGAACCCGCGTCATCAGCTTGGAAGGCTGGGGTTCTACCATTGAACTACGCCCGCAAGATATGGTCGGGACGACAGGATTTGAACCTGCGACATCCTGCTCCCAAAGCAGGCGCGCTACCAAACTGCGCCACGTCCCGAAGGTGTTGAGCAGCTAAGGTCTAAACCTTGCGTGTCCCAAAGCGAAGGAAATTATAGGGGAGACTCCCCGCCTGTGCAAGCGCAGAAACCCTAGCTCCTCGAATGTGCGACAAAACGACTATGGAGCAGACCGATCACAAAGGCAACCACGGCAACCGGCGCCCACGCGGCACCGATATCTGCCAGTGGCAGCGCATCAAACGGTAGCCACGCGCCCGCAAAGAACGCGTCGCGAACCGAGGTGATCACGCTCTGCACCGCGACAACGCCGCCGACCCAGACCCATACCTGCGAATGCGCGTCGCAAAAGCCGTGCACCAGGCCCATAAGTACCAGCACGATGGCAACGGGATACAGGGCATTGAGCATAGGCACCGAGAACATGAGGATCACGTCGAGACCCACGTTGGAGAGCACGCACGAAAACGCTGCGAACACAAAGGCGAGAATCGCGAAGGGTCGGCGCATGGCCTCCTCGGAAGCCTCCGCTCCCCCTTCGACCACATACGTCTCGCAGAAGTAGCGTGAGCAGCAGCTGATAAGGCCGATGCACACGTTCATGCAAGCGAGGAAGAAAATCGCAAAGACGACAACCGTGCCAGCAAGACCAAAGTGCATAGAGGCAGAACGCGCAAGAATCGCGGCGCCGTTGGTGGCATCGGGCATAACCGTGCCGAGTTGCATTCCGGCAAGCGCCAGGCCGCAGTAGATGATGGCCATGAGCACGCCGGCGATCACACCGGAACGCGAAATCTCGAAGGCCACGCGCTTGTCGTCGGTAACGCCCAGCTCGTGAATGGTCTCGGCGATGATAATGCCAAAGGCGAGCGACGCAAGCAGATCCATGGTCTGATAACCGGTCAAAAAGCCCTGCACGGTAGCACCGGCATTGTAGGGAGTCTGCGGCGCGGCAGCCGGTCCCAGCGGCGAGATCACGGCAGCACCCACGACCAGCACGATGAGCGCAATGAGCGCGGGGCCCGTAATGCGCCCGAGCACGCGCGTGATAGCGCCCGGACGCAGCGTGAGCGCAAACGCGACGACAAAGAAGCCAACGGCAAACACCAGGCGAGCCGTGCCGAGCGAAACGCCCTCGGGCAGTAGCGGCACCAGCATCTCGAAGGCCGTAGAGCTTGTGCGCGGAATGGCCAGGCACGGGCCGATGGCCAAATACACCGCCGCAACGAAGAATTCGCCAAACTTAGGATGCACGCGCCCAGCCAGCTCGCGGGCCGTGCCGGCGAGCGCGACGGCGATAAATCCCATAACAGGCAGACCGATAGCGGCAATCAAAAAGCCGATCATGGCAAGCGGCGTGGCCGTGCCGGCCTGAAGTGCCAGCAATGGCGGAATGATGAGGTTACCGGCGCCAAAGAGCATCGAGAACAGCGCAATGCCGACGGTAACGACATGGTCGGAGCGCAGACCGCGCGGTGCGGATGAGGCCATAGGCACACCTTTCGGGTCGAAACAAAAACGGGACGGGCAAAAACACCCATCCCGCAAGTATAAACGGTCTAGCAGCTTTAGCAGGCTAAATCGCGCAAAGCGTCAATCGCGGTATCGACTTCCTCGTCCGTGTTGAAATACCCAAACGAGAAGCGAACGACACCCTGGCGCTCGGTCCCGAGCGCGCGGTGCATGAGCGGAGCGCAATGGGCGCCGGGGCGCGTCGCAATCCCCCACCCTTGCATGAGCGCGTCCGAGATCTCGGCAGAGTCGATATCACCCACGTTGAGTGAGACGATCGCCGAGCGCACGGGCTGGTCAAACGCACCGTAGAGCTTAATCCCCGGAATCTCGCGCACGCCAGCGAGAAAGCGATCAGCCAGCGCTCGCTCATGCGCCGCGATCGCCTCGACCCCGCCTTGCGCCTCGATAAAGTCGAGGCCGGCAGAAAGGCCCGCGATGCCGTGGCCGTTGAGCGTGCCCGCCTCAAGACGCGTGGGCCACTCAAGCGGCTGCAGCGCATCGAAGCTGTGCACGCCCGTGCCGCCCATGGCCCACGGCCACACGTCAATGCCCTCCGCCACGGCCAGCCCGCCGGTCCCCTGCGGACCCATGAGTCCCTTGTGGCCAGTAAAGCACACCACGTCGAGCCCCATGGCCTGCATATCGATATGCGCCGTGCCGGCAGACTGCGAGGCATCGACGATCACCAGCGCGCCGGCCGCATGGGCCATGGCGGCCACGCGCGCAATGTCGACCTCATTGCCGGTCACATTGGAGGCGTGCGTCACCACTACGGCACGCGTGTCAGGCGTCACCAGCCGCTCGAGCTCGTCGTAGTTGAGCGCGCCGCTCGCATCGCAGCCCGCATGCTCAACGGTCACGCCCCGCTCTACCGCCAGGCGGTTAAGCGGACGTAGCACGGAGTTGTGCTCGAGCACCGTCGTGACCACACGGTCGCCGGGGCACACCACCCCGTTGATGGCGGTGTTGAGCGCCGCGGTTGAGTTGGGCGTAAAGCACACATGGTCCGCCCTCGGACAACCTAAAAGGCGCGCGAGCTTGGCACGGCAACCGTGAATCGTACGAGCGGCATCGAGGGCGCCCGACGTGGCGCCGCGCCCGGCATTGCCGAGCGAGCACATCGCCTGCGTCACGGCATCGATGACCGTCTGCGGCTTGTGCATGGTCGTCGCCGCGTTATCCAGGTAGATCATCGCACGACCTCCCACATATCAATCACGGTATAGCCCTCGGTGGGAACGCCCGCCGCGGCAAGCTCGCTGCGCAGCAGCTCCTCATCGGCAGGCAACGCCTTCCACGCCAGACCGCAGCCGGCAGCGACCTCCCCGGGCACGGGAATCGTTCGCCCGGGAAGGCCGCGCTCGATGCACAGGGACTCGCAGCCCATGGCGGCCGCCGTGGTGGGAAACGTGATGACAAGCGCCGGGCGCTTCTCCCTCATGGCAACTCCAACCAATACGCTACGGGCGCACGACACGCACGGCCTGCTCCATCTTCTCCACGATCACGTACATGTTGGTGACCTCGCCCACCGCAAGCTGGTCCTTAATGCCAAAGTGGTCCAGGCAGGTACCGCAGGTGAGAATCTCGACACCCTGCTCCGCCAGCCCCTTCAGGTCATCGAGCACCGGCGAACCCTCGACGGTGAGCTTGGCGCCGCCGTTGTAGAACAGCATGGTCGCAGGCAGCTCCTCCTGCTGCGTCACGGCAAAGATAAACGCCTTCATGAGCTTGTGGCCCAACTCGTCGTCGCCACGGCCCATGCAATCGGTGTAGACGGAAATGACGAGCTTGCCCTTGCCGGCGTTGGCGTCGCAGAAGGCAGCGCCATCCTGCTCGGGATCGGCCACGGCAACGGCGCCAGAAGTCGCCACGGTCACGTGCCACTCGGCGTCAGAAACCTTCTCGACCGAGGCCGTGCAGCCCTTCTCCTGCGCCATCTTGGAGATGTTCTTGACGGCGGTCTCGTTATCGACCGAGGTCACCACGGCACCCTCGCCGTCAAGCTGTTTGAGTGCCTTAAGCGTCTTGACGACGGGCAGCGGGCAGGCATCGCCCATGGCATTGACTTCAATCTTGGTAGACATAGCAAAATCCTTTCGAAAGAACCGTTCTAGAGAACGGTAAACAGTTACATAAACGTGCGGGCTAGCGAACAACGCGAACGGCAGGACCGCCCGGCACCGGCTCGCACACGCGACCGACGGCGGCGGCGATACGTCCTTCGGCATGCAAACGGCGCGCAAGCTCATCCACATCCGCCGCGGGCGCCGCGATGAGCAAACCACCCGAGGTCTGCGGATCGTACAGCGCATCCAACATGCCCGGCTCCAGCTCATCGTCAACCGTCACGCGCGGGCCAAAGAAGTCCTGGTTGCGGTAGGAGCCCGCGGGGATAATGCCCAGACGCGCCATGTCGAGCACCTGGTCAAAGAGCGGCACCGCCCCCGACGCAAGCTCAATCTGCACGCCCGAGCCCTCGGCCATCTCGCACGCATGCCCGATCAGGCCAAAGCCCGTGATGTCGGTGCAGCCGTGAAGCTCAAGTCCCTCGGCCAGACGAATCGGAGCCTCGTTGAGGGTGCGCATCGAGTCAAACATGGCTGCGGCCTCGTCCCGCTCGATGAGCTCGCCCTTAATGGCCGTGGTGATGATGCCCGAGCCAACCGCCTTGGTCAGCAGCAACGCATCGCCCACGCGCGCGCCGCTGTTGGCGAGCATACGGTCGAGCGCGACAAAGCCGCTCACAGACAAGCCGTACTTGGGCTCGTCGTCGTTGATGGTATGGCCGCCCGCGATGGCGCAGCCGGCCTCGACGCACTTGTCGGCGCCGCCCGCCAGAATCTCGCCGGCAACCTCAACGCCCAGGCAGCTGGGAATGCACAGCAGGTTCATGGCATGGCTCGGCCGCCCGCCCATGGCGTATATATCCGACAGCGAGTTTGCAGCCGCGATCTGGCCAAACAGGAACGGGTCATCGACCATCGGTGGAAAGAAGTCGACGGACTGCACGAGGCCCAGGTTTTCGCCAACACGAAAGACACTCGCATCGTCGGAGGTATCGAACCCCACGAGCAGGTTGTCGTTATGCACATTGGGTAAGTCGCCCAGGACCTGGGCGAGGGCTCCGGGAGCCAACTTAGCGGTTCAACCGCTCGCGGCCGTCATAGACGTGAGCTTCATGGTGTCCTTAGCCATACGAACCCCCTTCCAACAAATCAACGACTTTAAGTATACGCGCCAGGCACGCTTCCCAAGAGACCGCCGACGGCTCGAACGTCGAACGCGGCGCCGCAAGCGCCTGCGCGATAGCGTCTGCCAGCGCGCGCTCAAACAACGGAAGGTCGGCCGCCACGGGCGTGTCGACATCCGTCATACGCGGCGATGCCACCCACGTCACGGGAGCACCGGGAAGCATCGCCTCCATCCAGGGACGAACGCCGGGCAAATCGGTCGCCACAACTTTGCAACCGCACGCGAGGGCCTCGATCGTCACGAGCGGCAGACCCTCGTAAAACGAAGGCAGCACAAAGACGTCGGAACTGCGGTAGGCACGCACGAGCTCATCGCTATCCAAGCGCCCCGCCAGCGTCACCGGCACATCCGAGGCCGCGGTCAAGCGCTCGATACGCGCGTACTCGGCATCGTCCCCGCGGCCGCCCACAAGTACCAAGCCAGATGGGCGGACGTCATCGTCAATCGGCAATGACACGGCTCGAACCAGCGACTCGACGCCCTTTTTAAAGCAAATCTTGCCCACGTACACAAGCGATCCCGGCTGCCTCGCCACGCTCGCGTCGCGGCAGAAGACGCGATGGTCGTAGCCCGTCCCGATCACATGGATGCGATCGACATCGACGCCGCACACAAGGCCAATCTGCTCAGCCTGCTCAGCATGGAGCGCAAAGACGGCATCGAGCCGACGAACCGCACTTACGATGCGATCGCGCTCGAGCGCATGCGAACGCAGCTGGCGCAGGTCGGTCGAATGGCACACGGCAACAACCGGCACGCCCCGGACGCACTCGCGCGCCAATGCGGTCACCAGATACAGGTGATGACAGAGCACCAGATCGGGCCGAAACTCAGCCACCGCCCGATCGATAGCAGCAGCAAATACCCGCTCAAATGCCCTGAGCATCGAAGGCGTCAGGTCACGATAGCGTGTAGAGGAATAGGGCATGACATCGGACATACCGCAGATGGGAAACGGCAGCTCGGGCGACTCGAACGGTACGGCAAACACGGCAGCACGCCGATCCAGCTCGCCTTGGGTATCACCCGGTGCCGCGCCGCAAAGCACGGCGGCGCGATGCCCTGTCTCGATCTGTTCGCGCACGAGCGCGGCAAGGTAGGTGCCGCTGCCGGTGCTATCTGGTTTTTGTGCCGAGATATTGAGGATGCGCATGTCGCGGTACACCCCTAGGCCAAGGCGGCGGCGCGAATGCCCGCACCGATAGCGCCGGCAAAGCGGGCCTGAGGCGAGGTGGTCACCGGCGACCCCAGCAGCTCGCCCAACCGCTCCACCACGAAGGCGTTCTCGCACAGGCCTCCCGTCAGGTAGTACGGGGCGCCCGCGGCCTGCCCGGCCATGGTCGCCACGCGCGAGACCACGCTGTCGATCACGCCACGCGCAATGTTCTCGCGCGGCTCACCGCGACCGATCAGGCTTATGACCTCGCTTTCGGCAAACACCGTGCACATGCTGCTGATCTTGGTGGGCTCGCCGGAACGCGCCAGGTCGGCCATCTGCTGCTGGGAAATGCCTAGGCGGTCGGCCATGATCTCCAAAAAGCGCCCCGTGCCGGCAGCGCACTTGTCGTTCATGGCAAACTTGGCCACGCGGCCGCTTTTAAGCTGAATGGCCTTGGTGTCCTGGCCGCCTACGTCAATCACCGTGCCGTGATCGCCAAACAGGCGCACGGCACCGGTGCCGTGGCAGGTGATCTCGGTCACGACCTTGTGTGCATAGGGCACGGCGACACGACCATATCCGGTCGCGACCACGCGAACATCGTCGCCCGTCACGTCATAGCCGGATGAAGCGAGCTCGCCGCGCAAGCGCTCGGCCGCATCGACCGACGAATACCCCGTCGGCATGACGCAGGTCCACGCAATGGCGCCGTCCGTCTCCACCACTGCAGCCTTCGCGGCCGTCGAGCCTATGTCGATACCAATGCCAACCACGACATCCTCCTTCTTATGCAACGCAGGGACGCCCCTTGTCACATTCGTTAGGCCTTCAAAAAAGCGAGATAGCGCACGCAGGTATAGATCACCAGAATAGCCGCAATCACCGTCTCTACAAGCGCAACGGGAGCAAGCCACGGCAGCGGTGCCCCCATGTTCAAAAGACAGGAAGCAGTCATTTTGGATGCGATGGCGCTGATCACAAAGGGGAAGGTAAACGCCGCATAGCTGGGATAAAACGGAAGCGAGAGGCAGCGGACCAACTGTACCAAGGAGAACAGATAGATGACCGTCGCAACGGCAAACATCGCCAACAAAAAGGCGTGGTTCTTGGGCATAACGGATTGCACGTAACCAGCGAGACACAGGCTCATGGGCGCAGCGTAAATGCAGATAAGCGGTTTGGCGGGCTCTGGAACATTGGGCAGCTTGACATACCTCATCGTCACCAGAACAAATAGCACCACAAAGCTAACCAGGCCAAACCAGAATGCGGCGGCGCCAATTGCCGTAGCTTCGTATACAGGCGCGGTAACCGCTGCGACCGCAATGCCAACGTACACAATGTAATAACTGGCAAGGACGGTTTGGAGCTTAATCTTTGCCACAAACTTGGCCGTGAAGAACACGATCAGCGCGACATGAAGCGCAATCGCCACGACCCACACGACAAACGCCACATCCGCGGCACCAAGATACCCTTTGATATAGGTCGAAAGCAGCATGAGCGCCATCGAGAAAGTGCCCGAAACACTTGCCATAATCGGGTTCGTCATATCCTCGACAAACAGCTTGGGGAATGCGACCACCTTGATAATGAATAGCAGCAGGAACAGTGCCGAAACCACGCCGCAGACCATGCGCAGCGCCTCGGAATAACTCTGCAAAAGATTACCCAGGGCCGCACAACCTAATGCGACGCCGCAAATCGGAACAGGGATTTTCTTGATCATATCCATATAGATAGGTTTCCTAACCTCGTCGGCCTTCTTATGCCAGGCTCCGGCATCTCGCCGGACACCTGCTGCTAGATTTCGATATCGGCAACCTTACGGCGCGGAGCCGGCTCGTCGACTTCGTCCAGATTCTTAATGCCGCACTCGCGACACACCATCTGGGCGACCTTCCATGCACACAGACCTGTGTAGTAAATGCACTGCTCTTTATGCTCGCCGCGGCCCATGTCAAATTCCTTTGTCAGGATACGGCAGCAGATGGCATGCTTACCGTTGTTCTCGCGGAACCAATCGTGCAGCTCGTGCGTAAGCTGCATCGACTTGACGGATTTTGGATTGGTCGGGCCGTCCTGCTCCGTACGTCCAAACAACATTCCAATCGCCAGAATGCCACCATTGAAAGCGCCGCACGCGCAGCCGGACTTGCCTGCGCCCACCGACATACCAGACGCCATGGCCACGACCGAATCGGGCACATCGAGCTCGAGCATTTGCTTCATGGTGTAGACAAGCGACTCGCAGCAGTAATAACCCTTTTTGAAGTTAGCCTCGGCCGCGCGTTGTACAGCACGAGGACTTAGCTCAGATACGCCAATTGCAACATTGGGTTCAACCATTTCATTTCCTTTCAAATCGATATGGCATAGGGGCTGCCCCCTTGCCGCGTTCGCCCTACAGGGTCTCGATAAAGGCGGCGATGCGCGTCTCGATCTGGCCCATGTCGCCGTTGCTGTAGTCAGTCTCGATCTTCATATACGGAATACCCGCACCCTCGACAGCCTCTTGCATGCGTGCGCTCTCAACGTTAAAGGTATGGCACGCCTGGAGCACGTTTTCCACCACGCCATCGACGTGATACCTCTCGCACATGGCCAGCGTGTTCTCCATACGACCGTCGTTGGGCGTCATGACCGAGCAGTTGATGTCCAGGTAACGGTCGGCGATGGCGCGCAGGATATCGGGAGCCTCCGAGTCGATCATCATGGCCGCCGTGCGCTCACCCGAGCAGTCGTCCATACACACGACCACGCCGCCGTTGGACTCGATAGTACGGCCGATCTTGTTGATCACGCCGCCCACCGGGCAACCGGTGATCAGAATGCGCTTGGCATCCGCCGCAACCGGGCGGTCGCCCTCGTCGTACGCAGCGCGCAACTTGGCAACCTTTTGCTCCAGCTGCTGCGTATAGGCCTCGATATCAAAGCTGAACGTGCTGGCAAACATGGTGCTCATCAGGTCGACGCCACTCATAGCCGCCGGCTGGTTGGCCTGCAGCGCAAACATCTCGAGCTGAGCCGCACGCAAGCGGTTGCGACGACGGACGGCAGCACGCAGGTCATCGTCGGTAATCGTGATGCCGTAGAAGCCCTCGAGCTCCTCCTTGAGCAGGCGGCACTCCTCGTACCAGCCTTCACGCTCGTAGGCGCGATCGCGACCCTGCGGAAGATGCAGAATGTGCGTGCGCTTGAGCTCGTTGAGCAGCTCGTACATCTTCTTCTTGCCGTCGCAGGTGGTCTCACCGATGATCATGTCGCTAAAGTACGTAAACGGGCACTTTTGCGAATAGGCAAAACCGTAGGTCGACTTGATGAGCGGACACAGATTTGCCGGCAGCACCTTCTCGGCCTCGGGAATCACCTCATCGGACGTACCGCACAGAGCCACACTTGCAGCGCCCGCAGCATCGATAATCTCGAGCGGCGTATAACTGCACAAAAAGCCGACCAGGCGATTACCCGCCTGCTTATAATCCTTGACGCGAATAAACGCCGCCTTGCGCTGCTCGTTGAACTCCTCAAACGTGGACGGCAACGGCTGCTCAATATATTCCGACATATAACTCCTTAACAAACCTTTTAACCAACCAAGGAAACGGCTTTCCCAGGTGCCCGAGGTTGCCGTGAAAAAGGAGCGCCGCGTACTTTAGTACGCAAGCGACGGTTTGAACGGCAAGATCGGGCGCCTGGGGAAGCCGCCGGGACGAATAGTCCTAAATGGTCTCCAAGAAGGCCTCAATCCTGGTCTGCAGCTGGCCTGCGTCCTCGCCGGCGTAGTCGGTCGTGATGCGCATAAACGGAATGCCAGCTTCCTCGGCGGCCTTCTCCACGGCGAAGGACTCCATCTCGTAGAGCGTGCAGAACTGCAGGGCCACGTCGACGATGCCGTCGGCATGCAGGTCGCGTGCCATCTGCACGATATCCTTCATACGCTGGTCGTTGGGGGTGAAGACGGCGCAGTTGATCTTAAAGTAGCGCTCGGCGATGGCATCGAGCATCTCGTCGACCGTCTCTCCGGACTCGTCGACCAGGTCCTTGTAGTAACGCGAGCCCGTGCAGGACTCCTCGCCCACCACGACGCCGCCAGCTTTCTCAATCAGGTTGAACAGCTTCCAGTTGGGCACGGCCATGGGCGTACCGGTGTACAGGATGCGCTTGGTGCCCTTGGGCGCCACGCCCTCACCGTTGGCGGCACGCTCCTCGCACTCGGCAGCCATGTCGTTGATGGCGCCGGTCAGGCGCGGCGTGTCGTCCATAAAGGCGGCCTGCACGGTCAGCAGGCTATCGAGACCGCTGATCGGCGCCGGGTCGGCGGCACGAGTCGCGGCCAGGCGCTGCAGGGCGCGGCGCTTCTCGTTGACAGCGTGGATGGCAGCCTTCAAGCGCTCAGGCGTGATCTTGACGCCGCACTCTTCCTCGATCTTGGCCGCAAGTTTCTTGACCTCGGCCTTCCAGGTCACGAGCGTCGACTCGTCGTGCACGTTGGGGATATCCATGACGTACATGTTCTTTTGCGTTGCAAAGAACTCGTAGGCCTTCTTCTTGCCATCGCAGGTGTTCTCGCCTACCACCAGGTCACTCGACTCAATGTAGGGGCAGACCTCGCCCAGCTTAAAGCCGGCAAAGCTCTTGATAAGCGGACAGGTGTTGCGCGGCAGATGCTCCTCGACCTTATCGGTTGCCCAATCGGCACCCGAGCACAGACCCACGGGGATACCGTCGCAGGCGAGCACAATCTCCTCGGGCACGTAGACGCAGAAGCTGCCAACGATCTTGGTGGCCTCGCCGGCCTCCTTCTTGTCGAGCATCTCCTTAATACGGCCGCTATGGATGTTGGTGGCCACAAAGTCCAGGTAGGACGTGGACTTGGGGCGATTGTTCTGCGTCAGGAACATATCGCCGTACATCTGGCCCACGGCGCCCAACAGCATGTCGTGGTCGGCAAGATTCATGCCGAGGCTCTCCCACATCGGATGGAAATCAAATTCTTCAGCCATGACGGTTCCCCTCTCGAACCAAAAACGGATAACAGCGGTATCGATGCACGACGGACGGCGATTGCCCGGCCGTGCTCAAACCCGGAATTTTAGGGAACCTGCTTTGCGGTCGATTATTTAGTTGTGCGTCGTCTCTCCCGGAGCCGTGAACATACCTGCTCATATGCGGCTCCGAGCCATATACAGGGCGCGCGCGGCAACGCGGCGAATGTATGTCATCTGCGGCATGTGCGCACCCTCCTTTACAAGATAAGGTCAACTATATCAACGGTCATCGACCATGCGAACACCGTTGACATTCGTACGACAGTGTCGTGTGCCGTCGTTTAATAAATAATTATCTTGATTGATAAGAGTTTGTCATCCCTCATTCGGCGAGCGGCAAGACAAAGCCGCCAAGGCTTATATCCCCGGCGGCATTACCCGGCGCTATCGACAAACCAGGTGAATCCTACTCGCATCGAAGTGCATGCGCAGGGTCTCGTCGGCCTGCGGCAGCTCGTCGACAGGCACGCCCACCTTGTTGACCTTCCACTGCAAACGCGTGGGCGCATCGACGCGCGGCACGTCCAGCAGCACCAGCCGCTCAAAGCGCGAATCGCTCACACGGGCCACATGCAAATCGTAGCTGTTACGGCCCCGCTCAACGCGATTGTCAACATGGAAATAGCTTGCGCGAACGCCCAGGTACGCCACATTATCGGGGACCGCGCGACCCACGTTAAAGGTCATGCCCCAGTCGAGGGCCTCAACTTCTTCGTCGCCGATCTTGCGCGCCCGGCTTGTGTTCTTGCAGCCCGTCAGGCGCAGCGCCGCCAGCGTCTGCGGACGGCGGACCACGTCCTCGACGGAGCCGATCTCCTCAACATGCCCGTCGTGCATCACACAGATACGCTGGCACAGGCGGCACGCCTCGTCGATGTCGTGGCTCACGTAGAGCACGGTGCGGTTGCACACATCGAACAGGTCGAGCATGTTCTGCTCGAGGGCGCTCTTAAGATAGGAATCGAGCGCGCTCATGGGCTCGTCGAACATAAAAATGCCCGGATGCGCCGCCACCATGCGGGCAAGCGCCACGCGTTGCTGCTGACCGCCCGAGAGGCGCGCGGGATAGCGGTCGGCAAAATCGGCTAGACCGAAAATGCCCAGATAGCGCTCCGCCAACCTTTTGCGAGCCGCGGCGTCGCCCGCGCCCTTTACACCGGCGCACACGTTATCGGCCACCGTCATATTGGGAAACAGCTGATAGTTTTGGAACAGCAGGGCGCACTTGCGCTCCTGGGGCGACAGGTTAATACCCGCGGCCGAGTCAAAGAAGGTCACACCATTGACGACGATGTTGCCCTCGTCGGGCGTCTCCACGCCGGCGATGCAGCGCAAGGTACAGCTCTTGCCGCATCCGGAGGCACCGAGCAGCGCCACGCGTTCCTCGCCGGCCTCAAGCTGCATGTCGAGCATAAACCCGGGATAACGTTTCTTAATATCCAAAACGAGCGACATAGCTTATCGACCTCCCTGCGGCGCCGCATCATCGCGCATGAGCTCGGCCAGCGCCTCGCGATCGATACGCAAGGCATCACCACCCGCCGGGTCGAGCGAATCGCCCTGTCCGGCGAGATTTTTGGCCTGCTTGCGCTCCGCGCGGGAAAGGCCCCGCTCGCGATACTTTTGCGAATGCGCCGTGTACATGTTGATGAATAGGATGACTAGGAAACTAAACACGATCACGACGACAACCCAAAAGAGGGCAACCGAGGTATTGCCGCCCATCCACTCAAAGTAGATGGCGATGGGAATGGTCTGCGTAATACCGGCGTAGTTGCCCGCAAAGAACAGGGTGCAGCCAAACTCGCCCATCGCGCGGGCAAAGGCAAGCACCGTGCCGGCGGCAATCGAGGGCCAGCCAAGCGGCATCATAAGCTTGGTAAAGATGCGGCGCTCGGACCAGCCCAGCGTGCGCGCGGCGTCGAGCATCTGCGTGTCGAGGCTCTCGAAGGCTCCGAGCGCCGTGCGGTAGACCAGCGGAAACGACACAACGACGGCAGATATCACCGCCGCAGGCCAGGTAAAGACGATCGAGATGCCGTTCGCAATGAGCCACCGACCGACCCCGGTCGATCGACCAAATAGCATAAGCAGCAGAAAGCCGCAGACCGTGGGCGGCAGCACCATAGGAATCGTAAAGACCGAATCGAGCAGGCCCTTGATGCGACTCGAGGTACCCATAGTCTTCCACGCGGCGAACAGGCCCAGCGCAAAGGAGATCAGCAGGGCAAGGCCGCTCGTTCTAATGGACACCCAAAACGGGCGATAGTCGATGTCGCCCAAAAAGGAAGCCAGAGAGGTCAAGGGCCCCTGCTCATCCCGCAACACGACAGACGATGCCTCTACCATTTGAGCGCTATCAAGCCAACGCGCGCCGCCCTTGGCATCACCCGAGGCTGATGCAATCACCACATAGCGGTCCCCATCCGCACCGCGCTCGTCAAAGCCATAGGTATACCCGCCGGCATCAAACGTTGTTTCCGCGGTGACATACCAAGGAAGATCCACGTCCCCCAGCTGCGCACCTCCCATGCAGTTTGTGCTGTCGAGCTCGCAGACGAGGGCCTTGAGACCCGATACGCACTCGTTGTCCTGCGGATCCAACCCATACTTCTCGACCGCCTTGGGCGATATCCACACCACAACGCGATCGGCAGCAGGCGCCACTACAAGGTCCACGTCCTCGTCAACGGGAAACCGGTAGCCCTCAGGTTGGCCCTCCATGGCACGAGCGGTCCCCTTGGCCAACCGCTCAAAACCCTCGATCCCATAGGAAAGCCCATGAGCGGTCGCAGCAACCTGGGCCCCTTCTTCAGCGTCCCCAGCAAACGCAAATCCCGGCACCCAGCAAAGCGCGAAGGTCAAAGCACAGGCGACAAGCATGCGGAATCTATTAAGCACGAAAAGCTCCAAGAGAATACAGGGACGGGGTGAAAATCAAAACGATGGAATTATCGCGCCAAGCCGCACTACTCGGAAAGCTCAAAGCCGTACTTGGCCCAAATCTTCTGGGCCTTCTTGTTGGTCAGGCAGAAGTCGATAAACGCCTTGGCCTCGTCGGCGTGCTCGGAGCTCTCGGCAACGGCACCCGGGTACACGATGGGCTTGTGCGAATCCTCGGGGCACACGAAGGCCTCCTCAATGCCGTCGTAGCGGAAGATGTCGGAGCTGTAGACAAAACCGGCCACGCAGTCGCCTGTAGAGACGTAAGAAGCAGCGGTGCCGACCTTGTCGGCCAGTGCTACCTTGTCGGCGAGCTCGGGCGCGTACTCGCCGTCGTCGCCCTCGGTGCCGGTATAGAGGCCCACAGAAGCCAGCGCCTGGTTGGCGTACTTGCCGGCAGGAACGGTCTTGGCGTCGCCAATGGCGATTTTGCCGTCCAGGTTCGCGACGTCGGCGATGGCCTCGACCTTGGTGTCAGAGCCCTCGGCGCGGATGATCACGAGGTCGTTGACGAACATGTCCTCACGGGTGTCGGCGTCGACAAGCTCGGCGGCCTCGGCGTCGTCCATGGTGCCCTTGGAGGCCGTGATGAGCACGTCGACCGCAGCACCGGCGCGCATCTGCTCGACGAGGTCGCCGGAGGCCTTAAACTGCGTGTCGGCAAAGGTGGTACCGGTCTGGTCGGTGTAGAGCTCCTGAACCTCGGGCAGAGCCTTCTCGAGCGAGTTGGCAGCAAAGACCTGCAGCTCGGCAACTTTCTTGGAAGATGCCTTAGCAGAACCAGCATCGGATCCGGCCGGCTCGGACGTCTTGTTGCCCGAGCAGCCGGCAAGGCCAAGGCCGGCGGCAGCGGCAGCAGAAAGCGAGACGAAACCGCGGCGAGAAACCATATCGAACATATTCAACCCTTCCGAACGCTATGCCCGGGCACCCCGCCGCAGGCTTTATTCTGTTACTAGATTATACTTATGCGCGAATAATGTTAGTGGTAAACATCTCTCGCCTGATAATTATCTTTTACCGATAACCACGAGACAGTTCGCACAGTCGCTGCATAAGAGAAGGCGGAGCGACTCGCAAGGTCGCTCCGCCGCAGGTAAACTACTTAGTTGGTATGTCCGCCGCCCGCCGTCATTTGGGCCGCATGCTCCAGCTGGTCGCTCACGGCCTCCCAGCTTTCGCGGGCCGCTTTCGTAGATCCCGGAAAGTTGATGACAAGTGTATACCCACGCTGCATGCACACGGCACGCGAGAGCATAGCGCGGCGCGTCTTGGTCATCGAGTACGCGCGAATCGCCTCGGCAATACCCGGCACATCGCGGTCGCAGACGGAACGCGTCGCCTCGGGCGTTACATCGCGCATCGAAAGACCCGTGCCGCCGCAGGTGAGCACGACATTGGCGTGGCACTCATCGGCGGCTTCCACAATGGCATCACCGATTTCGCTGACGTCGTCGCGCACGACCACATGTGAGGCGACCGTCCAGCCCTGCGCCTCGATAAGTTCCTCGAGGGCGGCTCCAGCCTCGTCCTGGGCAAGATCGCGCGTATCCGAGCACGTCACAATCGAAATCTTCAAGTCCATAGTATTCCTCCTATAGCACCGTGCCCTCAGGCAGGTCGACACGCACGACGTCCACGACGTCGCCCGCCTTGAGCTCGCACGGTCCTTCGTCAATACGCAACAGGCAGTTGGCACGCTGCATCGTGCCGAGCAGCGCCGAATTCTGCGTCTTGGCCTCGGTCACCAACAGCTCACCGGTCTCGGGGTCGCGCAAAACCGTGGCGCGATCGAAGAAGCGTCGGTCCTGGCGCTTTTTCACGCCGTGTGTGAGCGTCGCCTGCTGCACGGGACGCACGCCCTCGGCAAAGCCGCGCATCTTGCGGATCGCCGGGCGCGCGAGCATCTCAAAGCCCACATACGCCGCCGCGGGATTGCCCGAAAGCCCCAAATACGGCTTGCCCCCAAGCAGGCCAAACGTGATGGCCTTGCCGGGACGCATCGAGATGCGATCGAAGAGCACCTCGCCCTCGCGCTTAACCAGCGCCGTCACGTAGTCGTAGTCACCCGCCGAGGCACCACCGCTCGTAATGACAAAATCGCACTCCTGCACGGCACGATGCACCAGCTCGGCAATCGCCTGCTCATCATCGGGCGCAATGCCGTAGAACACGGGCTCGGCGCCGGCATCGAGTGCTTCGGCCATTAACGCCGACGAGTTGGAGTCGCGAATCTGCCCGCGCGCCGGCAGTTCACTCGGCGCGACCAGCTCCGTGCCCAGCGAGATAATGCCCACGCGCGGAGCGGCATGCACCTTCACGTTCGCATACCCGGCGCTCGCCAGCAGGCCGGCGCCCGCCGGAGCCACAACCTCGCCGGCGCGCATCACGACGTCGCCGGCATGAGCTTCCTCAGCAGCCGAGCGAACGTTCTCCCCCACCTTGGCCGGCGCCGAGAACCTCACACGCGAGCCCTCGTTGCCGTCACCGTCGAGCACATCAACGATCTCATACTTCACCACGGCATCGGCACCTTCGGGTACCGGCGCGCCCGTCATGATGCGGACCGTCTCGCCCGCGCCGATTGCGCCCTCAAACACATGGCCCGCGGCCTCGTGTCCGATAACGTCGAGCGTCACCGGCGCCTCGCCAGATGCCTGCGCCAAGTCCGCCGAGCGCACGGCATATCCGTCCATAGCGCTGTTGGCAAACGGCGAGATGTCGATATCGGCCACCGCGTCCTCGGCCAAGGGAAAACCAGCCGCCTGCCACACGGGAATCTCGATGAGATCCGTCGGAGCAACGTGCGACAAAACAATCGACTGCGCATCCTCCAACGGTATGAGTTTCTCTGCCATATGCACCTCTTAATGCCACGGCGCACAACAGGGGCGCCAATTCTTTATGCTTGTCTCAGTATAATCCCCCGACGCACGACCGCGACTCGGCCTGTACCCGCAAATACACCTGTCGGTTGCAGGCCGCGAAACAGAATGGAAACCAACCCACCGGCTCGTCGCGTTTACCGCGTTTTATAATTGCTTGCGTTGCAACCTAAAAGAGGAACGTATGGCTCATAACGACAAACCCGAAAGCGCAAACAAAGCGCAGGATCATTTCCAGCCGCTCGACGACGGCGGTTTTTTCTCCCTTAATGACGTCATCACGGCAGGCAGGCATCAACTTACCCGCTCCGAGCATCTCTTGGCTGCCGACACGCGCCGCAACGCCCGCAACCTACTAGCGAGCACTAAGTTGCTCGTACTCGTCGTCACCGTCTCGCTCGCCATGGGCGTTGCCGCTTGGGCGTTTTTGGCCTCATTAAATATCGCGACCGACTATCGCGAGCACCATGCGTGGATTTACGCGCTGCTTCCCGTTGTGGGCGTTGCCACCGCATGGGTGTACAAAAACCACGGTCTCGCCGCCAAGCGTGGCAACAACCTGGTCATCGACTCCGCTCTGGGCACACGCCTCATCCATATGCGCATGGCCATCCTCACCTTCGTCTGCTCCACGCTCACGCACCTCACCGGCGGCTCGGCCGGTCGCGAGGGAGCTGCGGTGCAGATTGGCGGCACCATCGCCAGCAACATCTCGAGCCTCGCCCACCTCAAAAAGCATGACCACCACGACCTCATGCTCGCCGGCATCTCGTCGGCCTTTGGCGCCGTGTTCGGCTCGCCCCTTGCCGGGGCTTTCTTTGGCATGGAGATGTGCTTCATCGGCAAGATCGACTACACCGCGGGCATCTACTGCCTGGTCGCTTCGTTTACCGGCTACTTTACGTCGCTTGCCTTGGGAACCGAGTACGAGGCGAATGTTATCGCCAGCGTTCCCAACATGACACCACGGACGGTTGTCATCGTTGTTATCAGTGCCATTATCTTCGGTCTGACGGCACGCCTCTTTGCCTGGTCAGTTCGAACCGTCAAGAGCCTGTACGGTCGCTTTATCACCAATTACCTCGTTCGCGCACTCATAGGCGCACTCGTGGTTTTGGCCGCCTATGCCCTCCTCGACGCCTGGGACTACGCCGGCCTTTCCACGTGGCTTTCCGGCGCCGGATTTGCCGGCAACACCACCCTGGCGGACGCAGTCATCAAGTTGGTCGTCACAGCGCTCACCTTGGGCGCTGGCTTCCAAGGCGGCGAGGTCACGCCCCTGTTTGGCATCGGTGCGGCACTCGGTGGCTGGATAGGTTGCCTTACCGGGCTCGACCCCAGTTTTCTGGCGGCTCTCGGCATGCTCGGCGTGTTCTGCGCCGGCCTCAACGTGCCCATCACCACCTGCATGATGGCCATCGACCTGTTCCACGGCACGGCCGCCGGGTTCTTTGTCATCGTGGCCTTTATCAGCTACCTAACCGGCGGACACCGCGGCGTGTACCCCGCCCAGCGCATCATCTCACCCAAGCGCCGTTCGCTTATTGTGGATGAGGGCGGTACGGTAGCGGATGCCATCGAGCGCCACAACGACCTGATAGAGTAGACGTTAGTATTCGCCGTGCAGCCACAATCGGGGGCAATTCGACCTGAGCGCGACCGCACCGTCACGTCATACGCCGGGAGTCGCCCCATGCATGCAACTGATTTTGCCCGCACGCTCATCATCGCCAACCCAGCCGCCCAGTCGGGTGCGGCGCGCGAAGTTGCCGAGCGCCTGCAACGCTTTTTGGATATGACCGCGCGCGCATCCCAGTTTGACCTGGTGCTGACCGAGCGCATGGGACACGCCAAGGAGCTGGCCGCACAGGCTCAGGGCTATCGCACCGTTATCGCCCTTGGCGGCGACGGCGTGATTCACGAGGTCGTCAACGGGCTTATGACGCAAGAGGAGGGCACCCGCCCCGCCCTTGCCGTCCTGCCCGTGGGCTCCGGCAACGATTTTGCCCAAACGCTCGGCATCGACGATTTCTCCGGCAAGGATTTTGGCGCGCTGCTCACCTGCGAGCTGCAGCGCCAGGACATCGGGCGCATTCGCTCGTGGAGCCCTGCGAGCGGCAGCGGCGAGGCTACCGTTGAGTACTACGACCAGACACTTTCGGTCGGCATCGATGCCGCCATCGGCCTGGGCACCACCAAGCTGCGCAAAAAGACGGGCTTGACGGGCGCCCCGCTCTACACTCTCTCGGGACTTGAGCAGTTTGGCCTACGCTATCGCAACTACCCCATGACCATCAGCTTTGATGGCGCGCCCGCCGAGCGCGTGCGGGCGATTATCATGGCCATCCAGCTGGGACCCACCTATGGTTCGGGCTATCGCATCTGTCCCAACGCCGACCCGTGCGACGGCATACTCGACGTCTGCTACGCCTGCGGCCCCGTTCCGCGCGCGGTCGCGCTTCCCATGTTCCTTTCGGCCAAAGATGGCCACCATACCAAGCTGCCACCGGTTCGCATGCGCCGCTGTCGCCATGCCGAGCTTACCTTTGAGGAGCCCGACTACCCCATTCAGGCCGACGGCGAGCCCGTTGTCGCCTCGCGCATCGAGGTCGACATCCTCGCCGGCGCCCTCCACGTCTGGCACCCCACCCGCTAACCCCACCTAAGTTGCGGTGAAATAGGGACTGTTTATGCAGCTAAAGCCGCAAAACAGTCCCTATTTCACCGCAACTTATTGAGAAGATCATTCCTCCCCGCCCGGCTTGCGACGGTTGGCCTTTTTAATCGCGTTGAAGTGCTTGTCATTGAGCCTGCGCTGGCGAGAGCGCAGAGGCACCTTAGTCTTTACGCGTCGGCGCGGTGGACGCCCGCGACGCTCCAGCTCAGCGCGCAGCTTACGCAGGCAGCTCGCGCGATTCTGAAACTGACTACGGCTCTCGCGCGCCGTCACAACAATCCCCGTGGGCCCATGCTTCATACGCACCGCCGAGTCCGTCGTGTTCACGCCCTGTCCGCCCGGACCTGTCGCGCGAAACACCTGAACCTCGCAGTCGCGTGCCAACCTCTCGACCGACATCTCGGCATAGCGCGCATACTCGCGCCATCCCATCTTGTTCTCATCCATATCAACACCTCCCCTCATACAAAAAATGTGACAAAGGGACAGTCCCTTTGTCACATCGCATACCAATCGCTTGTGTTGCGCGCTTAGGCGAAGGTGATCTCGCCGTTCTCGCAGTCCATATCGGCGATACGGGCCAAGCTCTCAACGCGGAAGCCGCGCTTACGGAGCTTATCGCCGCCGCCCTGGAAGCCCTTCTCAACGGCGATGCCAATGCCGGCAACTTCGGCGCCCGCAGCCTCGCAGATCTTAATAAGGCCCTCAAGCGCGCAGCCGTTGGCCAGGAAGTCGTCGATAATCAGGACCTTATCGCCCTCGGACAGAAAGCGCTTGCCGACAATGACCGGGTACTCCTTCTGCTTGGTAAAGGAATAGATGGTCGTGGCATACTGCTCGCCGTCAAGGTTGATGGACTGGGCCTTCTTTGCAAAGACCACCGGCACGCCGCCAAAATGCTGAGCTGCGATGCAGGCCATACCAATACCCGAAGCCTCAATCGTCAGGATCTTGTTGATCTCGACACCCTCGAACAGACGGGCCCATTCGGCGCCCATGTGGTCGAACAGCTCAACGTCGCACTGGTGGTTGAGGAAGGCATCAACCTTAAGGACGTTACCGGCCTTTACGATGCCGTCATGGCGAATACGATCCTCAAGCTCCTGCATGGCGCAACCCCTTCTCGCGGCAACGATACCGCGCGATTAATAAACGTTGTTCGATAGTCTACCACGGACCGACCCCCGCCCGCCCCACAAGCCACATCGCACCACAAACCAGTCTTTTTGGGACGGCGCGAATCGTGGCAGACAGCCTCCCAACATGCTAATGGCGGGCGCGCATCTTCACCAAACGCACCATGGCAAGCGCAAAGCCCACGGCGGCCACAGCCATGAGTACGTAGAACACCGAGCGAAAGCCGAATAGGAATACGTCCGGACGACCTGTAACAAAACTGGTCACGGCCTCGCCCATTGCCACGCTCATCTGCCCATACAGGATATGCGACGCCGCCGTAATGCCGAGCGCCATGCCGGCGTAGCGTGCCAAACTACCCAGGCTGCCCGCAAAGCCGAGCGCTTCGCGCGGAGCCGAGCCCATATACAGCGAGTTGTTGGGGCTCTGGAAAATCGACGTACCGCACGACATAAACGCGGCACAGCACACAATCACAGGGATGGAAGAGTGCTCGTCGAGCGTACTTACCGCAAAGAGCCCGCATACGTACACGCCCAGGCCGACCGCCGTGGGACCCTCGCAGCCAACACGGTCCGAAACCGCACCCGAAAGCGGGCCGATAAAGGCATTCACCATCGGCAGCGCCAAAAACAGCAATCCGGAAATGTCGGAACCAAAGCCGTGGGCGTCCTGAAAATAGAACGGCAGGATAAACTCGGATGCGCCAATACCAACGAACACGATGAGCATGCAGGCAAGGTTGATGGTAAAGGCCGAATTTGCAAAGCAGCGACGAGCGGCCTCGGCAAGGGACATGAGGCGCTCGCCGGCCTCCGGCTTAACATGCGGCAGCGTGTAGAGCCCCACGATAAACGAGATGACGCCAATAGGCAGGTTGATGAGGAAGATGCTCTCCCAGGGAAAGCTTGCCACCAGCATGCCACCGAGCACGGGGCCACACATCATGCCGAGGGCCACAAAGGTCGCGAGAATACCCATAGCACGGCCTCGTTCGCGCGCCGGGAACGACTCGGTGATGATACCCATGTTGTTAGCCATGGCCGCCGCGCAACCGACACCCTGAACAATGCGCGCCAAGATAAGAACCTCGAGCGAACCCGAAAGGCCGCACAGCAACGAGCCGACCGTAAAGACGATTACGCCCAGCTGAAATACGCCCACCTTGCCGCGCACGTCGCCCAGACGGCCAAACGGCAACATAGCCACGCATGTCGCAAGCAGATACACCGAGCTTACCAGCTGAATGCGATCGAGGCCCACGCCCAGCTCCTTTTGCATCACGGGCAGCGCCACGGTCACGACGGTCGAATCCAGACACACCATAAACGTCATGATGAGCACGGTAAACAGAATCGCCCACTTGTTCTTGCCATGGGTGTCGCCCTCTAGGGCAATGTGCTCGCGGCGCAGCTGCTCTGCAGTTTTCTCCATATCCATCCTTTCGAGTGGCCCAACGCAAAAAAACGGGGCCACAATCGCATGCAAACAGCCGCAATTGGGGTCCCGCCTACGGAATCGGAACGAAAGGTCGCCGAAGCTTTCTGCCAGCATCGGCGCCTCGCACGAACGCTAGCCTAGCACTGCTCGAGCGCCTGCTCAAGGTCGGCAATCAGATCGGCCGTATCCTCGAGGCCGCACGACAGGCGCACCATGTCGGCAGAAATGCCACAGGCGATGAGCTCCTCATCGTTCATCTGGCGATGCGTGGCATTAGCGGGATGCAAGCAGCAGGTACGCGCATCGGCCACGTGCGTGGCGATCTGGGCGAGCTTAAGGCTCTTCATAAAGGTCTCGGCCACCGCACGACCACCGTTAAAGCCAAAGCTCACGACGCCGCAGGTACCGTTGGGCATGTACTTCTGAGCCAGGTCATAGTACTTGTCGCCCTCCAGGCCCGGATAGCTCACGAAGCGCACCTTGGGATGGCTCTGCAGGAACTTGGCAACGGCCAGGCCGTTCTCACAATGACGCGGCATGCGCACATGCAGACTCTCGAGCGAGCTATTCAGGAAAAACGCCGCTTGCGGGTTCTGCATGGGACCGAGGTCGCGCATGAGCTGCGCGGTGGCCTTGGTGATGAAGGCGCCCTCGCGACCGAACTTCTCGGCATACGTCACGCCGTGGTAGCTCTCGTCGGGCATGGTGAGACCCGGGAACTTGTCCGCATGAGCCATCCAGTCAAACTGGCCGTGGTCGACGATCACGCCGCCCAGGTAGGCAGCATGTCCATCCATGTACTTGGTGGTGGAGTGCGTAACGATGTCGGCGCCCCACTCAAAGGGACGGCACATCACGGGCGTCGGGAAGGTGTTGTCGACCATCAGCGGCACGCCGTGGTCATGCGCGGCCTTGGCAAAGCGCTCAATATCGAGCACGGCAAGGGCGGGGTTGGCGATCGTCTCGCCAAAGACGAGCTTGGTATTGGGCTCAAATGCTGCCTCGAACTCCTCGTCGGTGCAGTCGGGGGCAACGAACGTGCAGGTCACGCCCATGCGGCCCATGGTGTGGGCGAGCAGGTTATACGTACCGCCGTAAATGGCAGAGCTCGCAACCACATGATCGCCGGCACCGACCACGTTAAAGATCGCGAGGAAGTTCGCAGCCATGCCCGAGCTCGTGAGCATCGCAGCGGTACCGCCCTCCATCTCGCAGATCTTGGCGGCAACGAGATCGCACGTGGGGTTCTGCAGACGGCTGTAGAAGTAGCCCGACTCCTCTAGGTCAAACAGCTTGCCCATGTGCTCGGACGTGTCGTACTTCCACGTGGTGGACTGGTAGATGGGCACCTGGCGCGGCTCGGCATCTCCCGGGTGATAGCCGCCCTGAACACATGTGGTACCGATGGTCTGCTCGCTCATATCTAGCTCCCTTGCCTGGGTTACGTTTTATTCGGTTCACGATACCGCTACCCTGCACCCCTCTCAACCCATCCCAAAGGTAGGTAATGGGACTAATTGATCAGGGGTATTTATCTCAAGCCTTGGGCATTTGCTCGATAGATAAAAATGAGGCATACATGAAGCTCTCGATGATTACATGCACCGGCACGGGTACCATAGGCGGGTACACCGTGACCAAGGAGACAACGATGAAGCAAATCGATACGGCCCAGCTCGACATCACCGCCTGCCAGGCTCAGGCTGCCGAGTACCACGTCCGCGGCTTTAACTGCGCGCAGGCCGTCGCCTGCACGCTCGCGCCCGCCGTCGGGCTCGACCCCCAGGTCGCCTTTGCCCTCACCGAGGGCTTTGGCGCCGGCATGGGCGGCATGACCGAAACCTGCGGCGCCATCTCGGGCGCCGTGGCCATCATGGGCTTTGTAATGAGCGACGGCATGGAAAATCCCAAGACCAAGGGCCAGACCTACAAGCTGTCGCGCGAAATCGCCAAGCGTTTTGGCGAGAAGAACACGACGACCGTCTGCGGTACGCTCAAGGGCATCGGATCGGACAAGGGTCCGCTCCGCAGCTGCCCCGGTTGCATCGACGATGCCGTCGAGATCGCCTGCGATGTGCTAAAGCAGCTCGCCGAGTAGACGACAGCAGCATAAAACGACGGCCGGCGCGCTTGGGATCCATCCAAAAGCACGCCGGCCGTCGCCGTTAGAACTCGGCAAATTCGGGAGCGCCGGCCTCAATCTCCTCGCGCCCCGCCATAAGCTCGCGCATCTTGGCGCAAAACGGCTCCTGCTCCCCCGCCTTAAACACCAAATGAATTGTCACGGCATCCGCGTAATCGGTATCCGAAACCTTGGCACCCGAATCCTGCGCCAAACGAAGCACCTGCTCATACTGCGGATAGGCCACGTGCACGTCAACAGGCACGACGCTCGTCATCTCGACGATCTGCCCGGCCTCCTGAGCCGCGGCCACCGCCGCCTGCGTCGCCGCGGTATAGGCGCGTACCAAGCCACCAGGCCCCAACAGCGTGCCACCAAAATAGCGCGTCACTACGCAGCAAACATTTTTGAGCTCCGCGCCGCGCAACACCTCGAGCGTCGGCATACCGCTCGTGCGGCTCGGCTCACCATCATCGCTCTGGCGCTCGCGTCCATCGACCAAAATCCACGCGGGAACATTGTGTCGAGCGTCGTAATGACGCTTGCGAACCATCTCGATAAAGGCATTCGCCTCATCCTCGGACTCAATATGGACCAGCTGGGCAATAAACCGGCTCTTGCGGTCCACAAACTCGCCCGAAGCCTCAATATTCGATTGCAGAGTAAAATAGCTGTCCAACAAAACCCCTCAACAAAATAAAGCGCAACAAACAGCCTCAATAATACGGCAAAGACAGCATCGTTGCCCTCGCCAACAAGAGCGGAAACGCCAATGATGCCGTCACCAACAGCGAGAACCCGTCAGTGCGAGCAAGGTGCCTTGAAAGACGAGGGCATTGACCTTATGGTCATGCCCGAAGGCTTGAAAGGCAGATTGCCGCGCTTACGGGTTCGCAGCGTCAACAAAGTGCTGAGTGGGCCGATAAGCCGGGTTCTGTCGTGAACGGTCATTTATCTTGTCTGCACGTTACCGTGCAGTTCCACGCACGCTACCCGAACGCGGACCGGGCCGGCCCATAGCGTTCCTATTCGCGCTTGCTCCGGATGGGGCTTGCCAAGCCGCCGTGTTACCACGACGCTGGTGGTCTCTTACACCACCGTTTCAGCTTTTCCCTTTACGCCTTGCGGCGCAGGTGGGAGTCTTCTTTTCTGCGGCGCTTTCCGTCGGATCACTCCGCCCGGCCGTTAGCCGGCATCCCGCCCTCTGGAGCCCGGACTTTCCTCACGCGTGCTGCAAGCAGCACATCGCGCGACCGTCTGGCCCACTCAGCAGTGCAAGAGTGTAACACACCGTTGCCGCAGGCAATGGCACAACGCAAACGCTCGACACGATAAACCAAGAACCGCCATGCGCTACAATGGTCCTGTCGATGGGCAACGTCGTCAGTCGAGACGCGACCGCGCTCCACACCCCTCCGTCTACTCGGTGTGTTCCCGCCTCCTCCCCGAGGCGGGATGTCGGCATTTTTCATGCACTGACAACCCAATAGCCTGTGGACAGCCCGGGCAGCATCGCGCACCTCAGCAGCAAATGCAAAAAAGGGACCCGTCCATTGCGGACGGATCCCTTAAAACAAGTGATCGTCAAACCGATTTACTCGGCGTCGGTCTCCTCGTCCTTCTTCTCGGAAGGCAGCGGGGTAACCTCGATCTCGACGCCCAGAGTCTCAGCAGCGGACTTCATGGACAGGGAGATACGACGACGGTCGAGGTCGATCTCCATGACCTTGACCTGAACCTTGTCGCCCACGTGGGTGACCTGAGAAGGCTGATCGACGTGCTTGTTGGCCATCTCGGAGATGTGCACCAGGCCCTCGATGCCCTCGCCCAGATCGACGAAAGCGCCGAACGGGACAAGCTTGGTCACAGTGCCCTCGACGATAGCGCCGACGGGGTACTTCTTGACCAGTGCGCGCCACGGATCCTCGGTGGTCTGCTTGAGACCCAGGGAGATGCGCTCGCGGTTGAGATCGACGTCGAGAACCTCGACCTCGACCTCCTGGCCGACCTTGACAACCTCGGAAGGATGGTTGACGTGGTTCCAGGAGAGCTCGGAAATGTGGATGAGGCCGTCGATACCACCGAGGTCGACGAAGGCGCCGAAGTCGACGATGGAGGAAACGGTGCCCTGGAGACGCATGCCAGACTTGAGCTTGGACAGGATCTCGGAGCGCTCGGCCTTACGGGACTCCTCGAGCACGACGCGACGGGAGAGGACGACGTTGTTGCGGTTGCGGTCCATCTCGATGACGCGGGCCTCGATGCGGGTGCCCATGTAGGAGGTGAGGTCCTTGACGCGACGGAGGTCGACGAGGGAGGCGGGCAGGAAGCCACGCAGGCCGATGTCGAGGATCAGGCCGCCCTTGACAACCTCGATAACCTCGCCCTCGACGTTCTCGCCGGAGTTGAACTTCTCCTCGATGCGGTTCCAAGCACGCTCGTACTCGGCACGCTTCTTGGACAGGACCAGACGACCGTCCTTGTCCTCCTTCTGGAGTACCAGAGCCTCGATGGGATCACCGAGTGCAACGATGTCTGCAGGGTTAGCGTCCTTGCGGATGGACAGCTCGCGGACCGGGATAACGCCCTCGGACTTGAATCCGATGTCAACGAGCACCTCGTCATGCTCGATCTTAACGACAGTGCCGTTAACGAGATCGCCCTCATCAAAGTCGGTAATCGTACCGTCGATGAGGTTGTTCATCTCCTCCTCGTTGACATCGTCAAGAGAGAAAATGGACGAGTTCTGAATCTCACTCAAAGGTGGACCCCTTTCGAACTACGGGGCCCCGATTGCTAGGACCTACAGAAGGGTGCGACAAGCACACAACGTTTAGGAACACTCGGGAGCCGACAGATACTAATGTGACGCTTATGCAATCACGTTTGTATAGGTTACGGGGAAATGAGTTCGATTTCAAGCGTGAACTGCGATTTTTTACTCGTGTGGAGACTTTTTCGTAATCTTATGAACACACGTCTCCGCAACTTGACGATAACCAGCCAGGCATTCGGCTTTGGGGTAAAGTATCCGGAGCCAACGATTCTAGATCGATTTTTCGAGAAAGGTGCCCGCGTGCTCAAAGCAGTCGTTTTCGATATGGACGAAACGCTTCTCAGCATCAACCTCAACGCGTTCATCCTTCGCTATTTTAAGGATGTCTCTTCGATGCTCGCGGATATCGGGCGCCGCAGCCGCGGTGGCACGATGGCGCGCCTCGGCACCATCCTGGTCGACCTCAACGCCAATCGCCGCAGCGGCACGGACAACCGCACCAATCTTGAGTTTTACCAAGAAGAGATCGAGCGCCGATGCGGGATCTGCCTCTCCGATCCCCTCATCTACGAGGCGTTTACCTACTATGACCGCGAAGTTCTTCCGTACAAGAACGACGATATCATTAACGCCCACGCCATGCCGGGCGCACACGCCGCGCTCCAGGCCGTACAGGACGCAGGGCTGCGCTGCGCGCTCTTTACCAACCCCAGCTTTCCCCAGGGGGCCATCGAGTGCCGCATGGGTTGGGGCGACCTGGCCGACGCCCCCTTTGAACTCGTGACGCACATGGGAAACGCCACCCGCTGCAAGCCCGATGCCACCTACTATCTAGAGCAGCTTCAGGTGATGGGGCTCGAGCCACACGAGGTCCTTATGGTGGGCAACGATCCCAAGCGCGACTTCCCCAGTCCCGCCTGCGGCATTCAAACTGCCTATGTTGGCCAGGGAAAACCCGGCCGAGCCACCTGGCGCGGAACCATGGAAGACTTCGCCCGCGACTTTAACGCCGTAATCGAAGCCTTCTACGAACACCAAGTAGCCGACGAACTGTCGTAGGACCCCTCGCTCCAAACCAAATATCGCCGCAGGTTGAGCACAAGTCAGCGAAAATGCCCCTAAGCGAGCAATGTGCCTTGAAAGAGGAGGGCATAGGCCTTCTGGCCATGCCCGACGATTGAAAGGCAGATTGCCGCTTAGGGGCATTTGCAGCGTCGACTGGTTACGCGGTTTGGTAAAACCGCGTAACTAGCACACCTGGGTTTTGCCGATCATGATGTTGAGGATCTCGACATCAGTATCTTTCATACCCACACGGCCCACGTAGCCCATGCTGGCGATTGTCTGCTCGACGGTATCCTGGATCAGGCCCTCGCCGGCGCGGAAGCCACGACCCTGCATGGCCATATCATGGCCCAGAATCGCCGCATCGACGGCAGCCGAGATCTTGGCGGCACAGCTCGCCTTGGCGCCGTCGCACACGATGCCGCCCACGTTACCGAGCGTGTTCGAGACGGTCGCGCCAATCTGTTCGCGCGTGCCACCGCACAGCCAGGTAATCGCAGCGCCGGCGCCGCACGCAGCGCAAATAGCACCGCAAAACGCCGAAAGCGCACCAATATAGCTCTTGATATGCACGGCGATAAGATCGGACAGCATCACGGCGCGCACCAGGCGCTCGTGGTCGCAACGCAGGTACTCGGCATACTCCATGACGGGCAATGCGCAGGTAATGCCCTGATTGCCCGAGCCGCACACAATGGCGACCGGCAGCGCGCAACCGTTCATGCGGGCGTCGGACCCGGCGGCCGCACGGGCACGGGCGCGGCAGGCGACGTCATCGGCACGAGCACCCAGCAGCGTACGGCCCACCTCGGCGCCCCAAGCGTGCGCGAGACCCTCGGCACTGATCGCGCCATTCAGCTCAATCTGACGCTCAACGGCAGCGCGGGCGTCCTCAATGTCACCATCCTCGATAAAGTCGATGATGGTCTCGATCGACATGGGCGTGTCGGCGTTATCTGCCGCACGCTCGGCCACCACGCGCTCGGCGCAGGCGGCGCACTCCCCCGCCGACTTACCGCATACCGGAATACCGTCGAGCGTATGGCACGTGACATTAGTGTGGTGATCGGTAATCTCGACGACCGCGGTATGGCCCCCGGCCGTCGCAGTCACCTTGATGTAGAGGTTGGGCACACCCTCGACAAGCGACACATCGCAGTAGTCCGCATCGGCAAGCAGCTCGGCCACGCGGGCGCGGTCCGCGTCATCGACGCTCTCGAGCACCTCGAGCGCGCTCTTGGCGTCGCCGCCCACGGCACCCAGCACGGCCGCGGCCTCAATACCGTGCATACCGCCCGAGTTGGGCACGGTCACGCTCTTGACGTTCTTGATGATGTTGCCCGAGCAGGCAACATCCATATGATCGGGTTCGCAACCGAGCGTCTGGCTCGCCAGCGCCGCTGCATAAGCAACGGCAATGGGCTCGGTGCAGCCGAGTGCACAAACAAGTTCGCGGTTCAAAACATCGCAAAACGCGGCATCACGGATGGAATCGGCAGGCATAGGTATCTCCTACTTGTATAACGGGCTGGGCTCTCAATAATAATTAGCTCTTTTATTTGATAACAATGCATCAAAAACCGCAACCCAGGTTCCGGTAGACGGCATTCAGGCGCAAACTGACGGCATTCATTCATGAGAAACCGGTCTTGTTGCATGCTAAAGCGTTTGACCAAAAAACGCCCAAGCGTTTACACAAAAGTCGCGCTATCATGCAGTCGAACGCGGTAAAACCTTTAGCAATCTCGCCGCACAGACCAGAGAGGAACTATCCATGAAGATCGGTATCGGTAACGACCACGCCGCCGTCGAGCTCAAGAACATCATCTCCGAGCACCTGAAGGAGCGCGGCTGCGAGGTCGTGAACTTTGGCACCGACACCTCCGAGAGCTTTGACTACCCCATCGCCGGCTACAAGGTGGGTAAGGCCGTTGCCAACGGCGACGTCGATCTAGGCATCCTGATCTGTGGCACCGGCGTCGGTATCAGCCTGGCTGCCAACAAGGTCGAGGGCGTACGCGCCGTCGTGTGCTCCGAGCCCTTCAGCGCCAAGCTCTCCCGCATGCACAACAATACCAACGTGCTCGCTTTTGGCGCCCGCGTCGTGGGCTCCGAGCTCGCCAAGATGATCGTCGACGAGTGGCTCGACGCCGAGTTTGAGGGCGGTCGTCACGAGCGTCGCGTTAACCTCCTCAACGAGATCGATCACACGCGCGCCCTTAAGATCGTCGACGAAGCCTAAACTATTCAGTGCCACAAGCTAACAGCAGGGGCCCGCTCGGAACACATGTCCGAGCGGGCCCCTGCATAGATTTTGGAATAAAAGGGCGCCGCGGATGGAGTTCCGCGGCGCCCAAGCCACACGCTAACAGCTTTAAGGAGTCAAAGCTGGTTTAGCCAAAGAAGCGCTTGATCTCAATCTCGGCGTTCTCCAGGCAGTCGGAGCCGTGGATCACGTTGGCGTTGACATCGACGGCAAAGTCGCCGCGGATGGTACCAGGAGCAGCCTCAAGCGGGTTGGTAGCGCCCATGAGGGTGCGCATCTTAGCAACAGCGGAGAGACCGGAAACGACCATCTTGACGACCGGACCGCTCGTCATAAAGTCGCAGAGACCGCCAAAGAAGGGCTTGTCGGCCAGATGGGCGTAGTGCTCCTCGACGGTAGCGCGCTCGAGCGTGGTCATCTCCATGCGCTCGATGACAAGGCCGCTGCGCTCAATGCGAGCAACGATCTCGCCGATCTTGCGGTCGCGCACGGCGTCGGGCTTAATCATGATGAAGGTCTTCTCGATAGCCATAAAAGTAGCCTTTCAAGTAGGTTCGCGCGTGCCCAAGTCCCATTCCGGCACCCGCCTGGACTGCATCGTAACAGAGTTTTAGCTGCAGTTAAACAAAAAGCTGTTTATTGAAACGTTGCAATTTATTAAAGCGCTCCATATGTGTCACTTCTGTTTCGAAGCCCGATTAGAGTACCATCCGACCGCCCATCAACTGCGCCGAACAGAGCAGGCGGTCGGTTGCCGCCCGCGAACGTATCCCCTTCACAACCTGCCCAAAGGTCCTACAGAAGTTCTCGACAAGCCCCTCCCCCATAGCAACAAAATACGGGCTCCCACATCAGCAGGCGCCCGTAAAGCGAAAACGATTTATCAATACATGGCCAAAACGGCTTCAGCCAAACCTCTACTTTGCCCCGTGACCCATCTCGACGACCTTGGTCAGCGATCCAAACACGCCCTCGTCAGCCACGAGCTGTGCCTCGGCACGCTGCAACTGCACGGCAACGGCGGCAGGAGCGGTGCCGCCCTCGGTCGTGCGCGCGGCGACAATCGACGGGATATCGAGCGCCTCGGTAATGTCGCGCTCAAAGAGCGGGCTTGCCTCCTGGAACACCTCAAACGGCAGGTCCTCAAGATTGCAGCCGCGCTTCTCGCACATCAGGACCAGATGGCCCACCACGGCATGTGCCTCGCGGAACGGCAGGCCACGCTTGGCCAGGTAATCGGCAACATCGGTGGCGGCAAGGTGCCCCACGCCGCACTCGCGCGCCATGGCATCCTCGTTGACGGTCCAAGTCGAAATCATTCCGGCCATAACGGACAGGCACTGCATGAGCGTATGGGCGGTATCGAGCGCGCCCTCCTTGTCCTCCTGCAAGTCCTTGTTATAAGCAAGCGGCAGGCCCTTCATGGTTACCAGCAGCTGCACCAGGTTGCCGTACACGCGACCGCTCTTGCCGCGGATAAGCTCGGCAAAGTCGGGGTTCTTCTTCTGCGGCATGATGGACGAGCCAGTGGAGTACGAGTCGGAAAGCGTGATAAAGCCAAATTCGGAGCTCGACCACAGTACGATCTCCTCGGAAAGACGCGCCAGGTGCATCGCCATGACGGATCCGGCGTAATGCAGATCGAGCAGAAAATCACGGTCGGAAACGGCATCGAGCGAGTTGGGGATCACGCCCGCAAAGCCAAGTTCGGCAGCCGTCATCTGGCGATCGAGCGGATAGCTCGTACCGGCAAGCGCAGCGGCACCCAGCGGGCAGTTGTCGGCAGCATCAAAGGCGGCCTTCAAACGCGTAAAGTCGCGCGCGAACATCCAGGAATACGCCAGCAGGTGATGCGACAGCAGCACGGGCTGAGCATGTTGCATGTGCGTGTAGCCCGGCAGAATCACCTTGTCGTACTTCTTGGCCGCATCCACCAGCACATGGCGCAGCTCAAGATTGGCCTCCATGAGCTCCTTGGCCAGCGCCTTGACGCCCAGGCGCGTATCGGTCGCCACCTGGTCGTTGCGCGAACGCCCAGTATGCAAGCGCTTGCCAGCCTCGCCGATGCGACGCGTCAGCTCGCTCTCGATGGACATATGAATGTCCTCATCGTTGATGTCGAAGGTAAAGTTGCCGGCATCGATATCCTGTTCGATTCCGGTCAGGCCCTTGGCAATCGCCTGCTCGTCCTCGGCACTGATGATGCCCTGGGCGGCCAACATCTTGGCATGCGCCTTAGAGCCGGCGATATCCTGCTTATAGAGATGTTTGTCGACCGGCAGCGACGCGCCAAACTCCTGCGTGACCTCGGCCACGCCCGCCTCAAAACGACCGCCCCAAAGAGCCATGGAACCGTCTCCTTTCTCCAAATACCAAAACAAGCGTCCAAAGCAATGTGCCCTGTCGCTAAAGCGATTTATCAACCGCTAGTTTTACACACTCCCTGCCGCGCGCGGGGCCATGTGGCTAATTTGCAAAGAAGTGACGCACCATGCACTTGGCGCCCAACGTCTCCCTCCGGATGTTGCCCTGCGAACCATCGATCCAGGCCTTCAGGCTCATAGGAACGTCCTCGACCCTTACAGCATCGAACTCGGGCGCGAGGGCAAGCAAAGCATGCGCGATAGCATTGAACATAATGGATACTCCTCATATATATAGGCACAGAGCCGCCAAATTGATAGAAGGAGCCCCGCCGGACAACCCCGGCGGGGCTCGGACTCAGCCGCAGACGCGGCATCATATATGCGGGCGGAACGTAGGGGCCACCGATGTTAAGAAGTGTCAGCAAGCATAACGAAAGGTAGGGACCCCGTGCGCCCGTTATGTATCACGCGGATGGGCCGCGCGGATACCAAGGGAAGGAGGCGCTAGGCCTGGGCAGCAGCAGAGCTGGGGCCCTGGACCTTTGCCCACGTCTTGAGCGACAGCGTATCGATCTCGATAAAGCCGGCGCTGGCCTTCTCGTCAAACGTGGTGTCGCGGTCGTAGGTAGCCAGGCCGTAGTCGTAGAGGCTGAAGGGACTCTTGCGGCCGACGACATGGCAGTTGCCCTTAAAGAACTTCAGACGGACAGTGCCGGTCACGAACTTCTGGGTATCGGCCATAAAGGCGTCGAGCGCGTTCTTGAGCGGGCTGTACCACTGGCCGTTGTACACGGCGGTGGCCCAATCCTGCTCGAGCTTGATCTTGGTCTTGAGCAGGTCGCCCTCGACGCAGATGTCCTCGAGCGCCTTGTGGGCGGTGATGAGCGTCAGGGCGCCGGGAACCTCATAGCACTCGCGGCTCTTGAGGCCCACCAGACGATCCTCGACCAGGTCAAGACGGCCAAAGCCGTTGTCGCCCGAAATCTTGTTGAGGGCGATGACGATCTCGGAGAGCTTCATCTTCTTGCCGTCGACGGCGACAGGCTTGCCGGCCTCAAACTCGATCTCGGTATAGGTCGGGGTGTCAGGCGTGTCCTCGGGGTTCTTGGTCATAACCCAAGCGTCATCGAGCGGCTCATTCCAAGGGTCCTCCAGGTGACCGCACTCGATGGCGCGACCCCACAGGTTGTCGTCGATGGAGTAGGGGTTGTCGTTGGCACCCTCGGGAACCGGCACGTTGTGGGCGTGGGCATAGGCGACCTCGTCGGGACGGCACTTCAGGTCCCACTCGCGAACCGGGGCGATAACCTTGAGCTCGGGGTCGAGGGCCTTGACGGCGGCCTCAAAACGGACCTGATCGTTACCTTTGCCAGTGCAGCCGTGGGCGACGTAGGTCGCGCCAAACTCGTGGGCGACCTCAACAAGCTTCTTGGCAAGCAGCGGGCGAGACAGGGCGGAGAGCAGCGGATACTTATTCTCGTACATGGAGTTTGCGGCGATGGCTTTGGTCAGGAACTCATCGGAGAACTCGTCGCGCAGGTCGAGCACCTGGCAATCGAGAACGCCCAGGTCGAGCGCCTTCTGCTTCTTGGCATCCAGTCCGGTCTCTTCCTGGCCCACGTTGCCGCAGACGCAAACGACATCGAGATTCTTCTCGTCCTGGAGCCACTTGACACATACGGATGTATCAAGACCACCGGAATATGCGAGAACGACTTTTTCCTTGCTCATGGCTGTTTCCTTTCGCCCTTGGTAGCTAGTTAGAACATCGGTCAGTTGCAAGTCATTTCAAGGTCATATACCGTGCAATATCAGGTTAAATAGCAAAAATCAGCACATACATGCCCTAGAAACATGCAGCAATGTCGTGCTAAAACCCAACGACCTCAAAATGACTCTGTTGAGGCAATTCGCCCCATGCGGACAGAGACGATTGTTATCGTCGTCGGGAAATTGCGCGCTGGCGTCGGATGGCATTGTCTGCAGTGGTGATGATCTTTACGAACTGCATCTGCCTCTCCTTTCACGTATCGCCGGGCGCAATTCAAATATCGTAAACGGTACCTTTTACTCGGTAAGCGGTTGTTTTTCCGTCTCCGTTTTCGATGGTCGCTATATTACGCTAAAGTGCCCGCAGCACAAGCGACAAATTCAAATTTCTGAAAAGTTTTTTCATTACTTTGTGAAGCGTGGTGCAAATACGCACCATTCCTGCGAAAATACGCTCGACTACTAGTTGATGGTTATAACGTCTGAAACAATCTCGAAACGAAAGGCGCTTTTTTATGCAAACTTACGAATCGGACGCCAACATCGGCAACATTAAGATTCTCGCCGTCGATATGGACAAGACGCTGCTGACCGACGAGCGTGTGCTGCCCCAGGGTCTTGATGAGCGCCTGGACAAGCTCGCCGACGCCGGCATCGTATTCTGCCCCGCCAGCGGACGTCCCGCCCCCAAGCTCGAGGAGATGTTCGAGGGCATCAAGAACCGCCTCGCCTTTTGTCCCGACAACGGAGCGTGCGTGATCTATCGCGGCAGCTATATCTATAAAAGCAATATTGACGTGGAGCTGTATCAGCAGGTCTTGAACCGTGCCTCGGAGGATCCTCGCGCTGTCCCCGTCCTGTGCTGCTTCGACGAGTTCTACGTGCTTGCCCGCGACCATCAATACCACGACGAGATCAGCGTCTACTACAACACAATCAACTACGTAGACAGCTTTGAGGGCATTGATTTCGAGTCCAACAAGATTTCGGTCTTCTTCCCCGGCTACGACGCCGAGCCCGCTTTCCGCGAGACCTATAGCCCCGAGTTCTCGGACAAACTCTACGTCACCAACGCTGGGCGCGAGTGGATCGACTTTATGAACCTGGGCGTCGACAAGGGCGCCGGCGTCGCTCACCTGTGCGAGCACCTGGGCATCGATATTGCCGATGCTGCCGCCGTGGGCGACACCTACAACGACATCCCCATGCTGGAGCGCGTCGGTCACAGCTTTATCGTGGACAATGCCGAGGAGCACATGAACGCGCATGCCAAATGGCGCATTCCGAGCAACAACGACGGGGGCGTACTGACGCTCATCGACGCCATCTTGGCGGCTCGTTAACGTGGCTCGTCGGACCTGGCCGGGCGAGACGGGTAAGTTTTTCGTTCGGTCAGGTCCTGGGCTCGCTCGGAAAGCACATTAAGTGCTTTCCGGCTCGTGCGGAATCTACGAAAAACTTACCCGCCTCGCCCGGCCAGGTCCTAGGGTGACTTGCTTGCCGCCTAGATGGCGTCTTGGCGTCTAGATACTTGGCTGAATAATTATGGATGAAGGGAGTTCCTTGCTGAAAGGGACTCCCTTCTGGTTTGGCTGCTTTGGACCTGTGGCTGTTTTTCTATTTCGCGTCGGCCCAGGTTATGCCGGTGCTGGCTTCGGCGATTAGGGGGACGCGGAGGTCTACTACGTGCTCCATGACGTCGCGGACCATGGTGGTTAGGCGCTCGACTTCGTCGATGGGGCACTCAAAGTCCAGTTCGTCGTGCACTTGCAGGATCATGTGGGCGGCAAAGCCTTCCTCTTCCAGGCGGCGGCTTACGCGGGCCATCGCGATCTTGATGATGTCGGCGGCGGTTCCCTGCATGGGATGGTTCATGGCCGTGCGCTCGCCAAAGCCGCGGAGTTGCGGGTTTTTGGCCTTGAGCTCCGGAATATGACGACGGCGGCCGTACATGGTCTCGGCGTAGCCCGTCTGCTTGGCGCGTGCCACCACGTTGTCGAGGAACGTGCGCACGCCCGGGTAGGCCTCGTAGTAGCGGTCGATCATGTCGCGTGCCTCGGCCATCGAGATATGCAGCGACTGCGACAGGCCGTAGGCCTGCTGGCCATACACGATGCCAAAGTTCACGGCCTTGGCGCGACTGCGCAGGTCGGGCGTTACCTCGGACACAGGCACACCGAACACGCGCGCCGCCGTCTCGGCATGGAAGTCCTCGCCCTCGTTAAAGGCGCGCACCAAGTGCTCGTCACCTGAGAGATGCGCCAGCAGACGCAGCTCGATCTGCGAGTAGTCCACCGCCAAAAAGACGCTTCCCTCGCCTGCCGAAAACGCCGTCTTGACGGTACGACCCAGCTCCGAGCGCGTCGGGATGTTCTGCAGGTTCGGGTCGCTCGAGGACAGACGCCCCGTTGCCGTGATGGTCTGGTTGTACGTAGTGTGTACGCGACCGTCACCACGGCGTAGCGGGCCCAGCGTGTCCAGATAGGTGGACTTGATCTTAGACTTCTCACGCCAGTCCAAGATCAGGCGCACGATCTCGTGGTCGCGGGCAAGGTCGCTCAACACCTTGGCGTTGGTCGAATAGTAGCCGCGCTTGGTCTTTTTTAGGCCCTTGGTCGGAAGCCCCATAACATCAAACAGCACGTGCGAGAGTTGCATGGGGCTGCCGATGTTAAAGGTCTCGTCGCCGGCCAGGTCGCGAATGCTGCGCTCGACCTCGGCAATCTGGGTCGCCAGGCCCTCGGACAGGCTGCGCAGCCGATCGGGGTCCACGAGCATGCCCGCGCGCTCCATCTTGGCAAGCACCGGCACGAGCGGCATCTCGATTCCATCGAACACGTTGGCGGCGTTCTCGCGGGCCATGCGGTCACGCAGCGGTGCAACCAGCGCCAGCGTCAAGGCCGCCGTGCGAGCGGCGGGCGCAGGAGCGTCCTCGCCAGCACCCTCTGCGCCGCGCGCCGCAGGCAGCGCCATCTGCAGATACGTATCGGCCAGATACACCTCGTCAAACTCGGAGCGGTCGGAATCCAACAGGTAGGCGGCAACAACGGTATCGAAGATGCGCGTGGAATCGACTGCCAGCGGATCCATGAGCTCGAGCTCAGAAGAATCGATGGGCGAAAGCTCATGCAGAAGCGCCTTCATATCCGGGCTCGCCACACGGCCTTCCATAAACAGACGCGCGAGCACGCCGGCAATCACGCCGTGGGCGAAGTTGAAGCCCTCAACCTCAGCCGCCGCACCGCTGTCGCCCTCCTCGAGCGCAAACAGGCCCTTGGACGTCGCCAACCACAGCGTGCGCGTCAGCCCAAAGAGCGCGCCCTCTTCCTTGTCATCGTCCACCACGGCGGCGACCCACTCGCCGGCATCAATCACGCGGGAGACCTCAGCCGCAACGGCACCAAGCGCGCCAGCATCGCCGCCGGCTGCGCGCAAAACGGCGGGAATCTCAAACGTGCTGGCTGCAGCGCCACCCTCGTCACCGATCAGTGCCAAGAAACGGTTCTGCATGGCGGTGATACCAAGCGTACCCAGCGCCGCGGAAACCTCATCGGCAGAAAACGCCGGGAAGGATGTTTCGTCAAAGTCGAGCTCGACGGGCGCATCGGTGCGAATGGTTGCGACCTTGCGGCTCAGCAGCGCATCGTCGATGTGCGCACGCAGGTTCTCGCCCATCTTGCCCTTGACCTCGTCAGCATGCGCGATGACCTCGTCAAGGCTGCCGTACTGCGCGATGAGCGCGCTCGCCTTTTTGGGGCCGATGCCCGGTACGCCGGGAATGTTGTCCGACGTATCGCCCTTCAGACCGTAAAAATCGGGCACGAGCGCCGGCGTGATGCCGTGATACAGGTCGTCCACGCTCTCGGGCGTCATGATCGCCACGTCGGACAGGCCCTTGCGAGTCGAGACCACGTTGACGTGCTCGGTCACGAGCTGATACATGTCGCGGTCGCCGGTCACCAGCAGCATGTCGCAGCCGGCCTCCTCGCCCAGGCGCGCCATGGTTCCCAGGATATCGTCGCCTTCCCAGCCCTCGGACTGCAAAATGGGCACGTTGAGCGCGGCGAGCAGCTCCTTGATCATGGGGAACTGCGCGTGCAGGTCGGGGTCCATGGGCGGGCGCTGCGCCTTGTACTGCGGCAGCATCTCCATACGCACGCGCGGCTTGCCCTTGTCAAACGCCACGACAACGCCGTCGGGATTAAAGGCATCGATCATCTTGAGGAACATGTTCAGAAAACCAAAGATCGCGTTGGTGGGGCGACCGTCCGGCGCGTTCATGGTCGGCGGCACGGCGTGGAAGGCGCGATGCATGAGCGAGTTGCCGTCGATGACGGCAAAGGTACGGTGCTTTTCAGACATATTGAATACCTCGCTTTGGGCTGGGCACGGTTTGCTCACACCAGTTTACACGCTCCCCGCCCCGCGGCCACCGCACATCAGGCTTCCCTGCCGCCGCGGGCCCGCGCGTGATACGATGGCTCACGGTACATCAACCAGCACGATCGATCCGAAAGGAGCCTGCGTCATGGAGCGTCCCAGCGCATGGAAAAAGTACACGCCACAGCAGATCGAGGAGCTCGAGGAGCTTTGCCGCGGCTATAAGCAGTTTTTGAGTGAGAACAAGACCGAGCGCCTGTGCGTCAAGGCCGGTATCAAGATGGCCGAGGAGGCGGGCTACGTCAATCTGGAGACCGTGATCGCCGAGGGCCGCGCGCTCAAGGCCGGCGACAAGGTGTACGCCGCCAACCACGGCAAGGACCTCATGCTCGTCAACCTGGGCACCGCCCCGCTCGAGCAGGGCTTTAACATCCTGGGCGCCCACGTGGACTCGCCGCGCCTGGACCTCAAGCAGAACCCCGCCTTCGAGGCCGGCGACATGGCTTATCTCGACACGCACTACTATGGCGGCGTCAAGAGCTACCACTGGGTCGCTTCCCCGCTCGCACTCGTGGGCGTCATCTGCAAAAAGGACGGCACCACCGTCGACATCAACATCGGCGACAAGGCCGACGACCCGGTCTTTACCATCTCCGACCTGCTGATCCACCTCTCGAGCGAGCAGATGGCCAAGCCCGCCAAGGACGCCGTCGACGCCGAGATCCTCGACGTGATCGTGGGCGGCCGCCCCGTCAAGTTCGATGAGAACGACAAGGACGCTCCCAAGGAGCCCGTCAAGCAGATGTTCCTGGATATCCTCAAGGAGCAGTACGACGTCGAGGAGGAGGACTTCCTCTCCGCCGAGATCGAGGTCGTGCCCGCCGGCCCCGCCCGTGACATGGGCCTCGACCGCTCCATGATTCTGGGCTATGGCCACGACGACCGTGTCTGCGCCTATCCGTCCATGCTCGCCCAGATCAACGTCGCCAACGTGGAGCGCACGAGCATCACACTCATCGTCGACAAGGAGGAGATCGGTTCCGTGGGTGCCACCGGCATGACGAGCCGCTTCTTCGAGAACACCGTCGCCGAGATCATGACGCTCGCCGGCGAGGATAGCCCGCTGGCCCTGCGCCGCGCGCTCGCCCGCAGCCGCATGCTCTCCTCCGACGTGTCCGCCGGCTTCGACCCGGGCTACGCCGGCAAGTTCGAAACCAAGAACGCAGCCTTTATGGGTCGCGGCCTGTGCTTTAACAAGTACACGGGCAGCCGCGGCAAGGGCGGCTCTAACGACGCCGACGCCGAGTATGTGGCCCTCATCCGCGACATCATGGACGAGGCCGGCGTGGACTTCCAGACCTGCGAGCTCGGTCGCGTCAACGCGGGCGGCGGCGGCACCATCGCATACATCATGGCTAAGTACGGCATGAACGTCATCGACTCTGGCGTTGCCGTCCTGTCCATGCACGCCCTGTGGGAGGTCGCTAACAAGGCCGATATCTACGAGGCCTATCGCGGCTACAAGGCCTTCATCGAGCGCGCGTAACCAACCCTTCATCAGTTGCGGTGAAATACAGACTAAACTGGCCCATAAACGGCCAAAACAGACCGTATTCCACCGCAACTTCCTTTTTGGCAGAGGAGAGTCCATGCTGCAGGTCATCATTTCGCCCGCCAAGCAAATGCGCGCGGCCAGGGATGCTTTTGAAGTCCTGGGCATTCCACCTTTTGTGCACGAGACGGCTCGCCTCCACCGCGCACTGCTAGATATCGAGCGGAATGAAGGCAGCGGCGGTCTGCAGGCGCTATGGAACGTGAGCGACAAACTGCTGGGGCCTTGCCTCGACACCCTGCATGAGTTCGGGCCCATCTTGGGAAACGGCGATCTCGACAATCCCGCACTCGCCCGTCACCTCTCCCCTGCCGTCATGTCCTATCACGGCATTCAATACCAGAGCATGGCGCCCGAGGTGATGGATTCCGCGCAGCTCGCATGGCTGCAAGACCATCTGTGGATCCTCTCGGGCCTTTACGGATGCGTACGCCCCTTTCATGCCGTCGAACCGTATCGGCTGGAAATGGGCGCGAAGCTCGCCGTTGACGATGCCCGAGACCTCTATGCGTTTTGGAGCGACAAGCTCGCGCGGGCTATCGCCCCGGCAGGCTCAAACACCACGATCGTCAACCTCGCCAGCGTAGAGTACGCCAAAGCCGTTCTGCCCCATCTCGCGGGCGACGCCACGGTCGTCACGTGCCTCTTTGGCGAAGGCATCCGCAACGGCAAGCCCATCCAGCGCTCGACCGCCAGCAAAAAGGCACGTGGTTCCATGGTGCGCTGGATGGCAGAAAACAAGCTCGAGGATGCAAGCGAACTTACCGCATTCAACATCGGCTATCGGCACATCCCCGAGCTTTCAGACAAAAACACCCTGGTTTTCATGAACGCGCAGGCACTATAGGCCCGCCGTTTCCAAACATCCCGTTACTCCGCCAAGCCATCGGCCTTTGCAATCTCGCTCGTCGAGCCATCTTGGTAGGTAATCTTAACGTGCTCCACCTCGGATACCGCAGCGCCCGCCGGGGGCTCCAAGCGCCATTCCGTCAGCGCAATGTCCATGGTCGTGGGCACGCCCCCTTGATCTTTGAGCTTCACCGTCAGCGTTTTGAGCGTCGCATCAAACGTCACGCGTTCGATTTCTTCGCCCGGAATAGACCCGCCGCTCAACTGCAGCTGCACAAACTCGTCGCGCGGATACCAATAGTCGCCCGGCGCGGCAACCGTGTTGCCACCAGAAACTTTCATGGTCAAAATCGGCAGGCCCTCGTCGGCTTCAAACCCCCAGGTGGCGCCGCCACGACCGCCGAACGTCCAAATACAAAAGGCAATCACCAGCACGGCAAGCACCGCAAAACCAATCGCGACAAGGCCATGGTGCGCACGGCTTTCCTCGGCCGATACATCCCATTGCGTCTCTCGATATAGATGCTTGTCTTCCATGTTCGCCTCCCCACAGGCACGCTCGTTAGGCCAATCGTACCCATTCGAGCTATACTTGAGCCCATTACATAAACGGGGAGCTTGCAGGACAAGACGGCAGGCTGAGACTGGGCGCGCCCGCCCTGACCCGCAAACCTGATATGGGTAATGCCAACGAAGGGAGCCGTGCCAATGAGCACACAGACCGAGCCCAAGCTCGTCACGCAAATCGACTTCGCCCGCGCCGGGCAGATCACGCCGCAGATGAAGGAAGTCGCCGAGCGCGAGCATCGCGACCCCGAGTACATCCGCGAGCGCGTGGCCGACGGCCGCATCGCCATTCCCGCCAACATCGTGCATATCAAAAAGGGCATGCGCGCCTTTGGTGTCGGCGAGGGCCTGTCCACCAAGGTCAACGTCAACCTGGGCATCTCGGGCGACAAGGCCGATGCCGCCGAGGAATGGAAGAAGGTCAAGATCGCCGAGGACTTTGGCGCCGACGCCATCATGGACCTTTCCAACTCGGGCAAAACGCGCCAGTTCCGCCAGCAGCTCATCGACGAGACGCCGCTCATGGTGGGCACCGTCCCCATGTACGACGCCATCGGCTACATGGAAAAGCCGCTGGTCAAGCTGACCAAGGACGACCTGTTCGAGGTCGTGCGCGCGCACGCCGAGGATGGCGTGGACTTTATGACCATCCACTGCGGCATCAACAAGTCGGTCACCAAGACCTTTAAGGAGACCGGCCGCCTGATGAACATCGTCAGTCGCGGCGGCTCGCTGCTGTTTGGCTGGATGGAGGTCACCGGCAACGAAAACCCCTTCTACGAGTACTTTGACGAGCTGCTCGAGATTTGCCACGAGTACGACGTGACGATTTCGCTCGGCGACTCCTGCCGCCCGGGCTGCCTCTACGACTCCAACGATGCCACCGAGACCGCTGAGATGATCGAGCTGGGCAAGCTGTGCAAGCGCGCTTGGGCCGCCGGCGTCCAGGTCATGGTCGAGGGCCCGGGTCACATGGCGCTCGACGAGATCGCCGCCAACATGAAACTGCAGAAGCGCCTGTGCCACAATGCCCCGTTCTATGTGCTCGGGCCGCTGGTGACCGATATCGGCGTGGGTTACGACCACATCACCGCTGCCATCGGCGGCGCCATCTCCGCCAGCTCCGGTGCCGACTTCCTGTGCTACGTGACGCCGGCCGAGCACCTGTGCCTGCCCAACGCTCAGGACGTGCTCGATGGCCTCATGGCCACCAAGATCGCCGCACACGCCGCCGATATCGCCAAAAAGGTGCCGCACGCCCGCGACATGGACGACAAGATGGGCCAGGCACGCCGCAAGCTCGACTGGGATGCCATGTGGGAGTGTGCTCTCGACCCGGTCACCGGCAAGAAGCGCTACGAGGAGTCCCCCGCCGCCACCGAGGGCACCTGCACCATGTGTGGCAAGATGTGCGCCGTCCGCACCGTCAACAAGGTGTTCGAGGGTACGACGATCGATCTCGGCATGGAGGACTAACTCGTCACCGGAGCCACAATCGGTAACATGGTGTTCGTCAATTGTTGACGTGTGAACATTTGCTTACATTTGCGTAAAGATTGCATCGCCCGCCCGGGTTCGACATAGAGCCGGCCCGGGTATCTTTATAATGCTGGCTTAAAGACCCATTTGATTCCGACCGAACAAGGGAGCAAACATGGATCGCAGTAAGGTACCTGCCGTTCTATCCATCGCAGGATCCGATTCCAGCGGTGGCGCCGGCATTCAGGCCGACATCAAGACCATCACGGCGCACCGCCTGTATGCCGAGACGGCCATCACCGCCATCACCGCACAAAACACGCTCGGTGTCACCGCCGTGCAGAATATCTCCCCTGATATCGTCGCTGCGCAGATCGATGCCGTATTTGACGATATCCGCCCCAGCGCCGTCAAGATCGGCATGGTTTCCTCTGCCGAGATTATCGAGGTTATCGCCGACCGCCTGAGCGCCTGGAACGCGACAAACGTGGTCGTCGACCCCGTCATGGTAGCCACCTCGGGCGCACGGCTGATTGCCGAAGATGCCGCCGAGGCGCTCACCCGCCGCCTGTTCCCGCTAGCGACGGTTATCACGCCCAATATTCCCGAGGCCATGGCCCTGCTCGACTACGAGGTCGACTCCGAGCGCACGCAGCAAAATGCTGCCATGCTCCTCACCCGCCGCTTTGGTTGCGCGTCTCTCGTTAAGGGCGGGCATTTTGTCAACGAGGCCAACGATGTGCTAGCAGAGCCCGCGCCGCTCGATGACGAGGGCAACCACCTGGGCGATCCGCTCACCACGTGGTTCCGCCACAAGCGCATCGAGACCGGCAACACGCATGGCACCGGTTGCACGCTCTCGTCCGCCATCGCCTGCGCGCTGGCCCAGGGCATGGATCTTGCCGACGCCGTCAACGCCGGCAAGGCCTACCTAACCGGCGCTCTCGCCGCCGGCTTTGACATGGGCAAAGGCTCCGGCCCCGTTAACCATATGTGGCAGTATTAAGACTCGCAGTTCAAAACCACCGCAAAGGGGACAGGCACCTTTGCGGTGGTTCCCACAAACATCTCGATCTGTAACAGTTAGAGTCCATTTTTCGGCCCACCTGTTACAAATCGAGACATCCAAATTCCATTGAGAAGATAATCTCGATGTGTAACATTAACTCGGCAAAATCGACCCTAGATGTTACAGATCGAGACAAACGACCGATATCGACCTAAAATAATCTCAATCTGTAACATCTAGCCCGTTTTCGGCCTTACAACTGTTACAGATCAAGACAAATCAACGAAACAAGCCAGCGCAAGGAGAACTATTGTGGTGGTTTGGGGCCGTGCTACTCACCGAGCATCTCTTGGAGCTTGGCTGCCACGGCGTGACCCAGGCTCTCATGGCTTTCGGGCATCATATGCAGATAGTCGATATCGCCCGGCTCGGCAAACTCGGCGGCATTCAAAAAGTCGCAGCCAAACTGCTCGGCCACGTGCGCATAGTACTCGCCAAAATGTTCAGATGCCTCGACGGAACGCTCGTCAAAATCGGTCATATATACATCGGCGATCTGCGGCTTGATCTTGATAGGAGCCATCAGCAGGATGCGCGGGCAAGGCGCAGCGTCGGTCCACGGAAACGCGCGGACGGCGCGAATCAGCGCCATGGCGCCACGGGCGATATCGGAAGCTGTCACGTTAAAGACCGTCTTACAGTCGTTGGTGCCCAGCATGATCACAATGGCGTCCAGCGGCTTATGGGCCTCGAGCAGCATCGGAAGCGCGCGAATGCCGTTGAGGTTAGTGTCCAGATGGCACATGTCGTCGCGTACCGTCGTGCGGCCGTTGAGGCCTTCTTCAATTACATGCCAGCCCTCGCCTAAGTCACGTTGGACCACGCCACACCAGCGCACATCCTGCGCATAGCGCACCGCGGTACCGTCGCGCATGCCCGCCGGATCGTAACCATAGGTGTTGCTGTCACCAAAGCACAGAACGTTTTTCATCGTAAGCTCCCCACTCAATAAAAAGCCGACAGGAGCAGCCTCTCCCGTCGGCTCGGTATATCGCATCACGAGCACCGTTTACAGGTACTTGCGCCAGTCGTCGTCATCCTCGTCATCCTCGGCAGCGGCCTGAGCCTGCTCGGCGGCACGGGCGGCTGCGGCGCGGGCGGCAACCTGAGCATAGGACTCCTCGTTTCGCTCGGGGAAGTTTGCCAGCACGTGCTCGAATTTGGCGAAGTCCTCGTCCCAGCGCGTAGAGGGCACGGCAAAGAAGACCTGCTTGACCTTGAAGTCGCCCGATGCGAGCTCCTTGCGGAAGAGCTCGGCCACGGCCTCGGCATCAAAGCCGTTGTTGTCGCAGCCCCATGCGCCCAGCACGAGCTTCTCGCGACCCAACTCGTCGCAGATGGCGAGCACAAAGCGAATGCGGTCGCGCAGGGCATCCAGCAGAGCATCGTCGCTCACGCGATACTCCTGGCGGGCGCGCTTAACGTTGGGCGCGGCGGCCACGATCACGTCGGCGTATGCATGCACGTGGTTGCGGTCGAAGCGCACCGCAGGCACCACTAGGGCACGGTTACGATAGAGCTCGCAGTTGATGTTGCGGCGACGGTTCTCGCCGTACCACTTACGCTGCCTATCGAGAACGTTGTACAGATACGAATCGGCGCACAGCGTGGCCTCCTGGCCCAGATAACCCTGAATATATCCACCGCCCGGATTGGTAAACGAGGCAAAGGCGAGCACGGCCATGTCGCAGAACTGCGCATAGCCGCGACCGTTATCGAGGATTGCCTGCGTGGCGGAGGCATCAAGCACAGTGACCTCGGGCAGGACCGGAGCGGGCTCCTCAGCAGGCGCGGACTCAGCTTCGGCGATTTCCTCGGCAGGCTCCTCGACGGGCTCGGGCGCTGCCTCGACCTCGGCAGTCTCCGCGTTCTCGACGTCCTCGGCGACCTGCTCTTCGGGGGCCACAGCACTCTGAACCTTGGCCTTCATCGCCGCGACAAAGCCGGCAGGCATACCGTCAAACTCGCGAACACCGGCAAGCGAACGCTCGATATCCTTGGCGCACGCTTCGGACACAGTTGCCACGTGACGCTCGGCGGCCTTGGCACGGGCCTCGCGCTTGGGATTGGGCTGACCCGCTCGGTTGGACCTGCGGTTACGGTTCCTGTTGTCGACGTCTGCCATACGTGGCCACCTTTCCTGTCGCTGCCGCTATCGGCTTTTCCCATCCATGATACCCCGCCGCGCACAAAAAAGACGGCCCCGAAGGACCGCCTTTCGCATCGTTTTACCGTGTCCGGCAGGAAGCATCGCAATGCCGCGCTTTAATCGCGACGGCCGAGGATGTTCAGAATGCGCAGGAACACGTTGATAATGTCCACGAACAGGTTGGATGCCATGAGCACGGCGTTGGGCAGCGTGGGCGGCACCGTCGTTGCCACATAGGTGTCGTAGCCGATGAAGCCGGCGAACACCACGATCACGATCAGGTCGGTGATGGACTGCGAAACGCCCATGAACATCAGCACGATCTCGACCAGAATCGTGGCAAGCAGGATGCCAAAACCAATGCCATACACACGCTGGAAGAACTTGGGGAAGGTCACGCCCAGCGCACCAAAGACAAAGGTGATGGCGGCCGTGGCGATAAAGGCGGTGTTAATGGTAGGCAGGTCGTAGTTGGCAAGACCAAACGACGCCGTCAGGCCAAAGGTGCTCGCAAAGACCACGTAGCCCACGAGTGACAGGCCCACGGACTGTTTGCTGGCAGCAGCCGACATCATGACCATGCCGACGATGGTCAAAATAAATGAGCCAAAGACCAGCGGCAAAGCGGCGCCGCTCATCATCATGCGCGCAAACGACATGGTGCTCGTAAAGTAAACACCGGCGCCCATGGCGCAAAAGCCCAAAAAGATCAGAGCAGACATGACAAGGTTGTACGCGCGCGGCGACATCTCCTTGGCACGGCTTGCGCCGGTCTCGATGGGGCCATTCTGATAGCCCTGGATATCGTTCATAATTTCGTCCTTTCAAAAAGCACCGCGACGGCGCCGTAGCTGACAAGTTTCCTGCCATTGTACCCGAACGCCACGCGTTCTTACCTGCGGCGCTCGCTCTCGAGTGTTCGGTCGAACGCCCACACCCACCAACGCATCACGTGTGCCTGCGAGCCGTCCGCCCGCTCGCGCGTCTGGTCCTCCAGATACAACTCGGTCGCGTGCCCGCCAAAACGCACCTTATAGGTTGCCGTACGGATGCCGTGGACCATCAGGCCAAACCCGGTGGTCGAGATAATTTCGTCGATCGTAAAACAACGGCCGTCGACCCAGCAGACGGTGACCGGCACGACCTGTCCGCCCGCGAGGATGCGGGCCACGACGTCCACATACTGCTTGTGCACGCGCCGAGTTTTGCCGTCTGTCTGTCGATATTCCATGCCTCCTATTATCGAACGCATGTTTGCATGCTGTAAAGCGAACAGACTGTGGTTTTGGAGTGTCGTAGCAATCGCACGTGTCCGCATGGCGTGTTAGCAAAAAGAACACCCGCGGTCAACAGGGCTAATATTCAATTTTAGTGCCAAAAAGTTCACTTCTCCCATCAGAACTCGGTAAAGAGACCCGCAGGAGGTGATACGATTTATCATGTTTTTGTAACGTGTCTGCAAACTTCGAGAAAGCCCATATATGGACGTAACGTTCTCAACCTTCCTCGGCCAAATTGTGTCGAACCCAGTCCTTGCCGTCACCGTGATCCTCGCGCTGGGCGCCATCTTCGTCAATGGATGGACCGACGCGCCCAACGCCATCGCGACCTGCGTCACTACGCGTTGCATGCCCGCCCGCGCCGCCATTCTCATGAGCGCCGCATTCAACTTCCTCGGCGTGCTCATCATGACGCACTTTAACGCGAGCGTCGCCAACACCATCTCACATATCGTCGACTTTGGCGGAAACAGCACCATGGCGCTCGCCTGCCTATGCGCGGCGCTGTTCTCCATCGTCGTCTACGGCGCCACAGCGTCGCGTTTTGGCATCCCCACCTCGCAAAGCCACAGCCTTATCGCCGGCCTGACCGGTGCCGCCATCGCCCTCGGCGGTGCGAGCAGCGTCAACGTCCACGAGTGGATGAAGGTCATCTACGGCCTGGCGCTCTCCATAGGCCTGGGCTTTGTCATGGGCTGGGTCCTGTGCAAGCTCGTCTCGATTCTTTTCGCCGCCGCCAACAGGCGACGTGCCAATGTCTTCTTTAAATACGCTCAGATCGCGAGCGCCGCGGCCATGAGCTTTATGCACGGCGCGCAGGATGGACAGAAGTTCATCGGCGTGCTCTTTTTAGGCGTGGCCTTTGCCAGCGGCCAGACGAGCGTCGGCGATGCAGGCATCCCCATCTGGATTATGCTGCTGTGCTCGGCCACTATGGGCATCGGCACCAGCGTGGGCGGCGAGCGCATCATCAAGTCCGTCGGCCAGAGCATGGTCAAGCTCGAAAAGTACCAGGGCTTCTCCGCCGACCTGGCGGGCGCCGCGAACCTGCTGCTTGCCACCCTTACCGGCATCCCCGTGTCCTCCACACACATCAAGACCTGCGCCATCATGGGCGTCGGTGCCGTCAAGCGCCTCTCGGCCATCAACTTCGGCGTCGTCAAGGACATGATGTTCACCTGGTTCTTCACCTTCCCTGCCTGCGGACTCATCAGCTTTGTCATGGCCAAGCTGTTCATGATGTTCCTCTAATCAAACCGAACGTCCATCCGGACCGCAACACTTCGCCCACCCGTCTTCGCCTCGAAAGGACCCACCCATGGCAAAGAAACCCGATTCGTTCTACTTTGACAACTACGTCGCTTGCGCCGACCTCGCCGTCCAGGCCGCAGAGCTGCTCACCAAGATTTTTGAGAACTTCGATCCCGCGCAGATTCACGACATGCTCAATAAGATGCATGCGATTGAGCATGCGGCAGACAAGAAGCACCACGAGCTCGAAGACGCCCTGCTCACCGCCTTTATCACCCCGCTCGAGCGCGAGGATCTGGATCTGATGAGCTGCGCGCTCGACACCGTGCTCGACCGCATCGAGGGCGTCGTGCAGCGCGTCTACTTCACCAACATCCAGAGCATCCATCCCGACGCCATCGTCATCGCCCACAAGGTGACTGACGCCTGCCGCGCCATGAAAGACCTGATGGTCGAGCTGCCCAACTACCGCAAGTCCAAGACCCTGCGCGAACTCGTCATCCAGATCAACACCATCGAATCCGAGGCCGACGAGCTCTACATCAACGCCATGCGCAACCTGCACGTCAATGGCAAGGATCCGCTTGAGGTCATCGCTTGGCGTGACGTGTACGCCTTCTTGGAGTACTGCGCCGACTGCTGCGAGAATGTGGCCGATGTTGTGGATTCGATTGTCATGAAGAACAGTTAATTGGGGGTACGTATCCCACCGGTCGCGGGCCCGACCACTAATACCTTTTTCACTCCGGCTGCAAGCAGAGTCGTTCAAAAGGTATTAGTGGTCGGGCCCGCTCCCTTACGTACCACCATTGGGAACTTTGGCTGAGGGGTTGAGCGTGGTGGGGCCTTTGCTGTGATGGCCCTTGATTGCTCGGGGTTTTACTTTGGTATTCGATGAGCGATTGGCTGATTGCTGCTTTGGGTACTGTTTGGGTTACTTTGGGTTTGTTTGATTTTTAATTGTTGGAGGGCTTGTATGTCTTATTTGGATCTGGCTCGGGGTCGGTATTCTTGTCGTGAATTTGAGGCTCGGGCTGTGGAGCAGGCTGTGGTGGATGCCATTGTTGAGGCTGGACGCATTGCTCCTTCTGCTTGTAATAACCATCCAGCCCGTGTGATGGTGTTGGATACGCCTGAGCTTCTGGAGAAGGCAGCTGCTTGTCAGCCTCGGTTTGCTCGTGATGGGTCTATCTTTGGCGCTCCGCTTATCTTCCTTATTTGCAGCGTTACCGATGATGCCTGGGTGCGCCCGTATGATCAGATGAACTCGAGTGCCATCGATACTTCGATCGTCTGCGATCAGATGATGATGGAGGCCACCGAGCAGGGCCTGGGAACGTGCTGGGTAGGCCATTTTAAGCCTGAGGTGGCGCAGGAGCAGTTCAATCTGCCCAAGGGCGTCTATCCCTATCACATGCTCGTCTGTGGATATCCTGCCGACCACATCGCCGATCCCGAGCATCGCGAGGCCCGTACCATTCCCCTCTCCGACTTCCTCCTCAAGTAGGTTTTGGGACATGCCTTAAAACCTACCCTTGACCGCTCACCCGTTCGCCGAGTTCTGCGCCATTATGTGCAGGGCTCGGTTTTTTATGTTACGCACTCCGGCACAGTCATAAAAAAGGACCCGCAAGCTGCGGGTCCTTTCTAGGCACTAAATTGTAGGCCGAATGTTAGTCCAGGTCGTCGGCAGCAAAGTTGTCGATCGGGGCGAAGGGATCGGCCACGGGGACAACCGGGTCAGCGACGGGCAGCGGCTCGGCGGGAACAGTCACTGCAGGAGAAGCGGCAGAACCGACCGGCGTGGAGGCCATCAGATCGGCCGGGAAGGAATTCTGGGCATCGTCCATGAAGTGCTGGATGAGCTTGAGATACTCTGCCTTGAACTCCTCACGGGAAGCCTTGAGACGATCGATCTCCTCGAGCTCGGCCTGCTTCTCGGTCAGAGCCTGGCGGATAACCTCGCGGGCCTTGGCGTCAGCCTCGTTGCGGATACGCTCAGCGTTCTCGTTGGCATCGTTGACGATGGTCTCAGCGGTCTGCTGGGCAGCGATCAGGGCAGCGGAAATCTGGCGCTCCTGAGCGGAGAAGTCAGGGGCGGGAGCAGCCACGGGGGCGGCAGGAACGGCCTGGGCGGTGGCATCCTGAGCCTGGGCAAGCTGAGCCTGCGCATCGGCAAGCTGCTGCTCGGTAGCAGTCAGGCGACCCTTAAGGTCGACGATCTTAGCGAGCATAGCGTCAACCTCGGAGGACAGCGTCTCCAAGAAGACGTCGACCTCAGCAGGATCGTAGCCACGCTTGGCCTCAGAGAAAGTCTGAGCCTGGATGTCTGCAGGGGTAATAGCCATAACAAGTCTCCTTTTTCATCGCCTCGGCGCTACACGCCCGACGTAAGTTACTAAGTCAGTTCTACACGAGTATACCTATAAGAAGCTGCAGAACCAGCCTCTGCACCAACTGCAACGCAATAATCGCAACGACCGGCGAAAAATCGATACCGCCCATCGGCGGGATGAAACGACGGAACAGGTTGAGCCACGGACCGCACACGCTATCAAGCACCGCGGCAATATCCTGAAGCAAACCACCCTGCTTCATGGGAATCCACGTCATAAAGCAGTAGACGACAATGAGCGTGGAATAGAAGTTGAACAGCGTGTTGACCAGCTGGACGATAGTGTAGATGTTGATGGGAATCTCCTCGTCTTGTCTTTACTTAAGGTAGCCGTCGGCACGAAGCTTCTTGAGATCGGAATCTTTGACCTCGCAACCGGCGGGCAGCACCATGAACACGCGGTCGCCCACCTCCTTGACCGTGGCACCCAGACCGCAGGCAAAGCCGTAAGAGAAGTCCAAGACGCGCTTGGCAACTTCGGTGCGTACGCCCACAAAAATCAGTGCGACAGGCTGCTTGGTGCGAACGCGGCGCACCACGGTCTCCACGTCGTCATAGCTCTCGGGGCGCAGGACATAGGCCGGCAGCTGCGGCGTGGCGTTGATGATATTGCTCGCATAGGCCGAGGCATCGCTCGGTGCAGGCGCGGGTGCAGCGGCGGCACGGGCGCGGGTATTCTCGGCGTAGCTCGACGGCGTGTCATAGGCACCAGGACGATAACCGCTCGCAACACTGTCCTGCGAGCGCGAAGGCGGGTTATACGTCGTGGCATGGCGGGAGTCATCGCCGACCAGCTGACCGGAGCGCGTATACACGGCAACCGACTCAGCTTCACCGCGGCGCGTCTGGCCAAGCAGGCCGTTGCTCGGCTCGTCTTGGGTGTAGAAGCCCTCGCCCGAAGCACCACTGTAGCCGTTGCCCTGATAACTATCGTCGTAGCCGTCATCGTAGCCGTAGTCGTCGTCCTGGCCATAACCCTGGTCGTAACCCTGCTGGCCGCCCAGGTGCATCTTATTTTTAATCTCGTCAAGGAAGCCCATGGTTGTGTCCTCTCGCGGTTTAGTGCAGGCGCCCCGATAATCAGTGCGCACTTCAGAGCCTTATTTTACTGCAAACTCCGGGCTAAATACTACCCTGCCCAGGCGAACGAGCGTAGAGCCCTCCTCAAGGGCAGACTCAAAGTCCTCGCTCATACCGCAGGAAAGCTCAGGCAGGTTCAAATCGGGATGCGCCGCCTCCAGCTCATCCCTCAGCTCACGAAGCCCCGCAAAGGTGCGGCGTGCCACATCCTTATTCCCCCGGGGCGCCATAGTCATAAGCCCCTGTACGCAAATTCCCTCAAGTTCTGCAAGCTCACCCGCGGCGGCGCGAATCTCATCGGGTGAAAAGCCTCCCTTCGACTCCTCACCACTCACATTGACCTCAATGAGCACACGCTGGGGGCCGACGAGCTCGCCTGCCTCAATCTTGCGAACAGCACGACTCGAGATCGCCTGCGCCAGATGCAGCGAACCCACCGAGTGAATCAGCTCGGCTGAGCCCAGCACCGCATTGATCTTATTGGTCTGCAGGTTGCCGATCATATCGAAGCGCACCTCGGGCAGCTCCGGATGCTCCGCCAGACCCGTGAGCTTGCGAACCAGCTCCTGCGGGCGGTTCTCGGCAAAATGGCGATACCCCGCCTGGATGGCGGCAACGGTCTCATCGACACCAACGGTCTTGGACACGGCAATGAGGCTCGCGGCGTCGTGGGGACGGCCCGCGCGATCGAGCGCCGCATAAAAACGTTCCAGAATCTGCTCGCGGCGAGCGCGCATCAAGTCCAAATAGTTATCCATTGCCAATCGCCTCCGCTGACAGCCAAACAAGTAGTCCCATGCTAACGCAAGAGCGCGGCCCCGCATGTGCAAGGCCGCGCTCACTTAGGTATTTACAATCTTTCGACGAACGGGGTTACTTACTCCTCGTCGTCCTCGCCATCGTCCTCATCCTCAAGATGATCGAGCAGGTAGCGAAGACCCTCGCTGACCTCGTTAACGGGCACCTTGGCAACGTAGCGTGCATCGACGGCGGGCCTCATGATAACACCCTCGCCCGAAGGCACGCGCATGCTCTCGAGCTCATCCTCATCAGTGCAGGCGATATCACCGGCAGTCATACGCTGTCCGGTCAACAGGAAGGTCAGACGGCAGGCGGCATCGATGGAAATCGAGGCGATGCGATCGAGATAGCGCGATACCATGATGGCGCGGCGCAGGTCGTCATAGTTGCTGTCGTCGTCCATAAAATCGCCCGTGTCCATGCGGTTAAAGGTGCGGAAGAACTTCTCGTAGGCGGCGTGCACTGGCTCGTCCTCGACGGCCAAGTTGCAGATGATGGACATGTCGTTGGTGACGAGCGCAGAAAGCGAAGAGCCCAGCACCTGGTAGACGGCCTCAGCCTCGGCCTCGACCGTGCCGACAAGCTCCTTGGGCAGCGAGATGTCGGCCTTGATCATATGACGCGTGGCGCGGCAAATCTGGCGAACCTTATCGGTCATGCGCTGCAGGTTAAAGTCGACGTAGATGATCGTCTGCAGCAAGCGGAAGTCGGAGGCGACCGGTGACTGCGTGGCAATCAGGTTGTAGCAGACGGCCTCCAGGTTGGCGCAGCGTGCGTCAATCGAAAGCGTGCGCTTCTTGGTCTTGGTGGCGAGCTTGCGGTCGTCGGTCACATAGGCCTTCACGGCATCGTGGAGGGCCAGATCGACGGCCTCGTAGATGCTCAGCATCTCGTGACGGGCCTCGATGAGCTGACGGGAAAACAGTTTGCGCATGGTTCACTCCAATCAGTTGGGTGCGGTCATGCCGCCCGCACAGTGAATACGCACCGGACCAGATCCGATCGGCTTGGGACTAGTCGCACCGATCAGCCAAAGCGGCCGGTGATATAGTCTTCCGTCCGCGAGTCCACCGGGCTGGTGAAGATCGCGTCGGTTTGACCATACTCGATGAGCGTAGCGGGCTCGCCGGCAACTTCCTGCAAGAAGAATGCGGTGTAGTCGCTAATGCGAGCTGCCTGCTGCATTGAATGCGTGACGATGATGATCGTCATCTCGGGCGCCAGCTCGGCCATCAGATCCTCGACCTTAGAGACGGACGTGGGGTCGATGGCGGAGCAGGGCTCGTCCATCAGAAGGACATCGGGTTGCACCGCAAGCACGCGCGCGATGCACAGACGCTGCTGCTGACCGCCCGAGAGCGCCAAACCATCCTTGTTGAGCTGATTGGATACCTCTTTCCAGAGGTTGGCGCGCTTGAGCGATTCTTCCACGATGTCATCGAGGTCACTTTTGCTAGTCACGCCCTGCAGACGAGGGCCAAAGGCGACATTCTCGTAGATGGATTTAGGAAACGGGTTGGGCTGCTGAAAGATCATGCCCACGCGACGACGGAGATCGACCGGGTCGACACCCTCGGCATAGATATCGTTGCCGTCGAGCGTCATGGTGCCCTCGACGCGCGTGCCCTCGATCAGGTCATTCATGCGGTTGATGCAGCGCAAAAACGTCGACTTGCCGCAGCCCGAAGGGCCAATGAAGGAGGTGATGGCGTTTTTGGCGATGTTGAGGTCAAGCCCCGTCAGCGCATGAAAGTCACCGTACCAAAAGTTGAAATCCTTGGCCGTAATGGCCGCTTGCTCCAACGTGGGAGCGGACTGATAAACGGACATGGGACTCCTTAACTAGCGACGCTTGCGCGACAGGAAGCGCGCAAACAGGTTGAAGGTCAGAATGATCACCATCAGCAAGAGCGCGGTGCCGTAGGCTGCGTTCATGTTGATGCCGTCGTTGGCAAGCAGATACAGGTGAACCGTCATGGGGCGGCCGGAATCGAGCGGCGAAATAGGTAGATTGATGGCCTGCCCCATGGTATAGAGCACCACCGCGGTCTCGCCAATGGCACGGCCGATGGCGAGAACGATGCCCGTGGCAATACGGCCAAAGGCAGAAGGAAGCACGATCTTGGAGACAACCTGCCACTTGGTGGCGCCCAGGCCATATGCGCCCCAGCGGATATAGCGCGGAACGGCGCGAATGGCCTCTTCGGTGGTACGCATGACGATGGGAAGCATCAAGAGCGCGAGTGCCAGGGCGGCCGAGACCATCGAAAGGCCCAGGCCCATGGCCTCGACAAACAAGGCGTAGCCAAACAGGCCCATAACGATGGAGGGCACCGAGGCCAAAGCGTCAGCAGCGTAGCGAATGAGCTCGACGACCTTGCCCTGCTTGGCGTACTCGGCCAGATAGACGGCTGCCAGCACAGCGATCGGCGTGCAGATAAGCATGGCGAGCGCCGTCACGTAGACGGTCGAGACGATCGTGGGCCAAATTCCGCCCTCGGCGTTGACGCCCTGGGGCCAACCGAAGATAAAGTCGAGCGAGATGTGTGGCAGGCCGTTGATGACCACGTAGGCGATGATAGCGACCAGCACCAGCGTGGTGATGTAGGCAGCGGCACGAAACACGCAAAGCATGATCTTGTTGGACAGGTCCTTGTTGATGCGGCCCTTCTTGCCGTGGGAAAGGGCACGCTTGATGCGCTCGCGCGACGAGGTCGTATCGACCGTCGTGTCAACGGAATCGGACATAGCCTACCCCCTCTTCTTCTTGGAAATCAGACGGACGATGCCCACCAGCGTGGCGGAGATGATAAACAGGACCACGCCCATGCCGAACAGCGCCGAGCGATGCAGACCCGAGGAATAGCTCATGTCGAGCGCGATCTGGCTCGTGAGCGTCGAGATAGGGCTCGCAATGCTGTCGGGAATAACCGGGGCGTTACCTACGACCATGAGCACGGCCATGGTCTCGCCGATGGCACGGCCCATACCCAGCACGATGGCATCAACGATACCCAGCTTCGCGGCAGGTAGCACGACCTTATAGATGGTCTGCCACTTGGTGGCGCCCATGGCATACGATGCCTCGCGAATGCCCATGGGAATGGAATTGAGAGCATCGATGGTGAGCGTGGTGATGGTAGGGACGATCATGATGGCGAGCACAAACCACGCCGTCAGCGCACCAAAACCAAGGCCGCCGGTCAGTTGTGCGATAAACGGGCGGATGATGATCATGCCAAAGAAACCATAGATGATAGAAGGGATGCCGGCCAACAGGTCAACGGCGGGGCTGATGAGCTTGCGCACGCGCTTGCTGGCAATCTCGACCAGGTAAACGGCCGTACCCACGCCCAGCGGCACGCCCATGGCGAGCGCACCGACGGTCACCAGACCCGAGCCGGCAAGCAGCGACAAGATGCCGTAGTGGCCCTCGGAAGGCGCCCACGTAAAGCTAAAGAAGTCCGCCAGACCGATGTCGGTAAAGACGGGCAGCGCCGAGTACGTGGTAAAGACAAAAATCAGGATGACGGTAACGACCGCCAAGAACGCGCAGGCAAAGAAGATCCACTGCAGCGCCTTCTCCTTGATATAGGTACTGCGCGATACGAGCGCCAGCTCGCGCTTCTTGGGCGTCTGAACATTCTGCTCAGTCTGGGAGTTTTCCTGTGCTTCCATGCTACTCACTCCCCTTCTCGTCGTTGGTGACGGGAATAAAGCCCGCCTCGCGAATCTGCTTGTCCATCTTTTCGGACGTCACATAGTCGATGTAATCCTGCGCCTGCTGCGAAGGCGCACCCTTCACAAAGAAGTAAAGGTCGCGCGAGATGGGATAACCGCCACTCGCGACCGTCTTCTCGGACGCCTCAACATGATTGACCGAGACGGCCTTGACCGAGGTCTTGGCGTTGAGGCTATCGACGAAGCCCAGCGAAATGTAGCCGATGGCCCCACGCGAACGAGATACCACGTCGCGCACCTGGCCCGTACCCGAAAGAACAGCCGAGCGGCGATCGAACGGCGTGCCATCCATCACGATGGTACGGAAGGCCTCGCGCGTACCGGACGCCTCGTCTCGGTTGATGACCTGAATCCTCAGGTCCTCGCCACCGACTTCTTTCCAGTTGGTGATCTTGCCGGCGTAGATATCGCGGAGCTGCTCGGTCGAGAGGTTATCGACGGGGTTGTCGTCGTTCACGATGACCGCAATACCGTCGTGGGCAATGACGATGGGAGTCAGGCCCAGATCCTGTTCGTCGGCATTGAGTCCACGGGAGGAGCTGGCGATATCGGCCGTGCCGGCGCTGACGGCCTCGATGCCAGCGGAAGAACCCAAACCGGAAACGAGCACGTCGATGCCGGTCTCCTCCTTAAAACCCTCGGCCGCAATCTCGGCGATAGGAAGGCAGGTCGTGGAGCCAGCGACGGTAATGGAAGAGGTGGAAGATCCCGAAGAACAGGCGCACAGCGTAAGCGTAAGCACAGCGACGCTCAGGACCGATACGATCTTTCTCATAGCATCACGCCGATCGCAGCATGGCGCCCACAGGTGCCGTTCTCGTTACGGTAGGAATAAAAGCGGTCGTTCTGACGCACAGTCGAAAGCTGGGTATCCACGATATTATCCGCGTCGACACCGACATCTACCAGCGCCTCGCAAATGGCAGCGGAAAGATTGAGCATGCGAGAGGTGCTCGCATCGATGCACGAGAACTCGGCGGCAAAGCGATCCATGAGTTCCTGGGATACCTCATATTCGTCACCCAAGATATGGGGGCCGATATAGGCGGAAACGTCGCTCGCATCGCAGCCGGCAGCATCGCAAAGCGCCTGGCACGCCTTGGCGGAAATACGTGCAATCGTGCCCTTCCAACCGGAGTGCACCACGGCAAATCCGCCGGGGGCCACCAGCACCACGGGAACGCAGTCGGCAAAGCAGAGCAGCACGGGCACGTTATGCGCCGTGCAGACGATGGCATCACAGCCCTCGGCAATCTGCTCGCGAACGTCCTCAAGGTCATCGGCGCCGTTCGAGGTCACCGCAACGATATGATCACCATGGACCTGATTGGGAACGAGCAGGTTGTGCTCGCACTCGGCGGCACCCATAGCCTCGAGCGCACGACGACGATTTTCTTGAACAGCAAAGGGGTCATCGCCAACATGCGAGCCCAAGTTGAGTGAGGAGTACGCATCTTCGGAAACGCCACCGGCGCGCTCGGTGAAGGCAAAGCGAACATCGGATGTCGCGCCCTCCACCAACGTAACTCCATCATGGTCGACACGCGAAACTTTGTCCGCACGTGCTGCCATACTAAAGCCTCCTAATAACACAAGTACCGCGGCATCGCCGCTACAGCCCGCGTTTATACGGCTGTCATACTTCTCTAAAAGGATACCTGCTGCGCTGGAGGCAATCGTAAAGGGAACGTAAAGAGATTGGAGGTTCTAGTTTACAAAGTCGAAATAAAAAGGGCGCGTCCATACGGACACGCCCCTGTGCACAACAATGCAAAGAACGACTTAGAAGCTACCGCGCTTCAGGAAGTCGGGAAGCTCGAACTGATCGTTGCCGAAGTTAGGAAGCTCGGTGCTACCGACGTTGCGGGTCGGAGCGGCCTGAGCCGGGCTCGTGGCAGGAGCGGTGCGCTGCGGCTCAGCGGAGGCAGCGGCCTTGCTCTGAGACTGCTGAGCAGCAAAGAGCTCGTCCTGACGGTTGACGTTGGAGTCGGAGAAGCCCGTAGCGATGACGGTGATACGCACCTGATCGCCCAGGGACTCGTCGACAACGGTACCGAAGATGATGTTGGCCTCGGGGTCGACGGCGTTGGCGACAACGTCGGCGGCGTCGCTGATCTCCTGGATGCCCAGGTCCTTGGAACCGGCGATGGAGAGCAGCACGCGCGTGGCGCCATCGATGGAGCTCTCGAGCAGCGGGCTGGAGATGGCCTGCTGGGCAGCGTCGACGGCACGGGTGTCCCCAGAAGAGGTACCGATACCCATCATGGCGGTACCGGCCTGCTTCATGATGGTCTTAACATCGGCGAAGTCCAGGTTGATGATACCGGGGACGGTGATGAGGTCGGTGATGCCCTGGGTGCCCTGGGAAAGGACGCCATCGGCAATCGCGAAGGCCTCGAGCATGGTGGTCTTCTTCTCGGCGATGTCGAGCAGCTTATCGTTAGGGATGACGATCATGGTGTCGACGCAATCGGAGAGGGTCTTAATGCCCTCCTCGGCGCTCTTCTTGCGCTTGCGGCCCTCGAAGGTGAAGGGCTTGGTCACGACGGCGACGGTCAGCGCACCGACCTCGTTCATCGCGATATCGGCAACGATGGGAGCAGCGCCGGTACCGGTGCCACCGCCCTCGCCGCAGGTGATGAACACCATGTCGGCGCCAGCGAGCGCCTCGGCAATGTCGTCGCGGGACTCATCGGCAGCCTTGCGGCCAACCTCGGGGTTGGCGCCGGCGCCCAGGCCGCGGGTAAGGTCGGTGCCGATGTGCACCTTGATATCGGCATCAGAGATCGCGAGTGCCTGAGCATCGGTGTTGATGGCAACAAACTCGACGCCGCGGATGCCCTCTTCGATCATTCGATTGACCGCGTTGGTACCGCCGCCGCCGACGCCGACCACCTTAATGACGGCAAGGTAGTTGTTGATCTCTGTCTCGTGCATGTCGGTCCTCCGAACAAAGGTTATAGCCATAGCATGGGTCGACCCCTGCGCACATTAACCTTCAGGTTGAAAGTAAATGCAAAGGTAAACCGTATTATGTTTGCACATTATGAACGTATCAGTCAAATAATTGACCGTGAAAACCAAACAAACCAGATAAACGGCGTGGTATGGCCCCTCAACAAAGCATCAACCAGCGCTACGAGGTCGGAGCGTTCCTAAATGTATAGTTACCCGGAGAGCGCACATTGATATACGTTACGCCCTCTACCTGCGAAAGCAACTTGGTAACTACGCGTTCCTTCTTGACGATATCGTCCGAATCGCCCAGCGACACCTCAATGCCGTTATTGAGGTTTGCCGAGATGGCTTCGACCGAAGGCGTGGAAATATCCTTGACTTGTCCCAAGAACTCGCTCGAAAAACCACGCACATAATCCAAGCCAGCCTTAACGGCCTTGGAGCTCACCGCCTGGCCGGAAACCGGAGCGACATCCGCCGAGACATCAGTCAACAACACCGCGCCATAGTGCTTAGCGAGCGCCAGCGCGGCATCAATGCCGGTCAGGGTATTTGAGCCCTGCCCCGTCGTGATGACGTTGCCCTGGTCATCCACTTCGACCGACGTCGACAGCGGGGCGATCCAGGTGTCATCATCCCCGATGGCCCAGGCAAGGTCATCGGAGCTGATATAGGCAATTGCGATGACCTTGCGCTCCATCGGCGTAATGATGAGCGTATGCGGGAACTGACGCTGGACATCTACGCCCGAGACCCACGGGTTCTGCTTGAGGTCCTCGGTAATCTGGTCGGGATCGACGTTAAAAAGCGACGTTCCCTCGGGCAAATCGATCAGCTGGATAGCATCGTGCTTCGTCACATGCTCGCTGCCTTGAATCTGAATATCAGTGGCGGTAAACAATCCAGAGTTAATCACCACGATGGCAACGACGACGAGCACGGCCAAGACGGCCAGAACGCCGCCAACGATTTTGCCTTTGCCTGTAACGACAGAAGCGGCGTCTGATGTTTTATTTACCATCGCCCCAAGTGAAGACAACGGGTTGACGCTTTTTTTACCCGAAGGCTTCTTGGCGGTAGCCGGCACCGATGTCAGCGAGCGCGGTTTCGATGCGCCCAGTGTGCGACCTGGACGCGGCGCTTTAGTTCCCGTCGAGGGCTTAGGAGTTGCCATGGGACGGGCAGGTTTGGCGCCCATAACAGGCTTTGACGTCACCGAGGGACGCGAGGACTTTTTTGCGGCCGGACGATTACCGAGCTGCGAGCCAACGACCGGACGACTGGTCTGTCGAGCATGCCCGACAGACTTAGAATGCGCGACGGTATTGCGTTGAGGTTTGGCAGGCGCGCCGGAACGCCCTCCGGCGCGGCGGAAGGTGGGTTTCGATGCTCTAGAAGCCGAGGAATTTAACTTCCGGTCTGAGCTCGATGCCATACGCCTCCCTCACCTTTCCGTGCACATGTCTGATAACCGCGGCAACGTCATCGGCCGAGGCAGTTCCGTTATTAACGATAAAATTAGCGTGAACGGGCGAAACTTCCGCGCCGCCAATCGAAAAACCCTTTAATCCACAATCCTCGATAAGCTTGCCCACACTCGCATCGGGCGGGTTGCGAAAGACCGACCCGCAGGATGCGCGACCCATGGGCTGCGTACGCTTGCGCCTCGTCAGGTACCGTTCCATGCGGTCGCGGATGTCGGCCTTGGGCGCCGGTTTAAGCTTGAGCACGCACTCGAGGATGATCTCATTGCGGGGAAGGCTACATTCGCGGTAGCCCCAAGTGATCTCGGACCCCGCATAATGCTTGATACCGGATGCCGGGTCAAACGTTACGACATCCTCAACCAGCGAGCCAATCCACTCGGTCCGTGTGCCGGCATTCATAGATATCGCACCGCCGACCGAACCAGGGATGCCAACGGCAAACTCAAGGCCCGAGAGGCTACGCGACAGGGCATCGTTGACCAGGCGCGCAAACATCACGCCCGCACCGACCGTCAGCGTACAACCGTCATCGGCAACAACCGTGCGCTGAAACTCACGTCCGAGCGAAATGACGGCGCCGCGATAACCGCCATCGGCAACCAGCAGATTGGAGCCCTTGCCGATGATGACCCACGGCACCTGCTCGCGATCGAGCACCGCCACGGCGCGGCGGAGGGCATGATAGCTATGGCACGTCACAAAGAGGTCGGCCTTGCCGCCGATACGATAGCTCGTATGACGCGCAAGGCGCTCGTCCTCGATCACATCCGTGTCGATCATGCCCGAGAGCGCCATGACGGCGTTAAACAGACCCATTAGACTTAAGCGTCTTTCTTGGCAGTCAGATACTCGATAAACTCGGGACCGACGGTCGTAACGTCACCGGCACCCATAGTGAGCAGCAGGTCGCCCTCGCCCACCATCTGCTCGAGCTCCTGATTGAGCTCAAGACGGCTGGAGCAGTACACGACCTCCTTGCCAGGATGCTTGGCGCGCACGGTATCGGCGAGCATCTTAGAGGTGACACCCGGGATGGGCATCTCGCCAGCCGAGAACACATCAATCAGCAGCAGTTTATCGGCATTGGCAAATGCATCGGCAAAGTCGTCGCACAGGGCCTGCAGGCGCGAATAGCGGTGCGGCTGGAACACGACGTCGACGTGCTTGTAGCCCAGCGACGAAGCGGCAGCAAGCGTCGCCTTGATCTCGGTGGGGTGATGGCCGTAATCATCGACCACGGTGATGCCATCGATATCGCCCACGTGGGTAAAGCGGCGGCGAACGCCCTCAAAGCTCGAGAGCGCCTTGGCGGCGGCGTCGATGTCAAGGCCCAGGACATGGGCGACGGTGAGCACCGCCGTGGCGTTGAGCATGTTGTGGCGACCGGGATTGCTCTTGATCTCCACGGCATGTTCAGTGCCATCCTCAAAGCGAACGATAAAGTCACTCTGGATACCCTTGACATCCGGGTGCATGCAGACGATGTCGTTGCTCTCGGCAAAGCCGTAGGAAAGCACGTGACGGCCCGTCGACTTGGCGAGCTCGACCAGATGCGGGTCCTCACCGCAGACGATGACGGTGCCGTCCTCGCCCACCAGGCTCATGAATTTGGCGAAAGTCGCTTCGATCTCCTCGATACCCGAGTAGTGATCGAGGTGATCGGCCTCGACGTTGGTCACAATGACTACGTTGGGGTTCAGGAACAGGAAGGAGCTGTCGGACTCGTCGGCCTCGGCGACAAAGTAGTCGCCCGAGCCGTTCTTGCCGTTCGTGTCATAGCCCTCGACGATGCCGCCGATCAAGAAGCTCGGATCCAGACCCATGCGGTCGAGCATGGTGGCGCACATCGAAGACGTGGTGGTCTTGCCATGCGTGCCGGCAACAGCGACGGTGATGTAGCCGTGGCCCAAAGCAGAGAGCATCTTGGCACGGGGCCACACGGGAATACCAAGCTCGCGAGCGCGCACGAGTTCGGGGTTGGACTCCGGAATAGCGGTGGAGACAACAACCACGTCGGGCTTGACCTCGTCGATCGTGGCGGCCTCATGGCCCACATGCACCTTCACGCCAGCGCGGGTAAGCTGGCGGATATAACGTGACGTCTTAAGGTCGGAGCCGGTAACGGCATAACCGCGCTCGTGCAGAACGAGGGCGATGCCGCTCATGCCGGCGCCGCCGATACCGATAAAGTGGGCGCTCTTAAACTCGGGCGCGGAGGTTGCAGTCTGGGAATCAGCCATGTGCTCGTGTACTCCTTGCGTAAACACTGCCTGTAACCCGTTAACTGTACCGCACCTACCGCATCAGCGCGAGGGCGACCGACGATATCCCGTCTAACTAACGCAAACCCTCTACCGCATCCGCCAGAAGAGCGGCGGCCCTATCCTGGGCCAGACCACGCGCCGCCTGACGCATGGCGTCGCGCGCCGCCGCGTCATCGACCAGGTGCAGCAGTTCATCGGCAAAGGCAGAACCGTCGATATCGGCATCGGCGCAGAGCACGCCGGCCCCAGCGTCGACCAGATAACGGGCATTGGTGGTTTGGTGGTCGGCCGTCGCATGCGGATACGGCACGAGCACCGAGGGCACGGCGAGTGCAGCGATCTCGGCCACGCTCGATGCGCCCGAACGCGAGAGCACCAAATCGGCAGCAGCCAGCATATCGCCCATGTTGTCGATGTAAGGCTGGACGCGGTAACGCTTCGCCTCCTCGGGCGTCAGCGCCAAAGCGCGCTCGGTCTCCTCAAAGCCGTCGGCACCCGTCGAATGCAACACATAGAGGTTCTTGCGCGAAAGCAGCTCGTTTTTGAGCGAAGCCGCACGCTCGTTGAGGTGCTGGGCGCCAAGTGAACCGCCAAAGACGAGCAGCAGCGTAGCGTCCTCGGGAACGCCAAGTGCCTTGCGGCCGCGAGCGCGATCGCCCTCGATCACCGAGCGACGTACGGGGTTGCCGGTCATGAGCACGTGGTCAGGGTCACCTTCGCGCTCAAAGACCGAACGCGCTGCCGGCACCGAGATGCACACGCGGGCGGCGTGGGAGTTCATCATCTTGTTGGCCAGGCCCGGAACAGAGTTCTGCTCATGCAGCAGATACGGAACGCCCGCGCCCTTGCACCACCCCAGCAGCGGAACCTCGACATAGGCACCAAAACCAATGGCGGCATCGGGCTTGCCGACCTTTGAGAAATGATTGGCGAGCGCACGCTTGGCTTTGTTGACACGCCACAGCGAGGTCAGCGCCGTCCAAGGACGGGAGCGGTCGAAGCCCGTGACCGTAATGGGCACAAAATCAAACCCAGCCTCGGGGACCAAACGACCCTCGAGCTTGCGCGACTGGCCCACGAACACAACGTGGTGGCCACGGTCACGCAGTTCTTCGGCCAAGGCGAGCGCGGGGTTGATGTGTCCTGCCGTGCCGCCGGCTGCAATAGCAACGGTCATTTTATCGGTCATGGTAGTCCCTTCGTACACGCGGTCCCTGGTCGTCGGTGCGCAGACGCGCCGACGGGTCCGAGTTCAAATCGATTCGATTATATCCGCCGCCCGCGTTGCGAGGGCTGGGGCGCTGCGGACGACCTTGCGGCGCCGTTCGCTGACGCGGGCGGGCTGCCGGCTCGGTCGCAGAGCCATCCAGGACGGTAAAACCGTTACGCGAAGATCGCTCGCCGCGCACGTGGGGCACGCCGGCGGTACTCTCATCCATAACGGCAAAGCTCTCACGGCGGCGGTCATACTCATCGCGGCGGGCGCTCTCGTACGAAACGCGCAGGATCAACCCGGCAAGCATGAGCGACACAATAATCGACGAACCGCCGTAGCTAATAAACGGCAACGGTTTGCCCGTCATGGGAAACACGTTGAGGATGCCCAGCGCGTTAATCAAAAACTGCACTGCGAGAATGACCGCGGAGCCAGACGCCATAAGCGCGCCCCGGCGATCGGTCGCCTGCTCGGCAATGCGAAACGCCGAGTAGATCAGCATCGCAAACACCAAGAAGAACAGCACGGTTCCGACAAAACCGACTTCCTCGCCAATGATGGCCAGGATGTAGTCATTGTGCGCCTCGGGCAGATACGAGTACTTCATGGTTGAGTTGCCGATGCCACGGCCGAACAGACCGCCCGAGGCAAAGGCCATAATGGCAAGCGTGGCCTGATAGCCGTCACCATACTCGTCGGCCCAAGGGTTCAAGGCAACCTGAATACGCACCATACGGTACGGCTCTGCGACAAGCGCAATCACGATCACGAGAATGCCGAAGATTAGCACACCGATGATAAATCTGGGGTCGAGACCCGCAAACAACGCCATGCACATGAGGGTCAACAGGATGATCAGGACAGTACCGAAATCGGGCTGGATAAAGATCAGAAAGAGCGAAATGCCCAGGTAGATGCCCATCTTGCGAAGGAATTCGTTGATGTTGCCACCGGGCGAAAAGAAGCGATCAAGCATGATGGCCGCATACGCAATGGCAAATGGCTTTAAAAACTCGGAAGGCTGGAACTGAATACCGGCGATGTTGAGCCAGCGCGTGGCGCCACGGCTGCCGCTGCCCACCAAGAACACCAGAAGCAGTAGTCCTATCATGCCGATGAGGAAGATCCTGAGCACATCCTCCCCAAACCAGCTGTCCGGCAAAACGCGCACGATGGCAATCAGCGCCAGAACACCGACCACGGCAAACGCGGCCTGTCGGCCCAGAAAAAACGTCGCCGAGCCATTCTCGTGCAGCGCCTCGACCGAAGACGCCGAGTACACCATCAGCAGGCCAAAGCATACCAAGGTAAACAAGCAGGCCATGAATATCAAACGGGGGCGCATGATACGGGCGGGAACGCCGGCAATATAGCGTTCGCTAAACGACTGCCCACCGTGGCTGGAACGCGGTGTGGTGCGACGTGAGGAAGCACGGTCCGAGTCGGGCCTCCTCATACCTTGTCGGGGGCTCTCCTCTCTCACCGCAACCCCTATTCCATTTGTGATTTCGCTGTAGCGGCAAGCTGAGCCACGTAGTCCTTAAACACGCGGCCGCGCTCCTCATAGCCCGAGAACTCATCGAACGAAGAGCAGGCAGGAGAAAGTAAGATCACATCGCCACGGCTCGAAAGCGAACGGGCAACGTCCACGGCGTCGCGCAGGTCATCCGCCTGGGCGATATCCACATCGCCATCGACATCAGCCTCGTCCATAGCGGCGGTGAAGCGCTCGCGCGCATCGCCAAAGCAGACGACCGAGCGCACGTTGTCCATAACGACGCGCGCGAAATCCGTGAGCGGCGTGCCCTTATCGTGGCCGCCGAGCAGCAAGATCACGTCGTCATCGGGAAATGCCGTCAGTGCCTTCTCGACCGCATCGGTGTTGGTCGCCTTGGAATCGTTGACGTAGCGCACGCCGTCAATCTCGCCACACGGCTCCACGCGGTGCTCGAGCGGCTGGAACGAGGCAAGACCGCGGCAGACACCATCGACATCGGCACCGACCGCCAAGGCAGCCGTGGCAGCGCACAGGGCATTGATAACATTGTGATGGCCCGAGATCTTGAGCGCGGATGTAGCGATGAGCGGGGTCTCGACACCCTTCAGACGCACGATCATCTTGCCATCGCGCACAAAGGCGGCATCCTCGCCCTCAGGCTCGTCAAAGGCAACCTTGCAGATGCGACGACCCGGCGTGTAGATGTACTCATCGAACTCGTGAATGCCGGCGTCTTCGACGTCGACAACCACCAGATCGTCATCGGCCATATTGTCAAACAGTTTGATCTTGGCAAGCGCATAGTTCTTATGGCTCTTATGCCAGCCCAAGTGGTCGGGAGTGATGTTGAGCAGCACCGCCACGCGAGGGTGGAGCTCGGTGGTCGTAGCAATCTGATAGCTCGAGAGCTCAGCCACAAACCACTCGTTGTGGGCTCGGCCGTCAATCTCGTTGACCGGCGGCTCGCCGATGTTGCCGACAGCAACGCTGGCCTCGCCGGCAGCCTTAAGCAGATAATCAGTCAGCGACGTGGTGGTCGTCTTGCCGTTGGTGCCCGTGATGGCAATCCAGTTATCGGGCGACAGGCGATAGGCAAACTCGGGCTCACCCATAATCTGGGCGGCATGCTCGCGCCCGGCCTTAAAGAAGCCCGAGAACTCCGAGATGCCCGGGCACGTCACGCATACGTCATAGGCGCCCTCGACCTGTTCGGTCCCATAGACAAACGACGCACCAGCAGCCTCGAGCGCACGCGTGGCGTCATTGGGCTCAGAGGTGCCACCGCCATAAACGGTAACGGCGCTTACGCGCTCGGGATGTGCCAGCGCCCAGCGGGCAACATCGAGACCGGATTTGCCCTGACCCAAAACGAGCAGGCTAAAGACATCAGCAAGAGGCATGAAAGACCACTATCCCAACTGGAAGAACAGAGCAAGGCCAACGGCACCGAAGGCCGCAGCGATAATCCAAAAACGGATGACGACCTTGGTCTCGGCCCAGCCCTTCTTTTCGAAATGATGATGGATGGGCGCCATAAGGAAGACGCGCTTGTGCGTAAAGTGGAAGTAGACAACCTGAATCATGACCGACAGGGTCTCAACGATAAACAGGCCGCCGATGATGAGGGAGACGACCTCGGTGTTGGTCATGATGGACGTGCAGGCAAACGCGGCGCCCAGGGCAAGCGAGCCGGTATCGCCCATAAAGATGCTCGCCGGATAGCAGTTGAACCACAGAAAGCCCAAGCAGGCACCGGCACACGCGGTGCAGAAGATGGACAGGTTCACGTCTCCGTGCAAAAACGCCATGGCAGCCATGGCGAGCATGGCAATCATGGAGGTGCCGCCAGCAAGACCGTCAAGGCCATCGGTCAGGTTAACGGCATTAGAAAGACCGGCGATCATCAGCCAGCAAAAGACAATGTAAAGCCACGGGAACGAAAGGCCACAGATGGTGGTCGAAAGAACACCGAGGTCAATCGTCAGGCCGCCGGGAAAACGAATCTCGGGGGCGACGCCGCACCAGTTGACGGCAAGTACCGTAAAGGTGACACAGATAATGGTTAGGCCGATCATCTTGGCATGGGGCGTCAGACCGAGCGAGCGCCCATGCGTAACGGAGGTCAGGTCGTCGATCAGGCCCAGCACGCCGGTCGCCAGCGTGGCGAGCAGCACGAGCACGAGCTCGGTGGTGAGCTTGCCCATCAGCAGACAGGTCAGCGAGATCGCGACGAGGATGACAACGCCACCCATGGTGGGCGTTCCCTGCTTAACCAAATGACGCTTGGGGCCGTCGGCACGAACCTGCTGGCCGATACCCTCGACTTTGAGCAGCTTGATCCACCACGGCATGAGCAGCAGCGCAATGGCAGCGGCGATGCCAAGCCCCAAAAAAGCCTGATACGTTGGATACGAGGGATTGCCGAACATGGGCTAGCACACACCTTCCACAAAGCGGTCGAGCTCAACAAAGCGGGAACCCTTGACCAGTACAACATCATGTTTTTCAAGCGCGCCGCCCATGCGGTCGAGCACCTGCTGATAATCGGAGAACACCTGGATGCGGTCCTCGTCCATGCCCATCATGCGCGCGGCATCGGCCATAAGCTGGGCCAGCTCACCACCCACGCACGCCAGCATGTCGAGCTTCTTGGCGGCGGCATAGGCGCCCACGAGCTCATGCATGCGAGGAGCCTCATCGCCCATCTCGCCCATCTCGCCCAGGATCGCCATACGAGACCCCGTGCACGAAAGCGAGCACAGTAGATCGAGACCAGCAGCCATGGATTCGGCGCTGGCGTTATAGGAATCGTCGATGACGCGGGCACCGCTCTTGGCGCGCTTGATCTCCTGGCGGTGCCCGGTGATCGTGAGGCCCCTAAAGGCAGCATCGATCTGCTCGGGCGTCACGCCCAGGCGATAGGCAACCGCGGCGGCCTTAACGGCATTTGGGACGGACTGCACGCCGGGGATGGCAAGCATGGTATCGATTGTCTCACCCTGGCCAAAATCGAGCGTAAAGACCGGACGGCCCTCGTCATCAACACGAATGTCGCGGGCACGGACCTCATCGTCGTCCGAGACGCCGGCCAGCATCACGTCGATACCAGCAGGCTGGGCGAACGTATCGCGAATGAACGGCGTAAAGTCGTCCTCGCCGCCCAAAACCAGCAGCGGCAAGAAGTCGCCGGCGGCGCACATGCCCTGGACAATCTCGGCCTTAGCGCGGGCGATGTTCTCGCGGCTGCCCAAAATGCCGATGTGAGAGGTACCAATCTTGCTCACGATGGCAAGGTTGGGATTGGCGGACTGGGACAGGCGCTCAATCTCGTGGAAATGGTTCATGCCCATCTCGAGCACTAGGACCTCGGTATCGGCCGGAGCGGAAAGCACCGTGAGCGGCATGCCGATCAGGTTATTGAAATTGCCCTTGGTGGCCCAGACACGATAGCGCTTGGCGAGCACAGCGGCGAGCACGTCCTTGGTCGTCGTCTTGCCGATGGAACCGGTAATGCCAACGACCAGGCAGCCAAGCTCCAGGCGATACGCGTGCGCCAAACGCAGCAGAAACTCCTCGGGATCATCGGTCAGCAGGATGGCGCATCCTTTGTCCTGCGCCAGCGAGACCAGCTCGGCCTCGGGCTCACGCGTCATCACGACGGCGCCGGCACCCGACTGGACGGCACGGGAAGCAAAATCATTGCCGTCGACGTTTTCACCGGGAAAGGCGACGAAAATCGTCCCTTCCTCGACCTGGCGCGAGTCGATAACGCACCCGCGGCATACCCGATCGGCTTCTCCCGTCACGGTTCGGGCCCCTGTTGCGGCCGCGAGGTTGTTGACGGCGATCTCTATCATTGCAGCTCCCCTGTAAACCTAATAATGCTATCGGCGTATTGTATCCCAGCGCCGCGCATGCGTGGTGCAGGGCATGTGAACACCCCTCATATGGGACAACAAACCACGCCCCAAAGATTGTAACCCCCTACCTCGTGCGCGGGATACCCAGCACGTCGAGCGCGTTGGCCATAATGGACTGGAACGGCACCGCAGCGGCATCTGAGCCGCTCGGCGTTCCGTCGAGCGTGATATAGCACAGCACCTTGGGCGATTGTGCCGGTGCAAAGCCCATAAAGGACGACATGTAGTTCTCCTTGAGGTAGCCGCCGTTCTCGTCGGCACGTTCGGCCGTACCGGTCTTACCCGCCACGTCATAGCCGTCAACCGCGCCGCCAACGCCCGTTCCCTCGGACACGACCGTCTGCATGCACGATGTCACCTGGGATGCAGCATCCTCAGAAATCGCGCGCTCGCCTTCGCCCCAGTCCTTCTCGTCGCCTTTGCTGGACTTATAGAAGTGCGGTGTCATCATCACGCCGCCGTTGGCGATGCCGCCCACGGCACGTGCGATCTCAATCGGCGAGACGGACAGTGCCTGTCCAAAGCTCATCGAGCCCAGCGTGGCGCCGTCATACTGGTCACGCTCCTTGACGATACCCAGGCTCTCGCCCGGAAAATCTACACCAGAGCTGTGACCGATGCCCCACTTGTCCACATAGGCGGCAAAGTCGTCGGCACCGATCTTGCGCCCCACCAGGACAAAGCCCACATTGGACGAACGGCGCATCATCTCGCGCACATCCATGGTCATGCCATAGTCGCGCTTGTCGGCATCGGTAACGGTATCGTCGCCCACCTTAATGCTCGCCGGCACCTCAAACGACGTGCTCGAACGCACGGCGCCCAAGTCGAAGCCGGCACCGGCCACGAGCGTCTTAAAGACCGAGCCGGGCTCGTAGGCGTCAGTGACCAGGCGCAGGTTCATATCCTCGGTCTTGGCGTTCTCCAGATCGGTCTGGTCGTAAGTCGGGTACGAGCAGGCTGCCAAGATCTCGCCTGTCGTAGGATCGGTGACCAGCGCCGAGCCGTTCTTGGCCTTTGTCTTCTCGACAGCCTCTGCCAGGGCATCCTCGGCCGCACGCTGGATATTGACGTCGAGCGTCGTCACGATATCAACGCCGTCGACCGCAGCCACCTTTTTATAGGCACCGCCCGCGATATAGCTGCCGTCCCTCGCGCGCTCGCGTACGAGAGAACCGTTCGTGCCGGTCAGAAGCTTGTTGTATTGCTTTTCGAGACCCGTCAAGCCGTCGTTGTCTACATTCACTACACCCAGCACCTGCGATGCCAGATTGCCGTATGGATATACACGCTTCATGGCCTGCTCAAAAAGCACGCCGGGCAGGTTCTTCTTCTCCAGCGCCGCAACATCGTCTTCGTCCACCTGGCGCTTGATATACACCCAGGTTCCATCGGACTCGACGAGCTTGCGGCAGGTCTTTTTATCGATTCCAGTTGCCTTGACCAGCGCCGACACCGTCTTGTCAACATCCTCGACAAGCTGCGGGTTCACGGCGATGTTGCGACATTCGACCGACGACGCCAACACGTTGCCGTTGCGGTCGTAGATGGTGCCGCGTTTGGCATAGAGGGTCTGCGCAAGCAGGCGGCGCGCATCGGCACGCTCGCGCAGTTTATCGGCTTCGACAATTTGATAGTCGGCAAGGCGAAAGACGCCCAAGCCCAAGCCAAGCCCAATGAAGCCCATGACGGCTTTGCGGCGAGGCAGAGGCGCGCCTGTGAGCCATTCGGTCGACGAACTCTTGCGCGACCTGGTGTTATGCACTTGAGGGCCGCCCGAGCCGCGAAGTCGCGACGCCGGGTCGTTGCCACGGGACTGCCCGGCGTTGTAAGATTGCCGACCCGTTCCTTGATAACCAGAACGTCCCCGCGACGAGGGACGTCCAGAACCGCGGCCCCCATCGGAACCGCGGCGATAGTCATTTGTCATACTCAGCTACCGTCTTGCTACTGAGCGGTCGCGGTCGCGTTGGCGCCCGCGGCTGCATCCTGCGAAAAGTCAAGTGTAACGCTCTCGCTGGGCTCCACCATGCCATAAGCGCCCGCAAGGTCGCGAATGCGCGTGTCGGCGCCATAGACCGAATGCATGACCTCCAGGTCGGAGCTCTCATCGGTCGCCTTTTCGAGCGTGCTGGTAAGCTCGGCGTTGCTGTTGAGCACCTGGGCCGTAACGCCGGCGAGCGCCACGCGGGCGACGCCGATCGTCATGAAGATAGCCGCAATGATGCAAAACGTTTTAAGAACGCTCATGAAAACCGGGCTTACCGCCTGGTTTGCCTGACGGCCCGCGCCCGTGTAGACATCAAAGCGCGGCGCGCGCTGCTCACGGGGAGCAACGGGGGCCTGCGGCGTCTCACGATAGGCGGGCATGGCGTTCATATCATAGGCGAGTGCTGCGCTTGAAGTGTTGTAGCCCATGATATGCCGCCTCCCATCCCGAGTACGTTGGTAGTGTGTTTAAGCTTCGTTTATGGTGCGAGCGGGAGGTCCAATATCGCGCGGTCGCGCCTACAGACGCTGCGCCACGCGGATTTTGGCTGATCTCGCCCGAGGGTTGCGCTCAACCTCATCAGGCTGGGCAACCAAGGGTTTGCGGGTGATGACCTTGAGTATCGGCACGTTGCCGCACACGCACACCGGAATCTCCGGCGGACACGTGCACCCCTGGCTCATCTCCTTAAAGTGGTTCTTTACGATACGGTCCTCGAGCGAGTGATACGAGATGACGCAGATACGTCCGCCCGGGTTGAGCCACCTGGTGGCGGCATCAAGCCCTCGTTCGAGCACATCGAGCTCGTGATTGACCTCGATGCGAATGGCCTGGAAACTTTTCTTGGCCGGGTGTCCGCCATGCCGACGAGCGGCAGCCGGGATACCCGCCTTGATGATCTCGACAAATTGGCCGGTGGTTTCGATCGGTTCTTGCTCGCGGCGGCGCACGATCTCGCGCGCAATCTGCGAGGCGAACTTCTCTTCTCCGTAGACGCGTAGAATCCGGGCGAGGTCGTGTTCGTTATAGGTGTTGATGACCTCAGCTGCGTTTAAGGTGTTATTACCCGGATCCATCCGCATGTCCAATGGGGCGTCCTCGTTATACGAAAAGCCCCTGCCAGGGATATCGAGTTGCGGTGACGAAACGCCCAAATCGAACAGGAAGCCATCGACCCCGGGCACCTCGGCCGAGCAAAGCAGCTCGTCCAAGTCGCCGAAGTTGCCCTTCAGCAGCTGGTGCGGAACGCCGGGAACCTCGCGGTCCAGACGGGCACCAGCGGCCTCGAGGGCCATGTCGTCCTGATCGACGCCGAGCAAAAGGCCCGTCTCCCCCACCTGCGCGGCCATCTTTACCGAATGGCCGGCACCGCCAAGGGTGCAATCGCAGACAACGGAGCCGCTCTTTAGCCGCAGCGACTCAAGCACTTCGCCGAGCATGACAGGTTCATGCCGATATTCTTGTGTCAAGATCCCACGCTCCATCCGTTACCCGTGCCTTGCCCTTACGAGAAGAAGAGGTCCAGCAGGGCCTCATCGTCATCGTCCTCATCGGCCGCGGCGCGATCCCAAACCTCAAGGTGGTCGTAGTTGCCCACAACCGTGACCTCGCGGTCGAGGTTCGCCTGCTTGCGGAGAGACTCGGAAAGACCGATACGACCGGCGCTGTCCACGTCCATCGACGTGGTGCGCTTGTTGATCGCCCTCATGAGCTTCTGGTCGTTGATGTCACGCGGGTTAAAACCCTCGTGGCCCTCACGACCCGCGAAGAGTCCTTCGACCCACTTATCGAAGGCCTCGGCAGAGAACACGTACAGAGCATCGACATCCAGGGCTTTGAACACGCGAACGTGCTCTCCAAGCTCCTCGCGAAGGGGTGCAGGCAGGGATAGACGACCTTTTGCATCGAGATTGCGCTCGTATGCACCCGTCATTCCCATGTGCGCCCTCCCCTCGGTTACTCAGATGGCACGTACGCGGGGAACCACCCCGCCTGTCGACGTCATCAATAATATGGGGAACCGCCCCATTTTTCAACACCTTTCCCCACCCCTTCCCCCACCCCGCCCCACCACTCCACCCTCAATATGTTGTAAAACACCCCCGAGCATATGTTCGAAAACACAATATGTTGTGTTTGCAGCAAAGGCGTGATGCCACCTGTAGAACCACGCCCGCGAACCTCAACCTTCAAGTTGACCTTGAGGCGATTTTTACGTCCCTTTACACGCCGTTCACATCGCCCCCAAACTCCCCCACCCACGACACACACGGCCCACCACCGCGTCGGTGTCTGGCGAAAAATGGGACGGGCCCCAGATTGCCCATGCGCGCAAAAGTGCGTCTCGGCAATCTGGGGCCCGTCCCCTTTAATATTTATAAATATGCAGGTCAGCGAGGTGCTAGCGATGTGCCAGCGGGTGCGCCGCCAGATAGACCTCGGTCAGTTGCGTACGATCGACATGCGTGTAGATCTGCGTGGTCGATATATCGGCATGCCCCAAGATCTCCTGTAGCACACGGAGGTCTGCGCCGCCCGCAAGCATATGGGTGGCAAAGGAGTGACGCAGCGTATGGGGATGGAGCCCCACCAGTCCCACCTGGCGCCCGTAGCGCTCACAGATGGCATGGATGCCCTGGCGCGACAGACGGCGGCCGTTCTTATTTAAAAAGACCGCCGAGGTCTCGGTTCCGCGGGCATGGACCGCCAAGCGAGAACGCCCCTCAGTTACATAGAGCGTCAGGGCTCGCGCCGCGCTTCCCACCAGCGGTGACAGGCGTTCCTTTGAGCCCTTACCGCGAACGAGCACAAAGCCATCGTCGATATGGATATCGCCCACATCGAGCCCCACCAACTCGCTCACACGTAAGCCGCATCCGTAGAGCACTTCCAAGATGGCATGGTCGCGCAAGCCCATCTCGCCCTCGGGGAAGTCTTGATCGAGCAGCGCCGAGACATCCTCCACCGATAGATACTCCGGCAAACGCTCAGCCTTTTTAGGCAGGCGCAACGCCGCCGTTGGATTTTGGGCCACAGCCCCATCGCGCACCAAAAAGGCATGCAGGCCCTTCACGGCCGCAAGCGCACGCTCCACCGAGGCATCGGAATAGCCCCCATCGCGACGGTCGGCGACAAAGCCCTCCACGACCTGACGGGTCACCTCTTCAAAAGACACAATACCCGCCCGCTCCAGATAGGCGCAGTACGTCGTCAGGTCACGACGGTAGGCCGCAATCGTGTTGCGCGCCAAACCCCGCTCGACCGCGAGGTAATCGAGATACTCCCCCGCCGCCACGGCGAGCGACGAGGGAGTAGCTTCGGTATGTTCCTTATTCGCCGGCACCCTTAGTCCGTAGCGAGGTTCATGGGCGTCACCTGCAGACGGTCGACACCCTCGTGCTGGCCGATCGAAGCGCGCACGAACTCGCGGAACAGCGGCTGCGGGTTGGTCGGGCGGCTCTTGAACTCGGGATGAGCCTGGGTTGCCACATACCACGGATGCACGTCGCGCGGCAGCTCGACCATCTCGACCAGGCGCTCGTCGGGCGACAGACCCGAGATAACCAAGCCGGCGTCCTCGAGCTGGTCACGGAAGGCGTTGTTGAACTCAAAGCGATGACGGTGACGCTCGTAGACGAGCTCCTCGCCATATGCCTCGCGAGCAAGGGTATCGGCGGCGAGCTTGCACGGATAGGCGCCCAGGCGCATGGTGCCGCCCTTCTCGGTCACGTCCTCCTGCGAGCTCATCAGATCGATGACGCTAAACGGGCCGTCCGGATCGAACTCGGAGGAGCTGGCGCCGGCAAGGCCGACGACGTTGCGGGCGAACTCGCACACGGCCACCTGCATACCCAGGCAAATGCCCAGATACGGAATCTTGTGCTCACGGGCAAACTCGGCCGCGAGGATCTTGCCCTCCAGGGCGCGCTTGCCAAAGCCGCCGGGGACCAGGATGCCCGAGGCGTCGCCCAAAACCTCGGAGACATTCTGCTCGTCGAGGCTCTCGCCGTCGACCAGCTGGACGTCCACATGGCGATCGTAGAAGACGCCCGCATGGTGCAGGGCCTCGATAACCGACAGGTACGCATCGGGCAGCTGCGTGTACTTGCCCACGACGGCGATCTTCACCTTGTCGGCGTGATGGTTGGCGTGATTCTGTTTGCGCAGGAACTCATTCCACTCGCTCATGTCGCGCTCACGCGGGTCCAGACCCAAGCGCTCGCAAATGCGCAGGTCAAAGTCCTGCTCGGCAAGCAGCTGCGGAACATCGTAAATGCTCGCGCAGTCCTCGTTGGTAAAGACACAATCGGTGTCGACGTCGCAGAAGCTTGCGATCTTTCCGCGGATAGCGTCATCGATATGGTGGTCGGAGCGCAGCACGATGATATCGGGCTGGATGCCAAAGCTGCGGAGCTCCTTGACGGAATGCTGCGTGGGCTTGGTCTTGACCTCATGGGCGGCGGCGATATAGGGAACGAGCGACACGTGGATGTAGCAGACGTTCTCGGGGCCGGCCTCCTTGCGGTACTGGCGGATGGCCTCGACAAACGGTTGGGACTCGATGTCGCCGATCGTGCCGCCCAGCTCGGTGATGACCACATCGGAGCCGGTCTGCTCCTCGATGCGGCGGAACTTGTCCTTGATGGCGTTGGTGACGTGGGGAATCACCTGCACGGTACCGCCCAAAAAGTCGCCGCGACGCTCACGGGCGATTAGGCTTTTGTAGATGGCACCGGTCGTAAAGTTGGAATCGCGGGTCAGGTTCTCATCAATAAAGCGCTCGTAATGACCCAGGTCCAGGTCAGACTCGTAACCATCCTCGGTAACAAAGACCTCACCATGCTGGAACGGGCTCATGGTACCGGGGTCGACGTTCAGATACGGGTCGGCCTTCTGCATCGTTACTTTGTAGCCACGCGACTTGAGCAGACGGCCCAGCGAGGCCGCGGTAATACCCTTGCCCAGGGACGAAACCACGCCACCGGTTACGAACACATGCTTGGTCATATTGAGTTACCTGCGCTTCCCGTAGAAGTTGTCCATACACATCTTACGGGTCTTCATTGTAATACTCGCGCCGCGGACCGTTCGCAATTTTTCTCGCGTGCGATTGCATTTCTCAATCTTGAAACAAAACGCCGCCCGGTTTCCCAGGCGACGTCGCTATGGCAAGGGTTACATGCTGCTATCGATCAGTAGCCTCGTCCTCAAGCATTTCTTGAACGAGCATGCCGGTACGGACGCCCTCAAGATACCATTCGCCACGTTCGGTGAGGCAAATGCCATTTGCAAGCTGACCGCCGTCGTCGCTATAACGCGAGACGACATCAATCATGCCCTCGGAATCCAAGCGATCGATTGCGGCGCGGGCACGATACGGCGAAACCCCCACGCGCTCGGCAAGCGTTTTGCGCGAGAAACTATACGGCCCGCCATTGTCTTCGGTTTGCTGGTCGATCTCCATCAGCACCAGCACCTCGACACGCTTCATATCGTTGACACTCGCACGACCCTTGCCCGCCATAGCAGCCTCCTCAAACCGAGCACGAGCATCTAACGCGCCGTGCGCGACCGACACACCTCACGATGGCAGGTAATATCCATCATGCGGCATCCCGCTAAGGATGAAACAGTTACGGTTATTGTATACCGCTCAAATTGTTTCTAGGCAGGTAAACAGCTATTTTTCGCCGAAATAGGCGCTTTATTGATCAAAAAGCCGTACCGGGCGCTAACCCGATACGGCCAAAATGCAATGCAATTACCGCGGTGCTTCAAACTTAGCGATGGAAGAAACCGCGGCGCTCAAACTTGGGCTCGCAGCACACGTTGATACCCAGTTTGCGCAGTACCGTCTCGTCCGTCGGCGAGATGATCACGCTAAAGAAGGCATCGCAACCGCGCAGCTGCTCCAGGCCCGAAAGGACGCGAGCGGCCGTCTCACTCGTGGCCGAGGTGATCGACAGCGCCATAAGCGTCTCGTCGGTGTGGAGGCGCGGGTTTTTGCTTCCCAGGAAATGCGTCTTGAGCTTGCTGATGGGCTCGATCGCCTCATCGCTAATGACCTCGAGCTCAAGGTCGACGCCCGAGACATGCTTGAGGGCGTTCATAATGAGCGAACTTGCGGCGCCCAAGCGCGTGGAGGTCTTACCGGTCACCACGGAGCCATCGGGCATGACCATGGCACCCACGGGACCACCCGTCAGCTGCTCCCTGGTGAGGGCCGCCGAGCGCGCCGGTGAGTAGTTCTTATCGATGCCGGCTTTCTTCATAATAATCTTGAGACGGTCGACTTGCTCATCGCCCACTCCGGTACGGCGCACATTTTCGACCGCGGTAAAGTAGCGGCGGACGATCTCCATCTTGGAAGCGTCGCGGCAGGCATCGTCATCGGTGATGGCAAAGCCGACCATATTGACGCCCATGTCCGTAGGGCTCTGGTAGGGGCTCTTGCCCAGGATCTTTTCCATCAGGGCACGGACTACCGGGAAGGCCTCGACGTCGCGGTTGTAGTTGACCGTGGTCTTGTTGTAGGCCTCAAGGTGGAACGAATCGATGATATTGGCGTCGTCGAGGTCAGCCGTGGCGGCCTCGTAGGCAATATTGACCGGATGCGTCAGAGGAAGATTCCAGACCGGGAAGGTCTCGAACTTGGCATAGCCGGCGGCGGTACCGTGCTTATGCTCGTGATACAGCTGCGAGAGGCAAGTGGCGAGCTTGCCCGAGCCGGGGCCGGGTGCCGTCACGACAACGAGCGGACGCGTGGTCTCGACAAACTCGTTCTTGCCGTAGCCATCGTCGGACACGATCAGATCGACATCGTGCGGATACCCCTCGATGGGATAGTGCAGCTTGGCGGGAATACCGAGCGCGTTCAGGCGGTTGCGGAACACATCGGCAGCAGGCTGGCCGGCATACTGGGTGATGACCACAGCCGCGACGGCAAACCCATTCCCTCGGAACAGATCGACCAGGCGCAAAACGTCCTCGTCATAGGTAATGCCAAGGTCACCACGAGCCTTGTTTTTCTCGATGTGGTTCGCGTTGATCGCGATGATGACCTCAACGTCATCGGCAATGCTCTTGAGCATGCGGAACTTGCTGTCCGGTTCAAAACCCGGCAGCACGCGACTCGCGTGATAGTCGTCAAACAGCTTGCCGCCAAACTCCAAATACAGCTTGCCGCCAAACTGCGAGATACGCTCCTTAATGTGAGCAGCCTGCAGCTCGATATACTTCGCATTGTCGAAACCCTGGCGCATGTATGGCTCCCGTCCCGTTTCCAATTAATGTTCTAGGCGATTATAACGGAGCAGACCCTCCCCAACGCCCAAGCAATCAACTGGCACCAACCAAACACGCCATCGATAAGTTGCGGTGAAATAGTTCCCGTTTAACCCCTCAAGACGGCCAAACAGGAACTATTCCACCGCAACTTCCCCTTTTTGGTTCAAACAAACCTGGCCTTTGTATCAATAATGGAAACGTCGCAGGTTGAGCATAAGCCAGCGAAAGCCCGCCAGAGTAGGCAAAGCGCCCTCTGCACCAACAATGGAAAGCGCCGCAGGCAGAGGACGGACAGCGAGCGCCGTCCAGAACGTACAAGTTGGCATGAAAAAGGCGAGGCATAGACCTTTTGGTCATGCCTTGCCTTTTGAATGACAAATTGTCGTTCTGGACGGCGCGTAGCGTCGACCGGTTCCGCGGTTTGGTAAAACCGCGGAACAAAAAAGCGCCCCCTCCCGCGCACGGAACGGAAGGGGGCTAAAGGTAGGAGTCTACCGGTGGGTTTACCCCACCGGACAGACGATGACCAGGTGATCCTCTACAGGATCGTCAAGGTTTCCGTGGGGTACCCGTTGGGTACTTAGAGCAGCACGCAGGCGACGGTCAGGATGACGGCGCAGACGACGGAGAGCGCGACGATGAGCTTAAGGGCAAACTTGAGCCAGGTCGTCCACTCGATCTTGGCCAGGGCGAGACCGCCCATGATGGCGCCGGAGGTCGGGGTGAACAGGTTCACGACACCGATGGCGGCGGAGAAGATCATGACCATGACCTCGGGCGAGAAGCCGAGCTTAACAGCCAGCGGTCCCATGATAGGCATGGAGACGGTGGCCATACCAGAGGTCGAAGGGATCAGGAAGGACAGGCCGAAGTAGACCAGGAAGCTCATGGGAGCGAAGATCACGCCGGACAGGCCAGCCAGGGCATTGGCGGCAGCGTCGAGGACGAAGACGTCGAGGCCGGTGTTAGCCATGAGGACGGAGATACCACGGGCGAGGGCGATAACGAGAACAACGGACATCATGTCGGCAGCGCCGGTGATGAAGGTGTTGACGATCTGCTTCTCGGACAGGCCACCGATGATACCGATCAGGACGGCCATGAGGAAGAACCAGGTGGAAGCCTCGTCGAAGTACCACTGGCCAATGGGCAGGCCGGTGATCAGGGCAGACCAGCCCTGGACGACGGCGTTACCATCGGCGTCGTAGACAGCGCCAGCGTCGAAGAAGTTGGCGACGCCCTTGTTGAGATCGGCCAGCGGAATGAAGCCGACGATCATGACGACGAAGGTGAAGGCGAAGGCGATCAGAACACCCTTCTGACGACCGGTGAGCTTGACCTCCTTGTGGACCTCGGAAGCAGCCTTGCCGTGAGCCTCTTCGGCGTCCTTGAGCTCCTGCATCGACAGGATGGTGGAACCCTTGTCAGCCTTGACCTTCTTGGCATAGTTCATCACGAAAACGATGGACATAGCGGTAGTGACAATCCACAGGACGGCACCGAGGCCGATGATGATGGACTGGTTGACCTCAATGCCAACGCCGGTCAGAGCGTCGACGGCAGCGCCGACGGCGAACGGGTTAACCGTGGAGCCCAGGCAGCCGCAGCCAGCGCCGAGCAGGACGGTAGCGGCGCCGACCATGGGGTCGAAGCCAGCGGCCATCATGGTAGCGGCGAGCAGGGCGTAGAAGGGAACGGTCTCCTCGCACATACCATAGGTGGTACCACCGAGGGAGAAGATGAGCATAAGGACAGGAACGAGCATGATCTCGTTGCCCTTAAGCTTCTGCACCAGAACGGCGATGCCGTTGTCCAGAGCGCCGGTCTCGGTCATCATACCGAGGAAGCCGCCCAGGATCATAACGAAGAGGCAGACGGGCAGAGCGTCAGCGAAGCCCAGGATCGGGGCGGTGCAGAAATCGCTCAAGCGGGCTGCAGTAACCGCGCCGCCGGACGTGCCGGAGACGATAACGGTAATCACTGCAACAATTGCCAGCAGAGCTAGAAGAATGGTGAACGATGAAGGCATACCGCGCTTTTTCTTAGCGGTCTCAGTCATGGTTCTCATCCCCCCTTCATAAATCATTTAACTTTCTCGCGCTAAGCGGATCTTCCGTGCCGCGCCCACCGCCCGACGCGAGATATTTACCAGACAAAGCCGCTCGGGGTGTGCAGCAAGACACCCCGAGCGAGATGCTAGATGCTCTTACTTGAGCGTGGCGTACATGACAGCCTTGATGGTGTGCATGCGGTTCTCGGCCTCGTCGAAGACCTTGGAAGCGGGACTCTCGAAGACCTCGTCGGTGACCTCCTGCTCGGTGATGCCGAACTGCTCGCACTTCTCTGCGCCAATCGTGGTGTTGGTGTCGTGGAAGCTGGGCAGGCAGTGCAGGAAGATGGCACCCGGGTTGGCCATAGCCATGACCTCGGAGGTAACACGATACGGGGTAAGCTGAGCGATGCGCTCGGCCCAGACCTCGTCGGGCTCGCCCATGGAGACCCACACGTCGGTGTAGATAACGTCGGCACCGGTGACGCCGTCCTTGACGTCGGTGGTCAGCTTGATGGTGCAGCCGTTGGCCTCGGCGATGGGCTTGCAGGCCTCGATGACGTCGTCAGCGGGCATGCACTCCTCGGGGCCGCAGGCCACGAAGTTCATACCGAGCTTGGAGCAGACGACCATGAGGGAGCGAGCAACGTTGTTTTTGCAGTCGCCCATGAAGACGAGAGTCTTGCCCTTGATGTCGTAGTTGAAGTTCTCCTGGACGGTCAGGATGTCGGCGAGCATCTGGGTGGGATGCCACTCGGTGGTCAGGCCGTTCCAGACAGGCACGCCGGACTTAGCAGCGAGCTCCTCGACGTCGTCCTGGGCAAAGCCACGGAACTCGATGCCGTCATACATGCGGCCGAGAACGCGGGCGGTGTCCTCGATGGACTCCTTCTTGCCCATCTGCGACGAACCCGGATCGAGGTAGGTGACGCCCATGCCCAGATCCATGCCGCCGACCTCGAAGGCGCAGCGGGTACGAGTGGAGGTCTTCTGGAAGAGCAGAACGATGTTCTTGCCCTCGAGATAGCGGTGCGGAACGCCAGCGCGCTTCATATCCTTGAAGTTCTTGGAAAGCTTGAGCAGGTACTCGATCTCCTCGGTGGTGAGGTCGAGAAGCTTGAGGAAGCTACGGCCGGAGAGGTTAACACCCATGGTTCGATTCCTTTCGAAGAAATGAATTACGTAAGTATTAGTGTTGCCCGTTTAACGGGCGAAGCCGGTGCGGTTGTAGGGGGACCGCACCGGAAACGGAAAGACTTAGAGGTCCTCGCGCCAGAAGGGCATGCTCATGCAGCGCGGGCCGCCGCGGCCGCGGGAGAGCTCGGCGGAGGGCACGACGAGAAGGTCCAGGCCCTCCTTGTACAGCACGTCGTTGGTGACGGTGTTGCGGGCGTAGACGCAGATCTTGCCGGGCTCGACGCACAGGGTGTTGGAGCCGTCGTTCCACTGCTCGCGGGAGGCCGCGATCGGGTCGCCGCCGCCGCAGGGGATCAGCTTGACCTGGTCGACGCCGGTGGCGTCCTCCAGGACGTGCTCGAGGGTGTCCTCGATCAGGCGGATGTTCACGTCGCCCGGGTTCTTGCCGGCGGTCAGCTCGTAGACGCGCAGGGTGCCCATGATGGCGGGGTGGATCGTGAACTTATCGACGTCGATCTGGGTGAAGACCGTGTCGAGGTGCATGAAGGCGCGCGAGACCGGGATGTCGAAGGCAAGGATGCGCTCGACCTTGGAGTCGGAGTTCCAGAAGATGTTCTGGGCCATGACGTCGATAGCGGCGGCCTGGGTGCGCTGGGAGATGCCGACGGCGAGGGTCTTCTCGTTGATGTTCAGCACGTCGCCGCCCTCGGTGTGGAACTGGCAGTCGCGGCGGAAGTACAGGGAGACGTCCTTGTAGTCGGGGTGGTACTTGAAGACGTACTTGCCGTACAGGGTCTCGCGGTTGCGGGTGACCGAGTACATGCGGTTGAGGTTGACGCCCTCGCCGACGACCGCGAACGGGTCGCGGGTGAAGTAGAGGTTGGGCATCGGGTCGATGATCAGGTCGGACTCGGACTCGGAGTTGACCAGGGAGTCGAGGGTCGTGGACGCCGTGAGGGGCATGTCGATCTCGGCCTTGGTCATGCCGGCCATGGTCTTCTTGACGAACTCGAGGTTGTCCTCGATGGAGTCCAGCTTCTCGCGGACGATCTGCGGCATGTGCTGGCCGCGGATGCCGGCCTCGGCGATGTACTGGTCGGTGAACTCGGCGCGGGCGCCGGGGACCTGGTCGAACACCTCGGCGACGAGGTTCTCGAGATAGAGGACCTCCACGCCCTGGTCCCTCAGGATCTGGGCGAAGGTGTCGTGCTCCTGCTGCGCGACCTCCAGGAACGGGACGTCGTCGAACAGGAGTCGCTCGAGCTCGTCGGGCGGCAGGTTGAGGAGCTCGTCGCCGGGACGGTGCAGGCAGACCTTCCTGAGCTTGCCGATCTCGGAAGGCACGTGCAGACCTTTCGTCATGGCCTCCTACCTTTCTTTCGGGCCTTACTGGCCGAATGTATCAGCGCCCCTCCGTATGGGACGCTGCTTGCTGACAGCTCTAGTTATATCCAAAAACCACCTGCAATTCCACCTCGCCCCCGAACGGTCAGCAAAGTGCGATGAACGGTATATCGCATATGATTCCCCCATGATTCACTTCGGTTCTCTAAAGCAGGTTTTCAAAGGTAAATGTTCTTTTTTCTAAGGAATTAAGCTAGATTGCACAAATATTTTCATGTTTAGGAATTGCATAGCTAAAACGGTTTTCTGCATATATATGTCGTTTGTCCATGATTCAATTTGGATTCGATTATATTCAGCTCGCAATCATTCTTATTCATACATCCTCACCAATTGAGTATGGATATAGATTGTTTCCAAACGAGTTGGGCAGTTAGTTGCATGACTTGTCAGCGTAAGAAGTAGGTAAAGATACCGTTCACGCGATACGTCCGTGCCACCGGTCGACTAAATTGAGACAATAGTGAATTAGAGTTAGGCTACCGTCCCCTACGGGGACTGAACGGACAGATGCATATGCCGAGCAAAATCGAAAAGAAGCAAGCCGCCGCAAAGCTGCGCAAGCCGCCGCGTGATTTTTCATATACGCAAAACCGAGAGCTTAGCTGGCTGCGCTTTGACAACCGTGTGCTTGACGAAGCCTTCGACGAGACCGTTCCGCTGTTCGAGCGTCTAAAGTTCGTGTCGATTTTCGAGTCTAACCTCGACGAGTTCCTTATGGTGCGCGTGGGCGGCCTGTCCGATCTGGCGGAGCTCAAAAAACAACCTGTCGACAACAAGAGCAATATGACCGCCTCCGAACAGGTCGATGCTGTCATGGCCGAAATGCCCGGGCTCCTTACCCGTTGGGAGTCCATCTTTAAGAGCATCGAGGGCAAGCTCGACACCTTGGGCGTTCACCGCGCCCACATCGATTCGCTTACGCCCGAGGAGCGCACCTTTGTAACCCGCTACTTCCAGGCCTACGTGTCGCCGGTCATCTCGCCACTGGTCATCGATCCTCGCCACCCCTTCCCCAACCTGCGCAATGGCGCGCTATATCTGGCCTGTGGTCTGGACGGCGCCACCGACGAGGAGAGCCTGCTGGGCCTTATCGAGATTCCCGCCTCGATGAACCGCGTGGTCGAGATCCCCTCGCCCACCGGCACCTACTCCTACATCTTGCTCGAGGACGTCATCCTCGCCTGCCTGGACAGCTGCTTTGGCTCCTACAAGCCACTCGACCGCGCGCTCATCCGAGTCACCCGCAACGCCGACATCGATCCGGACGGCGAGGGCGTCGAAGAGGAAGAGGACTACCGACAGCACATGAAGCGCATTCTCAAGAAGCGCCTGCGTCTGCAGCCGGTTGTGCTCGCGGTCTCGGGGTCGCTCGAGAAGGCGACGCTCAAGACCATCCGCAAGGCGCTCGAGCTTTCGCGCCGCTCGGTCTTTACCTGCGATATCCCGCTCGACCTGGGCTACGTCTTTGGCATTGAGGGCAAGATTCCCGAGCACCTGCGCAACGAGCTCCTCTTTACGCCGTTTAAGCCGCAGCCCAACCCCACCATCGATATGACCCGCTCCATCCGCGAACAGGTGCTGCAGGGCGACAAGCTGCTCTTTTACCCTTACGAGGCCATGAACCCCTTCCTGGATCTGGTGCACGAGGCCGCCTACGACCCCGAGTGCATCTCGCTGCGCATCACACTCTACCGCGTGGCCAAGCAGAGCCGCCTGTGCGAGTCGCTGATCGATGCTGCCGAGAACGGCAAAGAGGTCACGGTGCTCATGGAACTTCGTGCCCGCTTTGACGAGCAGAACAACATCGAGTGGGCCGAGCGTCTGGAAGAGGCGGGCTGCACCGTCATCTATGGTTCCGAGGGCTTTAAATGCCACTCAAAAATCTGCCAGCTCACCTATCGCGAGGGCATGGCGCTTACACGCCTGACGCTTTTGGGCACCGGCAACTTTAACGAGAAGACGGCCAAACTCTACAGCGACTTTATGCTCATGACAGCCCATCCCGGCATCGGCGAGGACGCCAACCTGTTCTTCCGCAATCTGTCGCTGGGCAATCTGCGCGGCGATTACCGCTTCCTGGGTGTGGCGCCCGTAGGCCTCAAGCCGCTCATCATGCGCGGGCTTGACCGCGAGATCCAGCGCGCCCTCGCCGGCGAGCCCGCCCGCGTGTTCTTTAAACTCAACTCGCTCACCGACCGCGAGGTCATCGACAAGATCGCCGAGGCATCGTGCGCAGGAGTCCGCGTGGACATGATCATCCGCGGCATCTCGTGCCTCAAGCCGGGCGTTCCTGGCAAGACCGAGAACGTGCATGTCCGTTCTATCGTCGGACGCTTTTTGGAGCATGCGCGCGTTTACGCCTTTGGCGTGGACTCGGACATGATCTATCTGAGCTCGGCCGACATGATGACACGCAACACCGAGCACCGCGTGGAGATCGCCTTCCCCGTGCTCGACCCCACCTGCCGCGCCCTGGTGCACGAGTACATGGGCATGCAGCTGCGCGACAACGTGAAGGCCCGCAGCCTCACGAGCGACGGCACCTGGGTCCCCGTGGAGCGCGCAGAGGGTGAGAAACCCTTCAACTCGCAGGAAGCCCTGCTGGAGCGTGCCTACCGCAACGCCGAGGCCGCGCCCGAGCCCGTCATTGAGGCAAAGCCCGCCCCTGCTCCTAAGCCGCAGCCGGCCACACCCGAGGTTCAGAAGGTCCAGGCGACCGTCATTGAGCCCGAGCCCGCACCTGCACCTCAGCCCGAGCCGCAGGCAGCTAAGCCCGCACCCGAGACGAGCGCCCGTCGCGATAAGCCCGCCGGCAAGACCAAGGCCATCGAGCGCCATCGCCCCGGTCGTGTGCGCATGGGCCTGGGCCTGATCGGCCTGGGTCTTAAGACGCTCATTACCGGCAAGACGAAATAGTCGTTTGTAGAAGCAGTTTGTAGAAGCGCCCCGCATTTGAGGAAAGCCTCGGATGCGGGGCGCTTTTCCCTGCTACCATGGTGCGAGCAACAACACGAATGACAGGCAGGGATATGAAGCTCACTATAGAATCGATGACCTACGGCGCCGACGGGCTGGCGCACGCCGACAACGGCAAGGCCGTCTTTGTGCAGGGCGCCGTGGCAGGCGACACCGTCGAGGCCGAGGTCGTACAGGACGGCAAGTCGTTCATGCGCGCCCGCACGACCGAGATTCTGGAGCCGAGCCCCGATCGCATTCAGCCCCCCTGCCCCTTCGTTGGCATCTGCGGCGGTTGTTCGTGGGGCAATCTCTCACGCACGGCACAGCTCGCCGCCAAGGAGCAAAACCTGCGCTCCACGCTCGAGCGCATCGGCAAGTTCGCTCCTGAGCAGGTCGATGAGTTGGTACAGCCCATCTGCCACACCAAGGACGACTGGGGCTACCGCAATAAAATCGAGCTCGAACCGACCGTCGTCAACGGTCGCGTGCGCCTTGGCATGCACGGTGTCGACCCCAGCAAAATCGTGACCGTCGATGCGTGCCCGCTGTTCGATAAGCGCTTCCCGAAGGCGCTCAAATCGGTCGTCGGCGCACTCAACTATCTAAGCGGCAGCCATGACTTGGGACTCGAACGCGTGGGCATTCGTGCATCGCGCCGTACCAAGGCACTCGAGGTCGCACTCTGGACGCCTACAGGCTCTTTTCCGCGCTCGCAGGTCTCCCGCGTGCTGGCGGACGCCGCTCATCCCACGAGCATCGTGCGCGTGATGAGCAAGGGCGAAAAGAAGGCCCGCCGTGTCTCCAAGGTCGAAATGCTCGCCGGAGAGGGCTCATGGACCGAGAATATCGCCGAGGGTCAGATGCGCTTGTCTGCCCCGTCTTTTTTCCAGGTCAACACCAAGGGTGCCGAGATTTTGATCGAGCTTGTCATGGAAGCGCTCGACCCGCAGGAAGACGAGCTTGCCGTGGACCTGTACTGCGGCGCCGGAACCTTTACCCTGCCGCTCGCCCGCCGCTGCGACTTTGTTGCCGCCGTCGAGGCCTACGGTCCGGCCGTGCGCGACCTGCGCCGTAACCTCGAGATCAACAAGCTCGACAACGTCGACGTCATCGGCGGCGATGCCGTGCGCGAGTTCCCCGACCAGGACGCCGATGTCCTGGTGGTCGATCCGCCACGCGCGGGCCTGGCGCCCGAGGCCATCGACCTCATCGCCAGCACGAGTGCGCGCGATGTCGCCTATGTGAGCTGCGACCCTGCCACCCTGGCGCGCGACCTTAAGCGCTTTGTCGAGGAAGGCACCTTCTCCCCCGTCAAGATCACACCAGTCGACCTGTTCCCGCAAACCTTCCACTGCGAAACCGTCGTCCACCTTAGGCGCAACTAGCCACTTAATCATTGCTCAGAAAAATCATTGGGAAATCGAGCGTGGCAAGCGGAGGTCTTCGGGGTATAAGACGGCTAATTGTATGCCGCCTTACGAAAGGAACTCTCATGCCCAGCGTTGCCGTTCTCGCCGCCGATGGCTTTGAAACGATTGAATGCCTGACCATGGTCGATGTCATGCGTCGCGGCGGCGTGCGTGCCACGCTCGTCTCGATCATGCCCACGCGCGAGGTCGTAAGCTCGCTGCAGATTCCCGTGACCTGCGATGCGCTCTTTGACGAAATCAACTTTGACGAGTACGACTGCGTCGTGCTGCCCGGCGGCCTGCCCGGAGCCACCAACCTGCGCGCTGACCAGCGCGTCTGCGACGTAGTCTGCGAGTTCGCCGCGACCAAGCACGTTGCCGCCATCTGCGCCGCCCCGTTTATCCTGGGCGAGCTTGGCCTGCTCGGGGGACGCCGCGCCACGTGCTTCCCCGGCTTTGAGAAGAGCTTCCCCGAGGGAGCTTATACCGGCGAGAAGGTCACGCAAGACGGCAATATCATCACTGCCAGCGGCATGGCACAGTCACTCCCCTTTGCCTTGGAGCTGCTGCGCACGCTCGCCGGCGACAAGGCCGTCGAGAAGGTCGCCGAGGGCATCCAACTATGATTTTGGCTTCGCAATCGCCGCGCCGCATAGAGCTGATGCGCGAGGCGGGCTACAACATTCGCGTGATTCCCGCGGATATCGACGAAACGCCCTTTGATGGCGAGGCCCCGCTCACGCTTGTCGAGCGCTTGGCACGCGCCAAGGCGGCTGCCGTTGCTGCCGAGTATGCCGAGCCCAATGAGCTGACGGTCGCGGCCGACACCATCGTCACCTTTGACGGCAAGATTCTGGGCAAGCCGGCAACCGAGGACGAGGCACGCACCATGCTCCGTGAGCTTTCGGGTCGCACGCACCAGGTCGCAACCGGCGTCTGCATCGTTAAAGCCGGCGACGCTACAGCTCCGCATGCCGCCGAGAGCCTGTCGTTTGTCGATGTGACCGACGTGACGTTCTATGAGCTTACCGAGGAGCAGATCGAGCGCTATGTCGCCTCCGGCGAGCCCATGGACAAGGCCGGAGCCTACGGCATTCAGGGCACAGGCGGACGCATGCTCGTGCACGATATTTCGGGCAACTTCTATAACGTGGTGGGCTTACCCATCGCCCGCGTCGCGCGCGCGATTCAAAAACTCTCGTAATTGCATCTGGCGCTGGGTATTCCCCAGCGCCTAAAATTTTGGCGTACCGTACGGATCCCGACCGGGCACAAGGCGCGGCGGAAAACCGATAGGAGTTAAACATGGATACACTGCTCGAGACCATTGACGTCTGCGATGTCGATGGCTTTTGCTATGGCAACTATACGGACGAGGAGGCCGGCACCGGTTGCACCGTAATCGTGGCACCCGAGGGCGCCACCGGCGGCGTTGACGTTCGCGGCGGTGCTCCAGCATCGCGCGAAACCGACCTGCTGCGTCCCGAGAACACCGTCGACAAGGTCCACGCCGTCTGCCTTTCGGGTGGATCGGCCTTTGGCCTCGAAGCCGCAAGCGGCGTCGCCCGCGAGCTCGAGAGCCGCGGCATCGGCTTGCCCGTCGGTCCCACGCAGGTGCCTATCGTGTGCTCCAGCTGCATCTTCGACCTCGCCTTTGGCGACCCCACCGTGCGCCCCGACATCGAGGCCGGTGCCGCCGCAGTGCGCGAGGCGCTCGACCACACCCCTGCCTCGCTCGAGCAGGGCAACGTGGGCGCCGGCACCGGCGCCACCGTAGGCAAGCTCATGGGACCTGCCACCTGCATGAAGGCCGGCCTCGGAGCTGCCGCCGTGGCGCTCGGCCCCGTCAAGGTGGGCGCCGTGGTCTCGGTCAACGCCTGCGGCAACGTCGTCGACCCGACCACTGGCGAATGGGTCGCCGGCATGCGCGCCGCAGCCGATAGCGACCAGATCGTCGACATGGAGCTCGCCGCCTTTGCCGCCGCAGGCTCTATGCAGATGCCGCTCGACCGCACCAACACCACCATCAGCTGTATCGTCACCAACGTGGAGCTCACCAAGGCCCAGGCCACCAAAGTCTCTCAGATGGCCGCAGACGCCTACGCACACGCCATCCGTCCCACGCACACCACCAACGACGGCGACACCATCTACACCCTCGCCAGCGGCAAACTGGGCGCCCAGGCAAGCGCCGCCGTTCCCCTAGACCTGCTGGGCATGCTCGCCGTAAGGGCTTTGCAAACCGCCATCGTAAACGGAGCCAAAACCGCCAAAACCTCCCACGGCATCCCCGGCGCCGCGAAGTAAACTAGCTCGTCCGGTTGCCCGGTGGGTCTTGGTTATGTTTGCTGCTCTACAGTCCTGGCTCGCACGAAGAGCACATTAAGTGCTCTTCGGCTCGTGCGGAACTCGCGACAAACATGACCAAGACCCACCGGGCAACCTACCAACCAAGTCTTTTCAGCCCAGGCCCATGTGTACCGCGCGTCCAAGGTCTTCAAATTCAGCTTGCTGACATAAAGCAAGACATAACAGAGGACCCCTGGTCCTTAACTTGATACGAGTTCCGCACGCAAAGGAGGCGCCAGTGGCGACTCCGTCTTGCGCAGGACTGTTCGAAGTAGCAAGTTAAGGACCAGGGGTCCCCGTTACCCGAGCGTTTCTGCCCTAGTTGAATTTGAAGATCTTTGAGGCAAGACGGTATAGGCCAAGTGTGGTTTTGTCTCCGGCACGACCGCGGAGGTTAGTGAAGAACCCGACCACACCGTAGCGGGCACGACGATACATGCGCTCGTCATAGGCCTTCAAATCATTCCACAGCGTCTTTAGGCGCTCGTCGGCGCAATCTTCCTCGGAAAGCTTGGTCAGCACCGAGCAGATCGCCATCATCATGGTGAAGTAGCCCATCATGTACGAACGCAGGCGCGACGACCCAACATCGCTGTACAGGTGGTACGACTCCATCATGATACGCGTAACACGGAACTGCTGGTCCAGACGCTTGACCATCGTGGCCTCGTTGACACTCTGGCCCTCACGACCGATAAAGTAGCGATAGAGGTCGATGTCGGCGTAGTACATGGTCTTGCAACGCGGCAGCGGCACGTAGGCGTAGATGTTGTCTACATAGAACGTGTGCGGCGGCATGGGCAGATTGGACGCGCGCAGCACATCCGTGCGATAGCACAGGCTGTGCATGAGCAGATTCTGGTCCAGACGGAAATGGCCAATCTGGTCCCAGGTAAAGATCTTTTTTCGCGGCAGGGCAAACTTGTAGCCAATAGCGGTATGCGTACCCTCGTAAACCTTCTCGTACACATAGTTCGAGATAAAGAGATCGACGCGCTGGTCGCGCTCCTCAAAACCGCGCAGGATCGAAAGCATGGTCGACAGAGCTGCGCCATCGAGCCAGTCGTCCGAGTCGACGACCTTGTAGTAAGTGCCCTGTGCCTCGCGCAAGCCCGAAAGGACGGCAATGCCGTGGCCACCGTTCTCCTGGTGCACCGCGCGAATGATGCCGGGATAACGTGTCTCCCACTCGTCGGCCTTAGCTGCCGTCTCGTCCTTGGAACCGTCATCGACGATGATGATCTCGATATCGGTGGCGTAATTGCTCCCCTCCAGAATGGAGGTGATGCAATGGTCCATGTCCTTGGCGGCGTTATACGAGGGAATACCGAATGATATGACTTTATGCATGGCAGGCGATAATCTCATCCGAAAGATCGAGGGCGGAGTTGGTCACGGCATCCATATCGTAGTAACGATACTCGGCCAGGCGACCCACCGGGTGGAAGTTCGTCAGGTTTTGGACGCGCTCAAGATAGCGCTCATAGAGCTCGCGGTTCTCGGGCTCCAGAATGGCGTAATAGGGCGTCTCGCCCGAGCCGGGCGTATAGGCCTTGGAATACTCCTTCATGATGGTGGTCTTGCCGGGCAGGACCTGACCAGTCATGTTCTTGAACTCGGTGATACGCGTGTAATCCTCGCTCGTGGTGTAATTGACGGTGCCCACAGGCTGGAACTGGTCCATATCGAGCGTCTCGAACTTCATATCGAGCGTACGGTACGGCAGAGCGCCCAGGTCGAGGTTGAACAGCTCATCGAGCGGACCGGTATAAACGATCTCGCCGCCATAGACCTTACCGTCGATCTTGACGGTGGTCTCGTCGATCTCGAAGAGGTCGCGGGCGTCCACGTCGCAGAACACATCAATCAGATCGTGGTCGAGCATATGCTCAAACAGCGCGGTATAGCCGTCCTGCGGCATGCCCTGGAAGGGAGCCTGCGGGAAGTAGCGGTCATCATCGCCCACAAAGACGGGAACACGGCCGGTGATCGAGGGATCGATCTGGTCGGGCGTCTGGCCCCACTGCTTCATGGTGTAATGCAAAAAGACGTTCTCGTAGACGTAATCAGCGACCTCGGCCAAGTCGGGGTCGTTCTTCTTACGCAGCTCCATAATGGGCACCTTGACATCCTTGCCAAAGGTCTCCACGAGCTTCTGATACAGCTCCTCGCCGCGCTCGTCACCAAAGGCGAGCTTGAGACTCGCGTGGTTGAAGGGCACGGGCATAAGGGTGCCGTTGATGTTGGCGAGCACCTTGTGCTGATAATCCGTCCACTTGGTAAAGCGCGACAGGAAATTGTGCACGCGCTCGTTAAAGGTGTGATAGATATGCGGACCGTACTCGTGGATCAGGATTCCGGCCTCGTCAGTGCAGTCATAGGCATTGCCTGCAATGTGGCTACGGCGCTCCAAAACGGCAACACGATAGCCGATGGTCTCGGCAAGACGGCGGGCGCAAACGGCACCGGCATATCCAGCGCCGACGACAATCATGTCGTACGCGCCGGCGTTAAAGCCTTCAGGCAGGCCTGAGGTAATCTGCATCGATACTCCTTGTCAAAAGCCACGGGCTCGTTAGCTGGGCTTTTCTCGAACATTCTTCGAGACATATTTATCAGAGCGATTATAGCGCTAATGCGTCCTATAATGAGCTTGCCACACAAGGAAAGCTCAAGCACCGCGGCGTACAAATTTGAAAGGTAAACCCGCTAGCAGCGGGTTTATTCGTGAACAGCCGGGCGCCTGGAGCTTAGTGAAACGCTTGTAAGGAGTAACATGAGCGATTTCCTTAACCGTATGAAGTCTGCCGCCAAGGCCGACCTTAAGACGATCGTCCTGCCCGAGGGCGAGGATCCGCGCACCATCGTCGCGGCCACCAAGATCATCGAGGAGGGCCTGGCAAAGATCGTCATCCTGGGCAACCCCGACGAGATCAACGTTCCCGGCGCCACCGTCATCGATCCGCGCAATGCCGAGAAGCACGAGGAGTACGCGCAGAAGTTTGCCGAGCTCCGCGCCAAGAAGGGCGTCACCATCGAGCAGGCTCGCGCCCAGGTGATGGACGCCACCTACTTTGGCACCATGATGGTCAAGATGGGTGACGCCGACGGCCTGGTCTCCGGCGCCTGCCACTCCACCGCCGACACCCTGCGCCCCGCGCTGCAGATCCTTAAGACCGCCCCGGGTACCAAGCTGGTCTCGGCCTTCTTCGTGATGTGCACCGACACCCCGCAGTTCGGCACCGACGGTACGCTGATCTTCGCCGACTGCGGCCTCAACATCAACCCGTCCTCCGACGAGCTCTCCGAGATCGCCATCGCCTCCGCTCACTCCTGGTCCACCTTTATGGGCAGCGTCGAGCCGCACGTGGCCATGCTCTCCTACTCCACCATGGGCTCCGCCGGCGGCGAGGTCGCCAAGAAGGTCCAGGAGGCCGTTAAGTTCTGCAAGGAGAAGGCTCCCGAGCTCGCCATCGATGGCGACCTGCAGCTCGACGCCGCCATCGTTCCCACCGTCGCCCAGCTCAAGGCCCCCGGCTCCTCCGTTGCCGGCAAGGCCAACGTGCTTGTGTTCCCCGATCTCGAGGCCGGCAACATCGGCTACAAGCTGGTCCAGCGCTTCGCCGGCGCCGACGCTTACGGCCCCATCCTGCAGGGCATCGCCAAGCCGGTCAACGACCTTTCGCGCGGCTGCTCTGCCGACGACATCGTGGGTGTCGTGGCCATCACCGCTGTCCAGGCTCAGATGGCTGAGTAGCGGACGTATCCCCTCGGGACCCCACAGGGTAAAGCTCTGAAAACGTCCTCGGACATGTCGGAAGCCCCCGCTGCGCACTACGTGCGGCGGGGGCTTCCTCCGTCCTGACGCTCCTATATGGCAAGGTCTTTTTTAGAATCCATTTTTCGCTCGGCCTCG
>USIE01000002.1 GCA_900554645.1 uncultured Collinsella sp. | reverse complement strand
GACGCCGCCCTCTCAAGGCGGAGATCACCAGTTCGAATCTGGTACGGGCTACCACGCATCTGATACCCGGACTTCCCATGGAAGGCCGGGTTTTTTATTTTCAAACAACCGTCTGCAATTCCCGTTTGAACCAGAGCTTTGCGTTCTGCTTATGGTCCTTGCGGGTACAATATCCAAGATATTTTGACTGTTAGAAGGAGTCTCATGACGGAGTCCTCTCAGCATACGTCTAAGCCCCAGGTCGAGGTTGAGGCCTCGGGCGGAGATGACAATAAGAGCGCACGCCGCGGCGCCATCTTTATCGGCGTCGTGCTGGTGGGTTATATCGTCTATCTGGTGGTAACCGGGCAGATGGGGCAGTTCTGGGCCGCAATGTCGAGCGTCCAGGCGCCTTGGCTCGCTGCTGCATGCTTTTGCATGTTCCTGTACCTGTTCTTTGGCATTGTGGCCTATGCGATCGCTGTCTGGCTCGACCCCAATTCACCCGTCGGCATTCGCGACCTGATCTCAGTCGAGGCGAGTGGCATCTTCTTTGGCAACCTTACGCCTATGATGATGGGCTCGACTCCCGCACAGATCTACCGCCTGACCAAGGCGGGCCAAAATGTCGGCGAGGCTGGCGCCACGCAGTTCACGCGCTTTATCGTGTACCAGTTTGGCCTCGTTGCCTGGGGCGCTATCCTACTGCTTGCTCGCATGCCGTTTTTTGCCGAGCGCTATGGCGACATGACGCTGCTGTGCGTCTTTAGCTTTGGTGGGCACTGCTGCATCTTGCTGGGCATCTTCGCCGTCGCGCTCATGCCTAAGACCGTCACGCGCGTTGCCCATTGCATCATCAATTGGCTTGAGCGCATTGGTGTCTCGGCTACTAAGATCGAGGGATGGCGCACGTTTGTCGATGGCGAGATCTATTCCTTCTCCGAGAAGTTCAAGCTTTCAGCCGGACATTTTTCTTCCATGCTGCTCACCGTGTTTATCACCATGCTGCAGCTCGCGTTTTTCTATCTGGTGCCGTATTTCCTGATGCTTGCCTTTGGCCACCACGAGGTCGACTTTTTCTCGGTCATGGCCGCGAGCGCCTTTGTCCAGCTTCTGAGCTCTGCGGTCCCCTTGCCCGGTGGAACTGGTGGCGCTGAGGGTGGCTTTGCATTGTTCTTGGGTCATTTCTTTGGGTCGGCTTCGACCGCCGGCTATCTGCTGTGGCGCCTCATTACGTTCATTGCGCCGACCATTTTGGCTGCGCCCCTGCTGAGCCTTAAGAGCGCCCACAACGAGAGCATCCATGCGCGCTGGGATCGCGTGATGCGCAAACTCGGCCGCACGTCTCAGACGCCCTCTGCGCCCACTAAGCCGCACCCCACGAATGCTGTTACCGTTGATCCCAAGAAGCACGCTCAGAAGGCTTCTGGGGCCGCTAAGCCGGCTCATAAAGCCTATGTGCGCCAGACAGGCGATGGTATTCGCGTATCTCCGTCGGCACTCAATAAGAAGAAGCACCCTAAGTCGCAGTAGGACAGTCGTGCGTTCTTCATGATGCGGGGCATATTTGTGCTGTATGGGGGATAATCCTCTTACGTAGATTATCTCTCATCTGTTGATGAATGCTCGCATATCGAAGGGACACGCCCATGGCAACCAGCAAACCGCGTCTTGACCGCCGCATTGTTCGCAGCCGTAATGCCATCCTTTCCGCTTTCGAGCGCCTGCTCATGGAAAAGCCGCTGGCAGACATTACGGTGAGTGCCATCGCACGCGAGGCCAATGTCGACCGCAAAACCTTCTACGTGCACTTTGGCACGGTTGACGGCCTGCTCGATGCCATTGCCGTCGATGTGGTGGAGATGATTGTCGACTCGGTCGAGAAAACGCTTGCTTCCATGGACGGCGGCACCAACGAGCGCGCCCTGGGCGCGGCGGCGACCTTCTTTAAAACCGTTAACGAGGCACTGTGCAACAACTTGGTGCTCAATCGTCAGCTGATCGAGAACATTCCGCTTGATGATTTTATGGCTCGTCTTCGTGCACCGCTCGAGCACGAGATTGCCGAGCGCGATCTGCTGCCCCAAGGTCTCAAGGACGAGATGTTCGACTACTATCTGGCGTTTTTGCTGTCGGGTATTATCGGTATCTATCGCACGTGGGCGCTGTCTGACGGCTCGGTTCCTATCGAGCGCGTCTCTGAGGTCGCCAACGACCTGACTCTCAACGGCCTGTCGAGTCTGGAATCTCGCTTGGACTAGGCCTAGTTGGGCTCGTCGGCGTGGAAATTCTTGTTCACGAGGTTCTCCGGCGCCTTGTAGACCTCACCGGCGTAGGAGCTGTAGCCTGAGGATCCTTAAAATAAAGTCCAATTTTATCCTTCCCACTCTATTTGGGAATCCTCCGATGCGCCTTCGCACGCTCGCACGACCTCGATACCATGCGAGCGTGCGAACTCGACGAGCTCTGCGTTGCGGGCGTTTATGGTGCCGAAGGCGGCGGGGCACACAATAAGGCGCGCACAGTGGACGAGGAGCTCTTTGGCGCGGGCTATGGTTTTATCCCCGATCGGCTCGAAGGCGCGCTCGGCCACGCATTCCGTCGCCAGGTCGCGCGCGAGCTCGCAGTCGATGTCCCCTTCGTGCAGAACGCCCGCGTAGAACGCCTTGCCCTGCCGGATGAGCTGGCGAAACACAGCCGACCCCGTACCTGCGCCGGCGATGACGAACGTGTGCGCATCACCGTGTGGGCGCCCAATTTCCACGCTGCCGAAGCGCTCGTTGAAGGTGCCATGCTGAAGGCCGTAGAGCTCGCCAATTGTCTCGCGCGTGAATATGTCCTCGGGTGCGCCGGCGCGGAAGACCCGGCCGTCCTTCACGCAAATCACCTTGTCGGCGCTTTTCTGCGCGAGCTCGAGTTCGTGGATGGACATGATGACAGCCACATTCCGCGATTTCGCAAGGTGGCGAAGTATTCGCAGCAGGTCGATCTGGTAGCGGATATCGAGATACGACGTGGGCTCGTCGAGCACGAGCACACGCGGATCCTGCGCGATGGCGCGTGCGAGCATGACGCGCTGGCGTTGCCCATCGCTTATCTGCATGAAGTCGCGCTCGGCGAGCTCTTCCACATGTGTGGTTTTCATTGCCTCGTCGACCCGACTATGGTCGTCGGGCGAGAGTGTGCCCATTCGCCCGGTGTAGGGATGCCTTCCCGCCTCTACGATATCGCGGCAGGTGAGGAGCTCGGTCCGGGGGCGATCTGTCAGCATAACGGCAAGGTTCCTTGCGAACTCCGCCGTCTTCCATCGGGAAATCTCCCGTCCGTCGAGCTCGACCGCGCCGGCAAGCGGTGCAAGATGGCGTGTGATGGTTTTCAAGATGGTCGACTTGCCCGAGCCGTTCGGCCCGATGAGCGCCACGACGTCGCCCGCGCGAACCTCCAGATCGACACCTTCGACTACGACCTTCTTGTCGTAGCCCGCCGACAGGTCGCTTATGCGGAAAAGCGGCGCTCCGTCAGCCTGCGTTTCGACCGGGGTTTCGAGGTTCGACTGCGCTCGGAGGAGACGTTCCGCGCGCAGTTCCGCACGAGCCGAAAGTGCCTTCTCGCGCTTTCGTGCGAGCTCAGGACTGTCTAAGTATGGAATGTCCCCTCCGAGCGTTTTGGGCCGCGGCACGAATTCCCCCATTTACCTCACCCGCTTCTTCAACATGAGCGCGATAACCACCGGCGCGCCGAAGATGGCGGTGACGGCGCTGATGGAAAGCTCGACGGGAGAGAACAACGTGCGCGCGATCAAATCGCAGCCCGCGCAGAAGATGGCGCCCCCCAAGAAGCACGCAGGAATCACGCGGATGGGCTTCGACGACTTCAGCGCCGACTTCACGAGATGCGGAACCGCGATACCTACGAACGACACCGGACCAGCGAACGCAGTCACGCAGGCGGAGAGCATGCTCGCTAGAAGGACGAGCACCACGCGGAAGCGTGCGACGTTCACGCCGACGCTTTTCGCGTAGGCTTCTCCCAGCTGGAAGGCGGAAAGGGGCTTCGATATCGCGAATACGCATGCGCTCACGGTGATCACCACGACCGCGATGACCGCGACGTCATCCCAGCTCGAACCCGAGAAGCTACCCAAAGACCAGTTGTGCAGGTTCACGATGGACTGGTCGTCGGCGAAGGCGATGAGGAAGTTCGTCGCCGCCGAGCAGATGTATCCCACCATGACACCCGCCACGATGAGCATGGCCATGGAATTTATGCGCCGTGCGATGAGGAGCACGAAGCCGATGGTGATAAGCGAGCCCAGAAACGCTGCGGCCACCATGGCCGGCGAGCACATGGCCTGGTTCGCGCCCAGAAGTACGATCATCGTAAGCGCGACGACGAACTTTGCGCCCGAGGAGACGCCCAAGATGAACGGGTCGGCGATGGGGTTGTTGAAAAACGTCTGCAGCAGGAACCCGGAGAGCGAAAGTGCCCCGCCGAGAAGCACAGCTGAAAGCACGCGCGGCAGGCGAATCTCCCAGATGACCTGACTTTCCATGGAATTGGCCGCGCCGCCCGAAAGGATGCCGGGGATGTGGTCTGCGGGCACGAGCACGCTCCCGATGCACAGGTTGGCCCCGACGAGCACGATGAGGGCAACAGCGAGCAGCGCCGTCACGGCGCGACACCGCGCGGCGCGCCCCGATTCGTCGTATGCCATGGAAAGCCGGCTTCTCATGGTGCTAGCCCAGCTTTCTCAGATAATGGAAGTCGCTCGCGTCATCGCCGGTGAACGCCCCGTGCAGCTCGTCGATAATGTCGGCGGTAGAAGTCATCTGCTGGTACATGTCGGCGCTTGTAACCCAGACGTTGCCGTTCTTCACGGCTTTGAACTGCGACAATAGTGCGTTTTTGCCTACGAAGTCGTTCAAGGTGGCAACCGATTCGTCGATGGTGCCGTTGTAGACGATGATGTCGGCATCCTTCGCCGTCGCGTAGAAGCGCTCCATTTCGAGCGTTACTGACGAACCTGACGTCGACGCCGTCTGCGCGTCATCGAGCGCGTAACTGCCGCCTGCAAGCTCGATCATCTGCGCCACGTAGTCGCCCGCCCGCCGCGTGACGGCGGCCCCGTTCGAGTTAATGTAGAAATACGCCACGGTTTTACCTGACGACGCGAGCCCCGACGTTTGCTCGACGCGGGCCTTCTGCTCGTTGAACAGGTGCGCGGCCTCCTCTTCCTTGTCGAACAGGACGCCGAAAAGCTTAATCCACTCGACGCGTCCGAGTGCTTCGGGCTCGCTCGACGACTGTTCGGTGAGCACGACGAGCCCGAGCTTCTGCAGCTTTTCCTTCACATCGGGCGTGTGGTTGATCATGGTGTTCTCGATGGCGAGCGTGCAGCCCGAGGCCGATATTCGCTCGTAGTCGGGCGCGCTGTACTTGCCGCCGTAGGCGATCGCCCCACTTTCGAGCGCGCTTTTGAAGCCCGCGACCGAGCAATCGTCGGCCTTCGTGCCCGACATTAAGATATTGTCGTTCGCATCGAGCGCGTCGACCAGGCACATCGTCGCCGACGACACGAGGTACACCTTGTCGGCGGGGCGTCTTATGACCGCGATGTCGGAGCTCAACCCGTCAGGTACCTTCGCATCTTGCGGCACCACGAGGAAGCGCTCCCCGTTCGAAACGCAGATAAGCCGCAAGCCGCCTTCGAACTCGTCGACAGTGAAGTGCTTGGCGTATTCAAGCTGAAGCGCCCCCGTCGGCTCCCAGCCGCAGCCCAAATCAGCGTTGTGGAAGTCGGCCGCGGCGCTTGAAGCCGTTCCCGCAGGGGAGCCGCCGCTTGCATCGTCGCCCGATTTCTCCTTCATGGTGGATGAGTCGAAGTGGAGCGTGTAGTCGATGGTGTGCGGCGTCGACATGGCGACGGTCTCGGCCGACACGGCGATGTCCTCGTCGAGCGTGACGGGTATCTCGAACGTGGAGTTGCCGCCGTCGTTTACGGGCGCGTAGTCCACGCCGTCGACGGTCATCTTGTCGTAGTTCGAACTCGACCAGGTGATGGTCGCGGTGTAGGTGTCGCCATCCTTCACAATTGTGGTGGGCGAGGCGATGCTTGCGCGCCCTGACCCGCCGGAAAGCGAGACGCTCACAGTGTATTCCTGAGAGCCCGCCGTGGCACCGGTCACGTTCGGGCTCGCACTGCACCCCGCGAAGGGAAGCGCGAGCAGGGCGACGAGAACGCAGGCGATCGCGCGCGCCGCGATGCTGCGGTGCTTTCTGCTTTCCCCCTTGGGAAGAATCGACCGCATGGCGTTACTTCAGTGCGTCGGCGCGCAGATCGACGCCGGCGGATTCGAATACGAGCGTGCGGTCGTACCACCGCTCCCTTTTAATGCTCCACGCGGCGCAGGCGGTGTCCTCGTCGAGCGCATCAACGGGCACGTCGTAGGTGTACTTGCCTTCCGCGTTTTCCACATAGGGGATGAAGTCGGCCTCGCTTGCGGCGGCAGCCTCGTCGCCCGTGCCCATGAAGAGCTTGCCGTAGCCCGTGCCGGAAAGCGTCATCACGCAGTGCATGGAGCCGTTTTCCACGATGAGCTGGGCGTCCACAATCCTGAACATGTTCGAGCTGGAATCTACGGTGATCGGATAGGTGCCGTCGGCCACCTTGTCGGCGGTGATGGGGGCAGCGCTTGCGCCCTCGGGCGCATCGGCCGCCTGTTCGGTCTTTTCCTGGGAATCGGCATCGCTTGCCTTTGCGCTGTCGATTGAATTTCCGCCGCAGCCGGCGAGCGAGAATGCGAAAAGCGCCGCCGACAGGGCGAAGGCGAGGGTTTTCTTCAACATGGAGGGGTTCCTTTCCATCGCTTCGACCGCCCGCGCCGTGCGGTGGGCGGGCGGGATGCGAATGCAACGGGCATGCGCCGTCAGTCGGGGAAGGCGCATGCCCGTTGCACGGGGACGCGACCGGCGCCCCCGTGCGCGGCGAGTTTACAGCTTGGCGATGGCGTCGTCCACGTGCGAGACGTAGATGTCGTCGACCGCGACGTTCTGTCCCAGACCCTGGAGCAGGCACGTCACTTCGAAGCCGGCGGCCACGAACTTCGCAGCCCAGCTGTCGGGGTCGGTCTCGTCTGCCATGTCGTTGTTCGCGTGGTCGCCCGCGACCACCATGAACGGCGCGAGCACGGCCTTCTTGTAGCCTGCGGCGCTCGCGGCGGCGATAACATCCTCGCAGGTCGGTTCAGCCTCGACGGTGCCGACGAAGAACTGCGTCAAGCCCTCGTTCTTAAACACTTCCTGCATCTTGGCATAGTCGGCGTTGGAATCGGCTTCGGTGCCGTGGCCCATGAGGCACAGCGCCGTCTTGCCGTCGTCGAAGGACGCCATGTTCTCCTTAATGGCTGCGGCCACCTTCTTGTAGTCGTCGTCGGAGGTGAGCAGCGGGTCGCCGAGCGAGATTTTGTCGAACTTGTCGGCGTACTTGTCGAGCTCGTCTTTCACGTCGGTGTATTCCAGGCCACCCATGAGATGCGTCGGCTGCACGACGATTTCCTTCACGCCGTCTTCCACGCAGCGGTCGAGCGCCTCGGTCATGTTGTCGATCGTGATGCCGTCGCGCTTCTTCAGCTTGTCGATGATGATCTGCGCGGTGAAGGCGCGGCGGATGTCGTAGTCCTGCCAGTACTTCTCGCGGATAGCGTCTTCGATGGCGCCGATGGTGATGTGGCGCGAGTCGTTGTAGCTCGTGCCGAAGCTCGTGACGAGGATGACCGGCTTCACGGCCTTCTCCTTTTCACTCGATTTCTCGGAACTCGCGGAGGTGTTGGAGCAGCCCGCGAGCGCGACTCCGGCGAGCGCGACGGCTCCGGTTGCTGCGGCGCCCATGAAGCCGCGGCGTGACATCTGGTCGGACATGGTTTTTCCTTTCCTCGGTTTGCCGGTCCCCCGGCGACAGTTGCTTGTCGGCACAAGCGAAAGAAAAGCGCACCCCTCGGGGTTCACAAGGAGCTAACGCCACGGCGATGCCGTGAGGAAAAGGCGAAGCAGTCTGGCTTGGGGCGCGAGGCGGTTCGCCCGCGCGTCCTATACAGTAATGTCCCTTGCCCAGGATTCCCACCTGGTTCCCTCCGCAAGCCAGCGCGGGCTGTGCGGGCGCCGCGCCGGTCATTTCCTTTTATCCGATTGTCATATGCTCGTTGCCGAATCTTTTACTATGATAGTGGGCACTTGTGAACGTGTCAAAGCCAGGGCGGGCGGCATTGCGCCTCCTGCCTGCGTATTTGCGCCGATTGCCGCCGCAGACGCCGTGTTTTGCCCGCTGCGCGAAGGGCGGCGTAAACGGTTGCGATGAGAAACGGGAAGGGAAGGCTCGGATGATTCATATCGTTGGCGCAGGCTCGGGCGCCGCCGACCTTATCACGCTGCGCGGGGCGCGCCTTCTGCGCGCGGCCGACGTGGTCGTTTGGGCGGGAAGCCTTGTGAACCCCGAGCTGCTCGCTGAGTGCAAGGAATCCTGCATCGTCTACGACAGCGCGCACATGACCTTGGAGGAAGTGCTCGACGTGATGTGCGCGGCGGATGCGCGGGGCGAGGAAGTGGTGCGCCTGCACACGGGCGACCCGTGCCTGTACGGCGCCATCCAGGAGCAGATGGACGCACTCGACGCGCGCGGCGTGGACTACGAGGTGGTGCCCGGCGTGTCGAGCTTTTGCGGTGCCGCGGCGGCGCTTCGCCAGGAATACACGCTGCCGGGAATCAGCCAGTCGGTCGTGATCACGCGGCTTTCCGGACGTACCCCCATGCCCGCGGGCGAGGGCATGCGCACCATGGCGGAAAGCGGCTCGACTATGGTCATCTTCCTGAGCTCGGGTATGCTCGCCGAGCTTTCCGCCGAGCTTTTGGCCGCGGGCCGCAGCTCCGATGAGCCGGCGGCGCTCGTGTACAAGGCGACCTGGCCTGAGGAGCGCGTGGTGCGATGCACAGTGGGCACGCTCGCCGATGCGGGCGCGCGAGAGGGCATCGACCGCACGGCGCTCGTGGTGGTGGGCCGCGTGCTCGGAGCTCGCGGCAGGCTTGCACACAACGGCGCGCAAGCGGAGTCGTACGAGCGCAGCAAGCTTTACGACCCTTCGTTTTCCACGGGGTATCGGAAGGCGAGCAGCTAGCGTGGCCTTCGAGCACTACATATATACCGGGACGACCCGCCTGCGCTGCGGCTACACCACGGGGAGCTGCGCCGCGCTCGCGGCGAAGGCGGCCTGCGAGATGCTTTTGTCACGAAAGCCCGTCGGCCGCGTGTCGATCGTCACCCCCGGCGGGCTGCCCGTCGAGGCGAACGTGGTCGACGCATGCATCGGCGAGGGGTGCGCCCAGTGCGCCGTGCGAAAGGACGCAGGCGACGATGCCGATGTGACTGACGGCGTACTCGTGTACGCGCACGTGGAACATGCGGGGTCGGGCACGGGTGCTGCGGGCAGCAAGGACGTGCCCGCGCGCGAATCGGAAGTTTCCGTCGATGGCGGCGTGGGCGTGGGGCGCGTGACATTGCCCGGGCTCGAGCAGCCGGTGGGGGCGGCCGCCATCAACGCGACGCCGCGCGCGATGATCACTTCGGCGGTGCGCGAGGTGTGCGCCGCGCACGGCTTTTCTGGAAATATTGCTGTGACGATTTCGGTACCCGAGGGTGTTGCCCTTGCCAAAAAGACCTTCAACCCGCATCTGGGGATAGAGGGCGGCATCTCCATCCTGGGCACGACGGGCATCGTCGAGCCGCGCAGCCTCGCTGCCTTGCGCGATAGCATCGAGCTCGAGATCCGGCAGCATGCGGCTATGGGGCGGCGCGGAGTCGTGCTCACGCCCGGCAACTACGGCGGGCAGTTCATCTCGGGGCATTTCCACCTAAACGGTGCGCCGGTGGTCTTCATCTCCAACTTTGTGGGCGATGCGATTGACTGCTGCGTTCGCGAGGGATTTACCAATGTCCTTCTTGTGGGACACATCGGCAAGTTGGTGAAGGTCGCGGGCGGCATCATGGACACCCATTCGCGTACCGCCGACTGCCGCGCGGAGATTCTGGCCGCCCACGCGGCCATGGCCGGCGCGGGCGCGAAGACCGTGCGCGAGATCATGTCGTCCGTCACGACCACGGCGGCGCTCGAGGTAATCGAGGCCGCCGGCGTTGGGGACGCTGCGCGCGCCTCGCTCGCTGCGGCAATTGAGGACAGGTTGCGCCGCCGCGCGGCGGGCGCATGCGACATCGCCGCGGTCGTGTTCGACGCCGAGCGCCGCGAGCTTTTCCGCACGTCGGGCGCCGATGCAGTTATCGGGAAATTGGGGGCGACGTATGAGTAAAGGCGTTCTGTACGGGGTGCGCCGTGCAATCGGCTGGCCGGGGACGAAGGTGGTCATGAAGGCGCGCCGCTCGCTTGCGGACACGAAGCGCTTCCTTTGCGAGGAGGGTGCCTTCGACGGTGCCGAGCTTGTAGAGGACTGTGGGCTTCCGGGCGAGCGCGTGTACCGCTCGCTCGACGATGTGCCCGATCGGGGCAGCTACTTCTCGACGATGGTGGTGCGCTAGATGAGGGTTTCCTGCATAGCGTTCACTGAGAGGGGGTATGCGTTGGCGGAGCGCACCGCACGCGCGCTTTCCGATTGCGCGCAGACAGGTGAAGATGACCCTGGCTGGGACGTTTCCGTTTCGCGCGGGTTCGGCGAGGGGAAGGTCGACCTGCGCGCATGGACGGCGCTCGCGTGGGAAGCGTCGGACGCGCTTCTGTTCGTGGGCGCGGCGGGCATCGCCGTGCGGGCGATCGCGTCGCATGTCGCCTCGAAGACAAACGATCCCGCGGTTGTGGCGATCGATGAGGCGGGGCGCTTTGCCGTCCCGCTTTTGTCGGGGCATTTTGGCGGTGCGAACGAGCTTGCGCAAACTGTGGCACGCGCGGCAGGGGCCATCCCCGTCATCACCACGGCGACCGACGTCCGCGGCGTGTGGGCGGTGGATACGTGGGCGCGCTGTGCGGGGCTCGCCGTTTCGAATCCCGAGGCCATCAAGCGAGTGTCGGCGCGGCTGCTTTCGGGCGGGCGCGTGGCGCTCTATTCCGACATGCCGATTTCGGGACAGCCGCCTGAGGGGGTTGACATTGCGTCCGACCGCGCTCGGGCCGATATCGTCGTGTCGCCGTTTGCTGGCGCGAATGCAGGTGCGTCCGTTCGCGCGGCGGAGACAACGGGCAAGGTCGTGCCCGCCGGTGAGACGGGGAAGCCGGCGTGCGTGCGGGCACAGGCGCCTGCGCCCGAGCCGCTTCGCCTTGTCGTTCCCTGCATCGTTGCGGGCATAGGGTGCCGTCGCGGTGCGTGCGCCGAAGCGATCGAGGACGCGTTTCTTCTCGCGTGCGGGCAGGCGGGTATCTCGCCTTCGGCCGTGCGCGAGGCGGCGACGATCGACGTGAAGGCGCACGAGGAGGGTCTGCTCGCCTTCTGCCGCGCGCGGAATATCCCGCTCGCGACGTATTCCGCAGAGGAGTTGTCGCAGGTCGAAGGCAGCGTTTCGCCATCTGATTTCGTGCGTGCGACGGTGGGGGTCGACAACGTGTGCGAGCGTGCGGCGCTCGCGGACGGGGGCAAACTTATCTTCCCGAAGCTCGCTCACGGCGGCGTAACCGTCGCGTTTTCCAAGGTAACTATCGAACTTTCGTTTAAGGAGCGGTGATGGGAAAGCTCTTCGTGGTGGGGATCGGCCCGGGCGGCCCCGACGGCATGACGATTGCGGCTCGGCGCGCGCTCGAGGCGGCCGACATCGTTGTGGGGTACACGAAATACGTGGAGCTCGCGCTCGCCGCCGTGCCTGACGCGGCGCATCTCGCGACGCCGATGATGCACGAGGTCGAACGGTGCCGCCTGGCGCTTTCTCGCGCGCAGAGCGGAGAAGCCGTGGCGCTCGTGTGCAGCGGTGACGCGGGCGTGTACGGCATGGCGAGCCCCGTGCTGGAGCTTGCGGAGGACTACCCCGATGTAGACGTGGAAGTTATCGCCGGGGCCACCGCGGCTCAGAGCGGGTCGGCGGTGCTCGGCGCCCCGCTTGCCCACGACTTCGCGGTCGTGTCGCTCTCCGACCTGCTCACGCCGTGGGAGGTCATCGAGCGCAGGCTCGCCGCCGTGGCGAGCGCCGACTTCTGCATCTGTTTGTACAACCCGCGCAGCAGAAAGCGCGCCGACAGGCTCTCGCGCGCGGCGAAGATTATGCTCGAATGGAAGGCCCCCGACACGCTCTGCGGCTGGGTACGCAACATCGGGCGCGAGGGGCAGCAGTCGGGCATGTGCAGGCTCTCCGAGCTGGGGGAGTTCGACGCCGACATGTTCACCACCGTGTTCGTCGGCAACGCGGACACGAAGCGCGTAGGCGGTCGTATGGTCACGCCGCGCGGGTATCGGGAGATTCCATGCGAAAAGTAACGATCATCGGGGCGGGGCCCGGAGACCCCGACTTGCTCTCGCGCGCGGCGCTCGACGCGATCGACATCGCCGACGTGGTCATCGGCGCTCATCGCGCGCTTGCCGGCATCGACGTGCCGCCCGACGTGGTGAGATACGAGCTCGTGAAGACGGCGGACATCGTCGCCGCGCTCACCGATGCGGCGTCGTGGCAGCACGCCGTGGTCGTGATGACGGGCGATGTGGGGCTGTTCAGCGGCGCGCGCCGCCTGGTGGAGGCGCTCTCCGGCGACGCGCAGGTGGACGTGCACGTCATTCCCGGCATAAGCTCAGCCTCGTATCTCGCCGCGCGCCTCGCGCGTCCATGGCAGGATTGGCGCTTCGTGAGCGCTCACGGCGTGGCGTGCGACATTGTGGCCGAGGCCGAGCGCGCAGGCGAGCTCTTCCTCGCCACGTCGGGCGGGGAAGACCCCTCGCGGCTTTCGGGCGAGCTTGTGCAGGGGGGCTTCGGGGACGCGCGCGTGACGGTGGCCGAGCGCCTGTCGTACCCCGACGAGCGCATCACCTGCGCGACCGCAAGTGAAATCGCAGGTCAGACGTTCGACGACCTGAACGTGATGCTTATCGAGTTCGCAGGCTGCGCCGGGTCGCCTGCGGGCTCTAGCGCAGCCTCCGAGGCGCCGGCCGGCGCGTCTGCGCCCGCGGCGGCTTCTTCCACGGCGGACTCTGCGGGCGCATCCCGCGCCGCGATCTCCCGCTGGCCGTACGCTTCCTCGGGCATTCCCGACGAGCTCTTCATCCGCGGCGACGTTCCCATGACCAAGCAGGAGGTGCGCGCCGTCGCGCTCGCGAAGCTGCGCCTTACCGCGACCGACACCGTGTGGGACGTCGGTGCCGGCACGGGGAGCGTGTCGATCGAGGCGGCGCTCGTCGCGCGAGCGGGGTCGGTATGGGCGGTCGAGTGCAACGCGGCCGGCGTGCGGCTCATCCGAGAGAACGCGGATGCATTCGGGTGCGGCAACGTGCATGCTGTCCCCGGTGTCGCCCCCGAAGCGCTCGCGAAACTGCCCGTCCCCGACGCCGTGTTCGTCGGCGGGAGCGCGGGCGAGCTTCCCTCCATCGTGGAGGCGGCGCTCGAGAAGAACTCGCAGATTCGCCTGTGCGTGCCATGCGTCACCGTTGAGACGCTCACCGAGGCGTGCGCGCTCCTCTCGGGTTCGCGCTTTAAGGGGTTCGAGGCGTGCCAGGTGTCGGCCGCCCGTGCCGAGGCTGTAGGCTCGCACCATCTTATGAAGGCGCAAAACCCCGTGTTCCTCGTCAGCGCACGTGGTGCAGGTGGGGAAGGCGGTGCCCGGTGAGCACGTCCATCCCGCGCTTCATGGTCGCTGCGCCCTCGAGCGGGAGCGGCAAGACGGTCGTCACGTGCGCGCTCCTGCGCGCGCTCGCGCGTCGCGGCCTTGCATGCGCGGCCTTCAAATGCGGCCCCGACTACATTGACCCGCTCTTTCACCGCCGCGTCGTGGGTGCGCGCTCGGGCAACTTAGACGGCTTCTTCACCGACGCCCCGACGCTGCGCGCCCTGCTCGCACGCGGCGCCGCGGGCGCGGATGTCGCGGTGCTCGAGGGGGTCATGGGCTTCTACGACGGCATGGCGCCCGGCGTGGCCGACGCGAGCAGCTACCAGGTTGCGCGCGACACGGAAACGCCGGTCGTTTTAGTGGTGAACGGGCGCGGGGCGTCTTTATCGCTCGCCGCTGTAATCCGCGGCATCGCCGAGTTCCTGCCTTGTGCGAACGTGCGCGGCGTCGTGCTGAACAAGACGAGCGCCGCTGCCTGCGCCTACGCGGCGCCTGCGATCGAGAAGCACACGGGCGTCGCGGTTTTGGGGAATATCCCCGCCGACGAGGCGTTCTCGCTCGAAAGCCGGCATCTGGGGCTTGTGACCGCCGACGAGGTCGAGCAGCTCTTCGCGCGCATCGACAAGATGGCCGAGCTGGTGGATAAGAGCATCGACGTCGACCGCTTGCTCGAAATAGCGGCGACGGCACCCGATATCCGCGAGGAACCTTACCGGTTGGAGCCGATCGCGGGAGCGCGGCCCATCGTCGCCGTCGCGCGTGACGAGGCGTTCTCGTTCTATTACGAGGAGAATCTGCGCGCGCTCAAGGACCTGGGTTGCGAGCTGGCCTTTTTCAGCCCCCTGTGTGATAGCGAGTTGCCCCGGGGGACAAGCGCCCTCTATCTGGGGGGCGGCTACCCGGAGCTCCATGCGCGACAGCTCTCCGAGAACGCGCCGATGCGCGCGGCCGTGCGGCGCGCGGTGGAATCCGGCATGCCGACGGTCGCCGAATGCGGTGGGTTTCTGTACCTGCAGCGCGAAATCGCCGATAGCGAGGGGCGGCGCTGGCCTGTTGCGGGCGCCCTTGAGGGCGCAAGCGAGAACGGGGGAAGGCTGTCCCATTTCGGGTACGTGGAGCTTACTTCCCAACGCGACGGGCTCTACGGGCCGCGCGGCACACGCATCCGCGCGCACGAGTTCCACTACTGGCAGTCCACCTGCCCGGGCGGCGACTTTTGGGCGCAGAAGCCCCGGCGCGACAAGGGCTGGCCGTGCATGACGACCACCCCGTCCCTAGTGGCGGGCTTCCCGCATGTGTACTATCCTGCGAACCCCGACGTTGCGCGCGCGTTCGCGTCTGCCGCAGCGTCGTTCGCAGAGAGGAGGCGGCATGGCTGAAGCAACCGAAACCGCGCTTGCCTGCATCCGCGAGGAAGTCGAGCGCGCGTTCTCGTCGGCGCCGGGCGCCGTGCTCGAAGCCGCGCTTTCCCGGATCGCGCCCGCAGACGAGTGCGCCCGTGCCGCCGCGTACGCCGCGTGGGACTCCATCGCGCACCCCTTGGGGGGATTGGGCGACTTTGAAGACGCTGTCGCGTGTATCGCCGCAGCTCAGGGGAGCGCCGAGGTGGCTGAGTTTCCCCGTGCGCTCGCGGTATTCTTCTCCGACAACGGGGTCGTTGCCGAAGGCGTGTCGCAAAGCGGGCAAGATGTGACGCGAGCCGTCGCGCGCAACATGTGCGAGGGGGCCGCGAGCGCCTGCCGCATGGCGGCGTTCGCGGGTGCCGAGGTCGTGCCCGTCGACGTGGGTATGGCCCGGGGCATAGAAGACGCGCGCATGGTGCGCGCGAACGTGCGTCGGGGGAGCGGCAACATCGCTCTCGGCTCCGCTATGTCTCGCGATGGGGCCGTGCGCGCGATCGAGGTCGGAATCGCCGTCGCGTGCGGGCTTGCCCGCGCCGGCGTGCGCCTTCTCGCCGCGGGCGAGATGGGCATCGGCAACACGACCACCTCGGCGGCGGTGGCCGCAGTGCTCATCCGGGCGGACGCGCGGAGCCTTGTCGGGCGCGGCGCGGGGCTCTCGGACGCCTCGCTCGCGCGCAAGCGCGACGTGGTCGAGCGCGCTATCGACGCGAACTCGCCCGATCCCGCCGACCCGATCGACGTGCTCTCGAAGGTGGGCGGCTTCGACATCGCTGCGATGTGCGGCTTCTACCTGGGGGCCGCGGTCTCGAAGGCGCCGGCGCTCCTCGACGGGGTCATATCCTGCACGGCGGCCCTGTGCGCGGCGCGCCTGTGCCCCAACGCCTTGGGCTACCTCGTGGGCACCCACGCATCAAGCGAACCCGCAAGCCGGGAGCTCCTTCGCGAGCTCGGCATAAAGGCGCCCCTCGACGCAGGCATGCACTTGGGCGAGGGCGCGGGCGCCATGGCGTATCTGCCCCTTCTGGATTCGGCGCTGCGCGTGTACCGGGATGGGAAGACGTTCACGGCGACTGGCATGGCTGCTTACGAGCATTTCGAGGCCGGGAAATGACGGTGACGCTCGTCATCGGCGCCGCCGCGAGCGGCAAGAGCGCCTACGCCGAGTCCCTGTGCCTCGGGCACGACGGCCCTCGCGTGTACCTGGCAACGATGGAGCCCTTCGGGGAAGAGGGCGCCCGCCGCATCGCGCGCCATCGTGCGCTGCGCGAAGGCAAAGGGTTTTCCACCCTCGAGTGCTCGCGTGACGTGGGCGCCGCAGCGCCCGGGCTTCCGCGCGGCTGCACACTTCTTTTGGAGGACGTGGGCAACCTGGTTGCGAACGAGCTCTTCGCGGAAGGCGGCTTGTCCCCGCGTGACCCTGACGCTGCGGCGTGCGAGGTACTCGGAGGCATCGAACGGCTCGCTCAGGCCGCTGCGTATACGGTGGTGGTCACCGTCGACGTGTTCGCCGATGGGATGCGCTACGATGAAGGGACCGAGGCATGGAGGCGCGCGCTCGCGCGCGTGAACGCGGGCGTGGCGGCGCTGGCCGACCATGCAGTCGAAGTGGTATGCGGGATTCCCGTGTGGATGAAAGGCGAAGGACCTACAAGGTGAAGATAGCAGAGGCAATCGGCGCGGCGTTCGGAACGTTCTCGCGCATCCCCGTCCCGAAATCGGCCTGGACCGATTTCGGGTCAACCCATGCACTTGCCGCGTTTCCCCTGGTGGGCCTTGCGGAAGGCTTCCTCATGACGGCGTGGGGGCACGTGGCGAACCTGCTCGGCGTGCCCGCGACCATCGTCGCGGCCGTGCTCGCGGCGCTGCCTGTGGCGGTGACGGGAGGCATCCACCTAGACGGGCTCTGCGACACCTCCGATGCGCTTGCAAGTTGGGCCCCGCGCGAGCGAAAGCTCGAGATCATGCACGATCCGCGGGCGGGCGCCTTCGGGGTCATCGGTGTTGTTGTGTACCTTATTCTGCAGTTTTCCCTGTTCACCGCGCTGCCGCTTACGGCGGGGGCGTTCCTCGCGCTTCTGTGCTCGCTCGTGTTCTCCCGCGCGCTTTCGGGACTCGCCGTTGAATGCTGGCCTGCCGCGCGGGCGGACGGCATGGCCGCGGGACTCTCGCCTGCGAAGAAGCGCGCGGCGATCGTCGTGCCGCTTTGCGCTTTCGCTGTGGCTTCGGCTGCAGGGATGGTCGCGTGCGCTCAGGCCGTCGGCGCCCTTATGGCGGTGGCGGGGCTTTTGGCGCTCGCGTGGTACCGCCATGTTGCCCTGTCCCGCTTCGGCGGGGTGACGGGGGATTTGGCCGGATGGTTTCTGCAATGGGCCGAGCTCGCGATGCTTGCCATGCTGGTGGCGGGGGGCATGCTCCTATGATGCTCGTGGTAGGCGGCGCGCATTCGGGGAAGAGGGCCTTCGTGCGCGAAAGGCTCGGGTTCGCGGCGGACGATTTCGTCGACGCGGCGCAGCTTGCGGAGGGCGGCGTGCCCGCGGTTTTTGCCGGCCGCGTCGCGTACCGTGCTGAGGAGCTTGTACGCGCGCTCGACGTTGACCGGGCGCTCGAGCGGCTGATTGGCTTCGACGCAGTGATTCTGTCCTTGGTCGGCTCGGGGGTCGTCCCTATGCATGCGGAAGACGCCCAATGGCGCGAGCGCGCGGGGCGCCTGGGATGCGCGCTCGCTGCGCGCGCCGACGTCGTCGTGCGTATGACGTGCGGGATTCCCCAGGTCATCAAAGGAAACCTTGCCGATGCGCCTCGAGGGACGCTGGGCGCGGGCGCGCCTTTGGAAGTCATCTTCGTGCGCCATGGTGCCACGGCGGGCACGGAAGACCATCGCTACAGCGGGGCGGGCACCGACGAGCCCCTTTCGAGCGCGGGCGAGCGCGCTTTGCGCGACCTCGCGTGCGATCGTGACGTGTTCCGTGTTATCACGAGCGGCATGGCCCGCACCGACCAGACGGCACGCATTCTCTTCCCGAACGCGGAGCTTATGGCGTGCCCCGGTCTGCGCGAGATGGATTTCGGCGACTTCGAGGGGCGAAGCGCCGCCGAGCTTAAAGAGGATGCGCGCTACCGCGCCTGGGTAGACTCCTGGTGCGAGACGCGCTGCCCGCATGGCGAGGGCAAGAGCGATTTCACCCGCCGCGTCGTCGCGGCGTTTCGGGAGGCGTGCGAATCGGAGCGCGCCCAGGGGAGTGGGCGCGCCGTCTTCGTCGTTCACGCGGGTACCGTGAAAGCGCTGCTCTCCGAGCTGGCTGTCCCGAAAATGGGATACTTCGACGTGCATACCGAGCCGGGCGGCGCATGGGCCGCCACCTGGGATGGGCGCTGCCTTCGCGACGTTCGCCCCGCTTCGGGGGGCGATGCCCGGTGATGACGATTCTTGCCGTCGCCGCCGGGTTCGCGGCCGACCTTGCCTTCGGCGACCCGCGCTGGCTTCCCCATCCCGTCGTCGCCATGGGGCGCGCGATCATGTGGGCCGAAGGCCGCCTGCGGCGCGCATTCCCGCAAACGTCCGCGGGCACGCGCGCCGCAGGGCTTGTGCTCGCCGTGGCGCTTCCGCTTGCGTGTGGACTTTTGACCTGGGGAATCCTGCATCTTTGCGGCATGGTTCACTCCGGCTTGCGCTTCGTGGCCGAGGCATGGGCGAGCTATCAGATTCTCGCGGCATGCGAGCTGCGCCGCCAGAGCCTGGCCGTGGCCCGCGCGTTCTCGAAGGGCGGCCTTGTCGTGGCGCGCGAAGCCGTCGGGCTCATCGTGGGACGCGACACGTCTGTTCTCGACGAGCACGGCGTCGCGCGCGCCGCCGTGGAAACGGTGGCAGAGAACGCGAGCGACGGCGTCATCGCACCGCTTTTCTACCTTATGATCGGGGGTGCGCCCTTGGGCATGGCGTACAAGGCGGTGAACACGCTCGACAGCATGGTGGGCTACAAAAACGAGCGGTACATCGACTTCGGCTGCGCCTCGGCGCGCCTCGACGATGCGGTGAACTGGATTCCCTCGCGCTTATCGGCCCTGCTCATGATCGCCGTGTGCCCGATCGTCGGGCTCGATGCTCGCGGGGCGGCGCGCATCTGGCGCCGTGACAGGCGTCGCCATGCGAGCCCGAACGCGGCGCAGACCGAGTCAACGTGCGCGGGCGCGCTTGGGCTGCGCCTGGCAGGACCCGCGGTGTATTTCGGCAAGCTCGTTGAGAAACCGACGATAGGCGACGCGTCCCGTGAAATCGAGTGGGGCGACATCGCCCGGGCGACAAGGCTCATGCTCGCCGCGTCCGTATGCGCGCTCGTCGTCTTCGGCGCCGCGCGCGCGGCGGTCGTGCTCGCCGTGGGGGCGATGGCATGAGGGAAGACCACGCCGCGCTCCGGGCTGCCGGGGGAATCCTGCGCGCCCGTACGCATGGGGGCAGCGCGCAATCGCTCGGCATCGGTTGCGAAGGGGGCGCCTCCGATCTCATCGACTTCTCGGTGAACGTGAATCCGGCAGGCCCCTCGCCGCGCGCCGTCGCCGCAGCTTGCAAGTCGCTTTCTCGAATCGACGCCTACCCCGATAGGGAAAGCCTCGCCCTCGTTCGCGCCCTAGCGCGCGCCCAGGGCATTCCCGAAGATACTATCGTCTGCGGCGCGGGCGCGTCCGATATCATCTGGCGGCTCGCTGCGGCGGTGCGCCCGAAACGCATCGTCGTGTGCGCGCCGACGTTCTCTGAATATGCGGAGGCGGCATCTTACTACGGCGCATGCGTGCAGGAGTTCCCGCTCTCCGAAGCGGACGACTTCGACGTGCCTGCCTCCTTCGCCCGCGCGATCGAGGGGCCGGGAGACGTGGCGTACCTCTGCAATCCGAACAACCCGACGGGGCGCCTCGTCGACCCCCGCGTAATCGATGCCGCGGCTTGCCGCTGCGAGCAGGTGGGCGCGCTGCTCGTCGTGGACGAGTGCTTCCTCGGATTTGCGCCCGACGCCCGCGAAAGGAGCGTGGCCGCACGCGCCGCGTGTTCGCGCCATGTGGCCGTGCTCTCCGCGTTCACCAAGCTCTACGGAATGGCGGGGTTGCGGTTGGGATATCTGATCAGCGGAAACGCCCAACTCATCGATGGGATTCGCCGGGCTGGGCAGGCGTGGCCCGTCTCCTCGGTCGCCGAGGCCGCGGGCATCGCCGCCCTGGAAGACGTCGAATACGTCTCGCGCACGCGCGATGTATTGGCGGGCGAGCGAGCGTGGCTTTCCCACGAGCTCTCCTCGCTCGGGCTTTCCGTCGTGCCGTCGGATGCGAACTTCCTTTTAGTCCGCACGCCGGCGAAAGACATCCCCGAGCGCCTGTATAAACAGGGGGTTTTGGTCCGCACGTGCGACTCGTTTTCGGTACTGTCCCGTTTCTGGTGCCGCGTCGCGGTGCGCACGCGCAAAGAGAATGCCCGGCTTGCGATGGCGTTCAGCCGCGCGCTTCGGGCGGAAGGCGCATCGGGCGAAGGCGAACCCGACGAACGGGGCGGCGCTTCTTGCAGCGGCGCTATGGCGGGCGCGGATGGCCGAGGCTCGGCGAAGGAGGTCGATACCCGTGGGTAGGGCGAAGCCCATCATGATCCAGGGCACCATGTCGAACGCGGGGAAGAGCCTGCTTGCGGCGGGGCTGTGCCGTGTGCTTTCGCAGGACGGCCTGCGCGTGGCTCCCTTCAAGAGCCAGAACATGGCGCTCAACAGCGGTGTCACGGCCGATGGGCTCGAGATGGGGCGCGCCCAGATCATGCAGGCCGAGGCGTGCGGCATCGCGCCCGACGCGCGCATGAACCCCATCCTGCTCAAGCCCGAAAGCGACCACCGAAGCCAGCTCATCGTGGCCGGCAAGGCGCAGGGAGCCTTCGCTGCGAGGGACTACTTCGCGCGAAAGAAGGCGCTCATGCCGCAGATTTTGGAGGCGTTCGATTCGCTCGCGGAGGAAAACGACGTCATCGTCATCGAGGGCGCCGGCAGCCCCGTCGAAATCAACCTTGCCAAAAACGACATCGTCAACATGGGGCTCGCGCGCGCCGTGTCCTCCCCCGTGCTGCTCGCGGGCGACATCGACCCAGGCGGGGTGTTTGCCCAGCTCTACGGCACGGTCGCGCTCTTTGCACCCGAGGATCGCGCGCTTTTGCGGGGGCTTGTGGTGAACAAGTTCCGCGGCGATGTGGAAATCCTGCGCCCGGGTTTGGCCCCGCTCGAGAAGATGTGCGGGGTTCCCGTCGTGGGGGTCGTGCCGTATCTTACGCTCGACCTGGACGACGAGGACTCGCTTTCGCCGCGCCTATCTGCCCGCGAGGCGCGCGGCGTCATCGACGTCGCCGTCGTGCGCCTTCCGCATCTGTCGAACTTCACCGACTTCGACCCGCTTTCGCGCGTGCCCGGCGTGGGGGTGCGCTACGTTTCCTCGACGACCGATCTGGGCAGACCCGACCTGGTGGTGCTCCCAGGCTCGAAGACCACGCTCGACGACGCGCGCTGGCTTGCGGCTAGCGGCATCGGAGCCTGTGTACGCGCGCTTTCGGGCGCGGGCACGCCGGTACTCGGCATATGCGGAGGCTACCAGCTTTTGGGAGACGAGCTTTCCGACCCGCACGGCAGGGAAGGTGCTGGCACCGCGCGCGGGCTCGGGCTCATCCCTGCAAGTACGGTGTTCAAGGAGGAAAAGCGCCTTGCCCAGTCGGAGCTGCGCATCACGGGCGCCCAAGGCGCGTTCTCGGTGTGGAACGGCATGACGGCGCGCGGGTACGAGATTCACGACGGCGAAACGACCGTCTCCTGCGCCCCTGCAGGCACGATTGACGGCAAACCAGAAGGCGCGGCCTGCGGAAACGTGTTCGGAACCTATCTCCACGGCCTGTTCGACGAACCGGGAGTGGCGCTCGCCCTCGCGCGCTCGCTCGCGCGCATGCGCGGCCTGCCCGAGAGCGTCGTTGGTGCTGCGGGCGCAGCATCCGCGGCCGATCACCGTGCGCGCGAGTTCGACCGCCTGGCCGATGTCGTGCGCGGGGCGCTCGACATGGAGTATGTCTACCGCATAATCGAGGAGGGCGTATGATCCACGTGTATCATGGCGACGGCAAAGGCAAGACCACGGCGGCGATGGGCCTCGCCCTTCGCATGCTCGCCGCAGGCCGCCGCGTCGTCGTCGTGCAGTTCCTGAAAGACGGCGAAAGTGGGGAGGCGCGCCTGCTCGCCGAGCATTTCGGCGTGCCCGTGTTCGCGGGGAAGGTGTCGGACAAGTTTACCTGGTCGATGACGTCGGAAGAACTTGCCGCGACGTGCGAGCTGCACGATGGGAACCTCGCTTCCGCGCTCGCCGAGCTCGAGGGCGCTCAGGAGGGGCTGCTTGTGCTCGACGAGGCGCTCGATGCGCTTTCGAAGGGGCTTGTCGACGAGGCGCTCGTGGACCGCGCGCTCGATATGTCCGCGCGCGGCGTCGAAGTAGCGCTCACCGGGCGCGCGCCTTCCCGCAAGATCGTGGAGAAGGCCGACTACATAACCGAGATGCGGTGCGAGAAACACCCCTACTCTCAGGGGATATGTGCAAGGGAAGGAGTGGAGTACTAGATGGATTCCAAGGAGATGGCACCCGGCGACATCGAGCGGCGCAGCTTCGAGATCATCACCGAAGAGCTCGGCGGCCGCACGTTCCCGCCGCTCGAAGAACCCGTCGTGAAGCGCGTCATTCACACCACTGCCGACTTCTCGTACGCCGATTCCCTTGTGTTCACCCATGATGCCGCGCACTGTGCGCTCGACGCGCTGCGCGCAGGGGCCACGGTGCTCACCGACACGAACATGGCGCTCGCAGGCATAAGCAAGCCCGCGCTCGCGAAGCTCGGCTGCAAGGGCGTGTGCTACATGGCCGACCCTGATGTCGCCGCAACGGCGCGCGCCGCGGGCACGACTCGCGCCGTTGCGAGCATGGACAAAGCTTGCGGCATCGAGGGTCCGCTCATCGTGGCCGTTGGCAACGCTCCCACAGCACTTCTGCGCCTCGCTGAGCTCATGGACGCGGGGAAGATCGCGCCCGCGCTCGTCGTTGGGGTGCCGGTCGGGTTTGTGAACGTGGTCGAGGCGAAAGAGGAGCTACTCGCGCGACGCGTGCCGGCCATCGTCGCGAGGGGTCGCAAGGGCGGTTCGACCGTGGCGGCCGCCATTATGAACGCGCTGCTCTACCAGATCACGCGCACAGGTGGCCCGAAGTGACGGCCCCCGCATCCGCGCCGGCGCTGCGCATCTTCGCCGGCACCACCGAGGGCCGCCTTCTGTGCGAATGGGCGAGCGGGGTGGGCATCCCCGCCCGTGCCTACGCGGCAACCGAGTACGGAGGCGAGCTTTTGGGCGAGCTTCCGGGCATCGAGGTGCATGCGGGCAGGCTCGACGAAGCCGACATGGAGCGCGAGCTTTCCGGCGCGCGCATCGTCGTCGACGCCACGCACCCCTTCGCTACGCTTGCAAGCGGCAACATCCGGGCCGCTTCGTTCGCCGTGGGTGCACGATGCCTGCGCCTTGCGCGCCCGGCCGAGGCGCTGCCCAAAGGCGTCGTGTCGGTCGCGTCGATCGCCTGCGCGGCGCGCTTTCTCTCCGAGAACCCGGGTCGCGCGCTTCTCACGACGGGAAGCAAGGAGCTTGCTCCCTACACGCGCGTCGCCGATTTCGCGGAGCGCTTCTTCGTGCGTGTGCTCCCGCTTCCCGGTGCTATAACGAAGTGCATCGACGCGGGGTTTTCGCCGTCGCACGTCATCGGCATGCAGGGGCCCTTCACCCGCGAGCTCAACGAGGCGATGCTTCGGCAGGTGGGCGCCCAGTGGCTTGTGACTAAGGACTCGGGAACCGTAGGCGGCACGGCCGAGAAGCTCGCCGCCGCGCGCGACGTGGGAGCGCGCTGCATCGTGGTCACCCTTCCCGCCGAGGGAAGCGGGGCCCTTTCGCTTCGGGAAGTGGAAGACGCGCTCTTACGGGAGTTCGCGCGCTAGGCGCTTGCCGCGCCTAGCGCGCCCTCCCGCCCGCGAGGAGGAGCGTCCCGAGCAAGCTCGACCCGTACAAGCCCGTCATCCATCAATAGCTCGAGGACGACGCCCAGAACTGGCGCAAACAGCCCTTCAATAAGTTGCGGTGAAATAGTGTCTGTTTTTGCTGCTAGATAGCATATTCAGTCCCTAATTCACCGCAACTTGTTGGTGGTGGCTTACTGGTAGCTGGTGGTGGCTTACTGGTAGCGTAGGCACTCCACCGGGTTGAGCTTTGCCGCGCGGCGAGCGGGGTAGAAGCCAAAGATTACGCCGATGCCGACGGAGACGCCGAAGGCCAGCAGCACCGTGGCGATTGAAAAGCTTGGTGTGATCTCCCCACTGGCACCGAGCTCGTTGAGAACCCCTGATCCTGCGGCAAACATCGCGAGGCCCCAGGCCAGCAGATAGCCAATCAGGACACCCAGCAGGCCACCGGTGACGCACAGCGCCGAGGACTCGGCCAAAAACTGCGCGGTGATATCGCGGCGACTGGCGCCCAAGGCACGGCGAATACCGATTTCGCGGATGCGCTCAGTCACGTTGGTAAGCATCATATTCATAATGCCGATTCCGCCGACAAGCAGTGAGATACTGGCGACAGCGCCCATGATGAGCGAGAAGGCGCCCATAAACGAGTTGAGTGCATCGATGGCGCTTTTCATGGAGGTCGCCGATACGCTGTCGTACTCATCATCCTCCGAGATGCCCTTCATCGCGCGCACCTTAGACTCGATGGTCTTGCAGAGCTCGTCCATGTCTGTGCCCTCGGCGGCAAGTGCCGTCACGCTGGGAAATGAAGGATTCTCGTCGCCAAACAGGCCGGAGATGGTTTCGCGTGGCATATACAGCGTGAGCGAGCCCATGGAGTCGCTGCCGCCATCAATCACGCCTACAATCTGCACCTCGCCGTTGGACACCTTGATGGTTTTCCCCAGTGCGTCCTGTTCGTTGCCGTAAAGCTGATCGGCGCCGCCGCGGCTGATGAGCGCCACGCGCGAGCCTGATTGAGACTCTGCCTGTGAATAGACACGTCCCGCAACGAGCTTGCTGGCGCCCACGGCATCAAGCATGTCGCTATCGACGCCGTGGGCCATGACGGTATAGCTTTTATCCCCGACCTTGTACTCGGAATAGGCGCTATCGACGATGCCGATCTGCTCAATCTGCGGCACCAGTTTGCGAAGCTTTTCCACATCCGAATCGGTGAGTTCTTGGGACGAATAGATCTCTACCATGCGGGCTGCATTGAGGCCCAGGCTGTTGACCAGGCTGTTTTGGATACCGCCGATGAGCGAAGTCATGGCGATGACCGAGGCGATGCCAATGACGATGCCAAGGATGGTGAGCAGGCTGCGTCCCTTGTTGGCCTCGAGCGAGTGAAGGGCTTCTTGGACAAGATCGCGGGTGCTCATGCCTTCGCTCCTTTCGGCTGATTGGTGGTTGCAGAAATCGCGGGCAGGTTTTTGACGGCCCCGCGTAACGTATTCGGTGTATGCGCGACATATGCGCCGTCATGGATTCGCCCGTCACGGATGGTTACGGCTCGATCGGCCTCGGCGGCGATGCCGGGGTCATGCGTAATGAGTACGATGGTCTTGCCGCGTTTCTGGAGCTTGTGGAAGGTTTCCATGACGAGCGCCCCGGTTGTCGAGTCTAGATTTCCCGTTGGCTCGTCGGCCAAAATGATGGGCGGGTCGTTGACGAGGGCGCGCGCGATGGCGACGCGCTGCATCTGTCCGCCCGAGAGTTCCGATATGCGGTGGTCCCAATGGTCGACCGGCAGTGTGACGGCTTGCAGCGCGTGCACGGCGCGCATCTCGCGCTGGCTACGCGGCACATTGGTGTAGGACAGCGGCAGCATGACGTTTTCGATCACCGTCAGACGCGGCAGCAAGTTAAAACTCTGAAAGACAAAGCCGATGCTCAGCGCGCGCACCTCGGTGAGCTCATCATCGTCGAGCTCGGCGACGTTGAGCCCTTGCAGGAAATAATCACCCGCCGTCGGCTTGTCCAGGCAGCCCAGGATGTTCATGAGCGTCGACTTGCCCGAGCCCGAGGGGCCGGTGATGGCGACGAACTCACCGGGGTTCACCGCCAGGCTCACGTTGTGCAGGATGTGGGCGCAACCGGCCTCGCTCTCAAAGATGCGGTGCACGTTGCGGATGTCGATGACGGGGCGCATTACATGCCCTCGTCGGCAGGCATGCTGCCCGAGTCGCCGTCTGCCGTCATGCCCGCGCCGGTGTCCATGACGAGCGTGTCGCTGTCACGCAGCTTTGTCGTGGGCACGCCCGCGTTGATTTCATTGCCCTGGTCGTCGCGCTTGACCTGCGTTTTGCCCACCACGGCCTCGTTGTCGTTTTGCGTCACTACGGTCACCTTCACCCGGCGGGTCTCTTTGCCCTCGGCGTCGGTCGCTACGTTGACGTAATAGTTCTCGCCATCTTCGGTCATTAGTGCCATCGTCGGTACCATGACCACGTCGTCGAGCTGCTCGGTCACCACCGAGACCTCGGCGGTCATGCCGGGCTTCAGGCGGCTGTCTGGCGCTTCGATCAAAATGTCGACATTGAACGTTACGCTGCCGCCACTATAGTTGGAATCGGAGTTTGCCACCGAGGCGATGGCCGCAACCGTGCCCTGGCTCACAATGTCGGGAAACGCGGGGTACGTCACGTTTGCGCTCTGGCCCACGGCGATCTTGGCAATATCTTTTTCGCCCACCTGCACGGTCACCTTCATCTTGGACAGATCGGCAATCTGCATACATTGCTTGCCGCCGCTCGTGTCGCTTTCGCCCATGATCATGCCGCCCGTTACCGTGGCGCCTACCCTGGCGTTGAGCTCTACGATGCTTCCCGAGCTCGGCGCCGTAACGGTGCGCCCGGCGGCTTTGGCATTAGCCTGATCGAGGTTTGCCTGGGCCGAGGCAAGGCTGCGTTGCGCTGCCGATACGGCGCTCGTGTCGGTGGATGCGTTTGAGGTGGCACCTGCGGCGGTGGCAGCAGAAGCGCCATCGGTGTCCGTCGTTGGGGTGGCCTGCGCGGCAGCTGCGGCTTTCTGCGCGTTGGCGAGGTCTTCCTGGGCGGCTGCAACTGCACGCTGCGCCTCGGCAACGTTGCGATCGAGCTCGTCGTTTTTAATGGTCATAAGCACGTCGCCCTCGTTGACGGATTGGCCTGCCTGCACGTTGATCGAATCGACCGTACCGTCGACAGAAGGGGAGACCACTGAGGACGAAATGGGTTTGAGCTGGCCTTTCGCCTCGACCGTTGTGGTAAACGTGCCCTCGGTCACCATGTCGGTCACAGGTCCGCTAGCGCCCTGTGGCTGCGCATTGATAACCAGGGTTGCGACAATGGAAATGAGCGCGATGGCACCTATGACGCCGGCGGCAATACCGCGTCGAATCAGCTTTTTGCGCCGGCGCTCGGCTCGCTTTGCCTTGAGCTTGGCATAAGCCTCTTCGTCGGAAATCTCGGCTGTATTGTTCAGGCGGTCGTTTTGCGTATCGGCCTGCACGCTTGTTATCAGAGGAATCGTTTCGGTGGCACCTTCGGGCGTGTGCTCGGTATCATCTGGGCCCGGGGTGATCGTGGGGACATTCGGCATAGCGTCTCCTTTATAGAAAGAACCTCGATAATTATATGCGCCCACCGGTTGGGGCGGGCGCATAGGACGGTTTCTTTCGGAACTGTTAGATTGGTCGCAGCGGTTCCACGTTGTAGGAATGCGCGCGTTGCACTACGAGTGGACAACCACGCACAGGCCGACTTTGATGCAGTCGTGAAGTGCCTTGGCGTCTGCCAGGCGCAGGTTGATGCAACCGTGGCTGCCGCACCACTTGTACGACTCGGCGTTATCGAAACTCTTGTCGTTTTGCCAGGTGGCATCGTGGAAGCCGATCATATTGCCCTCGAACGGCATCCAGTAGCTCACCGGGCTCTCGTATTTGGGCTTACCGGTCTCGGGGTCCTTGGCTCCGATCAGGGTGCTGCCGCCGTCGTTGCTGTTGATCTGCCACACGCCCTCGGGGGTGGCGTCCTCGCCCGGTTTGCCGGAAATAAAGTTGGCCTCCCAAACGATATTACCGTTCTCGTCATAGTAGCGCGCGTGCTGCTCGGACAGGTCGACGTCGATATACGCCTTCCAGTCGGGCTCTCCCTTTGCGGTAAAGGTGTCGGCCTTCTGGGAGTACTTGATCTCGATTTCGCCGGTCTGCTTGTTGTTAATGGCGTCCTCGACCTGCTTGGCGAGCGAGCTGCTGTCGATGGACCAACCAAAGTCACCGCCTTCGACGGCGCACTGCTTGCCATCGGCGCGCGTCCACCAGCGAGTGGAGCCCACGGTGTTAAAGCCGTTGGCAAGCTCGGCGGCCCAGCTGCTGATCTGCGAGGTGTCGAGCGTGGGGTTGGCCGGATCGGCAAAGCTGATCCACTGCAGCACGGAGCTGCCATCTACCTTGCCGGCATCTTCGCCGTTGAGCTTGAGGGTGACGTTGACGCCCAGAAAGTTGTTGGCGGCATCGCAAGCAGCCTGAATCTGGTCGTTGGTCAGCGTTCCATTGAGCGGCTCATAGGCATCGTTGCCGAGCTTGGAAAGATCAACGGTCTCGGCCAGCGAGGCAAGCTCGAGCTCGGCATATTTAATGACATGCTCGCGGTTGAGTTTTTCGTTGGAGCGCGCCTTCTCGACGGTAAACTTGCCGGCCTGCTCGTCATAGGAGCTATTTGCCTCGAACGTGCCCGAACGGCCCTCGTTAAACTCGTCGATGGCGGCGCCCAGATCCTTCTCAAACTGCTTTTGGTCAAAGGTGTCGGAGAGCATGGACAGGTCGACGTCTTGATCAAGATCGACTTCGTTGGAGGTAGCGGTTGTTTTGGTCTTGCCGCTTAAGGATTCCACAAGGCGGACCGGCCATACAAAGGCTTCGTTGTGGCTGATAATCTCTTTTGCGGCAGCTTCGCCGTCGACAATGGGCTCATCGGACTCGGGCTGATAGGTCCAGCTAAAGTCATCGCCTGTCACGGTGAGCTTATAGTGCTTCCATGCCGAGTTGACCTTGGTGGCGGCAGACGAAGCGTTGGAGAACGAGACGTCGACGCCGGCGATGGTGGTGTTGGGGTAGGCTACCTGCGAAAATGCTACGACGCCTACGATATAGACAATGACGATTAGACCCAGGACGACAAAGAGCGTCGTCTTTTTGCCCGACTTATTGTTGCCGGCGGACTTGCGCGCGGGGCCGCGATCGCCTCGAGCGTGCGTGGGGGGGTGCTTGGGCGCATTACCGTTTGCCTGGTGCTGCTGATGTTGTTGACGCTGCTGTCGCTGTTGGTTCGGGCGTTGGGAAGCGTTTGCCGCACCACGCTGCTGACCGTGGCTCGGCGCGATAGGACGCGGCGACTGAACGCCGCCGGTGTGCCTGCTCGGCTGCTGCGGATCGGGAATCAGTTGAGTTCGATCGTTTTGCGACATCGTATGCATATCCTTCGATTTTCGCCTTGCGGTTCATCGTGTTTTTACTGGGCTTGCATTATAGCGATTGCCCTACTGTTTGTGGTACGGAAACGGTGGCATTCAAAAGAGGTGGGACATTTGTCCCACCTTTGAGTCATTCTTTGCCGTTATCCGCACACACCGCATTTTGCACAGGCCGAAAGTGCGGCCGGAGCCTGCGCGATGCCGCCCTTTGCCGTCTCGCGCAGCGTGGCCGGCAACGCGTGGCCCACCGAGAGCATGACGTGTGCCATTTGGTCAAACGGCACCAGACTCTTAATGCCGGCGAGGGCGAGTTGTGCCGAGCTAAAGGCCGCTGCCACGCCGATGGCGTTGCGGTTTTGGCAGGGCACCTCCACGAGGCCGCCTACGGGGTCACAAACGAGGCCCAGCAGGTTACTCAGTGCGATGGAGCTGGCATCGAGCGCCTGCTCGGGCGTGCCGCCGAGCATCTGCACCAGCGCGGCGGCTGCCATGGCGGCGGCGCTTCCGACCTCGGCCTGACAGCCGCCCTCGGCGCCGGCAACGCAGGCGCTTGTGGTGAGGTTGAGGCCGATTGCGGCGGCACAGTAGAGGGCATCCATGACCTGCTCGTCGTCGAGCTGCAGGCGATCGGCGAGTGCCAGCACGCAGCCGGGCACAACACCCGCGGAGCCTGCCGTGGGGGCGGCGACGATCACGCCCATGGTGGCGGAGCGTTCGAGCACGGCCATCGCGCGGGCCACGGCGTCGGTCTGGACGGCGCCCATCAGGCTTATGCTCAGATCGTTTCGGCTGGTGGCATCGACAAGCTTTGCCTCGCCGCCGATAAGCCCACCGAGCGAGCGTTGCGGATTGGCGAGGGGGGCCGTGGTCTCCTCGCGCATGACGTCGAGCACGCGGCGCATGGCGGCGACGGCGTGGGCCTCGCCGGTCAGACGTGCCTCGCGAACGGCCATGACGGCGCCGATGCTGAGCCCCAGTTCCTCGCACGCATCGAGCAGCTGCTCACCGTCGTCGAAGATCTCCTTGGCCGAGACGCCGGGGGAGAGCGACGAGGCAGAACCGGGGAGCTCGATAAACGTTGCGTAATCGACATTGTCGAGCTTGCGGAGCATGGGGACGACGGTGTCGTCGGGGGCGCCGTCGGTCTCAAAGACGGAGTAGGCCTGGCCGCCCACTTCGGTGCGGTAGGTGCGGCAGAAGGCGATGTTTACGTGGGCGTAGGCGAGCAGGTTGGTGAGCGCTGCGAGCACGCCGGGGACGTCCTGGTGCGCCACGAAGAGCGTGGAATACATGCCCGAGATGTCGACGCCGACGCCGTTAATGCGGCTGATGCGCATCTTGCCGCCGCCCAAGCTCTCGCCGCGGACCTGCGCCGTGGCGCCCGTGGCGTCGACCATATCGATGTCGACGGTGTTGGGGTGGATGGAGGCGTCGTCGCCCTTGATGTCAAAGTGATATTCGAGGCCCTGCTCACGTGCGAGGTCAAAGGCCTGCTTGATGTTCTCGTCATCGGTGTCGAGGCCCAGAATGCCCGCGACGAGAGCGCGGTCGGTGCCGTGGCCGCGGTAGGTGTGGGCGAAGGAGTTCCACAGGCCAAAGGTGACTTTGGTGATGCGGCCTTCCAGCAGGCTGGCGGCAACTTGTGCGCAGCGCAGGGCGCCGGCGGTGTGCGATGAGCTGGGGCCGACCATGACGGGGCCCAAGATCTCGAATGCCGAGGTCGTAGCTAGTGTTTGTGGCTTGCCTGCCATATGCGCTCCTGTTCTATCCCGTCGTCCCGAGGGGCGGGGCATAAGGTCGCCTGCTCGGACAGTCCTGACTCGCACGGAGAGCACATTAAGTGCTCTCCGGCTCGTGCGGAACTCGCGATCGACCTTATGCCCCGCCCCTCGGGACTAAGGATACATGGTAGAGGCGCTCGTGCTGCAAAATTCATGAGCTGGGAACTTGTCTTACCTTGCTTATCGAGACTTCTTCACCACCGGTTAAATAAAAAGAAGTACCGGTTGGGGCCGGTACTTCTTTTGGTGCATCGATATGTGGCTGCAGCTTTTGCCGTTGGCTTACAGGCCGCAGGCTGCTTTGAGTTCTTCGACTCGGTCGGTTTTTTCCCAGGTGAAGTCGGCGTCTTCTCGGCCGAAGTGACCGTAGGCTGCTGTTTTCTCGTAGATGGGGCGACGCAGGTCTAGGTCGCGGATGATTGCGCCCGGGCGCAGGTCGAAGGTCTTCTCTACGGCCTCAACGATCTTGTCCTCGGCGACCTTAGCGGTACCGAAGGTGTCGACCATGATTGAAAGGGGCTTGGAAACGCCGATGGCGTAAGCAAGCTCGACTTCGCAGCGGTCGGCCAGGCCGGCGGCGACCACGTTCTTGGCGACCCAGCGCGCGGCATACGCGGCGGAGCGGTCGACCTTGGTGCAGTCCTTGCCGCTAAAGGCACCGCCGCCGTGACGGCCGTAGCCGCCGTAGGTGTCGACGATGATCTTGCGGCCGGTGAGGCCCGTGTCGCCCATGGGGCCGCCCACGACAAAGCGACCGGTGGGGTTCACGTAGATGTCCGCGTTGTCCCACGGCATGTTCTCAGCGGCCATGACCGGGGTGATGACGTGCTCGATGAGGTCGGCCTTGATCTTGCCCATGTCCTCGATCTCGGCGGCGTGCTGCGTGGAGATGACGATGGTCGTGACCTCGACGGGCTTGCCTTCCTCGTAGCGCACGGTGACCTGGGTCTTGCCGTCGGGACGCAGATAGGCGAGGGTACCGTCGTGACGCACGGCGGCCAGGCGCTCGGCCAGGCGGCTTGCCAGGTAGTGTGGCATGGGCATGAGGGTCTTGGTCTCGTTGGAGGCATAACCGAACATCATGCCCTGGTCGCCGGCACCGATCAGGTCGATCGGGTCGGTGGTAGCGCCGGTCTGGGTCTCGAAGGACTCGTCAACGCCTTGGGCGATATCGGGTGACTGTTCGTGGATGAGGCTCATAACGCCGCAGGTGTCGCAGTCAAAACCGAACTTGGCACGGTTGTAGCCAATGCGGCGGATAACACCGCGGGCGATTTCCTGTACGTCGACGTAGGCCTGGGTGCGAATCTCGCCGGCGACGATGACGGTGCCGGTGGTCACGAGGGTCTCGCAGGCGCAGCGGACGTTCTCCACGTTGGCCGGCACGCCGTTGGGGGCGATGTAGCCCTGCTCCTGGAGCTCTATTTCTTTGGCGAGGATTGCGTCGAGGACGGCGTCGCTGATCTGGTCAGCGATCTTATCGGGATGACCTTCGGTCACCGACTCCGACGTAAATACGAAGGACCCGTGTTGGGGTGGGATGGAACGAAGTTCTTCTGACATGATTGTCCTTTCAAAAACGTGTCCCGGCGACCGTTACCATTCCGCCAGGCTCTCTATGCAAGGGCACATCATAGCGCGTAAATCAAACATTCACACCCTTTCCGCACCTACTCATTGGGGACAGACATTAAATGAGCAGCCTTAAACTAAGAACGTCTCCAACGACTGGTCATTTAAGTCTGTCCCCAATGAGTAGGTCAGTGCCCTTTGTGCGGAGGTTGCTTTGATGCTTTATACTGGTGCGGTTAGACATCCATCCTGCAATCGAGGAGATTTCCATGGCATCAGACGTTCGCGTCCGCTTTGCACCCTCACCGACGGGCAAGCTGCACATTGGCGGCGCCCGCACCGCTATCTATAACTGGGCTTTCGCCCGTGCTAACGGCGGCACGTTCATCCTGCGCATCGACGACACCGACCCCACCCGCTCCACCGACGAGAACACGCAGATCATCCTGCGCGCCATGCGTTGGCTGGGCCTGGACTGGGACGAGGGTCCCGAGGTGGGCGGCGATTTTGGCCCCTACGCCCAGACCGAGCGCCTGGACCTGTACAAGCAGGCCGCCCAGAAGCTTTGGGACGAGGGCAAGGCCTATCCCTGCTTCTGCACCAAGGAGCAGCTCGAAGCCGACCGTAAGGCCGCGCAGGAGCGCAAGGACCCCTTCCAGGGCTATCAGCGCCGTTGCCGCGATCTTGATCCCGAGGAGGCCCGCCGTCGCATCGAGGCCGGCGAGTCCTACGTCCTTCGCATCAAGGTGCCCGAGGACCGCGGCGACGTCGTCATCCACGACGCCGTCCACGGCGAGGTAACCTTCGACGCCAAGGAGCTTGACGACTTTGTCATCTTCCGTTCCGACGGCACGCCCACGTACAACTTCGCGACCGTCGTCGATGACGCCATGATGAAGATCACTCACGTCATCCGCGGCGACGACCACCTGTCCAACACCCCGCGTCAAGTCATGGTGTACGAGGCCCTCGGCGCTCCCGTGCCCACGTTCGCCCACATCTCCATGATCCTGGGCGCCGACGGCAAAAAGCTCTCCAAGCGCCACGGCGCCACCTCCGTGGAGGAGTACCGCGACGCCGGCTACCTGTCCGACGCCTTCGTCAACTACTTGGCGCTGCTCGGCTGGTCGCTCGACGGCGAGACCACGATCATCCCGCGCGATGTCCTGGCCAGCAAGTTTTCGCTCGACCGCATCTCCAAGAACCCGGCGACCTTCGACCCCAAGAAGCTCGACTGGGTCAATGCCGAGTACATCAACGGTATGTCCGACGCCCAGTTTGCCGATGAGATCATGGTCCCCGAGCTGCACGAGGCGGGTCTCATCGAGGGTAATGTCGAGTACGGCGAGGATTGGATCGACGCGCTTGCCGCCATTGTCAAGCCGCGCACCAAGATGCCTGCCGACGCCGTGACCGTCGCCGCTCCCATCTTCGCTACGGCCGAGACGCTCGAGTATGACGAGAAGTCCGTCAACAAGGGCCTGGCCAAGGAGGGCATGGGTGCCATTCTTGATGCCGCCAAGGCCGCGCTCGAGGGTGTGAACGAGTGGACGGCTGCCAACATCGACGCCGCGCTTGAGCCGCTGCCCGAGCAGATGGACCTCAAGAAGCGCGTGGTGTTCCAGGCCGTGCGCGTCGCCGTCTGCGGCAACATGGTGAGCCCTCCGCTGGGCGAGACCATGGCGCTCGTCGGTCGTGACGACTGCCTGGCGCGCATTGACCGCGCCCGCACGATGGCGCTGTAATCGCTGCGCAAACGTATGTATCCGAGCCCCGTTCACTCAGAGCGGGGCTCTTGTTTCTGTAGACGTATGGGATAGGAGGTGCTGGGGCCATGGCCGAGCAACTTTCGCTGTTTGGTTCGCCGGAACCGGAGGAGACTCTGGTGAATTCCGTGCCTGCCGCTGCCTCGGCTCAGCCCAAGCCTGCGCGCGAGTCCATTGCCGCCTACGCGAGCGTGGTCCTCGACATCCCGACGCGTGCGCTGTCCGAGCCATTCGCCTACGGTATCCCCCGGTCCCTTGCCAACGAGGCGCAGATCGGATCCACAGTCCTGGTCCACTTTGGCAACCGTGCGGCCGCGGGCTATATCGTCGACATTGCGCCTGAGCTGGGCGACCTACAGGGCAACAACGCCCTCGACCCTTCGCGCATTAAGCCCGTCGAAGCCATCCTCAGCAAACCGCTCTTTACCGCCGAGGCTGCCCGTATCGCGTGCTGGATGAGCCGCGAGTATGTCGCGACACTTTCCGAGTGCCTGCGCCTGTTCTTGCCACCGGGTGGAAGCCCGCGTGTGGTCAAGGGCGACGATGGCGTGTGGACGGTTGAACGTCCCGCCGTCAAGCCTATCAAAAACCGCTGGGTCATGCTCACGCCCGAGGGATTTGACTATACGCCGCCCAAGACCGCCGTTCGCCAGCGTCAGCTCATCGAGGCGCTCCAGTGCGGACCGGTCACGACGCGCGACCTCAACCTTCTCTATAACAGCATGTCGGCGACCATCAAGGCGCTCGAAAAGCGCGGCGTCGTGGTGGTAGAGGAGCGCCGTGCTTGGCGTGGCTGCAGCGAGCAGACCACGCTGTCCTCGGCAAGTGGTAAGGCGCCGGTCGCACTTACCAACGGCCAGCAACAGGCACTCGCGCAGATTGAGCGCGCCCGTCTGGACGCTCATGGCGACGTGGTGTTGGTTGACGGCGTCACCGGCTCCGGCAAAACCGAGGTGTACCTCTCCGCCATCGAGCGCGTGCTGGCGGCCGGCCGTTCGGCCTGCGTGCTCGTGCCCGAGATCTCACTGACGGCCCAGACCGTCGGCCGCTTCCGCTCGCGCTTTGGCGAGACGGTAGCCGTGTTCCATTCGCGTCTTTCTGCTGGCGAGCGCCTGGACCAGTGGGATATGGTTGCCAGCGGTGCGGCCCGCGTGGTCGTCGGCGCCCGCTCGGCGCTCTTTTGCCCGCTCAGCGACTTGGGCCTCATCATCATCGACGAGGAGCACGAGACCAGCTACAAGCAGGGCTCCAGTCCGCGCTACCATGCGCGCGAGGTGGCGGCCGAGATGGCGCGGCGCTACCGCTGCCCGCTCGTGTTGGGCTCTGCCACGCCTTCTGCCGAGGCCCTCGATCGTTGCCGCCGCGGCACGTACAACGGTGTTACCTGGACGCGTGTGGAGATGCCCGAGCGCCCGGGACACGCCGTGCTGCCCACGGTCCGCATTGCCGACCTGCGCCGCGAGTTCTCGCACGGCAGCCGCTCCATGTTCTCAAAACCGCTGATGGAAGGCCTGGAGCGTGTGGTCGAGCGCCGCGAAAAAGCCGTGCTGTTGCACAACCGCCGTGGTTTTGCGCCATTCCTGATGTGCCGCGAGTGCGGCTGCGTCCCCACCTGCAATCACTGCTCCACCGCGCTTACGTATCACGAGCGCACGCACACACTGCAATGTCACACATGCGGTTCGTCTTGGCGCGTGCAGCCGTATCCCGCGCCCACGAGCCGTTGCCCCAAGTGCGGCAGCCGCTACCTGGCAAAAATGGGTCTAGGCACGCAGCAGATCGAGGACGCACTGCACCAGATGCTTCCCGAGGATGTCGCCATCATTCGCATGGATGCCGATTCCACGCGCGGCAAGGACGCGCATAAAAAACTGCTCGAGCAGTTCGATGCCGCTGATTGCGCGGTGCTGCTGGGCACCCAGATGATCGCCAAGGGCCTCGATTTTCCCGAGGTCACGCTCGTGGGCGTGGTCAATGCCGACTTCGCCCTCAAGCTGCCGGACTTCCGCGCAGGGGAGCGCGCCTACGACCTGCTGGAGCAGGTTGCGGGCCGCGCCGGCCGCGGCGATCGCCCCGGTGAGGTGATCATCCAGACCTACCTGCCCGAGGATCCGGTCATTCGTGCCGTCGCTGAGCACGACCGTTCGATCTTTACCGACTACGACCTTGACCAGCGCCGCGACGCGCTGTACCCGCCGTTTGTTCGCCTAGTCAACATTTTGGTGTGGTCGGCGAACCGAGACGACGCGCAGGACTACATCGGGCGTATTGCAAAGCTTCTTAAGCGTCGCTGGCATGCCGCCGCGCCCGACTTTTTGCGGGCGGGGAGTGCCGTGCCGCAGGTGCTGGGCCCGGCTTCGTGTGTAATCGAGAGAGCCAAGGACCGTTACCGCTTCCATCTGCTTGTGAAGTCGCCCGTGGGGTACCATGTCTCTGATGATATCGACGCCTGCCTCAAAGAGGTGGGCTCTGTGCGCGGCGTGAGCGTGAGCGTTGACGTCGACGCCTATGATTTGATGTAACAACCCGAAAGGATGGCCATGGAAGCCAACGGAATCGTACTGTCGCCCGACCCTCGTCTGCGCCAGGAGTGCGCCGTCATCGAGGAGATCACCCCGGCGATCGAGGCGCTTGCCGAGAAGATGAAGAAGATGATGTTCGAGAACGGCGGTTGCGGCCTAGCTGCTCCGCAGATCGGCGAGCTCGTTCAGCTCGTCACCATCGACTGCGATTACAGTGACAAGAGCGACTATGACCCCTACGTGCTCATTAACCCTGTGATCGTGGAGCAGAGCGACCATCTGGTGCCGTTTAGCGAGGGCTGCCTGTCTATCCCCGGCATTAGCTGCGAGATCGAGCGTCCCGACCATGTCGTCGTCGAGGCGTACGACCTGGACGCCAACCTGATTCGCTATGAGGCCTCGGGCGACCTGTTCTGCGTGTGTTTGCAGCACGAGATCGATCACCTGCATGGCAACACCATGTTCGAGCGACTGAAGCCCATGCAGAGGCTCAAGGCCGTCAAGGAGTACCAGGACGCCCTGGCCCGCGGCGCTCGACCGGGCGAGACGGAGTAGGTTTGTCCGTCCCCGGGGCACCCGCCTATATCATCCCGTGCTCAAACATTCTCGCTGCGCTGCGAAACTGCGCGCGGGACGATATAGGCGGGTGCCCCGGGGACTACGTTAACGCTGCTTGTCTCGCCCGGGTGCCGTGGGCCAGGGAGGGGCGTCTTCGCTGATAATTGCTTTGTTGGAAGAGCTGCTTTTATTGCGGCTCTTTCTTTGGTTTTGGGTATATTTGTTCTTGTTGAACTGTTCTTGCGACTGGGTGCGTTTGCGACCCGGAACGCTTTTGTTTTGTAGCCGTCTCGGCTCGTTATTGAGAGGAGACTAACTTTTATGCGTATTGTGTTTATGGGTACGCCCGATTTTGCTGTGCCTTCTTTAACTTCGCTTGTTGCGGCTGGCAACGAGATTGCGCTTGTTGTTACTCGTCCTGATGCTGTTCGTGGGCGTGGTAAGAAGCTGGAGCCGTCCCCTGTTAAGGCTAAGGCACTTGAGCTTGGGTTGCCGGTTATTGAGGCTAATCGTATGACGGCCGAGGTTGTTGAGGCGCTCCAAGCTGCGCAAGCCGATATTTTCTGTGTGGCTGCCTATGGTTGCATTTTGCAGGATGACGTGCTGCATATGGCGCCGCTTGGTATTGTGAATGTCCATGCGTCCTTGCTGCCTCGTTGGCGTGGGGCTGCTCCTATTCAGCGTGCGATTCTCGCTGGTGATGAGGTTGCTGGCGTTTCTATTATGCGTATTGGGCATGGCGTGGATACTGGTGCTTATTGTGCCCAGGCTTCCACGTCGGTTGCCGGTAAGCATGCTGAGGCGCTGACCATGGAGCTTGGTGAGCTTGGCGGCAAATTGCTTGCCGATACACTTCTTTCGCTTGCCGATGGTTCGGCGGTTTGGACCGAGCAGGATGAGGCGCTCGTTACCCATGCTGCCAAGATTTCTAAGCAGGAGATGCGTCTGAATCCTCAGATGGCGGCGCTCGATTGCGTGCGTCATGTGCTGGCCTCGTCCGATACCGCGCCTGCTCGTTGCGTGATTGCCGGCAAGACCGTGCGTGTGCTCGATGCTGCGCTGGCCGATGTGTCGCTTGGCGAGGGCGCCGTTGACGTTAAGAACAAGCGTGTTTACCTTGGTCTTTCCGATGGCTCGGTTGAATTGCTCGAGGTTAAGCCCGATGGCAAGCGTGCTATGGCCGCTTCTGCTTGGGCTGCTGGCCTGCAGGGCGCCGATCTTATCTGGGGTGTTTTGTCATGAGCAAGTTGTCTCCCGCGCGCAAGCTTGCGCTCGATGTGCTGATGGAGGCCGATCGCCGCGGCATGTACGCGCGTGACGTGCTCTCGTCCCGTGCTTCGGCCAAGGCTATTGACCAGCGTGATTCCGCTTTTGCAGCTCGCTTGGCGCTTGGCGTGGCCGCCACACAGGGTATTTTGGACGAGCTGCTCGATCAGTTTCTTGATAAGCCTAAAAAGGTTGCGCCGCGTGTTCGCATGGCGCTTCGTATCTCGGCCTTCGAGATGCTCTACCTACATACCCCTGGTCGCGTTGCGGTGAGTCAGGGCGTTGAGCTAGTTCGCTGCGGTGCTAAGTCCGCCGCTGGCTTGGCCAATGCTGTACTGCATAAGGTTGCGGACAATGTTGATGACTTTGCTACTGCGTCCGATGTGGATGAGTCTGAGCGACGCTTGGTTCGTCTGTCGCGCCTGATGGGTCTGCCGCGTTGGCTGTGCGCTCGTATTATGGCGTCGTTTGACACACCAGAGGGTGCGCTTAACTTTGCCGGTAATCTGGCCCCCGCGCCGTTGGCCCTGCATGAGAACGCCTTTGCGACTAAGCCCGATCCGTATATCTCGCAGCTCGTCGCGCCTGTCTTCCCGGGCTGCCATGCTCCGGTTGATGCCCAGGTTACCGTTGCTTCCGGTGTGTTTGAGCGTGCTGCCGCGGTGGCATCTGACCTCAACGCGCAGCTCATCGCCACAGCTGCCACGCGTCCTGGAAGCTGCCTTGAGATTGGTGCCGGTCGCGGTACCAAGACCTATGTGATGATGTGCCAGGCCAAGCGTGCTGGCTATGAGCGTCAGCATACGGCACTTGATCTTCATGACCGTAAGTGCGACCTGAATCTCGCGCGCCTTCACAAGGCGGGTATTCAGGGCGTTCGTACGGTTTCGGGTGATGCCTGCGAGCTCGATGAGGTGCTCACATCGTTTGATGCCATGCGCGGTGATCGGGTCAAGTTCGATACCGTGTTTATCGATGCGCCGTGCTCTGGCACCGGAACCATGCGTCGTCATCCCGAGATCCCGTGGCGCCTAACCGAGAATGATGTGACGGCCGAGTTACCCAAGCTTCAGTTGACGATGCTTAAGGAGGCTTCTGCGCGCGTGGCCGCCGGCGGAGAGCTCATCTATGCCACCTGCTCGGTTTTTGATGAAGAGAACACGCAAGTCGTGGATGCCTTCCTGGCCTCTCCCGAGGGCGTCGACTTTAGCGTCGCACCGCTCTCCGAGGCGCAGATTCTGCAACTCCCCGAGTTCGATCAGGCCAAGAAGCTCGTTTCCGTACGCCAGAACGACCGAGGACTTTTCCAAAGCGTGCCGGTAAACGCCGATTCCTACGACGGCCACTTCTGCGCTCGCCTGGTCCACAAGTAACTACTAAGTTGCGGTGAAATAGGGATTGAATAGCGGCTTCCAACCGCCAAACAGTCCTTATTTCACCGCAACTCATAGAGATGCCTGGGTAGCTAAAGAATCAGCCCCGCGATCGATGTCGATCGCGGGGCCGCGTTGTTTCTAGTGGCTATGCGGGCAGTTGGCGCAGCAGCCGCTGGTGGCGCTGGTGCTGGAGCCGCCACTGCGCTGATCAGTGTTGTAGAAGCCGCTGCCCTCAAACTTGATGCCGCTGGCCGAGAACGTCTTGGCCGCCGGAGCGCCGCAGCTGGGACACACTACCTCGGGGGTCTCGGACATGGGATGCTCAACCTCAAACACGTTGCCGCAGCTCGAGCACTTGTAATCGTAGCGCGCCATAATACTTCCTTTTCAGCACAAAGCGGGCAGATCGCTCTGCCCGCATAAATTCAAACAGCTGTAACTGTACCCTATATCGGGGGTTTTATCACGCTTCGCCCCAGAATCTATGGGTGTTGCGCAGGAGATGTGCGGTTTTGCCCTCGGCGGCCGCAACGTAGGCCTCATCGGCCTGCCAGGTCCAGTTGCCCGTGGCGACACCCGGCACGTTCATGCGCGCATCGTCGCCTAGCCCCAGGATGTCCTGCAGCGGCATCATCACCAGGGGAGCGTCGCTTGCCAGCGCGTCGCCCATCAGCTTGGCCGCCACCTCAACACCGCTCGGCTCGTCGCCGCCCGCAAAGGAGCGCGTGCACCAACCGGCGAGCGTCGACGTGTCGTGTGTCGAGGTGTACAGAATCTTGCCCGGCGTTGGATGCACGCCGCAGCGGACGTCGTAATCGCTAAACTCCAATACGTCCATACCGGGGAAGCCGCAGGTCGAAGCCATGGCGCGAACGCCGGGCGTCAGGTAGCCCAGGTCCTCGGCGATAAAGTTGAGCGGCCCCAGCTCATCATAGACAGTCTGGAACAGATCCTTGCCCGGACCTGCCAGCCAGCGGCCGTCGGCACAGGCCTTGCCTGCGGGAATGCTAAAGTAGCTGTGGAATCCCAGGAAGTGGTCCAGGCGCACGCGGTCGTAGAGCGAGAACGCGCGACGCAGACGGTCCATCCACCAGCGGTAGCCGTTCTCCTTCATGTGATCCCAGCGGAAGGTGGGGTTGCCCCACACCTGACCCTCGGGCGCAAAATTATCGGGCGGCGCGCCAGAGATCTCAATCGCTTTGCCGGTATCGGACAGCCAGAAGTTCTCGGGCTCGCTCCACGCATCGGCCGAATCGTCCGAAACGTACATGGGAATATCGCCGATGACCTCGATGCCTTTCTTGTGCGCGTAGTTCATGAGCTCGCACCAAGCCAGGTCAAAGCGGTACTGCATGTACGCCTGCAGCTCTGCCTCGTCGTGGAAACGCGTGTCATCGATCAGATGCTCGTTGTAGCGCGCGACATCTGTCGGCCAATCGTGACGTGATTCGCCTTCAAAGTACTTCTTGACGGCCATGTAGACGCAGTACTTCTCGAGCCAATCGGCGTTGCGATGCTTAAATGCCGTGTAGAGCGGGTCTGCATCCTCGCCGCCACGGGCTTTCCAAGTCTCAAAGTCTGCCGCCAGTTCCTCTTGGCTCTCGGGCAGCAGGTCAATATTGCCCGCAAAGGCCGAAGGCCCAGCGTAAGGGGAGCGGAAGAAGTCCGTCGGGTTGACAGGCAGAACCTGCCAGTAGCGCATGCCCATAGCGGCCAGATGGTCGATAAAGCGACGCGTGGGTGCACCGATCGTGCCGGGCTTGCCGTCGTCGGTGGGCACCGAGGTGATATGGCACACGACGCCCGCGCCGTGATCGAGCGGCTCCTGCAGACGCTGCTCGGCATGGTGATAGATGATCGACGAGCCCAGCGGATACAGGTCGAGCGTGACCGTACCGTTGTGGATCTCGCACTCTTGACCGCTGATCACGTCACTCGCGCATTCGCCGAGTGCCGGAATCGTCACGCGGTGCGAATTGCGCAGGCTGCGGTTGATGATAACCGTCGCGGACTCGCCATTCTTGCCCGTGCGGTTGTAGGCCAGCACCTCGTCGTTGAGCGCGAAAGCCTTGATCTCGCCATCGATCATAAATGGCAGTGCGCGGCGTACGGCGGAGGCGTTCTTGACAATAGCCAGCGTGTCGAAGTCGTGCAGTTGGTCCTTGGTCGGCAGGGTACGGCGGTTGCCCGGATCGGTCAGGCCCTCCAGGCCGTACTCGTCGCCGTAATAGATTGAGGGAACGCCCGGGAACGTCATCTGCATGAGCGTCGCCAGCCAAAAGCGGCTCTTGGCCAGGCCCATGGAGTTCTCGTCCAGGCGCCATTTGCTGCGCTCGCTCTCGGGCAGCTGCGACTCGTCGGGGCCACCGCCGAGCACCGAGATAATGCGCGGGCGGTCGTGGCTCGACAGCAGATTGAGCGCGCAGGATAATGCCTCGCGCGGGTAGTTCTCGCGCAGGGTCTCGATATCCTCGGCAGCCTGATAGGCGTTCTTGTAGCCCATCAAAAAGCCAATGACCATGTCGCGGAAGGGGTAATCCATAGCAGAGTCAAGCTCGGAGCCCTGCAGGTAGCGGCGCAGATGACCGTAGCTAATCTTGTTGGAAGCGTCTTCCCAGACTTCGCCGAGCAACAGTGCGTCAGGCTTTTCGGCAAGTACGGCCTTTTTGATCTCGGCCAAGAAGTCGTCGGAAAGCTCGTCGGCCACGTCCAGACGCCAGCCATGGGCGCCAGCGCGCAGCCATTTGCGAATCACGCCGTCCTTGCCCAGGAGCCGCTCGCGTACCAGCTCGGAGCTCTCATTGATGGCGGGCATATTGCCCACGCCCCACCAGCAGTCGTACGACCCGTCCTCATGGAAATAAAACGCATCGCGCCACGGCGAATGCTTGCTCTGCCACGCGCCCACGCCGGGGTAGTTGCCGTAGCGGTTGAAGTAGATCGAATCGTCGCCCGTGTGGTTGAACACACCGTCCAAAATGATGGAAATGCCCAGCTTCTCGGCTGCCTCGCACAGCTCAGTAAAGTCCTGCTCGGTGCCCAGAATCGGATCGATCTTGGTGTAATCGGCGGTGTCGTAGCGGTGGTTGCTCGCGGCTTCAAAAATGGGGTTGAGGTAGATGGCTGTAAAGCCCAGCTCGGCGATTCGAGGCAGGTCTTCCTGGATACCCTTGAGCGATCCGCCGTAGAAGTCCCAGGTCTTGATGGAGCCGTCCTCGGCGCGCTCGTACACAGGCGGCTCGTTCCAGTCCTCGACCATCCGGCGCTGGATTCCGTTGCGCGGTTTTTCGACCTCGGCCAGCGTGCGCTCGCGCCAGTGCTCGTCGCGGGCATAGCGATCGGGGAAGATCTGGTAGACCATTCCGCGCTCGTACCACTCGGGTCGAACTTCGCGGTGTTTGTAGACGGTGACCTGGAATGACGGCACCTCGGCGTAATCGTAGGTTATGCCTTCGCCGCCGGTGCGGCCCTGCGGTGCGCCCAGGCGAACCTCGGGCTGGCCCTCGATATTGCAGATAAAGCTGTACCAGATAAGACAGGGCTCGGCGCACTCCAGCTCGACGGTAAAGATGCCGTCGCCCTCGTGCGTCATGGGATACCGAGACTCACCGATCTCATCGACCCAGGTGCGCAGCGTAAGCGTTGCCTGGTTGGGGTCGGCATCCTCCAAAATCACCGAGAGGGAAACGGAAGTTCCAGTGGTCACAGCGCCAAACGGAGTGCGAAACTGCGGCAGACGGCTGTTGTGTATCAATCTCATAGTACGGTCCAGTTCAATAGAATCACGGCCTGCGGGCCATGGGCTTTACGCACAGGATGTAAGTATATCTGTTGTACACAGGCTGTATAAACAACATCCGTTTACCTTCGGCGAACGGTTGTCCTAGAAAATCGTTTTACCAACTATCAACAGAGAAGGGGCGCCCGGTTGGAGCGCCCCTTACATAGGGTTTGATTAGGTTTTGGATCGTCTGTGGGCTAGCGGCGCTTGCGGGTGGCCGTGGCCTTGCGGACGGACGTCTTCTTGGACGGAGCCTTTTTCTCTGCCGGAGCGGCGGGGGAGACCGGGCTCTCCTTGGCGGGCTCGGTCTTTGCAGTAGCCTTCGGAGCGGTCTTGACCTCAGCGGCCTTCGGTGCCGGCTCGGCCTTTACTGCGGGCTTGTCCTCGGCCGTAGCCTCTGCCTTGGGAGCAGCGGCCTTGGTCGTGGCCTTTTTGGCCGTCGTCGTAGCGCGCTTGCGCGTGGTGGTCTTGGCGGCCGGCTTTGCCTCGGCCTTGGGCTCGGCACCCGCCTCCTCGACCTTGACGGCGGGCTTTGCGGCAGCCTTCGTAGTGGTCTTCGTAGCAGCCTTCGTCGCAGCGGCCTTGGTCGTTGTCGACTTCGTAGCCGTGGCCTTCTTGGCGGTCGTGGTCTTGGTCGTGGTCGTCTTCTTGGCAGCGGTCTTTACCGGAGCCTTGGCGGCCGGCTTGGCATCAGCGACCTCGGCCTTTACCTCGGGAGCAGCCTCGGCTTCTGCGGCCTTCTTGGCAGCGGCGGTCGTGCACTTGCGCGTGGTCGTTGCCTTGGCAGCAGTCGTCTTTGCTGCGGCGGTCTTGGTGGCGGCAGTCTTGGTTGTCGTAGCCTTCTTGGCCGTCGTCTTGCGAGTCGTGGTCTTCTTAGCTGCGGGCTTTGCAGCGGGCTTGACCTCGGTCTCTGCCTCAGGAGCAACCTCAGCCTTCACCTCAGGCTCGGCCTTTGCGGGCTCAGCTTCATCCGGCTTCTCCTCGGCCTTGGGCTCCTCAGCGGCCACCGGCTCAGCAACAGCCTCTGGCTCGTCGACAACCGCCGCCGGCCTCTCAATCTCCGGATGCATAAAGAAGTACAGGTCAAGATACTTATCGGCCGAGCGCGTCCAGCTAAAGTCCTGGCTCATAGCCTGAGTGACCAGCTGGTTCCAGGCCTCGCGGTTATCCCAGAACAGACGCGCTGCGCGGAATACCGCATCGCCCATCTCGTCGCCGTTAAAGTTGCTAAACGAGAAGCCTGTGCCCTCGCCGGTAAACTCGTTGTACGGCTGCACGGTGTCCTTCAGGCCACCGGTTTCGCGCACGATGGGCAGCGTGCCGTAGCGCATGGCGATGATCTGCGACAGGCCACAGGGCTCAAACTTCGAAGGCATCAGGAACATGTCGGCGGCAGCATACATGCGCTGCGACAATGCCGGATCGAACTCGATGCGAGCCGCCATGGTGCCGGGGTACTTGTCCTGGAAGTAGCGCAGGCCGTCCTCGTAGTCGCGGTCGCCGGTGCCCAGCACCGCCACCTGCACGCCGCCGGCCAGGATGCGGTCGAGCGCGTACATGACCAGGTCTAGGCCCTTCTGGCGCGTCAGACGCGTGACCATCACCATGAGCGGACGGTCGTCGCGAACCTCGAGCCCCAGCTCTTCCTGCAGCTTGGCCTTGCATACGGCCTTGCCGGAACGGTCCTCCACGGTGTAGTTGGCGGCAATGCGCTTGTCGGTCGCCGGGTCAAAGCCCGCGACGTCGATGCCATTCAAAATGCCCTGCAGCGCGTACGAACGCTCGCGCAGAACGCCGTCCAGGCCCTCGCCAAATTCAGGCGTCTGGATCTCGTTGGCATAGGTGGGGCTCACCGTGGTGATAGCATCGGCATAGTGCAGCGCGCCCAGCATGTAGTTGATGCTGCAGGCGTCGCAACGCAGCTGCGAAGCGGCCGCCGGAATGTGCGCCACACCCAGGATGTCCTCCATCACGGTATCGCTAAACTGGCCCTGGAACGCCACGTTGTGGATCGAGAAGACGGTCTTGACGCGGTCATACAGCGGCAGGCCCTGGTAGAACTCGCGCAAGAACACGGGCGCCAGCGCTGTCTGCCAGTCGTTGCAGTGCAGGATGTCGCACTCAAAGCCCTCGGGCAGGTGCTGCAGGCTCTCGGTAATGGCCTTGGAGAAGAACGCAAAGCGCTCGCCGTCATCAAAGAAGCCGTACGGATAGTCGCGCGCAAAGTAGCGCTCGTTGTCGATGAACATATAGGTGACGCCGTCGTGCTCGAGCTTCTCGAGCCCGCAGTACTCGTTGCGCCAGCCCAGGCTCACGTAAAAGTCGGAGAAGTGCTCCATCTGCGCCTTGTGCTCGTCCTTGATGGTGGCGTACTTGGGCACCATCACGATGACCTCAGCGCCGGCGCGCACAAGCGCCGCAGGCAGCGAGCCCGCCACGTCGCCCAGGCCACCGGTCTTCACAAACGGCGCGCACTCGGCCGAGGCAAACACGATCTGCATCTTTTTGCTGGAATCAGCCATATTGTCTCCCATGTTGCAATTCGAGAATAGCCGCCTGGCGCGAACCGGGCGGCTATTCTACATGTTACGAGCGATGTTGCGGTGCCAACGTTAACGTACGATCGTGGTATCGGAAGTTAACGGAGCCTTGCCCAGCACCAAGATGTTCTCGGGCGTGCCGCGAAGCTCGGTGTTGGTGGGAACCACGTTGTTCTTGTCCAGGATGGCATTCTCAACGCGGGCGCCGCTCTTGATGATGCAGCTCTGGTTGATGATCGAGTTGGTCACCGAGGCGCCTTCCTCGACCACGACGCCGCGAGACAGAATCGAGTTGCGCACGGTGCCCTTGATGATGCAGCCGGCCGAGATGATCGAGTTGCAGGCGTGGCTGCCGGTCGCATAGCGTGAAGGCGGCACGTCATGGGCCTTGGTCAGGATCGGGCGTTCGGGATCGAAGAGCTGGTCGGCCACGGTCTGGTCGAGCAGGTCCATGCTGCGGCGATACAGCGACTTCTCGCTAAACACGCCCACGACCTCGCCCTTGTACTCGTAGCTGCACACGTCGATGTTGCCAAAGTCGCCCTGGAGTGCCTCGAGCAGGTCCAGATAGTCGGCGGCCTGGTAGTGGTCGATGATCTCGAGCAGCGTCTCGCGGTTGACGATGCAGCAGTCCATAGAGGCGTTGTCGCCGTACACGACGCCGGCGCTCACGCCCGTCAGGCGGCCGTTCTCGTTGATCTGTAGCTTGGTCTCGTCATCGACGTTGCGCGTGGCCTTGCAGTACACCACGGTCATCTGGGCACCGGAGTTCTCGTGCGCGTCGATGATGGTGTTGAGGTCCATGTTAAAGATGATGTTGGTGCCCATCATCACAACGTATGGCTTGTCCGAGCGCTGGAACAGCGTCTTGTTGGAGATGATGTCGCGCAGCAAGAAGCGCATGCCGCCCTTGGTGGTGCCATACGCGTTGCCGGGCACCATGAACAGGCCGCCCTTCTTGCGGTCCAGGCCCCAGTCCTTGCCCGAGCCCACATGGTCGATCAGGGAACGGTAGTTGCCCGGCATGACGACGCCGACGGTCTTAATGCCGGCATTCATCATGTTGGACAGCGGGAAGTCGATCAGGCGGTAGCGGCCCAAAAACGGGACGGACGCGATGGGGCGGTCCTTGAGCAGCACGCTGCCGTAGGTCGAAGAGTAATTAGCGGTGATATAACCGATGGCCTTGCGATTGATCATCGGATCATTCCCCCTTCCCGATAACGACGTCATTTCCAACGACGGCCGTATCCTTGGTGGTATCGACAGAGCCGAGCTTCACGCCCTCTTCGACCGTGGAGTTCTCGCCCAAAATAGCGCGGCAGATGTGCGCGCCGCTCTTAACGTGCGCACCCGGCAGCAGCACGGAGTCCTCGACCACGGCGCGCTCCTCGATGATGACATCGGTCGAAAGAATCGAGTGGCGAGCGGTACCGTAGATCTTGCAGCCGTTGGAGACCAGGCAGTCGTCCAGTCGGCCGTCCGGGCCAATGTAGTGCGGCGGACGCGTGGTGATGTTGGACATGATCGGGAAGTGCTTGTCAAACAGATCGAACTCGGGGTTGTTGCCCAGCAGGTCCATCGAGGTCTCGTGGAAGCTGGCGATAGTGCCGACGTCCTTCCAAAAGCCATGGAACTCGTAGCTGTACAGGCGCTTGTTCTCGCCGAGCAGCTTGGGGATGATGTCCTTGCCAAAGTCGTGGCTCGAGCGCTGGTCCAGAGCATCCTCCTCGAGCGCCTCGATCAGGACGTCGGCCGAGAAGATGTAGATGCCCATGGACGCGAGGTTCGAATCGGGCTTATCGGGCTTCTCGGTGAACTTGGTGATGCGGCCGTCCTCGGGGTCGGTGGTCAGGATGCCAAAGCGGCTGGCCTCCTCCCAAGGCACGGGCATAACGCTCACCGTGAGGTCGGCGTTGTTCTCAATGTGCGTCTTGAGCATCTTGCGGTAGTCCATGCGATACAGGTGATCGCCAGACAGAATCAGGACGTACTTGGGGTCGTTGGCCTTGATGTAGTCGAGGTTCTGCGTAATGGCGTCGGCCGTGCCCGCATACCAGGCGCCACCGGTCTGCGTCTCGTACGGTGGCAGGATCGACACACCGCCGTCGCGGCTGTCCAGATCCCACGCCTCGCCGGAGCCCACGTAGGCATGCAGCAGGTAGGGGCGATACTGCGTCAGAACGCCCACCGTGTCGATGCCCGAGTTGGAGCAGTTGGACAGCGAAAAGTCGATAATGCGGAACTTGCCACCAAAGCTAACCGCCGGCTTGGCGATCTTTTGGGTGAGTGCCCCCAATCGGCTGCCCTGTCCTCCTGCGAGGAGCATCGCGATGCATTCTTTCTTACTCATCGATTTCTCCTTCTGTCATCGATGTTCTTAAACCCATTAGCGACGGGCGCGGCGCTCGGTCGCGCCCGTCGAGTAATGCCGTGCTGGCATAAGGGAGCTCGCGCGCCTTTACGCGTGCCAGATCTCGTCGCGGTACTCGCGAATGGTGCGGTCGCTCGAGAACCAGCCGGAGGAGGCGGTGTTGAGCAGCGCCTTGCGGTTCCAGGTCTCCTGGTCGCCGTAGCTGCCCGTGAGCTTTTCCCATGCATCCACGTAGCTGCGGAAATCGGCCATGACCAGGTCGGGGTCATTGTTGTTCATGAGCTCGTTGTAGATGCTCTCGAAGTTGCCCGAAAGACCCGCAAAGGTGTTGTCCTTAAGCTCGTCCATCACGCGGCCCAGACGCTCGCGGTCGCCGTTGAGGGTATCCCACGCAAAGTAACTGTTGGATGCCCAGAGCTGCTCGACCTCGGGGGCGGTCAGGCCAAAGATGGCCTCGTTCTCGCGACCGGCCAGGTCGGCGATCTCGATGTTGGCGCCGTCGAGGGTGCCCAGCGTAATGGCGCCGTTCATCATGAGCTTCATGTTGGACGTGCCCGAGGCCTCCTTGCCGGCCGTGGAGATCTGCTCCGAGATCTCGGCGGCAGGGTAGATGAGCTGGGCGTTGCTCACGCGGAAGTTGGGGATAAAGCAGACCTTCATGACCTCGTTGACGCGCGGGTCGTTGTTGATGACCTCGGCCACGGAGTTAATAAGGCGGATGGTCTCCTTGGCAAAGGTGTAGCTCGAGGCAGCCTTGCCGCTAAAGATGAAGGTCGTCGGCGTCACGTGGAAGTTGGGATCGGCGATGCGACGGTTGTAGATGTCCATCACCTTCATGATGTTCATGAGCTGGCGCTTGTAGGCGTGGAAGCGCTTTACCTGGACATCGAAGACGGTGTTGGGGTCGATGACCAGACCGGTCTCGGCCTTGACGTAGGCGGCCAGGCGTTCCTTGTTGGCGCGCTTGGAGGCACCCACGGCCTTCAGGAACTCGGTGTCGTTCTGGAACTCCTTGAGCTTTTCCAGCTCAAAGGCGTCCTTGAGCCAGCCGTCGCCAATGGCCTCGGTGACGAGCTTGGCGTAGGTGGGGTTGGCCTCGGCAAAGAAGCGACGATGCGAGATGCCGTTGGTCTTGTTGTTGAACTTTTCGGGCGTCAGGGCATAGAAGTCCTTGAGCACAATGTTCTTGATGATGTCGGAGTGGATCTTGGCTACGCCGTTGACGCTATGGCTGCAAATCACAGACAGGTTGGCCATGCGAATCTCGCCGTCCCACAGGATGGCGGTCTGGCGCAGACGCTCCTGCCAGCCCTCCTGCGTGGTGTCGAACGACTCGTGCCAACGACGGCTGATCTCGTCGATGATCTGGTACACGCGGGGGAGGAGCTTGGAGAACGTGCCGATGGGCCACTTCTCCAGAGCCTCGGGCAGGATGGTGTGGTTGGTGTAGCTCACGACCTGCGTCACGATGTTCCAGGCGTCGTCCCACTCGAGCTTCTTTTCGTCGATGAGGATGCGCATAAGCTCTGGGCCGCACATGGCGGGGTGCGTGTCGTTCGTGTGGATGGCCACAAACTGCGGCAGCAGCTCCCAGTTCTCGCCGTGCTCCTTCTCAAATGTGTCGAGCAGGCTGTAGATGCCGGCCGAGACAAACAGGTACTCCTGCTTCAGGCGCAGCAAACGGCCGTGCTCACCGGCGTCGTTGGGGTAGAGGATGGCGCTGATGGCCTCGGCCTCGGCGCGCTCGGCATCGGCTAGGGCGTAGTCGCCGCGGTTGAAGGCCTCCAGATCGAAGTGCTCCTCGACCGGCTCGGCGGCCCAGACGCGCAGCTTGTTGACGGTCTTGCCGGCATAGCCCACCACGGGGATGTCATAAGGGACGGCCAGGATGTCCTGCGTGTCCACCGTGCGGTAGAACGTGCGACCGTTCTCCTCAAAGCCCTCGACGTGGCCACCAAACTTAATGGTCACGGCCTTGTCCTGACGACGGACCTCCCAGGGATAACCGTGGGTGAGCCACTCGTCGGTGGCCTCGACCTGGCTGCCGTTGACGATCTCCTGCTTAAACAGGCCGTAGCGGTAGCGCATGCCGTTGCCGTAGCCGGCAATGCCCTCGGCTGCCATGGAATCCAGGAAGCATGCGGCCAGACGGCCCAGGCCACCGTTGCCCAGCGCCGGATCGGGCTCCTGGTTCTCGATGACGGACAGGTCAAAGCCCATGTCGTCGAGCGCCTCGGCGACCATGTCGCGCACGCCAAAGTTGAGCAGGTAGTTGTCGAGCAGGCGGCCGATCAAAAACTCGATCGAGAAGTAGTACACGCGCTTTTTGCCCTCGGCGGCTGCACGGGCGTCACTCTTGGTGGCAACGGTGCGTGCCTTCTCGGCCACGAGCTTGGCCAGGGCGTTAAAGCGGTCGAGGTCGCTGGCGGCCTCGACGCTCTTGCCGCTGATGCTCATGACGGCATCGCGATAGAGCTCGGTAAACTCCTGCTTGTTGTCGAAGATCTTATTCATACGTTCCTTTCCCCCGGGGATGTTTCTCCCGGAACGGTTATGACTTGTATCCTACGCCCCGGCGGGGCGGGTAATTACAGTGGTAACGCTTTTGTTACGCTTTCTTGGCAGGAGCCTTAACAGCAGCTGTCTTGGCCTTGGGAGCAGCCTTTTTGGTGGTTGCCTTTTTGGCCGTGGTGGATTTGGTCGAAGCCTTGGCGGCAGACTTGGCAGTCTTTGCCTTAGCCGGAGCCTTCTTAGCTGCCGCGGTCTTGGGCTTCACCGAGGATGCACGCTTGCGCGTCGCCTTCTTGGGCTCCTCGACCACGGGCGGCTTGTAGCTGCTGGGACCGCGGCGCTTAAGCACCACACCTGCCAGGCCGGGCACCTTTATCTCGATGGAATCCATCTGCCCGTTCCAGGGATAGGGCTCGCTCGAGCAGGTGTAGGGCTCCTCACCGGCATATCCGCTGCCACCGAACTCGGGACGGTCGGAATCGAAGATGACCTCCCAGTCGCCCTCGCGCGGCACTCCCACGCGGAAGCTCTCGTAGCTCGCCGGGTCAAAGTTGATCAGGATCACCAGATCGTCGTCGACGTCCTCGCCCTGGCGCACAAAGCTTACGATGGACTGCTTGGAGTTATCCGCGTCAATCCAGGTAAAGCCGTCGTCGGTGTAGCCGCGCTCGTACAGGGCGGGCTCGGCGGTGTACAGGTGGTTGAGCGCCTTGATAAACGCCTGATGATGACGGTGGGTCTCGTACTCCTCGGTCAGGAACCACTGGATGGACTCGTAATAGCGCCACTCAATAAACTGGCCGATCTCGTTGCCCATAAAGTTGAGCTTGGCACCGGGGTGCGTCATCTGGTAGAAGGCCAGCGTGCGCAGGCCGGCAAACTGGCGCCACCAGTCGCCCGGCATGCGGCCGATCAGCGAGCACTTGCCGTGCACGACCTCGTCATGGCTGAGCGGGCAAATGAAGTTCTCGGTAAAGGCGTACATGATGGAGAACGTGAGCAGCCCGTGGTTGCCAGGGCGCCACGGAAAATCGGTCTGCATGTAGTGCAGGGTGTCGTTCATCCAGCCCATGTCCCACTTGTAGTGGAAGCCCAGACCGCCGTCCTGCGGCGGATAGGTCACGAGCGGCCACGCGGTGGACTCCTCGGCCATCATCATCACGTCGGGGAAGTGGGCCTCCACGGCGCAGTTGACCTGACGGATAAACGCGCTGGCGTCCAGGTCCTCCTCGGTACCGTACTTGTTGAACTTCTTTTGGCCGGGATCATCGATGCCAAAGTTGAGGTACAGCATGCTGGACACGCCGTCCATGCGAATGCCGTCAACGTGGAAGTTCTCGAGCCAGTACAGCACGTTGGAGACCAGGAAGGAGCGGACCTCGCCGCGGGCGAAGTCGAACTTGTGCGTGCCCCAGTTGGGATGAATCTCGTGCTCAAACAGCATGTGCCCGTTAAAGGTGGCAAGGCCGTGGGAGTCGGCGCAAAACCCGCCGGGCACCCAGTCCATGATCACGCCGATGCCAGCCTTGTGGCACGCATCGATAAAGTGCATGAGCTGCTGCGGGTTGCCGTAGCGCGACGTGGCGGCATAGTAACCGGTCGTCTGATAGCCCCAGGAGCCATCGAAGGGATGCTCCATAAGCGGCATGACCTCGATATGCGTATAGCCCATGTCGCGCACGTAGTCCACGAGCTCCACCGACAGGTCGTCGTAGGTGTAGAACTCGCCGCGCTGCGCGGGGAAGGGATCCATGGGACCGGGGTAGTTACCGTACTCGTCCGGCTCGCCCTGCGGCGCATCGCCGTGCCGCTTCCACGAGCCAATATGTACCTCGTAGATGTTGAGTGGCTGCGACATGTGGTTGTGGCCGGCGCGGCGCTTGAGCCACGCGGCGTCATTCCACTTGTAGTCATCGAGGGTCCACAGCACGCTCGCGGTACCCGGAGGGCACTCGGCCTTAAAAGCATACGGATCGGCCTTGTAGAGCTTCTCGCCCTCGTTGGTCTCGATGAGATATTTATAGAGCTGGCCCTGCTCGGCGCCAGGAATAAAGCCTTCCCAAATAGCGCTCGTATGCACGGGCACCAGCGGGTTGGCTTCCTCATCCCAGTCGTTAAATTCGCCAATGACATGGACGCTCTTTACGTCGGGCGCCCAAACGCAAAAGCGCCAGCCGCGCGTACGGTTCTGCGTGTCGGGATGCGCGCCCATCTTTTCCCAGCTGCGCTCCCACATACCAATGCCAAACAGATAGACATCGTCCTTAGAGAGCTCCGGTGCGTGCGGGGCGGCTTTACGGATTGCGGGCTTTTTAGCCGTTGGCTTTAGCTTTGTATCGCTCACGTTTGATCCCATCATGACGCGGCAGCGTGTTGCCTTGGTGACTAGATGCGAAAGGTCCAAGGCTGCACGAATCGAAGGGACGGCGAAGTTTCTGTGATTCGTTCCACCTCGCGTGCTCGGTGGAACTTTCGGCAGAAACTACGATAACACCTGTGCGTTAGTTTTATGGACGAAAGCGGATTTGTGGGGGCGTTTAATCGGTAAGCGACATGTTTATACCACTGGCAGAATTGCCATGGTAAAACTCTTGACAGTTTTACCAATTAGGGTTTCAAAAATGTTAGGCTGACGTTTGGTAAAACGTTTTTAGCAGGTTGTTTACCATTTGACATCGAAAGGTACGTTTATGTCCCATACCGCCGCTCCCAAGGTTGCTTTTATTTTCGATTGCGACGGCACGCTGGTTAATAGCACCCCCGTTTGGGCTTATGCTCAGCCAGAGTTATTGCACCGCCACGGGATTGACGTGACCGTGGATGACTTTGCCCAATTCGAGCACCTGTCACTGGAAGACGAGTGCCAGGCCTACCACGACACGTGGGGCATTGGCGCGAATGGCGAGGAGCTGTATCGCGAGCTGAGCGACATCCTGATCGATGGATACTCCAAGGTGCCGCCGCGCGACGGCCTGCTTGCATTTTTGGAGCAGGCGAAGGCGGCGGGCATTGCAATGTGCGTTGCCACGTCCACGCCGGCCGAGCTGGTTAAGTCTGCGCTTGCGGGCGCCGGGCTCGACGCTTATATGGAGTTTGTTACCACGACGGGCGAGGCGGGGCGCTCCAAACAGTTCCCCGACGTATACGAGCTGGCGCTGCGCCGCCTAGATGAGCGCCATGGGCAAAAGTTTGAGCGCGCTTGGGTGTTTGAGGACGCAGTCTTTGGCCTTAAGAGCTCTGGCACCGCAGGCTTTAAGCGTGTGGGTATTTATGACCCGCACGGCCGCATGAAGCGCGATGACGTGCGCGCCAATTGCGATATCTTTATCGACAGTTACGAAGAGCTGGATCTGCCCCGCGTGCTTGCATTTGAGGGATAGGCGAGGGCCGTGGCTTGCAAGGTATTAGTGGTCTGCGGCTCACCCGTGGTGGCGAGCGCAGATCTGTTGCGTAGGCTGGCGGGGGAGTGCGACCACGTTGTCGCCGTGGACCGCGGACTCGACGCGCTGCTGGGCGCCGGCCTGGGCTGCGACGTTTATGTGGGGGATGCCGACACGGTGAGCGATGCGGGTCGCGCGCTAGTCGATGCCGCCACCGACTTTGAAGTTGAGCGCCACGACCCGTACAAGGACTATACCGATCTGGCGCTGGCGCTCGATTCCGTCCGTCGTCGCTGGCCGGGTGCCGAAGTAGTTGCGACTTGCGCTACGGGCGGCCGTCCGGACATGGCGCTTTCCGTACTGGGGCTGCTCGCAGGCTACGAGGATGCCCCTATCTGGATTGCCGAAGACGAGACCACGGCCCGCATCTTGCACGCAGGCGAATCGTGGACCATCGAAAGCGCCGAAGGCAAGACGTTCTCCATCATCGCCATAGCCCCCAACACCGAGGTAAGCGAACACGGTCTAGAGTGGGAGCTAGATCACAGCTCTCTGGACCTGTTGGCCGACACGGGCATCAGCAACGTCGTCAGGTCAACAGCCACGATCCAAGTCCACACCGGCACCGCCATCGCTTACCTATATCAATAGGCATTTAGAATCTGACCCAAAAAAGTCCTTGCACGTCGCGCCAACTTCACTTATAGTATCTCACCGTCACGGGGGCGTAGCTCAGCTGGGAGAGCGCTTGACTGGCAGTCAAGAGGTCAGGGGTTCGATCCCCCTCGTCTCCACCATCGTGAATGCAAAGGCCTTCGGAATTCCGAAGGCCTTTTTTCATACCAAAACACCATGCGCCACAAACCCCACCTACGCCAACAAAAAGTTGAACAAATTTTTTCCCATGTCTGTACATAGTTTGTTAGCCAAACGCGATTATCAGTGTAGATCGCCGTTCCATTTGGGCTTCAGGAACGCCTCTAATCTCCGTTGGCGTCCCAATAACCTGCATTAACGTGAACAACATCCCAAAACAGCCCCCTTAAGCACGTCAAATGAACGATATGTTGTCCACCATAAGCCAAATCAGTTTCGCTACCAGCTTGTGCTAGGATACCTAACGTTACATGAGTTCAACTGTGCTCGCGGCTCCAACAAGTTGCAAAGCGCAGGGTCGATCAGCATCCGGCCGTAACGGCGGTGCCAGAAACACCACGAGCTCCAATAAAGAAGTCATGCGACGTTATTTATTTGTATTGAGTTAATTTCTTAGTGCAAATAAATAATTGATTGCATGCCAAAACGTAGCAGTCCTTCAGCTGTTTGCGTGCGGTCCAGTTTTGTACCCGCTTGACTGGGTCGCACGCAGCCAGCTGGAGTCGCGGTCATTTTGCGATACACGTCCGCGTCTCCAGCAACTGCGCTTATACATACCGTTCACGGTGGGGCAGAGCCACGTGCTTGTCTAACTGGGCTCAGGGTTTGAATATGGAGCGCCTTCGCGCACAAGCGCCCTGGCGAAGCCATACACAAACCCCGTGAGCCACACGTAAGACAGCAAGGGGGTGGTGCTCGTGTGGTATGTGATCCAGGTCATTAACGGTCGCGAAGATGTAATGCGCGAGCGCATCGAGCATGTGGTGCCGGCGAATGCCATGCATGAGCTCTTTTATCCCCAATTTCAAACAGAAATCAAGGTACACGGCGAATGGGTCGATACGACCAAGCCGCTCTTTCCCGGTTATCTTATCTGCGATACGGCAGATCCCCGAACCGTGCAACAGTTTCTGCTACGCATGGACGACTTTGCCCGAGTGCTATCCCAGGACGGTCAGTTTGTGCCGCTGGCAAAAGAAGAGGTCCAGCTTATTGGCGGATTTACGCATAGGGGAGACCGCGTGGTGCCCATGAGTGAGGCCCTAAAAGACGGCGATCAGGTCGTAGTGACGGCAGGTCCACTGCTGGGCCACGAAGGCCTTATCAAAACCATTAACAGGCGCAAGAGCACCGCTTATTTGGAGCTCGATCTGTGCGGCCGACGCGTAACCACTCGCGTCGGCCTCGCGGTGCTTTCAAACGAGCAGCGCGCCATGCGCAACATCAAAAAGGCAATCGCCTAGCTGCTGGCGGTCGCCACACAGAACAGGGAGGATCCCCGACGCGGGGACGAAGTGTTGGAAGAGAACGTGCCGGATAAAAATCAATATGCAACTGATGCGCCCGTGGGGCGGCACTGATTGCTCAGGCCATGGACCGGCGTGAGGGCGTCGGCCGTTACAAGGCCATGCAATCCATCATGGACTGGGATCGTTCGCGCCTGGTCTACCGCGCCGTTAAGCGCGCCTTTGACGTCGTGTTCAGCGGCTGCGTGCTGGCCGTCATTTCCGTTCCCAGCCTTGTGCTTGCCGCGGCCATCCGCCTTGAGAGCGAGGGCAACCCCTTCTACAGCCAGATCCGCGTGGGCCAGACCCACCGCGATGGCAGCCTGTCAACCTTCCGCATGTGGAAGTTCCGCTCCATGTACAAGGACGCCGACGAGCGCCTGGCAGATCTCAAGGAGCAGAACGAGATCGCCGGTGCCATGTTCAAGACGAAGGAAGACCCGCGCGTCACCAGGATCGGCAAGTTCATCCGTAAGCACTCCATCGACGAGTTCCCGCAGTTCCTGAACGTATTTCTGGGCCAGATCCCTTTGCGCATATTAAAAACGCGCCCGGAATTCTCTGAGGAATCCATGGTGCGTTCGCGCTTCCCGCCAAATCTAGCACGAACAAAGGAAAGGTGTTTTCGCAGGTCGTGAGCTGTTTCGCGAGCGGCCTGCGGATGCACCGCATTTCTGGGTTCAATTGTAAACGCGTTGGCAGCATAGGAGGGCAATTTCTTGCAAAACCCGTTTTTAAGGCGGTGTGCGCATAGTGGCCAGTGATTTCACGGCCGTTTGCGAGCCCGCGCAGGCGAGGTCCGGCATGCGGGAATCGTCGTCAGGCAAAGCCAGCCGAGCGACGGCGGACAGCGGTGCCTTGGAGCGTAAAACTGTTCGTAGCGGTTTCGCGTACGACATCAATGGCGGCGGGGGCTCAACCGAAAGCTTCGAGCGCGCAAGGCGCCTCAAGGAAGAGCTTGGGAGCGCGCCAGTCACCGGCATCGAGGACAGGGTGGCGTACCGCGTTGTCAAGCGTGCGTTCGACATCGTTTTTAGCGCGGCGGTGCTCGTTGTGTTCTGCTGGCTGTTCGCCATCATCTCGATCCTCATCAAGGTCGACGATCCGAAGGGCCCCGTGTTCTTCAGTCAGGAGCGAGTTGGCAAGGACGGTAGAACCTTCCGGATGCTGAAATTCCGCAGCATGTGCGTGGATGCCGAAGACAAGCTCGCCGAGCTCAGGGAGCTCAACGAGAAGACCGGCCCGGTATTCAAGATCGCCGAGGACCCGCGTATCACCCGCGTGGGCAAGTGGCTGCGCAAGCTGTCGCTCGACGAGCTGCCCCAGTTCATCAATGTCCTGCGCTCGGATATGAGCATCGTGGGCCCGCGTCCCGCATTGCCGGCTGAGGTTGCGACTTACGACGACTACCAGCGCCAAAGGTTGCTGGTGAAGCCGGGCATGACCTGCTACTGGCAAACCCGTCGCAACCGCGATTCCATCACATTCGACGAGTGGGTCGACCTTGACCTGCTTTACATCAAGAAGTGCTCCGCATGGAGCGATTTGAAGCTGATTATTCAGACCGTGGGCGTCGTGCTTACAGCACAGGGAAGTTAGGCAATTGTTGAATTCTCAAAAAACTATAAAAGCATCCAGGCGCTATCCCATTCTCAACACATACGTTAATGCTCTCTCGCTCGACGAGACGGTTGCCGAGGTTGAGAAGGTTATTGCTGCCGGCGTGCCCACCCAACATGTGGTGGTGAACGCCTCGAAGGTGAACCTGATGGAGGCCGACCCGAAGCTGGCCGAGATTGTTAACGCTTGCCCGCTCATCAACGCCGACGGCGCCTCCATCGTGTGGGCTGCCAAGAAGCTGGGCGTGCCCCTGAGCGAGCGCGTGACGGGCATTGATCTGTTCCAGCGCCTGGTGGAGCTGTCCGCTGAGAAGGGCTACAAGGTTTACCTCTTCGGCGCGAAGGAGGAAGTTGTCTCGAGGGTTAGGGCGATTTTCGAGGAGCGTTATCCCGGCATTCAGATAGTCGGTTATCGCAATGGCTACTTCACTGAGGCCGACGAGCCGCAGATTGTGGCGGACATGGCTGCATCTGGGGCGGACATGATGTTTGTCGCGTTCAGCTCTCCTAAGAAAGAGTATTGGGTGCACAAATACCTTAATCAAATAGGAATTCCTTTCGTGATGGGCGTTGGCGGCAGTTTCGACGTGGTGGCTGGGGTGACCGATCGCGCGCCAAAGTGGATGCAGGATCACGGCTTGGAATGGTTCTACCGGTTTATACAGGAGCCTGGCAGGCTTTGGAAGCGCTACATCGTGGGTAACGCAAAGTTTGTTGCCCTTACATACCGATATAAGTTCTCAGGGAAAGGCGAATAAAGAATGGTTAACGTTATCGGTCTCGGTTATATCGGACTGCCCACCGCTCTCATGATGGCCACGCACGGCGTGGAGGTCGTGGGAACTGACTACAACGAGGAACTTGTGGCAACTCTGAATGCCGGGCATACCACCTTCAAGGAGGAGGGGCTTGACGAGCTGTTCGTCGACGCGTTGAAATCGGGCATCAAATTCACGACAGAGTATCAGGTGTGCGATACCTACATCGTGAGCGTGCCGACGCCCTACGATAAGCTAGATAAGAAGATCGACCCCTGCTATGTGATTGCCGCCTGCAAGACGGTGCTCGAGGTCGCCCCGAAGGGCGCCGTGCTCGTAATCGAGTCGACTATTTCGCCCAACACGGTGGATCGCTTTGTGCGCCCGCTGCTCATTGAGGCCGAGCGTGAGGATGTTAAGCTCGTGCACGCCCCGGAGCGCATCATCCCCGGAAACATGGTTTACGAGCTGCTGCACAACAACCGTACGATTGGCGCGGACGACCCCGAGGTGGGCGAGGAGGTTGCTAAGATTTACGCAACCTTCTGTCAGGGCGAAATCAGTGTGACCGACATCCGTACCGCTGAGATGACCAAAGTCGTCGAGAACACCTTCCGCGCAATTAACATCGCGTTCTCCAACGAGCTTGCCAAGATCTGCCGTATCGGCGGCATGGACGTGGCGGAGGTCATTCGCATCTCCAACAAGCACCCGCGCGTGAACATCCTGCAGCCCGGCCCCGGTGTGGGCGGTCACTGCATTCCCGTCGACCCGTGGTTCCTGGTGGGCGACTACCCCGAAACGGCAAACTTCATCCGTCTGGCGCTTCAGACCAACGCGGGCATGCCTGAGTATGTGCTGCATCGTGCCCACGAGGTTATGGCCGAGCGCGGGATCAAGGACGCCTCCAAGGTGGGCATCTACGGCCTGACCTACAAGGAGGACGTTGACGACGTGCGCGAGAGCCCGACGCTGCAGATGCTCGATTCCATGGAGGAGCACCTGTGCGGTGGTGCCGTGAAGGTGTACGACCCGTGGGTTGAGCGCGACGAGGTTCCGGGCCAGGTGCACTCTATGGAAGAGTTCCTGGATGGTCTGGAGATGGTGATAGTGATGGTGGGCCATTCCCAGATCAAGGGCAAGCCCGAAGTGTTCGGCGACCGCATCCTCATCGACCCGCGCAACGTGTGTGGTGACGGTGAGAACGTCTACAAGCTGTAATTCATTAAAGAGATGCAGGGAGAAGCAGGTTTGAAGAAAGTGATGCTCGTCTTCGGGACGCGTCCGGAGGCCATCAAGATGTGCCCGCTCGTGAACGAGCTCAAGAGCCGCCCCGACGAGTTTCAGACGGTTGTGGCCGTGACGGGTCAGCATCGCGAGATGCTCGATCAGGTTCTGAGTGTTTTCGATGTGGTTCCCGACCATGACTTGGCAATCATGAAGCCGGGGCAGACGCTGTTCGATGTCACGTGCGATGTGCTGCTGAAGCTGAAGGCGATTCTCGAGGAAGAGAGGCCTGACGTGGTCCTCGTGCACGGCGACACGACTACGAGCTTTGCGGCGGCTCTCGCTTGCTTCTACCTGCAGATTCCCGTGGGGCATGTAGAGGCGGGCCTGCGCACTCACGACATCTATAGCCCATGGCCCGAGGAGTTCAATCGTCAGGCCGTGGATATCGTCAGCGAGTACTACTTTGCGCCCACCAAGGCGAGTAAGCAGAACCTGCTCGACGAGGGCAAGCGTGCCGAGAAGATTTGGGTGACCGGCAACACCGGTATCGACGCTCTGCGCTCCACAGTGCGCGAGGACTATACCCATCCGGAGTTGGAATGGGCTAGCGACAGCCGCCTGATCTTAATCACTGCACATCGTCGTGAGAACCTTGGCGAGCCCATGCATCGCATGTTCCGCGCGATTCGACGCGTGATGGAGGAGCATCCTGACACCAAGGCGATTTATCCCATACACATGAACCCAGAGGTGCGCAAGGCGGCCCATGGGGAACTTGATGGCTTCGATCGGTTGCGCATCATCGACCCACTGGAAGTGCTCGACTTCCACAATTTCTTGGCGGCGAGCCATCTAATTCTCACCGACTCAGGTGGCATCCAGGAGGAGGCCCCGAGCCTGGGCAAGCCGGTGCTGGTGATGCGCGACACCACTGAGCGTCCCGAGGGCGTAGCTGCCGGCACCCTGAAGCTCGTCGGCACTGAGGAGGATGTAATTTACCGAGAGTTTAGCAGGCTGCTATCAGACGAGGATGAGTACGTAGAGATGAGCCAGGCTTCAAATCCTTACGGCGACGGGCATGCGAGTGAGCGTATTGCGGATGTGCTGGGAGGCAATCGATGAAACTGAAGAAGAGGTTCACCCTTTCTCTCAAGAACAATCTACGCTTCATACCTGATGAAGCGTACATGCGCATGTATTTCAAAGCGAAGCTCCATTACGAACCCGATTTTGAGAACCCCAAGACATTTAATGAAAAGCTTCAGTGGTATAAGCTTAATTATCATAACCCAGTCTTGACGCAGCTTGCCGACAAGTACGGTGTCCGTTCCTTCGTTGAAGAGCTTGTTGGTGCCGAGTATTTGGTCCCCCTCTACGGTGTATATGGCTCAGTCGAAGAGATTGACCTGGAAAAGTTGCCTGAGAAGTTTGTGCTTAAGTGCACCCATGATTCGCAAAGCACTTTCGTATGCACCGATAAGACGAAGTTCGACTTCGAGGAGGCCAAGAGGCGATTGCGTGTGGCTCTTGGCCGCAATTGGTATTGGCAAGGTCGTGAGTGGGCATACCTTGATATTGTGCCACGTGTAGTTGCCGAAGCGTACCTTGATGAGCCCGGCAGGGAGACCCCGACGGACTATAAATTTTATTGCTTCGATGGCAAAGCGGCGCTCGTGCAGACGGACGTTGACAGGTTCACCAACCACGACATGCAGTATTTTTCGCCAGAGTGGGAGCAGCGCGGCGACATTAATCACGAGGTTTCCGACCATGAACCCACGCCGAAGCCTGAGAACTATGAGCTCATGCTTGAACTTTCTGAGAGGTTGTCTGCGGACTTTCCGCACGTTCGTGTTGACTGGTACAACATCGGCGGAAAGCCATACTTTGGTGAGATGACTTTTTACACGGGCGGAGGCTATGATCCCTTCTATGCTCTTGAAGAGCAGCCGGATAAGCTGGACCGAGAGCTTGGCGAGCTCTTTGTGTTGCCTGAGGGAAGTGGCTTCAATACAAATAGTGCTTTATCCCGGCAGGTAGGCATTAGTTTTGCGGGAGATAGCGATGCCTAGCATTTTGATGGTTGGGCCTAGTCCAGAATCTATGGGCGGCATTGCAACAGTTGAGAAGAACATGCTTGAGGCGGCGCACCGTAGAGGCGAAGAAGTTACATTTCTACCAACGACCATAGAAGGGGGCAAGGCTAGGAAGCTGGCAACGGCTATGGTTGCGTATGCGAGGTACCTAAGAAGGCTGAAGAGTTGTGACCTCGTTCACGTTCACATGGCTTCGCGCGGCAGTTACTTTCGGAAGAAGGCTTTCATTGCAGCAGCCGCTGCGCATAAAAAGCCGGTTCTTCTTCATTTGCATGGTAGCGAGTTTGCTATGTGGTATGACGAGGAATGCACAGAGGGCCAAAGGCGTGATATCTGCCAAACATTTCGTCTTTGCAGCAGGATTGTCGTTCTGTCCGAGGAGTGGAGGGACTTCCTGCTTAACAGGCGTATTTGTGATATTGAGCAAGTAAAGGTTCTTCATAACGCAGTGAATATTCCGGGCGAAAACGTGACGGACTATACCTCTAATACCGTTTTGTTCATGGGGCGTCTTGACGAACGCAAGAGCCCAAACGTGCTTTTGCGTGCTGCGGCTCGCACTCTTCCTGCGCATCCAGATGCCCGATTTGTTTTCGGCGGAGATGGTGATGTGCGTGCATACGAGAAGCTAGCGGATGAGCTCGGCATATACGATAAATGTCGTTTCATCGGATGGGCGGCTGGCGAAAAGAAAGACGAGGCTTTTCAAAACTGCAGTATTTTTTGCCTTCCGTCTAAAAACGAAGGTATGCCTATGAGTGTGCTCGAGGCGATGTCGTACGGCTTGGCGACGATTGCGACTCCTGTTGGAGGCGTTCCTCAAATCATCAACGATGGCGTGGACGGTTTCCTGTTTCCGGTCGATGACGTCACTGCCCTGACAGAAAAGCTTGACGTTCTCATGAGTGATAATGCCTTGAAAGAAAGAATTGGCAAATGCGGTCGCGCATGTATCGAGAAGTCATTCTCCCTCGATGCCTATATGGACCAAATCGATACAATTTACGAGATCATTCGTAAATGATTTCGATTGATTTCAGCTATTTAGGTATGATGCGACTATGAGAAAGGTCATTCATTACTGTTGGTTCGGAGGAAAGCCTCTTTCTGATACGGCCGAGAAGTCCTTGGCTTCATGGAAGAGATTTGCGCCTGGATTCGAATTGAGACAATGGAATGAGGATAACTTCGATTTCGAAACCTGTGAGTGGTCGAGGGATGCCTATGCAGCAAAGATGTGGGCTTTCGTTGCGGACTACGCCAGGTTCAAGGTGCTGCATGAATACGGTGGGATCTACATGGACGTGGGCAGTGAGCTTATCCGCGACATAACGCCCCTTTTGGGTAGCGTTCCCTTCACCGCAATAGAGGAATCCTCGTTGACCGCCACGACCGGGCTGATTGTTGCGGTTGAGCCGCATGATCCTATAATCGGAGCATGCGTTGCCAGGTATGAGTCTATGCAGTTCTCTATCGACCCCGTATTTCTCGATAAGACCACTGTCAACGAGGTGTTCACAGCTGAGCTTGAGACAATTGGATTCAGGCGCGAGGACAAAGAGCAGTCTTTCGGAGGTTGGCGCGTTATGGACTCCAGGGCATTCAACCCCGTGTATGGTTTCGGCGGGTATCATATTAAGCCGTGTACATACAGCATCCACCGTTCTTCGGGTAGTTGGGTCGAGCCCAAGTACCGTATCAAGAGGAGCGTAGTGCGCAAGTGCTCGCCTTTTATTGGCAGGCGGCCTGCGCAGATTCTCGGACGAGTTCTCATGGAGGTGAGCGACGGGGGTTTGATTGAAGGGTCGAAGCGTATCCTCGGTGTTGCTCGAGAGAAGGTCGCGAAAGGACGGGAAGACTAACGTGAGCACTTTCTCTAAAGACACAATTCACTACTTCGGTGCACCGGGTGTGAAATTCGGGCGCCTGATTGGCGATTTTGGGTACCGTTACGTTTTCTACCTGAGGATGTGCCAGGCGGGGGGATTGCGAAAGCTTATTTTCACACTGCCTAGGAAGCACCTTTCGAGGAAATGCGGGCTTGAAATCTCTCCATCAACCCAGATTGGCGAGGGGTTCTATATCGGCCATCCCTATGGAATCACGATCAACGTGGATGCTAAGTTGGGGCGCAACGTCAATATTCACAAGGGGTGCACCGTCGGCCAGGAAAACCGCGGAAAAAGAAAGGGCGTTCCCACGATAGGTGACCGTGTCTATCTGGGCATTAACTCCACGATTGCGGGTAACGTTACCATCGGCAATGATGTTTTCATTGCGTCGAATACGTTTGTCAATCAAGACATCCCCAGCCATTCGATCGTCATTGGCAGCCCTTGCAAGGTTATTGAAAGGCAAAATGCGACCGAGGGTTACATCATTAACCTGGTTTAGTTCAGTCTTCAGGATAGGTGAAACGCATTTTGAAACACGTAGGCATACTCACATTCTCTAATACCGTGAACTATGGGGCGTCGCTCCAGGCGTGCGCACTTCGTAGGGCTGTGGAGTCTTTGGGCTGCGACTGCGAGATTCTTAATTACAGTAACAGGGAACTTGACGATCGCGAGCTGGGAACACATTTCTCGTTTAGCCCATCGGGTGCTGCGCGCTACTTTCTGAGGCGGGGGTTCGAACGCCGCAGGGTAGCGGCGTTTTCGCGCTTTGCCGAAACCAACTTGAATCTTACGAGCAGGCTTGACTGGGCGGCTCTCATCGATGAGGCCAAGACGCTTGATTGTATTCTTATCGGCAGCGATCAGGTTTTCAACCCTCGCGTAAACGGACACGACCCCGTTTTTTTGGGTGCGGGTATCGCAGATGTTGCCCGCGTCGCCTCGTATGCGGCCAGCCTGGGCGATGCGACGGCTGAGGCAATCACTGCGTGTGATAAGGGCGCTGCGGAGAGGCTTGCCACATTTTCGGGACTCTCGGTGAGGGAGCCTAGCTCCATGGAAGTGCTGCGTGGCATGGGTCTCGAGCCTGTTTTCATGCCAGATCCGACGCTTCTGCTCTCGTGCGACGATTGGTCGGAGCTTGCCACAGGGGAAGGCCTTGATTCCATTCCCGAGGAATACGTGCTGCTTTACACGCTCAACTCTGAGCAGAAGCTTCTGGACGGGGCCTTGGAGGTTGCGGGGCGGTTGGGCATTCCCGTCGTCTGCCTGCATTACAACACCAAAGATTTTCCTGGTGTGCTAAATGTGAGGGACGTTGGTCCCGTTGCTTTTCTTGAGCTGGTGCGTAGGGCGGCGTTCGTGTGCACAGATTCCTTCCATGGCGCATGCTTTTCCCTGAACTTTAATAAGCAATTTGTTGTAAAGACCTCCGAAGCCGCTGTTCAGAGCAACGTTAGGATCACTGACCTTTTGGCGCGCTACGGTATCGAGGACTGCCTGTACGCCGCTGGCGATCCGTCGGCGTGCAATGTGGATTACGATCGTGCTAACCAGGTTTTGGATCGCGACCGCGCTAACGCTCTTTCGTTCATCGCCGAGTGCATAGGGCTTTAGGGCCGGTACTATCCTATGTTTGCCAAGAATACTTTCTGGAATCTTGTCTACCAGCTGACCGCCGTGGTCGCCGGCTTCCTGGTCCCAAGGGCCATCATCGGAGTGTACGGCTCCGAGGTCAACGGCCTGGTGACCTCCCTTACCCAGTTCATCGGATATTTTGCGCTCGTGGAGGCCGGAATATCCGGTGCGGCGACGTTCGCCCTGTACAAGCCGCTCGCCCAGGGCGATTGGAGGGGTGTCAACATTGTCGCGTCCGCGTCGCGGGCCTTTTACCAGAAATCGGGCGCTGTATTCCTGGCCTTGATGGTAGGGCTCTCGGTTATTTACCCGGTGTTTGTTTCGGCGGGCGCGATGCTGCCATGGGAGATCGTGGCGTTGACCTTCCTTTTGGGCGCGAAGGTTGTTGTTGACTTCTTCTCGCTCTCGAAGTATAGGGTGTTCCTCACTGCCGACAAGAAAAACTGGCTCATCCAGCTCGCCTCGACTGTCTACACACTGCTGAATACCGGAATTATCATCGTGTTCTCGTATTTGCGCGCGCCTGTCGTGGCGGTCTACGCGCTGGCGCTCGCAGCCGTGTTTGCGCGAAGCGCCATCCTGGCGGTGTATACGCGACGGCGGTACCCCGAGTTTGACTGCAAGGTAGATTATGGGGACTTCAAGTTGCCGCAGCGCTGGGATGCTCTATTCCTGCAGATTCTGGGTGCGGTACAGTCGGGTGCGCCTGTTATCTTGGCCACCGTGCTGTGCGGAAACATGAGCGAGGTCAGCGTTTTGGCGGTGTACCTACTGATTTCAAACGGACTGCAGATGATTCCCAATGTGTTGGGTACGGGCCTGCAGGCTTCGTTTGGACGACAGATTGCAAATGGCGATTACGGGGCGCTTCGCGTTTCGTACAGGCCTTACAGGGCGTTGGTCTATTCGGTGTCAGCTGTTGCCTGTGGATGCGCCTTCTCGCTGATACTGCCTTTTGTTGATTTATATGCAGGGAATTTCCACGACGCAGACTACCATAACGCACTTCTCGGTTTTCTCGTGGTGCTGAATGTGTTCCTCTACCATGGCAAGTCTTCCCAGGGACTTCTAGTCATAGCCGCAGGGATGTATCATGAAACAAGGTGGCAGACCTGCATGCAGGCTCTGATTATCATAGTCTTGGGCATCCCCCTGACAATGGGGTTTGGTATCGTAGGCACCATTGCAGCTTCCTGCGTGTCGAATGCCTACCGTGTGGTTGACTTGCTGTTGTTCGAGCCCACCAGGATTTCCAGGGACACGGTGTCGAGCTCTCTTTCGGCTTTCGGGCTGTACGTCCTGCAGACTGCTCTTATTGCGATGCCCGGGTATCTTCTCTCGAGCTTGGCTTGCACCTGGACCCTTTGGGCTGCCGTCGCTGCCGCCCTGGTTCTTTGGGGCGTCGCAGTCGTGTGTCTGACGCTCGCCCTGCTCGACAAGGGCAGCTTCCGCTCCATCTTCAAACGCTTCGTAAGGAATAGATAGTCATGTGTCTTGCATCCTCGTCGCAAATCGATGCGGCGCTCTCTGCTCAGCGCGGAGCGCGTTTCTCCCTAAAGAATGGGTCGATGGTCTTCATCCCCCTGCTCTTTTACGCCTTTTTCTGCCAATCCCTTGCCTCGTCTTCCGTGGTGCTTTACGCGTGCCTCGCCGTTTCCTTCGTGTCGCTCGTCATGCATTTTCTTGCCAACGGCAGGTTTGCCAACAAGAAGTTCGGCCTGGAGATTGCGTGGGTCCCGTTCTTCATCCTTTTCTATGTACATAGCTTCGTTTTTGGAGTGAACAACCTGACGCTGCTGGTGGTTTACACCATCCTGTTCGTGTGCATGTACGCCGCATCGGGGGAGAAGGAGTGGATTTCGACGTGTATCAAGGTGCTGGTTGCGTTTGCGGCCTTCCATGCCATATGCACGATAGCCTTCTGGCTCTTTCCTGCATTGTATGCGCCTGTGAAGGCGGCGTTTTTCTCTTCGAGCTACATGGCAAGCGACTACCGATCGGGCTTCACCGCCCATTACAGCACCAACTCCATCTATTTGAGCTTTGGCCTGGTGTGTTGGGCGTGCGGGCTAATTGGGGAGAAATCCAAGCCGCGAGCGAAAGACATAATCTTGGGTGTGGTGCTTCTGCTCTCCTTGTTCTTGACGACGAAGCGCGGACCGCTCGTCGCATCCGTCGTTGCCGTTTCGATATGCTACCTCTTCGTCAACAGAGATAAGTTCACGGGTACGGCGTTGAAAGCCCTGATTATTGTTATGCTGGCTATTCTTGCCGTGGGCGTGCTGGCGACATTCGTGCCGGGCGTCGAGGCAACCCTTCAAAGATTCGTCGAACTGTCGGAAGACGAGACTGGTAACGGCAGGAGCGAGTTGTACGACTGCGCCTGGAGTATGTTCTATTCGAATCCCCTGTTTGGAAGTGGGTGGGGGTCGTATTCGAAGTACGTTGCGACGACATCGCTTGGCGCCATGTATAACAATTTGGGATTCACGTCGATGAGTACTCATAATGTCTATCTGCAGCTTTTGGCCGAGACGGGCATCGTGGGGCTGGCCCTGTTCCTAGTACCCGCTGCGGTCACGCTAATCGCGGCGATGCGGCGTTCGGCTGCGCATCGCGGGGGAGGACTCTACGGGGAGTCGTTCTGCCTTTGGGCTTGCGTGGGCGCGCAGATTTTCTTCCTGGTTTATTGCTTTTCGGGCAATCCTCTTTACGATCCGCAGTGCTACATACCGTACTTCATGTCGTGCGTCGGCGTGTTTGCTATATGCGGGATTGACACTAAGCGCAAGGACGGGGCGATCCATGGAAATCTGTAATAATCCGCAGCTGTGCTGCGGGTGTTCGGCGTGCCAATCGGCTTGCCCACTCTCGGCAATCACTGTGATCGAGGATAATCGGGGATTCTATCGTCCTAATGTGGATGAGGCAAAGTGCGTGCAATGTGGCCTGTGCGAGGCAACGTGTCCTGCCAACGGGGGGATGGCGGAGGAATTGAAGAGGGGACCGCTCGAAGTGCTAGCGTACAAGGGCACCGACCAAGAGAGGGCCAAGAGTTCCTCGGGTGCAGCCTTTTGGGCGCTGGCGCAATATGCGCTTGGCAAGGGCGGCGTAGTGTATGGCGCCTGTTTCGACGACGAGTTCCGCATTGTGCAGAGACGTTGCGTCACTGAGGGTGAGGCGCAGGCATGTAGGGGGTCGAAGTATTCACAGGGTTTTACGGGGACGACGTACGGCGAGGTTTATGAAGATCTGAGGCAGGGAAGGTGCGTGCTGTATACAGGTACCCCCTGCCAGATTGCGGGTCTGCGGAGCTTCCTTTCCAAGAAGAGCTATTCCGGACAGCTGGTAACCTGTGACCTGATATGCCACGGGACGCCGAGCAACCGGTTGTTCCGCGAGTACATCGCGTTTCTCGAACGGAAAAGCGGCAAGAAGGTGATCGGCTACTGCCATCGCCCGAAGGACAGGGGTTGGGGGGTTCATGTTGAGAAGGCGGCCTTGGAAGATGGCAGCACGCTCTACGATACGATTGAGAGCAATACGTGGCGAGACGTCTTCTACAGCAACGATGGGCTGAACTCTTGCTGCTACCGCTGCCTCTACACCGATATTCGCAGGGTTGCCGATTTCACTCTCGCTGACTTTCTTGGTGTGGACAGGTGCCGTAAAGAACTTAATGACCGAAGAGGCCTCTCTGTCGTCATGGTCAATAGTGAGCTTGCGAAGGATATTGTAGGCCAGGGTGTTTTCGAGCCTGGGGCCGTGAAGATAACAATCGACGAGGTGATTCCCGGCAACCCCATGCTGCAAAGGCCCTCAGCGCCCCAGGACGACGTAGAGGGTTTTTGGCGGGCGTACGAAAAGCATGGCTTCGAAGGGGCGGCGCGCTATGTGGGGGCCTACGGGTTCGTCAAGACTGTTAAGACTCTGGTTAAGCGCCTTATGGGTAGAGTTTGACAAACAAATAGAAGAAGAGGGTGACTTCCTTTGAATCCTATGGAATTCATCGAGCGGGCAGCGTGTTGGGCTTACGTTCGCGGCAAACTTGCTTTCCTAATGGGCAGGTTTCCCGGCCAGATAATTATGACGAAGGCGTTTAGGCGGCCCTTTTACTGCCGCGTGTCGGCTACGGGACGCATCAAAGTGGCAGAGCGGACCTCATTCAACTACGGGTGTGTTTTGATTGCCCACGAACGCATCGACATCGGCAAGGGATGCTTGTTCGGGCCTAACGTGCATGTATATGACTTCGACCACGGCATGGCGCAGGACGGCACGATGTACCGCGACCAGCCGACCAAGACCTCGCCAGTCCGCATCGGAGACAATGTGTGGCTGGGCGCGAACGTTGTTGTGCTCAAGGGCGTCACAATCGGGGATAATGCGGTTATTGCCGCGAACAGCGTCGTCTCAAAAGATGTGCCAGCGAACACATTGTTTTACGAGAAGCGTGAGCGGTGTTATAGGGATCTGCGGTAGTCGAGGACGGTTGCAGTGATGCCCTGCTTCAATATGTATGTAAGCGAGTGTTTGCTCAGCGTAATTAAGCATGGTGGCGCTTTTCGAATGGTTGAGCTTTGTTTTGAGCTTCAAAATAAACTGGCTGATTGCTTTGCCAGGGGATGAAGCCAAGACATTTTCCAACGCTTCAGATGGTGCATAGCGTAGTAGATACTTCGGACTATGGCGGGCTCATGGCATTTCGTGCGGCCTTAGCACCTGCGATGTCATTGACGGCGTGTGCTTGGGACCGCGTATTGGCGCTCACTATAACAACCTGAGCTTTAGCTACAATGGCTACCGTCTCCCCGCTATCTTGGGTGTGCTTGTCGGCTCAGTGCCTATAAAAGAAAGGCCTAAATGCAATCGAGAGACTGAAGGCTACGTAACTGGTCGAATCTGATTTGCGTCGCCTCTGTCGTTCCTACCCCGCAACTCAAACCGAGTTGCGGGGTTTCTTGGTCTTTGGGCGGATTATTCGCTGCTGGTTAACGGTCGTTAACTACTGGGGGTGACAATCGTCAAAAGGCCCTCTTTCGTCGTGGCCGCCGCTCGCCCTTAGGGCACGTCCAAAATACCCCGTTTTCCGCCTCTGGGCAGGAGCGCAATCCCGCGCTCCCTGACCCAGGGGAGGAAACATGCCCTCATCGCGAGGCTGCCGCAGCAGCTACGACTGCATCGTCAAGATCAAGGGCGTCACCGCGCGTCCGATACTGTTCAGCCAGCTCATGCGGAGCGACGGCGAGGGGGTGATAAACCCCGAGGAACTGTTCGCAGACGATCGCAGCCCCGCCTCTGAGCAGGAGCGCGTCCGTGAGGATGAGCTACATTCGATCATGCACAGCATACTTGACTGGGCGATATCCTTCCTGAGCGAGTCCAGCCAAGGCACCATCCGCGCCATCTATTTCGAGGGCAAGACCGTCAAGCAGCACAGCGAGGAGGAGTACGTCACCGTCTACGCGATCTACAAGCGCCTGGCACGCTCGTATCCCGTCCTCAAGGAAATCGTCCTTGAGGAGTTGGAGGAGCTTGACGACGAGACGCGCGCCGAGCTCGAGGCTATGTTTGGGATCGGCGGTCGCGATGGGAAGTGAGCAGATGGAAGCCGCGCAGGACGGGATGTTCCCTTGCAGCGGCGACGAGCCATTTGCCGACAACGGACCGAGCGAAGCTGCGGTTGCCGGTGCGCTGCCGCGCGAGCTTCAGCAGGACGCTTCTGCGGCTGCCCGCGATGCGCTTTGCGTCCGATACGGATCGATCCGCGTGCGCGTATCCTACGCCGGCGAGTGCAGCATCGAGGAGGCCGTGTCGCGCTACCTGGCTGCGAGCGAGAACGTGCGCGACGTCATAGGCGAGGAGCTTGCCTGACGCGATTCGACCGGCATCGGCAAACACTCCATCAACCCTGAGATTTTCGCCTTTGCCGGCGCAGAGCTGCTGAAGGCGTGGTACGATTGCGTCAGACGCATACAAGAGTCCTCGGCGTCGGTTGTTTTCTTGGCGGGAAGCGCAGCGCATCCCGAGGACATCTCAGAGCCTCCTGGCGCACGTACACATATGTGCAAAAGGAGGCCTTTTCATGCCCAGAACCAAAACGCCAAAACCAGCGGCAAGGGTTTATCGCGCCGCTAGCTACGCCAGGCTCTCCGTCGATGACGAGAGCTACGGCACCAGCGGCTCGGTGCTCAACCAGCATGCCATGATCCGCGACTTCGCCGACGCGAACGGCGGCCTGAGCATCGTCGCCGAGTACTCCGACGACGGTTTCTCGGGCTCCACCTTTGAGAACCGCCCCGGCTGGGGCAGCCTACTCGCCGACGTGGAGGCCGGCAAGATCGACTGCATCGTCGTCAAGGACCTGAGTCGCCTCGGCCGCAACTACCTGGACGTGTCGCGCTACCTGGACCAGGTGTTCCCGGCGCTCGGCGTGCGCGTGATGGCCATCACCGACGGCTACGACTCCGCAGCCGAGAAGACGCCGGCCGACGCGCTGATGCTGCCGGTGAAGAACCTCTTCAACGACATGTACTGCCGCGACGCCTCCGCCAAGACCAAGGCGTCGCTTTCCGCCAAGCGCCGCCGCGGCGAGTTCGTTGGCGCCTTCGCCCCCTACGGCTACGCCAAGGGGTCGGGCCCCGACCGCGGCAGGCTTGTGATCGACCCGGAACCCGCCGGCGTTGTGCGCGGCATCTTCGACGCGCGCATCGGCGGCATGAGCGCCGCCGGCATAGCCGCCATGCTCAATGAGAGCCTTGTGCCAAGCCCCTACGAGTATTTCGCGGCAAAGGGCGCGGCGCGCAGCTCGAACTTCTGCAAGGGGGAGAGGACCGCCTGGGACGCGCGCACGGTGCTGCGCATCCTGTCGAACGAGACCTATGCGGGCACGCTCGTGCAGGGCAAGACCTGCAAGCCCGATTTCCGGCGCAAGGCGGTGCTCTCCGTCGACGAGTCCGAGTGGGACCGTTCGCCCGGCGCGCACGAGGCGATAGTGGACCCGGCCACCTTCGGCCTGGTGCGCAAGCTGGCGCGGCGCGACATGCGCCTGTCGCCCGGCGCCAAGCGGTCGCTGCCGCTGTCGGGGTTCCTTTTCTGCGCGGATTGCGGCGCGACGATGGCGCGGCATGCGAGCCGCTGCTCCAGCGGCAAGCGCTTCTACTACTCCTGCGAGACCCATAGGAAGAACCGCGCCGAGTGCGGCATGCACAAGGTGTGGGAGGACGAGCTTTCGGCGGCGGTGATGCGGGCCGTGCACGGACACGCCCTCGCGGCGGTCGACGGCGATGGCGTCGTGAGGAGTGCCGAGGCGTACCGCCACGACAGGCGCGCCGAGCTCGCCTGCCGCCTGGAGTCGGTGGAGGGGCGCATCGAGCACAACGGCGACTTGCGGCTGCGCATGTACTCCGATTACGCAGCGGGCGTTATCGACAAGGCTCAGTACGCCGAGCTCGCCCGGGCTGTCGACGTCAGGCTGCAGGAGCTGAAGGGCGAGAAGGCCGGCATCGAGCGGGAAACGGCCCAGCTGGATGACGTGCACGCGGAGACCTGGGAGCAAACCTTGGCGCGTTATCGCGACGCCGAGGGCCTCGAGCGCGTGATGGTCGTAGAGCTCATCGACAGGGTGCTCGTCGGCGAGGGCGGCGACATCGAGGTGGTCTTCCGGTTCGGTGGCCCCGTCGCCGCATGCGCCACGAGGCAAGAGGGGGTGGCGTGATGGCGGGCTTCGACCTCTCCGACGTGCTGGCGGCGGCGCGCGGTATCCCCGGGGCGCGCGAGGACGGCAGATGGCGCTGCGTCGTGTACCTTTCCGCCTATGACTGGATGAGCGGTTGGCTTCGCGCCCCCGATATGCCGGCGCAGTCGGCGGCGTGCAAGGCGTGGCTTTCCGCCCACGGCGACGCGCGCAAGGCGGAGACCATCAGGAACCGCAGCGCCGTGCGCAACGTGCGCGCCGCCTTCGATGAGCTCATGCGCGTCATCGAGAACCGCAGGGCCGACTGCGTGGTCGTGCCCGACATAGCGGTGTTCGCGCCGTGCTTCTCGGAGGCCCGCTTCTACGTCGAGGAGGTGCTGGTGCCCATGGGATTCCGCTTCGTGGACTGTGCGCGCGGCTTCGACACGCAGGGCGGCGACGTGCGGGCGTACTTCAAGGGGCTGCAGACAGAGATGTCCGACGCACTGGCCCTGCATGCCGAGCACGACAGGCTCGCCTCCGGCGGGCTTATAAGGCGCAACGTTCCCTTCGGCTACGTCTTCGACGAGGACGCGCCCTGCGGCGTGCGCGTGGACGGCGAGGTGGCGGCCTTCGTCCCCAGAATCTTCGAGCTTGCCGCCCAGGGGCGCTGGTGGCGCAGCAAGCTGGAGGGCCAGGTGCGCGAGCTTGGGTGCCCCGGGCCCAGGCAGAGGGCCAACGAGCTCTACGGCCACAATCGGCATGCCATTGAAGGCTGGGATTATGCCGCCATCAGGAGCATGGTGACCAACCCCTTCTACACGGGCGACTTCGCCCCCGAGCGCCTTGCCAGCATCCGCATGCGCAAAAGCGGCATCCCGATTGGGTCGTTCCCCGTTATCGAGGGACACCACCCGGCGCTGGTCGGCCGGGAGCTGTTCGAGGAGGCCAACGAGGGGCTTGCGCGCAACCGCTATGCCTGCCCGACTAAGGCCGAGGGAAGGAGGCCCTGCCGTGGCTAGGAAGTCGAGGAAAGCGGCGGCAAGCGTCGCGGCGGTTCCCGCAGCGCCCGCGGCCAAGGTATGGAGGTGCGCCGTCTACGCGCGGCTGAGCTGTAGGAACAACGGGCTGGCAGGCGACAGCAGCCTGCGGGCCCAGGTCGATTTCGTGCGCGACAGCTTGTCGGGCATGGAGGGCGTGGAGGTGGTCGGCGTCTACGAGGACAACGGCCGCACAGGCACCATGTTCGAGGGCAGGGCCGCGTTCGACGCGCTCATGGATGAGGTGCGCGCAGGCGCCGTCGACTGCATCGCCGTGAAGGATCTGAGCCGCTTCGGGCGCAACATGTACGAGACGAGCACCTACCTGGAGCGCATCTTCCCGTTTCTGGGCGTGCGCTTCGTCGCGGTGAACGACGGGCTCGACACGCTGCAGGGCGACGGCGGCATCGTCGTGCCCTTCAAGGGGCTGGTCAACGAGATGTACGCGGTGGAGACGTCCCGCAAGGTGTCGGCGGTGAAGCACCGTCAGATGGAGGAGGGGGAGGTCATCTACGGCAACACGTGCTACGGCTACCACGTGGTGCGCGGCGAGGGCAGGCTCGACGTCGACGACGCCACCGCGCCGTTCGTGCCGCTGGCCTTCTCCATGTTCCTCGACGGCGAGCGGCTGGTCGACATCGCGGCGGCGCTTGCGGAAATGGGCGCGCCAACGCCCGTCGACCACCTGGACGCCCAGTCGTCGGCGGGCTACGCGGGCGCGTGGCGCGACAGACCGTGGTCGGCGCGCTACGTCGCCAAGATGCTCGACAACCCCGTCTACGTCGGCACGCTCGTGCTCGGCAACACCTACCGGTCGCTTTACGACGGGATTCCCGCGCACACGGTGCCCGAGGGCGAGCGCTTGGTCTTCCCCGATGCGCACCCGGCGCTCGTGTCGGCCGAGGTGTTCGGCCGCGTCCGCGCCAAGCGGCGCGCCCAGAAGGCGGCGAAGCGGGCGCAGGTGGCGGCCAAGGAGGCCGACCGCAACGCCATGCCCGACGAGCTGGCGGGCGTGTTGTTCTGCGCCGAGTGCGGCGGCCGCATGATCCTCGACCGCAGGTTCAACCCGAAGACGGGGGAGGCCCGGGGCAGCGTGTACAAGTGCCGGCGGCACCATGGGCGCGGTTGCGGCAACGACGTGCGCGTCGCCGAGCGCGCGCTGCGCATAGCCATCATGGACGAGGTCAGGGTTCAGGTCTCGACGGCGCTGGAGCTCGACCGGGTGCTTCCCGGGCTCAGGGGCAGCGAGGGAGCGGTCGAGGAGAGGAGGCGGCTGCAGGCGTCTGTCGACGCGCTGGCCGCGCGGGCCGCCGCGTTGTCGCGCGAGCGGCAGCGGCTCTACGAGCTGTACGCATGCGGCGGCGTGACGCTGGCCGAGTACAAGGAGATGCAGGCCGAGGCCGACGGGAGGGCGGCCGATTGCCGGGCCGCGCTCGAAGCGGCCAACCGCGAACTCGAGGACTTCGACGCGCTGCTCGCCTCAGACGTCGCGTTCGAGGAGGCGGTCGCGGCGCTGGAGGACCTGTTCACGTTCAGCCGCGACCTGGTGCTGGCGCTGGTGAGGCGCATAGAGGTGGGCCGCGACGGCGGCATCGTGATCGAGTTCAGGTTCGGTGACTGGCGCGACAGGGTGGCTTCTATAGAGCGGAGGCTCGCATGATCGCGCTGTACATGAGGCTCTCGAGGGCCGACGGCGACCTGGAGGGCGAGGGCGCGGTGAGCAATTCCATCGCCAACCAGCGGGCCATCTTGCGTTCCTTCGTCGAACGCGACCCGGGGCTTTCCTGCCAGCCCGTCGAGGAGTTCGTCGACGACGGCTTCAGCGGGTCGAGCTTCGATCGGCCCGAGGTCCAGCGCATGCTCGCCCTGTGCAAGGAGGGGCGCGTCTCCTGCATAATCGTGAAGGATTTGAGCCGCTTCGCCAGGGAGTACATCGACGCCGGCACCTACATCGAGCAGGTCTTCCCTTTCCTGCGCGTGAGGTTCGTGAGCATCGCCGAGAGCTATGACTCGGCCGCGTGCAGCCTCGACTCGGCGGCGCCGGGCATAGCCATACGCAACATAGCCAACGCCGCCTACTGCCGGGACACGTCGATCCGCGTGCGCAGCGCGCTCCAGACGAAGTGGCGGCGAGGGCTACGGCCGCACCCCACGCCGCCGTTCGGCTACATGGTGGACCCAGCCGACCGCATGAGGCTGGCACCGGACGAGCGCTTCGCCCCCGGCGTGCGCAGGCTGTTCGAGCTCGCGGCCGAGCTTGCCGATCCGAAGCTCGTCGCCGCGGCGCTCGACGCCGACGGCATCGAGACGCCGGGCGTGGCGTACCGCAGGCTCGGGCTGTACGGGTACGGCAAGCGCCCCGAGCCGAAGAGCCGCCGCTGGACCGGCACGCAGGTGCAGAAGATCGTGGGCGACCCGGTGTACACGGGGACGCTCGTGACCGGCAAGACGCGTAGGCGCGTCATGAACAGGCATCCGGTCGACGTGGTGCCTGAATCGGAACGCTACGTCACCGAGGGCGCGCATCCCGCGTTGGTCGCAGACGGGCTCTGGCGGGCCGCGCAGGCGTGTCTTAGGACCAAGGAGCACCTCAAGGGAGTGGGGAAGTCTGCGCCGAAAAGCCCGTTCGCGCGTGGACTTCTCAGGCGGGCCGAGTGCGGGCACTCGCTCAGCTACCGCGCATGGAAGGCGGGCGGCGCCTTCACCTGCAAGTGCGACTGCGCCGGCGGCGACAGGCGGCGGGTGACGGAGGATGAGGTCGCAGACGCCATCGCGGCTGCCATGAGGGAAGGCGGTTCAACGTCGCGGCCTTGCGCCGAGCGCGAACCCGACCGGAAGCCGAAGCCCCGCGTCACCGCGGCGGCGAAGCTCGCGGCCTACGAGCGCTACGCTTTCGGGAAGGCGACGGCCGCCGACCTCGAAGTCCTCGGCACTCCGGCGACGGCCGCGGCGCAGCACGCCGCCGCGTCGGCCTCGCTGCTCCCGTCCGGCGCGGACAGGCTGCTCGAGGCCGACGGCGAGAAGGAGCGGGCGGCGCTTCTCTCCGCTTTGGAGGAGCACAGGCTCGATGACGTCGACAGGGCGCTGCTCAGGCGCATCGTCGAGAAGGTGCTGGTGCGCGAAGGCCCGCGCCTGGAGGTCGTGATGCGCTGATCGCCATCTCGCATTATCAAAGACACCGCGCCCTTGGCTTTGGGGCCTCAAGGGGCAGGGCAACTGCGCTCCTCGGCCGCAGGCTTTGAGGGGCGCAGTGCTGAGATAAACCCTTCTGGGAAATCGGCGCATTCTAACCATGGTGGTTAGAATGGTTGGAGTATGGGTAGAATCGAGAGAGCGATACGGCCTGCTTCCACTATGGCTGCCTGGATGGTAGGCAAGCGGATTCGGCGGGCGTCTCTTCTCGAACCAAGGCGTTGGTTTCTCGCAAAGCGTTTATTTCAGCGGCTTCTTGTCGGGCTTCAGGTACTCGGCGAGGCTCGGGGGAATCTTCCCCTCGCGCTCGATTTGCTTGTAGAAGGCGCGGGCGATGGACGAGATGTCGAAGCCGAAGTTCTCGGCGAGGGCGCGCACGGCGCGCTTCGTGGACTCCTCAGCCCTGATGGTCACCGATGCCGTGCCCATTATTTCCCCCTTCGATTGTTGCAGGACGATTGTAGAGCGATAGCGCCGGTGAGCACCTCTGGCCATTCCCGATTTCCTCAGTATTCCCTTTGCCGACGGGCCGGCGCAGCGCCGCCCGCCCGTTTGCGCCCATCCGATGTCTAAAACATGCGCGGACGCTTTCGCAATGCTTCTCCCATGTGTGTCGCACTGGTCAGTCTACTGGTCAATCCACTGGTCTCGTAAACATCGTTACCAGCGCGACGAACTGGTAGAACAGTGAAATCTACTGGTCAACTTACTGGTCAATCCACTGGACGGCGCTAGCCGTTGCCTCCCATGCGGTAGAACTGCTGTGGCATTCGAGCGGGGCGAGGGTCTTGGTGCAGAAAAAGAACTTACGCTCTGATATGGGATGGAAGGGTAGAAAGGCCTTCTGGCTCGAACCCCACCTCAACGAGGCGCCGACATAGCCGATTCGGCGAGAAATGTTTGAACGAGATATAATCGATACAGGTGGGTGGTTCGGTGAAAAAAATGGGGCAGTTTGGCTCTCACCATCCCGCCCCCAAAACCCTAGGGTTTTTTGATCTGCAGCTCACTTTATCAGTCCGAGACTCTTTGTCAAGGCCTCCATGAAATTAAACGCAGCCGCGGAGGTCGCGTCGGGGCCGGTCTGCGGCAGGAGATCGGCGTCCTGCCGTACCTCGTCGAAGAATCCCTTCAACCATCTTTCAGCCTTTTCCCTCGATTCGGCGTCACGGACGTCCTTGGAGTAGCGGACGAGCGTGATGGCTATCTCCTGCGCTGCCGCGTTGCGCATCCATTTCTTCCTGGTGGCCTTGGACAAGCTTACCCTTGCGACCGCGTCGAGCGTGTCGACCGACGTCGTGTGCCTGGAGTTCTCGCCCTCTGCAAACACGTTGATAATGCAAGAGCCGTGCGCCGCGCAGTTCCTGACAGACTTGACCTTCTTCAAGTCGTAATGGGCCCTCACGAGCGACTTGTCACCCCAGCGGTTCCCGCAGAAGCGGACGAAGTCGGCGAGGGTTCCGAACGACGTCAGCTCGAGGAATGCCCATACGGGCATGCAGTCGGCGTATTTCTCGTAAACGCCGTGGGCGTAGGGGTTTCTTGAGCTCCGCTTAATCTCGCCGTCGCGGTACTTCCGGTCCTTCGGCGAGAGCGATCCCATATAGTCCACGACTATGGAATAGCCGTCCTCGCCGTCGCGGTCTGCGACGGCTCGCTTCAGCGCTACCTTCCACGCGTGCTCTATGTGCTGCGTCATAGGGAAGAGGGTCTCGCGCAGCGTCTGGTCTAGCTCGAAGAAAGCCTTGAGCTGGGCGAAGTCGAGGTCTATGTACTCCCCGTCGTGCTTCCCACCTTGGCGCTTGGTGAACAGCTTCCTGTAGGACGTCGCCTCGTAGAAGTCGCATACGTCTGCCAGGAAGGAGGTGGCCTCCTCCTCGTCACATATCGCGAACTTGACGCCCTTCGACTTTAGGTGGGTGATCTGCTCGGCGATGGCGAGTTTGGGTTTCTGCTGCTTTGGCTCCTTTTCGCTGCAGGCTTCTTCCGTCTGCTGCAGTTCCTTGGCCATCGGGCCCCCTTCTTGATTAGACGTTGGTTGCATTACGGCTCGATTATACCTGGCATGCTGTCCGCTTTGCGGTTTTGGCCCATGGCCGTTGGCGCTCACCTTTCGGACCTATCGGTGAGGCGCGGCGCCGCCCGTTCGCCCGGTTGTGCCCATCCGATGTCCAAAACTTGCGCGGACGCGCCCTTTGGTTGGGGAAACCCAGGGAAAAACCAACGAGGAAAGGCGCAGATATGGGAACGGCTCTCTTGTGGCTCGCCGCGGGCTACGCACTGGGGGCGGCCTCGGCCGCCATGGCGCTTGCGGCGTGGGCGGTGCTGAGGACGTCGTCGGAGTGCTCGCGCGCCGAGGAAGCCGCGATGCTTCCGCCGGCGCCCAGCGGCTTTCGCGGGGGCGATCCGTCGTGACGGTGTTCCGCGTCGAGAAGAACGCCAACTACACGGTGATGTCCAACGAGCATTTGCGCAACCGCGACCTGTCGCTAAAGGCCAAGGGGCTGCTCTCTCAGATGCTGAGCCTGCCCGAGGAGTGGGACTACTCGCTCGAGGGGCTGTCCCGTATAAACCGCGAGGGCGTCGACGCCATCCGCACGGGCGTGCGCGAACTCGAGGAGCACGGCTACCTCGAGCGGCGGCGCCTGCGCGACGGCTCCGGCCGCCTGGCCGGCACCGAGTACGTGGTGCACGAGCGCGCCGTCGGTAGGACCTCTCTGCCAGAGTCCGACGAGCCTGCGTTGGATTTTCCAATGCAGGATGCCCCCGTGCGGGAAAGGCCTGCATTGGCAAAGCCAGGGCAATTAAGTAAAGAGGGATCAAGTAAAGACCTATCAAACACGTACCCATCAAAGGGTGCGCGGCCGCGTGCGAGGTGCGGCCTGCCCGAGTACGCCTGCGTGGCAGGTGATGTCCTATGAGGGCGGGCAGGCTTGCGGCCATGGACCCGATTCCCGTCAGCTGCGAGATCGACGAGGGCGACTTCGTCGGCGACGACGGGCTGCTGCGCTGCGGCAAGTGCGGCGCCGGGAAGCAGGTGCGCGTGGATTGGGGCGGTCAGACGACGATCATGCCCGTGATGTGCAGGTGTCAGGTCGAGGAGGCCGACCGGCTTGATGCCGCGCGCAGGGCCGCGGCCCGCGTCAGGTCCGTGGAGGGCTCGCCTTCGCACAAGCTCTGCCTTCCCCTGGATCCCGGGCACGAGTTCGGGCTGGGGCGCGACGACAGGCGGGGCTTCCGCATCGTGCGCGAGTACGCCCGCCATTGGGAGCAGATGGCCGAGGGAGGCCACGGGCTTGTGCTGATCGGGCCTCCGGGCACGGGCAAAACCTTCGCAGCTGGATGCCTGGCCAACTTCTTGATTCACGACGGCAAGGTGCCGCTCGTGACCAGCGTCTCCAGGGCGGAAAACGTGCTCTGGGACGCCAAAGGCGATGAGCGGACGCGCATGCTGGAGGGCATCCGCTCCTACGACCTGGTGGTCATCGACGACCTGGGCGCCGAGCGGGACTCGTCCTACATGGACTCCAGGGCCTTCGACCTGGTTGACGCGTGCTACCGCAGCGGCAGGCCGTTGGTGGTCACCACCAACGTGCCTCTCGCGCAGCTGAAGAATCCCAGGGGGCTCGCCCGCACGCGCATATACGACCGAGTGCTTGAGCGGTGCCAGCCGGTGATGTTCGACGGGCCCAGCTTCAGGGCGGCGAAGGCGGAGGAGAACCGCGCCGCGGTGCGGCGGATCCTCGACGGCGTCAGGTAAACGGGAAGAAAGGATTTCGAGATGGCGGACGATTTCGGCGACTACTCGGGCGAGAAGCTCTTCGACTGGATCTTGCGCATGGGCCAGGATGCCGGGGGGTCGGCGGCCATGGCCGCGGCGGACAGGCTCAAGGCGGCGCTGGACAACGCGCGCAAGGGTGCGGGCGCCCAAGGCCGCGATGCCGCCGGCATGGAAGCCGGCGGGCGGGAGGCGGGAGGTCCCGCGCGATGGGCGAAGCTCGACATGCACGAGTTCGCCTCCATCGAGGACTGGCCGACGCTGCAGGACATCATCGACGGCAAGCTGGACGACTGCGGCATCGCGCACGACTGGCACAAGGAGGCCCAGGGCAAGACCTACCTGCTGTTCAGGGCGGAGGACGCGCCGTCGTTGGTGAGGGCTTTCGACGAGATGTCCCGGGCGGTAGACGCCGCCAAGGAGAAGGCCTCGGCGGAGCTTGCGGCGGAGTTCGCAAGGGCAAGGGAGCGCGCACGGGACCTGGGCAAGGACCGCACGCATGGCGATCATGCGAGGACCGGCGCGAACGAGAGGCTCGCCGACAAGGCCGAGATGGCCAAGGCCGCCGCCGAGGAGCTGCGCAAGAACGCCCACGAGGTTCCCGATAGGGAGAGGGCGTTCAACAGGGAGAGGGCCCAGGGCCGATGAGGCGCTATTCGAAAGAAGGCCTCATTGCCGCCGGCCTGCTCTCCGCCGCGGCCTTCGCGCTGGGCGACCTCTGGGCGGCAGCGCTCCGCTCCCTGGAGGGGCCTTGGCTGCAGAACGTCGGCGCGGCCATGGAGGCCGTGCCGTCCATCTTGACGACGCAGGGCATCTCAGCCGAGCCGAACGCCCTGCTCGGCGGATCCATCTGCTTCCTCGCGGTGTGGCTTGCATGGGCCTACCTGGTGCAATCGCAGGGCAACCGCCGAATCGGCGAGGAGCACGGCTCCGCGCGTTGGGGCACCAAGGCGGAGGGCCTGAGGTTCGCGGACACCGAGGATCCCTTCAACAACGTCATCCTCACCGAGAGCTACGGGCTCGCAGTCGACCCCGGCAAGCGCAGGGGCAAGAGGCTGGAGGAGCGCCCCCGAAACGTCCTCGTCATCGGGGGCACCGGCGCCGGCAAGACCTGGAGGTACTCCATACCCAACATCCTGCAGATGAACGCGGACTACTTCGTCATCGACTCGAAGGGCACGCAGCTGCCGCTGCTCGGCAACGCGCTGGTGGGGAGCGGCTACGAGATCAGCTGCATGAACCTGGTGCGCATGTCGGCTTCCGCCGGCGTGAACCCCTTCTCGCTCATCCGCGACGAGGTGGGGATCATCGAGTTCGCGGAGTGCTTCATCGCGAACACCACCGGCGACAAGGACCACGTGGGCGACCAGTTCTGGGTGCAGGCCGAGCGGCTGCTCTACACCGCCCTCATCGGCTACCTGATGTTCTACTGCCCGCCCGAGGACCGCAACTTCGGCGGGCTCGTCACGCTGCTCTCGCTGGCACAGGCCAGGGAGGACGACGATGACTACACGAGCCCGCTGGACCTCCTGTTCAGGGAGGTCGAGACGGGCATGCGCCTGGTGGAGACGGGCGGCGCGCCGGCGGGCGACGGCGCGAGGAAGCCGGGCCGCGCGTTCGGCCGCCGGGCATCCTCGGGCTTCAGGTGGGTGCAGGTTGGCGAGCCGGTGGGCGTGGACGACGATTTCGTGCTGTGGTGCTACAAGGCCTTCAAGGACGCCGCCGGCAAGACCATGAAGGGCATTCTCATCAGCTGCAACACGCGGCTCATGCCCTTCTCTGTGCCGCAGCTGCGCGACCTCACCGACCACGACGAGCTGGAGCTCTCGAAGCTGGGGGATGCGGGCGGCAAGCGCGCGGTCTTCGTGGTGAGCTCGGACACGTCCTCCACCTTCAGCTTCATGCTGGCCATCACGCTGTGGCAGACGGTGAACATGCTCTGCGACAAGGCGGACGCGCTGCCCGGCGGCTCCCTGGCGCGCCCTGTGCATTTCATCTGCGACGAGTTCGCCAACGTGGGCAGGCTGCCGGACATCGAGCACGTGGTCTCGGTCATCCGCAGCCGCAACGTCTACATGTCCATCATCCTGCAGAGCTTCGCCCAGCTCAAGAGCGCCTACGGCGACGATGCCCAGACCATCGTGGACAACTGCGACACGCTGCTCTACCTGGGCGGCAAGAGCGTGGACACCCAGAAGATGATCTCCGAGATGATCGGCAAGGAGACCGTCGAGGTCAACACGCAGAACGTGAGCCGAGGCAACGGCGGCTCGACCACCACCAACACCAGCTACATCGAGCGCGACCTGATGCAGGCCTCGGAGGTTGGCCGCATGGGCAGGGACAGGGCGCTCGTGCTGTTCAGCAACGCCGCGCCGCTGCGCGACTCCAAGTACCCCACGCAGAGGCACCCGCGATACGAGCTGCTGGCAGGGCATCCGGGCAGCAGGTACCCCGGACGATTCGACTACGGGGCGTACCTGCAGGAGAGGAGGCGGCGGGAGGCGGCTTCCTCCTAGAACCGAGCGCAACGCAGGCGGCCGCCCGATGCGGGCGGCATACGACAGAAGGGAATCCAAATGCTATCGAACATCATCAGCCTGGTCTCCGGGTGCATCACCTTCCTGGGCGGCTTCGTTGTCGTCTGGGGCGCGGTGAGCCTGGGGCTCGCCATCAAGGACGAGACCCGCGGCGGCGCGCAGATCGCGGGGGCTATCTCCACCATCGCGGGCGGGGCCATCATCATCGCGGCTGCCGTGTACTTCGGCCAGCTGGACACCTCGTGGATGCCCAACTAGGGGGCGCCCATGCAGGTTGTCTACGTGCACAAGGACATCAGCGAGTACGAGGAGAAGGTCGTCGGCAAGCTCTCCGCCCGCGTGGCTGCCTGCGTAGGCGGCGGCATCGCGGCCAGCGTGGCGGCCGCCGCCTTCGCGCACCTGGTCGTCGGGGTGGAGGTGGCCGATGCCACCATGCCCGTGATGATGTGCTCGATGCCGTTCTGGCTGGCGGCCTTCTGGCGGCCCAAGGGCATGAAGCCCGAGGAGTTCGTCCCGCTGGCATACCGGCATTGGGCCGAGGACGGCGTCGTCACCTACGAGCCCGGGTTCTCCCTGGCTGCGGGCGCATGGCCCGACGAGAAGCGCAGGAGATTCAACGATCGGAACAGGCTGGCCAAGGGCTGGCGGAAGGGAGGGGAGCGCTATGAGCCCTCGAAAGGCCGGTAAGGAGGACGTCGCCGCCGCCAAGCGGGCCGTCAAAGACGCCAAAGCCGCGGCGAAGGCCGCCGACAAGGAGGCCAAGGCGGCCGCAAAGCGCGCCAGGAAAGGCAAGAGGGCGGCGGCGAGGCCCGGGCGTCGGGGCGGCAGGTACGTCCCGATCGAGAAGCGGCTCAAGAACCAGCGGCGCGAGCGCGCCGCCGGCGAGGCCGCGGCCGAGAGGGCCCGCCGCGCAGCCAAGGACGTCTACAGGCTCATCGGCTTCGACGCCCTGTACGCCGACGGCATCGCGCAGGTGGAGCCGGGGCTGTTCAGCCAGACGGTCAGCTTCGGCGACATCAGCTACCAGAGCATGGGAGACGAGTCGCAGAAGTCGGTGTGCCGCCAGATGCGCAAGCTCTACGACGGCCTGACGCCGGACGTGGGGCTGCAGCTTCTGCTGTTCAACCGCCCGCTCACCAAGGGCGAGATGTCGAACCGCAGGTTCTTCGGCCGCGTGGAGGGGCCCGCCGCTCCCTACGCCGCCGAGTACAGCCGCATCCTCAACGACAAGATGGCCGAAGGCGTGTCCAACATCATGCGCGAGCGCTACCTGACGTTCTCCGTCTCCGCCGACACGGTGGAGGAATCCGTTCCCAAGCTGGCGCGCCTGCGCTCCATGGCGGACGGCGTGCTTTCGGGCATGCGCAGCGGCACCCGCGTGCTGCGGGGCGAGGAGCGCCTGCAGCTGATACGGTCGATGACGCGGCCGGGGCGCGAGCGCGCCGAGTTCGACTACGACGACCTGGGCGTCACCCGCGGGATCACGGCAAAGGACCTGGCGTGCCCCGACACCATGGAGTTCAAGCCCGGCGGCTCGGCCAGCTGCTTCACCAGCGACGGCGTATGGTGCCAGGTGCTGGCGTTCCGCAGCTTCGAGAGCAACCTGACCGACCGCTGCCTGGCGGACATGGTGGACCTTCCCATGCCGTTGGCCATCAGCTTCCACGTGAGGGCCATGAACCCGCGCTGGTCCAAGGACTACGTCCGCCGCCGCTTGAAGTGGATCGACAAGGAGATGTCCGAGGACCAGATGGACGCCGTGAGCAAGGGCTACGACTTCAACCTCATCCCCAGCGAGCTGAAGTTCACCCGCGAGGAGGCCCAGGACGTCTACGAGTGCCTGAAGGGCGACAGCCAGCGGATGTTCCGCTACACGGGGCTGGTGTTCACCTACGCCCCCACCCGCGAAGAGCTGGACGAGCAGGCGATGCACCTGATATCGGTGGCGCAGGCGCAGGGCATAGAGCTCGCGAACCTGGACTACCGGCAGCGCGAGGGGCTGAACTCCGTGCTGCCGCTGGGACGCAACCACGTGAAGGTGGGGCGCTTGATGCTCACCGACGAGATAGCCATCCAGTCCCCCTTCGCCACCTTGGAGCTGAACGACTTCGGGGGCGGCTACTACGGGCAGAACAAGGGCAGCCGCAACCTGGTGATGCTCAACCGCAAGAGCCTGGCCAGCCGAAACGGCATCATAAGCGGCATGCCGGGCAGCGGCAAGTCCTTCGGCGCCAAGCGCGAGATGACCAACACGGCGCTGCTCTACCCCGAGGACGACGTCGTCATCATCGACCCCGCCGGCGAGTTCGGCCTGCTGGCCGAGGCCTTCGGCGGCCGCAACGTGGCGTTCGGCCCGGACTCGGAGACGTACCTGAACCCGCTCGACCTAAGCGACGTCTCCGAGCTTTTGGAGACGACCCAGCTGGCCTACAAGATCGAGGCGGTACTAGCGCTGTCCGCCGCGTCCATGGCGGAGGGCAACGAGGGCCTCTCGGACGTCGAGCGCTCGATCATCAGCCGCTGCGTGGAGAAGGCGTACCTGACCTGCGGCAAGAGCGGAGCCATCCCGCAGCTGCAGGACCTCTACGACATTCTGAGGCAGCAGCCGGAGCCCGAGGCCGAGGTCGTCGCGCTGCGGTTCGAGCGATACGTCTCCGGGGCGCTCTCCATCTTCAACCACCAGAGCAACGTCGCCTTCGACAGGCGCATCACCTGCGTGGGGCTCAAGGACCTGCCCGACAACATGCGCGCTTTCGGCATCATCGCGGTGCTGGAGGCGGTGCGCAACCGCATGTACGCGAACTTCGAGCGCGGCGTGACGACCTGGCTCTACATCGACGAGGTCCAGAGCCTCTTCGGGCACCCTGCCACCATCAGCTACTTCAGCCGGTTCTGGGCGGAGGGGCGCAAGTTCAACCTGATCTGCACCGGCATCACCCAGAACTGCACCTACCTGCTGAGCCACAAGGACGGCCGCAACCTGATCCTGAACTCCGACTTCCTCATGCTGCACAGGCAGTCGTTCGCCGACAAGGCCAAGTGGTCGGAGCTGCTGAACCTCTCGGAGCAGGAGGAGGGCTACATCGACGAGTCGGTCAACCCCGGCGACGGCCTGCTCATAGCGGGCGGGTCCCGCGTGCCCATCGTGGACGACTTCCCCAAGGGCGCGCTCTACGACCTGTTCAACACCAAGCCCGACGAGATCGCCGAGCGCAAGCGCGCCGCCTACTTCGCCAAACGCGCGGCGGGGTCCGCGGCCGGCGCCGACGAGGCCGAGGCGGCGGGCGATGTCGGGTAGGGGGTCCGGCGCCCGCAGGCAGGGCTTCGCCAGCGCGGAGTCGGTGGAGGCCGGCAACGCCAGGTTCGAGAGCAGGGGCGGCGGCACGTTCAAGGTACCCGACCAAGGCTCCTTCGCCGAGGGCGGCAAGGGCGGCGTTTGCGGAGCGGCCGATGGCGCCCCCGACGCCGCCGCGGCCAAAGACGGGTTCGCCGGCAGGGCCGGGAGCATCATCGCGGCCGGCTTCGTCGGGGAGCTCGACGACAGCGACGAGCTCTCCGGGTCCGAAGGCGCCTACCGCGCAGGAAGGGCGGCTGCGGACATCCGGAAGCGGCGCAGGGCAAGGCCCGGGCCCGACCCGTTCGCGCCTGTGGAGGACGCTGTCGACGCCAACGCCGTCGCGGCAAAGGAGACGAAGCGCGCCGTCGGAGAAGCCAGGGCCGTTGCCGGGCCGGGCGGTTCCTCAGAAAGCGCGCCCCGCTCGAAATCCCTGCTGGCAAGGGCCAAGGAGGGCCTTGGCGGCAAGGCCGCCCGCAGATCTGCCACCACCGGCGGAAAGGCCGCCGGCGGCAGCGCCCTGGGCGAGGCCCAGGCCGCGTCCAACTACGCCAGGTCGCGCGCCGCCCTGCAGGCCGCCGAGGCTGGGCCCGCCGCAGCGAAGGCCGGAGCCGGCGGAAGGCTCGCGGCGGCCGTCTCGACCGCCGCGCCCGTTCTGGGCGGGGTCTTGGCGGGCGTCGCCGCCTTCGTAGCAGCGAGCCTCATCCTCTCGACGCTCCTGGGCGCGATCGCCGGCTTCTGGCAAGACGAGCAGGACAGGGCCATGATCGAGGGCCTTCCCGGCTTCATCGCCTACGACATGGTGCTCGAGGCGCTGGAGTGCCAGGAGGAGTACGGGCATCCCGCAGGCTGCACCATCGCGCAGATCATCTGCGAGAGCGGCCAGGGCGACGCCATGAGCCAGCTGGCCACCAGGGACCACAACCTCTTCGGCATCAAGTGGGCATCGAGCTTCGCCAGCTGCCCGGAGGTCGCCGGCAAGGCGAGCTGGGCCACCCACGAGGAGGTGGACGGCCAGGCCGTCACCGTCATGGCCGACTTCACCGTGTTCCAGAGCGACGCGGACTGCATAAGGTTCAGGAGCAGGGTGCTCCTGCAGAACAGCCGCTATGCGGACAACGCGCTCATCAAGGAGGCCATCGCCGACCGCGATTCGGACAAGATGGCCGAGGGCCTGAAGGACGCGGGCTACGCCACGAGCTCGGAGTATGTGGAGAGCCTGAAGTCGGTCATGAGGACCTACAACCTGTACCGCTTCGACGGCATGGGCGTCGACGACTTCGAGAAGGGCGCGGCCGGCGGCGACGCCATCGTGCAGGCCGCCTACAGCCAGCTGGGCGTGCCCTACGTCTGGGGCGGCTCGACGCCCGGCGTGGGGTTGGACTGCAGCGGCCTCACCCAGTACTGCTACCGGCAGGCGGGCATAAGCATCAGCCATTACACGGAAGACCAGCTCAAGGAGCTCACCGTCGTGCCGCTGTCGCAGGCGCGGCCGGGCGACATCCTCTACAAGTACGGCCACGTGGCCATCTACGTGGGGGGCGACGAGTACATACACGAACCGCGCACGGGCGACGTGTGCAGGAAGGCGACGGGAATCTCGTTCTTCACCTGCGCCCTCAGATACACCGGATAAGGAGATTTCGAAATGGAGAAGAAGACGAAGGCACTGGCCGCCATCGCGGCGGGCGCGCTGGCCATCGGGATCGCGCTGTCGGTCGCGAGCTGCGCCCTGCGCTCGGCGGAGACGGATCAGCAGGCCGTACAGGAGGAGGCGCCCGTCGAGGAGGCCGCTCAAGGCCAGGGCGCCGCGGCGCCCGCGGCGCTCACGTCCTACGAGCTCGCCTGCTCCAAGGGCTGGAAGAGCGACGCGGGCTCGCTGCAGATGTCCAAGGGCATGGTCATCGAGAAGGGCGCGGACGGCAAGATCCACGTGCTGACCGTTTCCGAGGTGGAGGAGGCCGACGCCGGCAAGCAGGCCGTGTTCACGGTCGCCGGCACCGACGAGGATTCGCAGGACAGCGTCACCTGGACGCTGATATTCGACCGGTCCGGCGGCGCGGCAACCATGTCCAGCGACGACTTCAAGGTGAGCAAGAAGTATTCGGAGGGCGTCGCCGAAGGCACCGTATCCGTCAGCGGGATGGACGAGGCATACATAGGCCTCGTCGGAGGCGACGCGGAGCCGCTGCGCAAGGCGCTGGCTGCCTATATGGCCAAGAACGTGCCCCAGGCGGCGTCGGCCTCCTTCGACGGCGAGGCGTCCGTCGACTTCAACGCCAAGACCGTCTCGGCCGCGTTCCACGCCGACGACGCCGCAAGGACCGTCCTCGTGGTGACGTACGCCGACGGCAAGTTCACCGTGTCGGGCTAGGGGGTCGCTTTGCTTGAGAGAATCGGACGGGCGGCGCCTGCGCAGCGGAGGTTCCTGCTCTCGCTCGCGGGCAGCGCGCTCTTCTGCGCGGCGATGCTCTGGCTGCCGCAGCCTGCGCACGCCGACATCGCCGACACCGTCAACTCGTGGCTTTGCGGCATGCTGCGGGACTTCTGCAACTGGATCTTCGGAGCCCAGGTGGACGTGCTCAGGTCCATCGGCGCCGAGGGCGTGCTCTCCGCCAGCTTCGAGACCATGCTGGGCGGCTCCGGCACCGTGAGCATGTACGACATCGTTCACGGCGTGTGGGAGAGCGCCATCCTGCCAATCGGCTGCGGGGTGCTCTCCTTCGTGTTCACCGTGCAGCTCATCAAGATCAGCCAGCGCATGGACGGCAGCTCCAGCATGCCGGCGGTGAAGGAGGTCGTCTTCCTGCTGGTGTTCTTCGCCGTGTTCCTGTTCCTGGTGCAGCACTCCTTCGAGCTCATGCAGGCGCTCTACGAGGTGACGCGCATCGCCATCCAGCGGGTGACCGACCTCTTCGGCAACGGCGCGGAGCTCGACATGGGCAAGGTGTCCATCACCACCACCGACGACGACGTGCCAGCGCTTTTGGGGATGGCCGTGGTGGCGCTGGTCAGCTGGGTCGTGGTACTGGTGGCCTATATCGTGGCGCTTGTGGTGAGCTGGGCCCGCGCCATCCAGCTCTACCTGATGGCGGCGTTCAGCCCCATACCGTTGAGCCTCATGGGCCTGGAGGACACCAGGCAGATCGGCATCGGGTACCTGCGCAGCTTCGCCAGCGTGTGCCTGGCGGGCGTCATCATCCTCGTGATCCTCGTAAGCTTTCCCGTGGTGCTGGGCGGGCTCGATGCCGTGAACGCCGGCACGGGCACGCCGATGGACAGCGTCGTCGGAGGCCTGAGCTACGCGCTGCAGTATCTGGCCGTCTGCGTCCTGCTGATACTCAGCCTGGTGAAGAGCGGGGCCTGGGCTCGCGACGTCATGGGCGGATAGGGGCCGGGCGCGAGTCTTCGAAAAGCCTGGCCACACAGAGAAGCCAAGGGCGGCACGGACTCCCGTGCCGCCCTTTTTTCGGCGCGCCTTGTCCAAACGGCGGCCTTTCCCGACTTGGGGTAGGGCGGCGCGCCCGCGGACCTTTCCCGGGAAGGAGGGCTTTCTGCCCGCGAGCGCGCCGCCCGTCCGACGAGGCGGGCCGCACGGCCCGCCCGAACCGTTTTGAAAGGAAGGGCGCATGCCTAACGAGAGCAAGAGCGTCTACGTGACGCTCCACAAGAACTTCGTGAGGGAGGGAATCCCCTACACGGATCGCGAGACGGGCGAACAGCGCACGTTCAACTCGGCAACCATGCCCAGGGGCACGTCGATCGACGGCCGGGACGTGAGCTTCTTCGAGTTCTCCCCGCTGTACGTGAACGAGTCGCGCAAGGGGGAGGACTATCGCGACATCCCGTTGCTGAAGGGCCGCGAGGTGTGGCTGCAGAAGACCGTTCTCGGCGAGGACGGGAAGCCGGTGCTGGACGCCGACGGCGGCAAGGTGCGCGAGACGGTCAAGGTCATGCCGGAGCAGGTTCGCCTCGCCTTGGACCAGCAGCGGCAGGACTACCTCGCCTCCTTGAAGCAGCGAAGTCTCCACGACCGGGCCGATGCGGCCACCCGCGGCGCGCTCGGCCGCGCGCAGGACGACCAGCCGCGCCGGCAGGGCCTGGCGCACGACGATATCCCGTTCTAAGGAGGCGGCCATGACAGCGAGAGCAACAGAGACCGCCGCCTTGTCGAAGATCGTTCGGATCATGATGAGCGTGGCTCTGCTCGTCGGCATGTGCGCATCGGCGCCCATGCAGGCGCAGGCCTCCGAGTCCGTCGAGGTGACCGTCGGCGACGACGTCCCCTACGCCGGCTACTTCACGACGCGCATGTGGGCCGACGGCGAGGTGGCCTACTGCGCCGAACCCGCGGCGGGCACGCCCGCGCCGGGGACCTACTCTAAGTCGGGCATCTCCGACGGCGACCTGGCCGCCGCGATGTGGTTCAGCTACGGCGCGCCGGGCTTCGACGAGTCCGTGTTCCCGGAAAGGTGGTACGACGGCACGGGTTGGAGCGAGGATAAGTACCTGGTGGCGAGCCACGTACTGCTGTCGTTCGCCTACCAGGGCTCGCGCGGCGAGGCGGCTTACGGGACCAACGCGCAGTTCGAGAAGTGGGCCAAGGACGAGCTCCTCGGCGACACCTGGTCCAAGGTAAAGAACCGTGCGGACGAGGTGTCCACGGGCTTTGAGGCCTTCTCGGTGAAGACCGGCTCCGCGACGCAGGTGCTCATGAGCTTCACCTGGAAGACGGGAGGCCTCAAGGTCGCCAAGGAAGACTCGCAGGCAGGCAGCGCGCCCCAGGGCGACGCCAGCCTCGCCGGAGCGAGGTTCGATATCGTCAACGCCTCCGGAAAGAGCGCGCTGGTCGACGGAAGGTCCTACGGCGACGGCGAGGTCGTGAAAACCATCGAGGCAGAGTGGGACGCTGCGGCGAAGGCGTACGTGGCCGCCACCGGGTCAGGCGACCTGCCGTGCGGCGTCTACAAGGTCGTCGAGTCGCAGGCCCCCGAGGGGTACCTCGCCTCGGATTGGTCGAAGACGGCGAAGATCAAGGAGAACGGCGAGGTCGTCGACCTGACGGGCGGCCCCTGCAAGGACGACGTCGCCCGCGGCGGCGTGCAGGTCACGAAGTCCGACAGGGAGCTCGGCAAGTCCGAGGCTCTGGGCGGCGACTCCCACGGTGCGTTGGGCTGCGGCTCCACGCTCTCCGGCATCGAGTTCGCCATAACCAACGAGTCGGCGGCTAAGGTGCTGGTCGGCGGCGAGTGGTTCGAGCCTGGCGAGACGGTGGCCACCGTGACCACGGCGTGGAACGAGGAGGCGGGCGCCTACACCGCGCAGACCGCCGCCGACGCGCTGCCCTACGGCACCTACGCGATCCGAGAGACCAAGAGCAACGACTCCTACCTGCTGACCGACGGCGAGCCCAAGACGTTCCAGGTCCGCGAGAACGGCGCCATCGCAAAGGCCTCCTCGGGCGGCGGCGAGCTCGAGTTCTTCGACCAGGTCATCCGCAACGACCTCGAGATAGCGAAGATGGCCGAGGACACCAACGAGTCCCTGCAGGTCGCCTTCAAGGTGACCAACGAGGCGACGGGCGAGGCCCATGTTGTCGTGACCGACAAGAACGGCAACGTCTCCACGGCGTCCTCCTGGAACAAGCACAGCGCCAACACCAACGGCAACGACCGGCTGCTGGGCGTCGGGGCAGTCAACGCCTCGGACATGGACCCCAAGGCGGGCGTGTGGTTCTCCCTCGGCGAGGACGGCTCCGTCGCCGAAGTCGACGACGGTCTGGCAGCGCTGCCCTTCGGCAAGTACACGCTCGAGGAGCTGCGCAGCGACGCCAACGAGGGCTACGACCTGATCAAGAAGACGTTCGTCATCGAGCGCGACTCCTCCGCCGCCAAGGCGGTGTGGATGAGCCTCGACGACAAGGAGGGTCCCAAGGTCCAGACCGAGGCCACGGACGCGTCCGACGGCGACCATGTGGCTCAAGTCTCTGGCGAAGTCACACTGTCAGACACCGTGTACTACGAGAACCTCAAGACCGACGGCACCGAGTACACCGTCACGGGCACCCTCATGCTCAAATCCACCGGCGAGGCGCTCGTCGGTGCTGATGGCAACCCCGTGACCGCGAGCAAGACCTTTAGGCCCAAGCAGCGCTCCGGCGAGGTGGAGCTTCAATTCGCCTTCGACGGGAGCCTGCTGGCGGGTGAGGACGTCGTGGCCTTCGAATCCCTGGTGTCGGGCGGCGTGGAGGTGGCGGTCCATGCCGACATCGATGATGAGGGGCAGACCGTTCACCTCGTGGGCATCGGCACCACGGCGACCGACAAAGCGGACGGCGACAAGCTCGTCACCGGTGTCGACATCACCATCGTCGACGAGGTCGCATACGAGGGACTGACCCCCGGCGTCGAGTACACGCTCGAGGCTGCGCTGATGGATGCCGAGACCGGCGACCCCGTGACCGTCGGCGGCAAGCAGGTTGCCGGAACCGCAACGTTCGCCCCCGACGAAGCCGACGGCGTCCAGGCGGTGGAGCTCGCATTCGACGGCACCGGCTTGGGCGGTAAGGGCGTCGTGGTGTTCGAGAAGCTCTTCGCCGCCGGCGCGCAGCTCGCAGCACACGAGGACCTTTCCGACGAGGGGCAAACCGTCACCGTCGTCGAGATAGGCACGAAGCTCACCGACGCCGAGGATGGCGACCAAGTCGTTGCCAACGGCAAGGTGAAGCTCGTCGACACCGTGGAGTACAAGGGCCTTGTCCCTGGCGAGACCTACACCGCAAACGGCACGCTCATCGACAAGTCGACCGGCGAGACGCTGGTCGATGCCGGAGGCAATCCCGTGACCGCCACCGCCGAGTTCGCCCCCCAGGCGGCCGAGGGCATTGTGGAGGTCGCCTTCGAGTTCGACGCGTCCCATCTCGAGGAGGGAGCGGCCCTCGTGGCCTTCGAGCGCTGTCTCGATGCCAAGGGCAACGTCGTCGCCGTCCACGAGGACGTCGACGACGAAGGCCAGACGGTGGTGGTCGACAACCCCGACACCCCCGAAGTTCCCGATGCGCCAGGCGAGAAGCTGGACAAGACCGGCGTGGACCTCATGCCCTATATGCTGGGCGCCGGTATGGCCCTCGCGGCTGCCTTGGCACTCGCTGCATACGGCTTGCAGAGACGCAACCCCGACGACCCTGAGCCCGACGACCACGGGCACGGAGAGGAAGCGGCGGAGCGCGAGGCCTAAGGCCGACGCCCGCTCGAAAGCAGGAAGGCGGCCTCGGGCCGCCTTCCTTGTGGATATGGAGGAAACCATGGAAGGAACCACCCGAGAATCCGGCATCGAGGACGTCGCGGGAGCGTTGGAGAAGACGGGAAGCGGCGGCAAGCGCTCCGATGGCGGGCATCGATGAGGGGCAAGGCCAAATCGCGCATCGCCCTCGTCCTCGCCGCAGCGCTCGCCTTGGGGGCCGTGGGCGTGCTGTCGTCCATGGCCTGGCTGACCGAGAGGGCGAGCAACCTCGATCCCGATCCGAGCGGGGTCGAGGCAATCGGCGCCGAAGACGAGGCGGCCGGAGAAAACGACGGCTCCGGGGGCGTCGACTGGGGCTACTGGCAGGGCGTCAACCCGGACATCATCGGATGGGTCACCGTGCCGGGCGCCGGCATCGACTACCCGATCGTCCAGGCCCATGAGGGCGACCCCGACCACTACCTCCGCTACGACGTGTACGGCGGCTGGAACTACCACGGCGTGCCCTACCTGCACTGGAAGTGCGCAGATGATGGCCTGCTGGGCGCCGGCAACGCCCTGGTGTTCGGCCACCATCTCAACGACGGCACGATGTTCTCCGCGTTGGCGTGTTTCTCGGACGCCGGTTACGCGGAGGGGCATTCCCCGATCATCCTGCAGACCCCCGAGGGCGACGCCGGGCTGAGGGTGCTTGCGGTCGACGTTGTCGATGCCGGCCGCGAGGGCGCCAAGGTTGAGTTCACCGACGACGCCGAGCATGCGCAATGGCTTGCCCGGGTCGTGGCCGACGCCGACCTGAGTCTCGTCGGAGAGGGCTTCGACTTCTCGTCCGTGAAAAGCGTCGTCACCCTCTGCACCTGCAGCTATAACCGCTGGGGCAACGAGCGCACGCTGGTGATATGCGCCGTCGACGCGCTCGGGTGATGCAGGGGTGGGCGCGTTCGGCGCCGATGCGCGCCTGTCGCACGAAGCACGGGCGCGTGCGATGTGAATCATGGAAGTCCGCACGTGAAAGGCGAGATCGATGGCAAAAGGCAAGGCAAGAGGCGGCGCCGAGGCCGCAGCGAAGCGCGACGAGGAGCTCAGGCGGACCATGGAGCGCCTCGAGGAGGGCGTGAGGGGCGTCTTCGAGTCGGCAAGGTATCGCCGCTACCTTGCCGTCATGTCGCGATTCCACAGCTACAGCGCCAACAACTGCCTGCTCATCGCGATGCAACGCCCGGACGCGACGCTGGTAGCGGGCTATCGGGCCTGGCAGGACAAGTTCGGCAGGCAGGTGAGGAAGGGCGAGCGCGGCATGAGAATCCTCAGCCCGGTCGTGGTCATGGTGAAAGGGGAGGGCGACGACGTCGGCGAAGCGCTTGACGGCAGCGCCGGAGATGGGCCCAGGCGCAGGCTCGCGGGCTTCCGCCTGGCCACCGTGTTCGACGTGAGCCAGACCGAGGGAAGGGAGCTGCCTGCCTTGGGGGTCGACGAGCTGACGGGCGGCGTCGCCCGGTACGAGGCCGCCATGCGCGCCGTCTCGGAAGTCAGCAGGTACCCCGTTTCGTTCGAGGACATCCCGGGCGGCGCGAAGGGATTCTTCTCGAGGTCCGAGCCCAAGCGCATCGTGATCCAGAAGGGCATGTCCCAAGCGCAGACCCTCAAGACCGCCATCCACGAGCTCGCCCACAGCGTCATGCACGATTCCGGGTCGGAAGGGGAGGGGCCCGCCCTGCCGGGCCGTGCGACTCGCGAGGTCCAGGCCGAGAGCGTCGCCTTCATCGTCTCGAGCTGGCTTGGGCTCGACACCGGCGACTACAGCTTCGGGTACGTGGCCGGGTGGAGCGAGGGCAAGGACCTCTCCGAGCTGAGGGCCTCGCTCGACGAGATACGCGGCGCTGCCCATGGCATCATCGGCAGCATGGAGCAGAAGATGGCCGAGAACCGTGAATCAGAAGGGCTCGAGCGCGTCCGCGCCCTCGAGCACAAGCCGGACGCAGCCTGCAGGAGCCTGTCCGAGCGCGCGGCCATCGCAAGGAGGGCGTCCGCCCGCGACGACCACGCGCCGCGCCTCCCCGACAGGTCCGATAGGTGAGCGCCGGGGCGCTGCACGCGATGACGTTAGCGGGCGTTCGCGCAGCGCCGCCTCACATGAACCATCTGAATACGGCTCGGAAGAGCCATGCGAGGAACGCCCCTGTGGCGACGATGGCCCGTTTAATCCATTTCATCGAAACCTTCCTCCCCGCAATCTGCGCCGCCTGCCTGGGCCATTTCCTCGTCCTCGGCCTCCCTGAAGGCGGCAACCGGGTAGCCGAACAGCGGGCATATCTCGGCCTCGTCGCTGGCGAGCTCGGGGCGGGCCCGCTCCAGGTACCTGAACAGCGCGACGGCCTTGGCGTTGGCGCCGGCGCCCATGGGGCCCGAGTACCACTTCATGCACGCCAGCTCGAACTTGGCGGCATCCACCAGGCACCCGCCCTGGGACCAGGTTAAGAGCCGGCCGTCCAGGGAAACGCTCTCGATGCCCGGCACCTCGCTGGAGTCGATGAGCTTGAGCCTGGGCCCGCGGATTCGCTCGGCATTCGCCGACGCCTCGTCGTCGCTCGGTGCCGATTCCTCCATATGGTGCTCGTAGACGACCAGGTGTTGCCCGTCTTCGCCCTCCTCCCAAACGACGTCGAACTCCGTGAGGATGTTCGCCCTGCCGAACACGGCGCCGCCGGTGAGGCTGTTGCTGTCGAAGCACTCGTGGTGGCCATCCGAGTACGTCATCTCTAGAATCATCTCGCTCTCCTGTCCCTGTCGCTTCGCTGCTGCTCCTGCTGGATCTGCCGCAGGCGAGCCGCCTGCTCGCCTGCGCGCGCGGAGGCGTCGGCGCGCTGTCTTTGCCAGGCGTACTGGTCCATGGCGGTTCGTGGTCTTGCTTTCGCCGCTTTGGCGGGCAGCAGCCTCAGTTCCTCGGTGGTCTCCTCTGCGTGGCGCAGCTCGCTCGCCGCCCTGTCGTCGCCCCTGCGCTCCATAGCTGCGATGCGGCTGCCGAAGTCGGCCATGCAGCGGATGCCGTACCTCGAGCAGAGCTCGAGCGCCGTCGCCATGTTCTCCAGCTGCGCGTAGTCCTTTACCTCGACCGCCTTCGCTGCGATGGCCGCGATTTGACCGGGGTCGATCGCCGTGCTGCCCTTCAGGGCGCCTTCGACGGCCTTGCGCCCGTAGGCGAGGCCGAGGTTCTCCCCGCGGATCCTTTTCGACGGGTCTTCCGCCATCGAGTAGAGCCAATCCGAGCGGCCGCCCTTCCTTGAGGCTTCGCTGACGTCGACGCCCATCAAGCCGAGGATCTGCAGGTATTCGCCCGGCGTTTCCGCCGCCCTCTTCGCGATCGTTACGCGATTGCGGATGTCGGCCACCCACGAGTAGCCGCCCTTCCCGGCTATCTCGCGCTCGGCCCTCCTGACGTAGACGGCCTGCCTGGTCTTCGGAGCCGCCCTGCCCTTCGCGGCCGACCGCCGCTTCTCTTCGTCTGAGACGCCGACGAAGAAGCTCAAGCCGCGTTCTTCGGCGAGCCGTTGGATCGAGGCCTGCATCTTCCGCGGGTCGGGGTTCTGGAATCGGTTTCCTGTGGCGAGGTTTGTGTTGTTAACCACCACGTGGGCGTGCATGACCTCGTTGGCGTTGTCGTCGTGGAACACGGCGGCGCACTCGTAGTCGTCCCAGTTCTCGCGGACCCAGGCCCTCGTCAGCTCCCGCAGCTGTGGGAGCGTCACCTTGTCTTTCGGGTCGGGGGAGACGATGAAGTGCATGTATGTTCGCGCGCGCTTGCCGCGCCATGGGGTGTCGTTGCCGTTGGCGATGCGGGTGAGGTCCATCTCGGCCGCCCAGTCGACGTCCTGCTTCAAATCGGGGTCGAGCTCCGCGTCTCGCTCCTCGTCCCACGAGAGGTTGTACAGGTCGACGGCCAGGGCGCGGCCGTCCTTCTGGAGGTAGTCGGAGACGCCGCGAACGCTGGTGTGCCCGGCTATGGGTTTTATAACGGGCATGCTAGTCACCGCTTACGATCGTGGAGCCGGCTATGTCCGTCAGCACGTACTCGATCACCTGGCGGCCCTGCTCGACTTCTTCGAGCTTCTCCTCGGCTTCTGACAGCATCTGGCCGAACGTGCCGTACTCAGGCGGGCTCCCTCTCCGGATGAACAGCGCGATGGTGTTCAAGGCTCGCACCGCCTGGTTGTAGTGCCGGCCCCACCGGATGAGCTCTGCGAGCATCTTGGCCATGGTCCGGTTGTCGATGACGTAGACGGCGCCTTTGCCGGAGGCGCTTGCCGGGATCCTGATGAGGGTCCGCAGGTATTCGGAGCGGGCCATGCCGGCGAGCTGCGCCGAGGCGGTGAGCCTGTCGAGGTCGTCGGATGTCATGCGGCAGCTGACCATTTTGGGGTAGTCCATGGACTTGCCTCCCTTCGTCGGTTGCGTGTCTCCAGGGGCGCGGGGAATCCCCCGCACGAGGGCTGCCGGCGCGCGGTCTCGGCGCGCCATGCCGCCCGTTTCGGCGGCGGCCCCGGCGGAATGCCGCGGGCGGGGAGGAGGTCGGAGACGCCGCCGCGGCGCTCCGCCGGAACCGCCGCCGCAAGCGCTATCCCGTATCTGTGATACGGGATAGGTAGCTTGCTAGCCCAAGGGGCCGGAACTCAGATTCCGGCCATTTGCCAGCGGGCTCAGAATGAGCCCGTGGTTCCGGTCCGTCTGCGGGCTCGTTTTGAGCCCGCGGCCTCAGCATCGCTGCGGGGTCGATCTGGGCCCGCGATCGTGCGCAGGTCGCGCACGCAGCGCTCGATCTCGTCGAGCTGGGAGGCGTCGACGGCGGCGTTCTCGTCGGCTGTGCCCGCCGCTTTTCGCAGGGTCTTGAGGGCCTTGGCGACGAGCTTGCCGACCGCCTCTGCCCCGGGCCCGCCGGCTTCGCGGATCAGCTTGGAGGTGTCCGCCTTGCCGGCGTTCGCGGAGGACTTCTCCTTGTAGAGCCTCGCCTGGGCATCGGGGTCCATGGCGGCGAGCGTGGCGATGTCGGTGTCCGAGAGGTTTCCCTCTATCGCCTCGGACCTCCAGTCCTCGGTGAGGCCCTGCTCGACCCTTCGCGCGGTCTGCTCCTGGCGCTTGATGGTAGCGGGGCTGACGTTGCGGCCCGTCTGGTTGCGGATGATCGCCGCCTTCAGCTCCGCGGTGCGCACTCCCTTCAGCTCCGGGTTCTCGGCGCGCATCCGCTCTACCTGGATGCCGAGCGCCTGCGTGGCCTTGGCACGCTCGATGACGTTGAGCTCTCGGGTGAAGTAGTTCGCGGTGTGCAGGAGGGTGACCGCCTGGTCGTCGCTGACGCCCTCGACGATGCGGCAGGGCATGCGCCCGAACGCGGGGTCGTCCTTGGCAAGCAGCGCGTAGGCCGCCTTGCGCCTGTGTCCCGACAGCATCTGGAAGCCGCCGTCTGGCTTTCGGCGGACCATGGGGATGTCGGTGAGGCCGTCCTTCCTGATGGACTCCGCGAGGCTTTTTATGCCGTCCTCGTCCATGGAGTAGGCGACGTTCGCCGGATGGTCCTCGATGGCCGCCACCTCGATCTCCTCGACGGGGAACCTCTGCTTCGCCTGCCTGTCCTCGTCGAGCACGCCCGCCAGGCTGAAGCGCTTGGCGATGTCGTCTACTCGTCCCATAGCCCAAGCTCCCTCCCCAGGTTCCCGTAGTCGACGGCGGCGCGGTTGCCGGGCATGAACTCCACGATGGGCTTCCATTCCCAGCTGCCCTCCTTCACCTTGGCGGACTCGTGGATCACGGTGCGGAACTGCTGGTCGGGGAAGAAGCGGTCGAGGATCGCCTCGCCCACGGCCTCGGCGTTGGTCATCCTTCCGGGCACGCAGGTCCGCAGGATCCTCCAGCTGGGCACGGGCAGGCGCAGCTTGGTGGCCACGAGCCGCAGCGAGTCCACCACCGAGGCCGTGCCGCGCATGACGGTGGAGTCAAGCTTCACGGGGATGATGACGTCGCCGCGCCCGCTGGTGGCCACGTAGGCGCAGAGCACCAGCTGCTTTGCGCTGGGGGCGGTGTCGATGATCGCGACGTCGTATTCGCCTGCCGCGTCGTCCAGCGCGAAGCGCAGCGACTGCTCGGCAAGCAGCAGCTCGTTCTGGTTGATGAGCGCCAGCGTGGCCGGGATGACGCGCAGGTTGTCGGTTCCGCTGTCGTAGGCCATCTCGCTGACGGTCATGCCCTCGTAGAGCAGCCCGATGACGTTGGCGCCGTCCTCCGCCTGCTCGTAGAGGCCGAAGTAGTCCGTCGCCGACGCCTGGGGGTCCAGGTCGATCAGCAGCGTCCTCTTTCCGTGCCTCGCGCAGAGCGTGGCCAGGTTGACGGCGGTCGTGGTCTTGCCCACGCCGCCCTTGAAGTTGCTTACGGTGATTACCCTCACGGTCTTCCTCCTTAGTCGGTTTCGCGCCCGCTGTGATACGGGTCGGATGCTAGCAGCGGGGCGCGCGCCGCTGCCCGTCGGGTCGGCGGGCAGCGAAAGTGTCCAACGCGCCCCGGTTTCCCGGGTCCGTCACGCGCCGGCCTCGGCCAGGGCCGGGATCGCCCTCGAGTTCGCCCTGGCGGCCAGGTACTGGCTCACCGCCTCCTCGAGGCTGCACTCGCCCGCGTAGCTGACCCTGGTCTTGATGCCCCTCGCGCCTGCCGCGCCGCCTCGCGCCGCGACGGCGGTCGTTGCGGCCCTTGCGCCCGACGGCTGCGCGATCATCCCGACCCTGTTTCCTGTGGCTGCTGCCCTCATGCTGCGTCGTTCCCTTCTTTTCGCCCGATCCGGCCCTGCCCGGATGCAAGCCCGGCTTGCATCCGCTTGGATGCCGATCCGCGCGCGGCGGCCCCGGCGGAGCCGGCTTCACGAAGGCGAGAGCCGCCATCTCCGCCAAACCCGGTTTCCGCAGGGCCCTTCCCCGGGTTTTGCGGGGATGTCGTGTGGGCGGCGCAGCCGGGGCCTTCGCGCGCGACAGCCCCGCGGCGCCTGAGCGCTGCGAGCCCGTCCGGCTCGGAGGACGCGCATGGGATTCCCAAGGGGGCGTGCCCCTTGGGCGGGGCATGGGGCGCGCAGCCCCGTGCGCGATGCGGCACCTTTCGGCGGGCTTTCCCGGCGGAAGGGCCAGGCGGCATCCCAGAGCCGGCGCAAGCGCGCCGGAAACCCGTGGCGGGAGGGGTGCAGGGGTCCGGGCTGCCCGGGAGCGCGAGGGCGGGTCCCTCGCAGCCGAGGTGCCGCGGCGAGTTGGGAGCACGGAGGGGGAGGAGCCGCCGGCTGCGGCCCCTCCGTGCTCCGGGGGCCGGCCGCTACGCGATGGACTCCGCGAACGAGCCCAGCTTGTTGATGTGGTGCCTGAGCGGGGCCCTGCCGGCGTTGACGACGATCATGTCGATGCCGTCGAAGCGGACCGGGACGTCGCCCTCGGGGGTGTAGCCCTCCAGCCAAGTGGCTGCCAGCAGCTCGAACTGCTCGCGGGTGAGGTTCCCCTCGCTGAAGCCGCCCTCCTCGCGGTTGGCCGCGGTGACGTCGATGAAGACGATGGCGTCCTCGTCCATGGCCACCAGGTCCAGGCGGCCCGCCACGCCCTCGCAGCTCCAGTTCCGGTCCAAGACCTCGTAGCCCTTGCGCTCCACGAATCGGATGGCTGCCTCGACCGCGCGCTCGTGCAAGTTCTTCATAAGTGACCTCCTGAGTCGTTTCCGGCCCGCCCCTTTGGCGTGCCTCGCGGCGCGTGGGCCGCATGGGCCCGCTGCCGTGCAAGGGGGAAAGGAGAAGCCGACGGCAGGAGGCGCCGTTGCCCGAAGCCCGCAGGGCGGTTTGTTTTCCCCGGCGTCCCAGGGGGCGCTGGGGAAAAGAAATCGGAGAACGTCGACGGCCCTTGCGCGGTATGAGCGGGGGCGTGCGAGCGTGCGTGTTCGAGAGCACGGTGGCGGGTCGACGGCGACGGCGCGGGGTCGCGGGGCTTGCGTGCGCGGTTTCGGGGCGCGTTCGCGGTGCGCGGGGGGCGTGGGGCTTAGAATGTACGCGAGCGGAAGGAGCGCGAATGAGGGTCGGTTACTGCAGGCCGCCAGCTGGCCATGGTCCGAATAAGCAACGGGAGGCGCTGGAGGCGGCTGGCTGCGAGCTCGTGGTGGACAGCGGCATCGCATCGCTGCTGGGGTCGGTCGACGCCGGCGACGTTGTTGTGGTCGCGTCGCTCGGGGCTCTGGGCTCCACCTCCGCGTCCGCGGTGAGGGCGGCGCTCGAGATCGGGGCGAAGGCCGCCGAGCTGGTCGTCCTCGACCAGGGCATCGACACGTCAAAGGAGGAGCACGGGGCGTTCTTCCGGCATGCCGCCGCCATCATGGGCGTCGACGAGGGCCGGAAGGGTCCTCGGGCGAAGCCCGGGCATTCGGGCGGCAAGTCGAAGGTCGACCCCAGCGCCCTGGCCAACGCCATCGGCATGTATCAGAGCGGCGAGCACAAGCTGTCCGAGATCACCGCTGCCACCGGCATCAGCCGCAGCACGCTGTACCGCAACCTGCCGAAGGGCGGCGACGGCGACGGTTAGCTGCTCGGGGGCGTGAAGGCGAAGGCTCCCGCAAGCCTCCAACCGAATAGCGGCAAGATCGTGAGCGCCCAGGGATGCCGGCGCTTCTGCGCCCTGCCAAGCTACGAGCACTTTGCCAAGCGCATGGGCGACCAGCGCGGATGGCGGCTGCAGTACGCATACTCCGAGTACGTGGCCGCGTGCCGCGAAGCCGGCGAGAGGCCGTACGCGTACTCGAGCTTCTGCGCGGGCCTGCGCGGATGGCGGCGTGAGATGGGGGCCGCCGGGATTCCCGAGTGGTACCCGGGCGAGTACATGAGAACCTACTGGTCAAGGGGGTCGGCGCTGATCGCCGGCGAGCAGGCGGCGTTCCCGGTGTTCGTCGCAGCGATGGCCTACAGCGACGCCACGTTCCTATGCAGGGCTGACGACATGGGGACCAAGAGCTGGATGGCCTGTTGCCAGCGGGCATTCAGGTCGTTCGGCGGCGTGCCGTACGTGACCGACTGCGCGCAGTGCAAGGTCTCGGTCACGGCTCGCAGCACGATCGAGGCGTTCGCCCGGCACTACCGGACGGTGCTCTACGGCGCCAGGCCGAAGACCGCGAAGGGGGCGGAGGGCGCCGGGAAGCCGCTGGACGCGAGGACCGTCTCGCACGTTGCGAGAAAGGTGATCGCGGATGTAGCGGGCATGGACTTCGCGAGCTTCGAGGACCTCGATGCCTACGTCGAGGGGAAGCTGGAGGCGTACAACGCCATGGGATCAGAGGACGGGCCGGCCCGCTGGACGCTGTTCAAGGAGCGGGAGCTTCCGCAGATGCTGGAGCTTCCGGCGGAGGACGCCGATTTCGCTACGTGGTCGACGCGACTCGTTCGGGACGACTACCACTTCGTTGTCGACGGCGTGCGCTATTCGGTGCCATGGCGCTACTCGAACGAGGAAGTGCGCGTCAGCTGGACCGACGGCGAGGTTCGCTCATACCTCAACGGAGAACTGGTCGCCCGGCACGAGCGCATGACCGAGATGCGGGGGCGGTGCACGGTGACCGACCCCGCGCACAGGCCGCCCGGGCACCGTTGGTTCGCAAAAAGGATGGACGACAGGTTCCTGGCGCTCGCTAGTGAGGAGGGCCCCAATGTGGTGCGCGTCATGAAGCGCGTGCTCTCCGCCTGCAAGAAGGAAGGCAAGGGGTTCCGCACCTGCAAGGAGTTGATCGACTTGAGGAAGACGCCGTCGGCTGCCGGGGTCACTTTGGACGAGGCGTGCCGCGCGGTCTTGGACGGCGGCGGGGAAATCGGCGTTGCCGAGGTCATGGAGAAGCTGGCCGGTGATGCCGAATGAGCGCGCTGCCCTACAGGGAGATCATCGAGCTGCGCTCGGTGGGGCTCAGCTTCGAGAAAGTCGCCTTCCTCTGCGGCTGCAGCGCCACGAAGGCGTCCGCCGTCTCGAGGCGAGCCGCCGAGCTGGGCCTGGGCTGGCCCGTGCCGGTGGAGCTCAGCGACGACGAGCTGGCCAGGCTGGTGGATCCCCGCGACGCGGCGCGCTGCAACCCCGTCGACCTGGAGGATATCCAAGGCCGTGCCGGGCGCAGGCTGGATGCGGACGACGTCGAGGAGGCGTATGCGGCGTACGTCGCCCTTTCCGTGGACAGGCCGCCTTATGTCTTCGCGACGTTTCGCGAGAGGTTCGTGCAGCTGGTCAAGGCCCAGGCGAGGGGCGCGAAGATGCTCGTCAATTGGCATCCCGGCGAGGAGGTGCAGGTGGATTGGGCCGGCAGGAAGCTCAGCCTGTACGGCGCCGGCGAGGAGGTGACGCCGGTGTCGCTGTTCGTGGCCACGCTGCCTTACAGCGACAAGACCTTCGTGCGCGCGAGCCTGGAGATGGGCATGCAGTCGTGGCTTGAGCACCATAAGGCGATGTTCTCGTACTTCGGCGGCGCGCCGCTCTTCGTCGCGCCGGACAACCTCGCAACGGGAGTGGTGTTCGACGAGAATCGCGAGCGCTCGATCCACCCGCGTTACCAGGAGCTGGCGGATCACTACGGCGCCATGGTCCTGCCCGCACGGGTCCGTACGCCCACCGACAAGGCGGCTGTGGAGAGCCATGTGCGCATCATGGCCAACAGCATCGCCGGCGTGCTTGAGCAGATGCGGTTCACGAGCCTCGGCCAGCTCAATCTGGCCATCGCCGAGCTGCTGGAGGTCTACAACGACCGGCCAGTCGTGGCATTCAAGGGGCGCAGCAGGAACGAGATTTTCGAGTCAGAGGAGCGCGAATGCCTGCAGCCGCTGCCGGAGGCCGAGTTCGCGCCTGTCACCTGGAGAAAGGTCGGCGTCTCCTTCGACGGCGTGGTGAGGGTGCGCGGCAACTTCTACGGCGTGCCGCCGCGCTATGCCGACCGCAAGGTCGCCGTGCGCATCGCCGAGGACGCCATCGAGGTCTACACCGCCGACAGGCGGCAGTGCATCGCAAGGCATCCGCGCAGGGAGGACGGCGCCGAGACGTTCGAGGGGCTGCCGGGCGTGCACCCCGACCGGTTCAAGCCGCTTGACGTCTGGTGCGAGGAGCATCGCCGCACGCGGATTCTGGAGCAATGGGACTACGATGCCAACGGCGGTAAGGGCCCGCACGACTGCGTTTGCCGCTCTGGCAGGCCGGTCCATTGGAGATGCCCCGACTGCGGGTTCGAGTGGGTGGAGGCGCCCGCCAGGAGAACGGGCCGCTCCTTCGACGACTGCCTAGCCTGCGCGGACGTCGCGTTGGTCCCGGGCAAGAACGATCTGGCTACGGTGAGGCCGGACATCGCCGAGGAGTGGCATCCGACGAGGAACCCGCTGCCCGCGAGCGCGGTCTTCCCCGATTTCAAGCAGCAGGTGTGGTGGCTCGGCAGGTGCGGTCACGAGTGGCGGGCGCCGATTGCCAAGAGGGTCAACAGCCGTGACGGCGCCCTCTGCCCGTATTGCTCCGGCAGGAAGGCCCTCAAGGGATTCAACGACGTCGCAACGCTGTGCCCCGAGCTTGCCGAGCTCTGGCATCCCGTGAAGAACCGGAACCTGACGCCCGACGCGGTGAGCATCGCGAGCCACCGCGAGGTTTATCTGTGGGACGGCGTGATGACGCGCATCTGGAGGCAGAATCCCCGGAAGTGGCTGGAAGAGCACGGGCGGGCCGAGCTGCTGGCCCCCTTCGACTCGTTGGTGGAGGAGGCCCGGGCGCTGGACGCCGCCGATGGGCGCGCGTGCCACGGCATCGGCCACGGCAAGTCCAGCGTCAAGTGGTCGCGCTTTCTGAGGGAGGCGGAACTCAACGTCAGCTTCGAGGAATGGTGCCTGCGGTTCGGGCATGCGGATCTGCTGGCGCAATGGGACGAGGAGCGGAACGGGCCCCTCAAGCCGTCCGACGTCTCGCGCTGCGATTCCGCCCGAGTGTGGTGGCGCGGCGAGTGCGGCCACAGTTGGCGGCTGTCCGTGAGGACGAGGGCGTTCAACGATGCCGGATGCCCGTATTGCGGCAGGAGGCTGACGTTGGAGGGCTTCAATAGCGCCGAGTGCCTGGACGCGGGCATCCTGCACCTTTGGCATCCCACCAAGAACGGCGACCTGAAGCCTTCGCAGGTCTCCGACCGTACGGCCAAGAGGATCTGGCTGCAATGCCCGACGTGCGGGTATGAATGGCGCGAGAGCCTGCGGGGGACTCGCAAAGGGAGCCGCAAGTGCCCGTCGTGCCATGGGGGAAGGGGACACTATCTCGCCAAGGGCAGCAACGACCTCGGGTCAAAGAGGCCGGACGTCGCCAGGCAGCTCGACCCCGAGCTGAACGGCGGCCTGCGCGCCGAGGATCTCCACGCCCACGCAGGCGCCATGGTGTGGTGGCGCGGATCGTGCGGCCATGTCTGGCGCGAAAAGGTGAGCATGCGTTCCATGCGCGTCGACGACAGCTGCCCGTACTGCAAGAACCGCAAGCTGCTGCGCGGCTTCAACGACCTGGCCACCGCGTATCCCGAGCTCGTGGCCGAATGGGATTTCGAGCGCAACGGCGACCTGGGGCCCGACGGCGTGAGGTTCAACGCGACCAAGCAGGTCTGGTGGAGGGGAAGCTGCGGCCATGAATGGCAGATGTCGCCGCGCCAGCGGGCCGCCGAGGGGCTGGGCTGCCCGTACTGCTCGGGCCATCGCGTGCTCGCCGGCTTCAACGACCTCGCGAGCCGGCATCCCGAGCTTCTGGCCGAGTGGGATTGGGAGCGCAACGGCGACCTGAGGCCCGACGGCATCGTCTCCGGCAGCGCGAGGAGGGTCTGGTGGAGATGCGGGCGTGGGCACGCATGGCAGATATCCTCCTACAACAGGACCGGCGGCGCCGACCGCGGTTGCCCCTACTGCGGCGACCGCAAGGTGCTGAAAGGCTACAACGACCTGAGGACGACGCATCCCAAGATCGCGAGGGAGTGGAACAAGGAGCGCAACGGCGACCTGAAGCCGACCGACGTGATCGCCAACTCAAACAAGCGCGTCTGGTGGAAGTGCAGGGAGGGCCACGAGTGGTCCGGCCTCATAGTGAACCGAGCGCGCAAGGGCAAGGCGGACCCGGGCTGCCCGTACTGCTCGGGACGCAAGGTGCTCGCCGGCTACAACGACCTGGCCACCACGCATCCCGACATAGCGGCGATGTGGCACCCGCGCATGAACAAGCGCTTGAAGCCCGCCGGCGTGCAGGCCATAAGCCGCAAGCTCGCATGGTGGCGCGGCGAGTGCGGCCACGTCTACCAGATGGCCGTCCGCGACAGGGTGGGGGCCAAGCCGGGCTACTGCCCGTACTGTTCGGGGAGGAAGAGGCCCGAGAGGCCGATAAGGCTCGACTAGCCCTCGGCCCCTCGGCGAGGAAGGAACGGGGGAGGCGTCGGCGCCTCCTGCCCATAGGCGTGATCTTGCGAATATTGGACTGGACGGCTATGCGTGGCGGTTATGGGGGTCTGCATCGTTTTCGATGCTGGATTTATGTATACGTCGACGCTGATGCGAAGAATCGTCCCATTGGGAATCTGCCCCAATGGGACGATTTTCTATCCGATTCGAAGGCAGCTTTTCGGAGCTGGTTCATCGTCGATGACGGTCGGAATGAGCTGCAAAAGTCTGGAGGTTCAAACTCTAGGAAACAGATAGCTCAGCTATCTAGTCGGAGCATTTCTGCAGGTAATCTTGTTTTTTCGTCTTGACAAAAGGGATGTCCGTCGTCGGCCCGCGCCCGCCGCTGCCCAACGAGGTCGCGGAGTACACCGAGTACGACCTGCAGCGCCTGGCAGTGAAACCAGGTATTACCGGCTGGTGGCAGGTCACTGAGCGCAACTCGACGGGATTCGACGGCATGGTCCGTCGCGACCTGGAATATATCGCCAAACGGGGCGTTTTCTTCGATTTGAAAATAATCCTACTCACTGTGATTGAGGTTGTCAGCGGAAATGGCGCTTGCTAAAGAGACACCAGAGAAATACGAAGGCACCTGTTCAGCGGTTGATCTTCCCGGGCGAGTCGAAGTCCTGGGCGCACCAGTCGACCCCTGGACGATGGGGCAGTCCGTCGAGGCGACCGACGCCCTCATCAAGGAGGGGCGCTTCGCCCACCTGATCGGCGTGAACGCCGACAAGCTGCTGCAGATGCGCGACGATCCCGAGATGGACGCGTGCGTGCGCCGCTGCGAGATCGTTAACGCAGATGGCGCCTCCATGGTCATGGCCGCCAGGAAACTAGGCGTGGACCTTCCCGGGCGCGTGGCTGGCATCGATCTCATGTGGGAGCTGTGCGGGCTGGCCGAGCGCGAGGGGCACAGGGTCTACCTGCTGGGTGCCAAGGCCGAGGTGGTCGCCGAGACCGCCGAGGTCCTGTCCGAGAGGTATCCCAATATGGTCCTCGCGGGCTACCGTGACGGCTACTTCGGTGACGACGAGTTCGATGCCGTGGTCGCCGAGGTTGAGCAGGCCGAGCCCGACATCGTGTTCGTGGGCATCACCTCGCCCAAGAAGGAACGCCTGATCGAGCGTTTCCGCGAGTTGGGCGCCAAGGGCGCTTTCGTGGGCGTGGGGGGCTCGTTCGACGTCGTCTCCGGCAACATCCCGCGCGCCCCGATGTGGATGCAGCGCGCGAACCTGGAGTGGCTATTCCGCATGATGCAGGAGCCCAAGCGCCTGGTGAAGCGCTACGTGGTCGGCAACACCCGTTTCTACATGCTTCTCCGCAAGGAGTCAAAGAGGAGCAAGGCCAATGTCTAAGAAGAAAGTAATGCTGGTCTTCGGAACCCGCCCGGAGGCGATCAAGATGTGCCCGCTCGTCAACGAGCTGAAGGCGCGCGCTGATGAGTTCGAGACCGTCGTGACCGTGACCGGCCAGCATCGCGAGATGCTCGACCAGGTGCTGCGCGTCTTCGACGTAACGCCCGACCACGACCTGGCAATCATGAAGCCGGGCCAGACGCTGTTCGACGTAACGTGCGACGTACTGCTCAAGCTCAAGGCCGTCCTCGAGAACGAGAGGCCCGCCGTGGTCCTGGCCCACGGCGACACCACGACCAGCTTCGCCGCTGCGCTCGCGTGCTTCTACCTGCAGATCCCCGTGGGCCACGTGGAGGCCGGCCTGCGCACGCACGACATCTACAGTCCCTGGCCGGAGGAGTTCAACCGTCAGGCGGTCGATATCGTGAGCGAGTACTACTTCGCCCCCACGGAGGCAAGCAAGCAGAATCTGCTCGACGAGGGCAAGCCCGAGTCCAAGATCTGGGTCACCGGAAACACCGGCATCGACGCCCTGCGCACCACCGTTCGCGATGGCTATACCCACCCCGAGCTCGAGTGGGCGGAGGGCTCGCGTCTCATCCTCATCACGGCGCACCGCCGCGAGAACCTGGGAGAGCCCATGCACCGCATGTTCCGCGCCATCCGCCGCGTGATGGAGGAGCATCCCGACACCAAGGCGATCTACCCCATCCACATGAACCCGCTCGTCCGCAAGGCAGCGCACGAGGAGTTGGACGGCTTCGACCGACTTCACATCATCGACCCGCTCGAGGTTCTCGACTTCCACAACTTCATGGCCGCGAGCCACCTCATCCTGACCGACTCGGGCGGAATCCAGGAGGAGGCGCCTAGCCTAGGCAAGCCTGTGCTCGTGATGCGCGACACCACCGAACGTCCCGAGGGTGTGGCGGCCGGCACGCTGAAACTCGTGGGCACCGAGGAGGACGTCATCTATCGTGAGTTCAGCCGCCTGCTCTCTGACGAGTCTGAGTACGAAGCCATGAGCCACGCCTCCAACCCCTACGGAGACGGGCATGCGAGCGAGCGGATTGCGGACGTGCTGGCTGGCCGGTCGCGATGATTCGGGTCCTGCACATCATTCAACAGCTAGGGCCCGGAAGGGGCGGGGTGAGGACTTTCGTCTCCACGATGCTCGATTGCCCGGCTCCCGATATCGAGCAGAGCGTGCTGTCGGTGGGAAGAGTCGAAGGGGATAGGTTCGGAGAGCGATTCTTCGGTCCTTTAATCGATAGCTACAGCCCGCTACTGGTTGGCACTCTGGGGGCGAAGCGCCTTGACGCTTTTCTATCGAAGCACCGTTTCGATATCGTTCAGATTCACACGAACAATGCGCTCGGCTTCGTCTTCGCCTCAGAAGCCAAAAAGGCAGGAGTTCCAGCGCGCATCGTGCACTGCCATAACAGCGCGCTTGGCAGCGCTTCGCGTTTGAAGAATATGGTCAACGTGGCCATGATAGATAGGTTTCTACCGGCGGCGAGTGAGCGCTGGGCATGCAGCGAGGTCGCAGGTGGATATCTTTTTCAGGGCGCTGACTATGCCTTGGTACACAACGGGGTCGATACTGAAAAATTCCGATTCTCGTCCTCTGACCGGGCCGCCGTTAGGCATCGGCTTGGGATCCCGGGCGATGCTGCCGTCATTGGTTTTGTGGGGGCAGGCATTCCTGCAAAAAATACCCTGCGAGCCCTCGATATTTTCAATCAGCTGCGGTCCATGGATGCCGATGACCGCCTTCTGCTCTTCGGCCAAGCTGAGGAACTTCCCCTGGCGAAGGAGAAGGCAGCTAAATTGGGGCTGGGCGAATCGGCGGTTTTCATCGGTACCGTTGACGATATCTGGAGGTACTACAGTGCCATGGACGCGCTGCTCGCACCTTCTTTCCACGAGGGGCTCCCGATAGCCTTCATAGAAGCACAGGCTAACGGCTTGCCCATCCTCAGCTCTGACGCGGTTACCCAGGAGGCCGATCTGACGGGCCTTCTCCAGCGAGCAGGGCTTTCGCTTTCCGACAAGGAGTGGGCCGATCTGCTGGAAGCCTGCGCCGGAAAAAGGGAAATTACAGCCAAGGTCGACTACGTTCCGTTTCTTGATAAAGCGGGTTACACCACGCGGTCGCTCTACAAGCAGCTCTCTGATCGCTATAGAAATATGACTAAAGGGGCGTAATATGCCGACTGAATATTTATCCATGCAAGAGGTGAAAGATGCCGAACTACGTCTCCTTCGCATTTTCGACTCCTACTGCCGAGAGAACAATCTGCGATACTCAATGGGCTCCGGAACTCTGCTCGGTGCGGTTAGGCACAAGGGGTTCATTCCCTGGGATGACGATATCGATGTCGTTATGCCTGTTGAGGATTATAGGAAATTTCTAAAAAGTTTCGGTTCACGTGCTGGAGCAGAGTTATCTCATGTCAAGCTTGCCAGCCAGCTGAACTCTAAAGTTTCTGCTGCGATTCCTTTTGAAAAACTGGTGGATACCAGCATTGAGGTAAAGTCTGCATTCATTGCAGAGGGCATCCGCGAATATGTGTGGATCGATATCTTCCCGATCGTCTCTTTCGAAAGCGAGGCCGAAGCCAACAAAGCCTGGGACGCAGCAGTTCGATATAAGCACCTGTTCCAAGCATCAAGATGGAGCTCGGGACAGCCAGGAGTTGCTGGCTGCTTCAAAACCGTCTTCGGCACGATTGCCAGGCACACCCCTCTGCAACAGTGGGCTCTCGGCAAGCTAAGAACGATGACGGATAACGGTTCCTTTTCGACTATCGGCACTGCTGCCAATCTGGCTTGGGCGGTCAGCCAGTCGCTGGAAGTTTTCCCCGCAAGCCTGTTTAGCAACTTGGTTGAATACGAATTCGAAAACGAACGGTTCTTTGGCTTTGAGGATGCGGACCGCTATCTCTCGATAATGTATGGGGACTATATGTCACTCCCGCCTGCCGACAAACGTATTGCGCATGAGTTGAAGGCTTGGCGCGTCAGTGCTTCCAACAACTTCGACCCTACGAGAAGCGGAAGCACTGATGAACAAAATTGCTAAGGCGCTTAAATGGGGTGCTTCCGCCCTACGGGTTGCCAGAGTGCGCATTGTGACCGGAAATCGGCTCAAGATCGCCCCAGGCAAACCATTGTACCTGGGCAAGGGCGCACGAGTGATATTGGGCGAGGGCGCTTCCCTCAGCATCGGTGCGGGCGTTTATTTGAGCCCCGAGTGCTTCGTACAGGTTAATAAAGGCGCAACTTTAGTGCTGGAAGACGGCGTCTACATGAACGAGGGCTGCCGAGTGACGGTAGTCGAATCCGCCCACATCGGTGCAGACACGCTCTTCGGTCCCAATGTTCAGATTTACGACCACGACCACGAATTCGACAGTAGGGGGGTTAGCTCAAAGTTAATCCACGCGCCGGTTTCGATTGGTCGGCATTGTTGGCTTTGCGCTAATGCGGTCGTTACGCGCGGTTGCTCGATTGCGTGCCGCTCTCTCGTCTCGGCGAACTCTGTTGTCACGTGCGACCTTAACGAGTCAGGTGCGCTGTATGCTGGTGCGCCCGCTCGATTGATAAAGAGATACGACTAGGAAGCCTTCTTAAAAGTGAATCAAAAGCTGAACATAACCCTTATCGTGCCCGTGTACAACGTTGGGCGTTACCTCGAGCAGTGCGTCCGCTCAATTCTGGAACAGTCGTATTCGGTTTTTGAGGTGCTGCTCGTCGACGACGGCTCGACCGACGGGTCGAGTGAGCTGTGTGATCGACTCTCCTCTGAGAACGATCGCGTGCGGACAGTGCATAAGGAGAACGCGGGGCTGGGTTTCGCGCGTAACACGGGGCTTGACAACCTGCATCCTGAGTCAACGCATGTAATGTTCGTTGACTCGGATGACTGGCTCGAATCCGACATGGTTGAGACGTTCGCCCGAGCCATAGAGGACACCGGGGCTGATTGTGTTCTGGGCGGTTTCACCAAGCGAGATGATAAAGGAAGTCCCCAGTTTGAATTCAAGCTCGAGGACGCCGTGTGGGAGGGCGACGAGCTAGCAAAGAGGCTCGTCCCCCGCGTGTGCGGCAGCGCGCCCGAGGTGTCCGACTCGATTCCAATGTCGGCATGTTCGTCTATATTCGCAAAGACGAACATAGACGAACATGCCCTGCGCTTTCCCTCGGAGCGCGAGGTGATCAGCGAGGATTTCGTCTTTAAATACAAGTACCTCCGAACTAGCAACAGGGTGGTAACGACGAGTTGCGTGGGGTATTCGTACCGCACGAACCTCTCGTCACTCAGTACTTCTTATAGGCCAGATCGCTTCGACGCCAGTCTGTTCTTCTACGACTACGCCCTTCGACTCGTGGCGGACTCGCCTTCGGAAGCGGAATGCGTTTTGAGGTTAAAAAAGACCCTGTTTATCAATATGAAGATGTGCATCTCGCAGGAAGTGACTCGCGTTAGTGGTAAGAGCCGACGCGATGCCTGCGATGCTATACGAAGAATGGCGAGTGATGATCGCCTGTCAAAGGTGATAAGCGACTATCCATGCGAGAGACTCGGCTTTACACAGAGAGTCTTTGTGGAACTGCTGAGGCGGCGTGCCGCGAGTATTCTCTATATGGCCGCTTCATCTGGGGTTTTCTAGATTGGAGGCTTGAACATGGCTTTAATTGATGGACTAAAGTATTTATATAATTCTATTTTTCTCAATAACGATTTACTGATTAGCCGTTTGAGAAAACTAGGCGTTGCCATTGGGGACGATGTGACTTTTTACTGCCCCAAAGAAATGACGGTCGATATTCAAAATCCACATCTAATCACCATCGGTGACCATGTGAAGATTACGGGTCCATCTACAATCCTGACGCATGATTATTCTTGGGGAAGATACCGTACTTAAAAATTTTCCTCTCTTTTGTCCAAAATGTAAAAGTGA
>USIE01000001.1 GCA_900554645.1 uncultured Collinsella sp. | reverse complement strand
ACGCCGGGCCGACTCGCTTCGGATCGGACGCTACACCAACTTTCTCGACACTACCCGCTCGCTTGGCGTGGTGGCGGACCTGCCGGGCTGGTCATCGTAGGCGTATTTGCTGTACACGTTGACCTCCCACTGCTTTTTTTCGACCTTTGCCACGGAATCGAGGATGAAGCCGGTCGCAAGGCTCAGACCGCACAGGAACATAAACGACGCGGCGAGCATGGCGGTGGGGAAGCGCGGAACGAGGCCGGTCTGGAAATACTCGACAACGATGGGCGTGCCCAAGGCGAGGCCGATCACCGCAAACAGAAGCGCGACGAGGCTGAAGAACTTCAGAGGGCGGTAGTCCTTGAACAGCGTGCCAATCATCGCAACGACTTTAATGCCGTCGCTTACGGTATTGAGCTTGGACTCGGAACCTTCCGGACGGTCGCGGTACTCGATGGGCACATCCTTGATGCGCCAGCGGTGGTCGACGGCGTGGATCGAGAGCTCGGTTTCGATCTGGAAGCCCTCGGAAAGCACAGGGAAGGTTTTAACGAACGGGCGGCTCATGGCACGGTAGCCGGTCATGACATCATCGAAGCTGTAGCCATAGATCCACTTGATCATGGCACGGACCAGATTGTTGCCAAAGCCGTGGAAGGCACGCTTGTTCTCCTCGGCATAGGTGCCGTTGGAAAGGCGATCGCCTACGGTCATGTCGGCCGTGCCGCTGAGGATAGGCTCGCAGAGGGCTTTGGCCGCCTCGGCGGGGTAGGTGTCGTCGCCGTCGACCATCAGGTAGCAATCGGCGTCGATGTCGCGAAACATCTGGCGGCACACGTTGCCCTTTCCCTGACGGGGCTCAAAGCGGACCGTGGCGCCGTGCTCGGTGGCGATGCGTGAGGTATCGTCCGACGAGTTGTTGTCATAGACATAGACCGTCGCTTGCGGAAGCTCGCGGTGAAAGTCGTCGATGACTTTGCCGATCGTGAGCGCTTCGTTGTAGCAGGGGATGATGACGGCGATGGATTCAGAATTCACTCAATGCTCCTTATACATTCAATCCTTGAAAGTATAGCCGTTTGGTCATGGCATCCTAAGATGTGGGTTAGTTCTCCAGTTTTGTTGCGTGAATCGTTTGCAAGGTCGTCGGGTCTATACTGTTCGTTTGTCAACGATTACGAGTAAAGGAGTTGCATCCGTGTCGGATCAGACAAAGCAACAAGAAACTCGCAGTCTGCCTGCGACGTTTGCTAAGAACGAATTTGAGAAGGATGCGTTTATCCTTCGTCAGCTGGTTACCAAGGATTTTAAGATCAAGTATCGCCGTAGCGTTCTGGGCGTCGCATGGTCGGTGCTCAACCCGCTGCTGATGATGATCGTCATGGCCATCGTGTTCTCGACGATTTTCGCCCAGGGCCGCAATGGCTCAATTACGCCCGAGATGTACCCGCTGTACTTGATCGTGGGTAACGTCACCTTTGCCGTCATGTCCGAGTCTACGAACCAGGCCCTGACGTCGATCGTGGGCGCGGCTCCGCTGCTCAAGAAGGTTAAAGTGCACCGCTGGGTCTTCCCGGTGCAGAAGGTGCTCTTCTCGTTGGTCAACTTTGCCTTCTCGCTGGTCGCCGTTGCCATCGTTATGCTGTGGTTCCACGTTATGCCTTCTTGGCACCTGATTCTGCTGCCGGTCTGCCTACTGCTGCTTATGTGCTTCTGCATGGGCCTGGGCATGATGCTCTCCGCCCTCACGGTCTTCTTCCGCGATGTCATGCATCTGTGGAGCGTCGTCATTACGGCGTGGACTTACATCACGCCTATTTTCTGGACGACCGACTTCGTTGCGCAAATGCCGCATCTCGTGCGCATTCTGGTCTATGCGAACCCCATGTATAACTACCTGCAGTTTATGCGCGATATCTTCCTGTTCCAGACTACGCCCTCGCTTATGACGTTTGGTATGTGCGTTGCTTGGGCGGTTCTTGCGCTTGTTATTGGCTACACCGTGTTCCATAAGTCCGAGCGCAAGTTCATCCTCTACATCTAAGGAGTGCTGTGATGACTGAATCTGTTGTTGATTACAGCGAGCAGCCTCTGGCTGTCGAGGTCGACGACGTCACCATGATCTTTAACATGGCGTCTGAGTCGCTGACCAACCTCAAGGAGTACTTCATTAAGCTTGCCAAGCACGAGCTGTTCTTTGAGGAGTTTCGGGCGCTTAAGCACATCTCGTTCGATATTCATCGCGGCGAAGTTGTGGGTCTGGTCGGCACCAATGGTTCCGGCAAGTCTACGATGCTCAAGATCATCGCTGGCGTGCTTGAGCCCAGTGAGGGCAGCGTTAAGGTGCACGGTAACATCGCGCCGCTGATTGAGCTTGGTGCCGGCTTTGACCCCGAGCTGACCGCCCGCGAGAACATCTATCTGAACGGTGCCCTGCTCGGCTACACCAAGGAGTTCATCGACGCCAACTTTGACGGCATTATCGAGTTCGCTGAGCTGCAGAACTTTGTCGACATGCCGCTTAAGAACTTCTCCTCGGGCATGGTGGCGCGTATTGCCTTTGCAATCGCGACGATCACCGAGCCCGATATTCTGATCGTTGACGAGACGCTGTCCGTCGGCGATGTGTTCTTCCAGCAAAAGTGCGAGGCGCGTATTCAGCACTTTATCCAGAGCGGCGACGTGACGGTTCTGTTCGTTTCGCACTCCATGGAGCAGGTTGAGCGCATCTGCCAGCGCGCCGTTTGGATTGAGAAGGGCGACCTTCGCATGGACGGCCCGGTTGATGAGGTCTGCAAGGCTTACCGCGAGCAGTTCAACTAGGTTATAATTACTAGCGCCTGGCACGCGTGCGCGTGCTTGGGCGTGCGGTTATTTGCTCCATTAGCTCAGTTGGATAGAGCAGGGGACTTCTAATCCCAAGGTCGACGGTTCGAATCCGCCATGGAGCACCATCGTTTATTAAGCCCGGACCGCTTGGTGGTCCGGGCTTTTTTCGTCTTGTGTGCTGCGGTTTTGAAGGGTGTGCTATGGGGACCAAAAGGCTCGACTGGATAGATATTGCAAAGGGGATTGCAATTATTCTGGTCATTGTGGGGCATACCGTCCCAAATCCTTCTCCTTTGCGGCATGCCATCTTCTCGTTTCACATGCCGGTGTTCTTTATTCTTGCTGGATATACGTTTAGGCCTAAGCCGTGGCGCGAGCTGCTGAGTGGTTCGGTGTCGCGCCTGCTGGTGCCGTATGTGATTCTTGCACTGGCCTGGCAAGTGCCGTCGTTCTTGATGATCGGGGTTCCTTTGACGGGCGGTGTGCTTACGGGTGGACTTGAAACGCTCGTGTTTGCTTCGGGCGTTGACGTGCCTGGGCTTGGCATTGCCGCTGTTGGCATGGCGTGGTTTTTGGCGGCACTGTTTACGTCGCGCCTTCTGTTTAATGCGCTGGTGCGGCTGTTTGATGGGCGCGAAGTTGGGGTTGTTTGGCAGGGCGTTGTCTGTGCTGCGATAGCTTTCTGCGGCCTGAACGTGTCTCGCTTTTTGGGTATCTACCTGCCGCTTGATCTTGATCTAAGCTGCTATATTGTGCTGCTGATGTGGGTTGGCTATACGGCCCGCCAAAGGGGGGCTGGAGCCGAGCGTGAGCAAGCCTCTTCTGTTTATTGGAGCCGGTGTCGCTTGGCTTGTCCTTGCCGCGCTGAGCGGGCTTGAGCTTTCGAGCCGTCGTGTGGATGGGTTTGTGGTTGCGACGGTTGCCGCTCTTGCCGGTAGCTACTGTGTGTGCTGGGTTTCCATGGCGCTTGAGAAACTGAAGGACGTGCCGGTTTTGGGGGCTTTTGAGCGAGGACTCGTGTTTTGCGGACAAGCCAGTCTGGCGATCTTTGCGATCCACGCGGTCGATTGGTTTATTCCCTGGCAGACGATGCCCCTGTTGATGACGCTGCCAGCATCGTGGCTCTTCGCATCAATCATACTCTGCGCCTGCGATATCGGCTTGGCATACGTAATCAAAAAGGCGTAATTTGTAGCGGGGTCGACCAAGCTGATCGTCCCCGCTGTTTTGTGGACATTTTAGTGTCAGGGTTAGAACTGGGCGCCTTCAGTCTCTGCTGAAGCTCCGTTTGTTCGTTGCCTATTTAACTTAGATAGAACTGGGGTTCAAACCAGTTCTCGAACGAATATGAATTGCCTTCTTCCGTCCATGTGTCGTCATTAATAAAGAATTTGAGATCATCGTCGCCACAGATATCCTCGGGCCATTCATCCCAACCTAAGTCCCGTGGATAGCCGTCTTCATCGAGATCGGTTTCATCGGTTTCCCAGTCGGAAACGAGTTCGAATGACGCATCTCGGATAAGCCTTACAAGCAGTTCTTGTGCAACGGTGTGGGCCATTATGTCATGTCCGTGTTTTGCTCGCATACGATAACTAATCAGATCTGCTCGAAGTTTGAATAGAAAGTCATAGTTGTACTGCATCAGATATTGAGGTGGGAGCAAATCAATCATCCAGCTATCGGGGAGTTGTCCTACATGAGTCCCTTTTGGAAGATGAGAGAGGTCCTCAAGATCCTTATTGATATAGTCAAGCAAAATATCGGTTCCAAAGGCGAAGGACGCTGCGCCCTTATAGCCATATTCATCTTTTAAGAATTGGGACCAGGCGGCATGACTCGAATCAATCGCCAAGGATTCTTTTGTCGTGGCCTCATTTATAGTTTCTGCGGCTGAATCATCGGGGAAGTTTTTCCATTTGAGTACCTTGCACACGGCTGTTGCCTTATCGCTTCGAATGGATTGGCCGCTCTCGTACTTACCCCATGTTTTTGCCCCGATTCCGGCTCTGGAAGCCGCTTCTTCGATGCTAAGGCCCAGTTCTGCTCTCCTTGCTTTGATTTGGTTTGCTAAATCTTCGCTAACTTGAATTGTCTTAGGTGGCATCTCTATTCCTTTCCAACCGGAACGTATAGGATACCTACCATATTTATACTAATAGTCCGTCTGTAAAGCCGGTATGTTGCCTGTTTGTGCTTGATGGAGTTTGTCTATTAAAAAAATCGGACGCCCGCAAGGCATTTGCTGTGGGCGTCCGATATTCGAACAGGGGTCTATTTGCATGATTTAGCCTGGGGCTGCCTATTTCATCCTCAGACAGTCTGGTAAGACTTTCGATACTGCACTCATTGCCTGTGGCTTTAGGTACTGCTCGTTAAGTCGTGCCTTTTTGTAAGCGTAGCGGGTATCTGCTGAGTATTTGACCAGCACATCCGTAAAGAATCGTTCCCAGCTTAAATAATCGCGGCTTTCGATATAACTCGAGGGATCCTCAAGGATTTTGGGAATGTCGCTACTGGGGATGAGCCCGGAGCGTAGGAGTGTCCACTCGAATGACTCCGGGAGGAACAAGCGAACATTCTTGTAAACGCGCTGCCCCAATGTCTTTTCGATATAAGGACCGAATGCTGCTCCGTCTCCAATGGCAAGGATGTTTTGCTCGGGACATTCGTGAATCGTTCGTTTTAGATTCGCTACGCCGGTGGCGGTATAGCAGGGGATCCCCAGCCGGTTGCAAAGGGCGCTGTAGAATTGATACCCAGACTTGCTATCCTCGACAATCACGGCGTCGGGATTGTCGAATCCTACGTTAAGGTCCTGGTAGAGCATGCTTGCCTTGTGATCATATATTGGCTTGGTCACCGAGTAAAAACGCTTGTCGCTTTTGCGTCCGTTGATTACCTTGCTCGTCGTGTTGACCAGTTTTAGGATCTCGTCGACGCTGTACGGGAGTTCGTTGGCGTCGCGACGAGATATCAGAACAAAATAGTTGGACGATCCGTTAACAGCCTTGGCGAAATCTTTTGAGTAGATAAACTCGTTGCCCTCATCTAGAAAGACGATTGAATCTTCGATGATCGACAGCTCGCGCTCCCAGCGTCTGCCGGAAAGCGTTTCGCAAGGCACGTCGCAGCTGAGTGCAACGCCGCTTTCCGGTCCTCGGTCGTTGTAGTCGCGAATCATCGAGATGAGCGTCGTTTTGCCCGTGCCGCTGTTGCCGCGTATAAAGGAAATATTGCGCTTAAACGTGAGTGTGTATTTGACCTTTGCGCGTTCTACGACAACGGTATGCGTTCCCTTCATTACTCATCAACATCCAAAAAGTCATTCGTGGCGCCGACAAACTCCTGCATGTTTCTGACGATGCGGCCATCGTTTTCAATGCGGATTTCAAAGCTCTTCCAGGGGAATTTCATGATGTGGTATAAGGTCACCAGCACATCCTGCTCTTTGCCGATCTTGAGTAGCCAGCGGGCACAGTTGTCTCCGCAGGTGGATGCGTTGAACACCATATTTGGGAGATTGCGCACCAGCAGCAGCGTCTTAACGCCGCCGGACAGTTCGAGTGGGGTGATCGAGCCCAGCTGTTTGCTTACGATGTTGTGGGGACCGATGAGCTCTGATCCGTCCACGCTTTTAATAATCTGTGCGGCCATAGGGTCTTCGAACCATGAGTCCAAGTATGAGTTCCTAAAATAGGTTTCGGTATCGTAGATGGAACCGGGGTAATCCCCCAGGTGAATGCTCAGCATGTGGGTCTCCAGACGTAGTGTGACAGCAACGATTATATGCCAGTAATAAAATGCCGACAGCAGCGAGGACGCTGCTGCCGGCGCTGGAGTTTTGTTCGTGTGAATCGGTGTTAATGAATTGATCCGCGAGGCTACTTTTCGAGATGCTCCCTCAGCAGCTCCAGTGCGTGGGCGTAGCCCATCAGGCCTTCGCCCGTAATGGTGGCGAAGCAGGCCAGGCGCGCATAGCTAATCTGGCGGAAGTCTTCGCGCGTCTCTACGGCGCTGATGTGTACCTCGACGGCAGGGATGGCAACGGCCTTGAGGGCGTCGAGGATCGCGACGCTCGTGTGCGTGTAAGCCGCCGGGTTGATGACGATGCCGTCGACTTTGTCGTAAGCCTCTTGGATCTTGTCGACGATGCTGCCCTCGTGGTTGGACTGGAAGACCTCGACCTCGTTGAAGCCCTGTGCGGCACCCGCTTCCTGACAGATCTGCACTAAGCGGTCGTAGTTGTCGCTGCCGTAGATGCCCGGCTCGCGAATGCCGAGCATGTTGAGGTTGGGGCCGTTGATGACGAGTGCTTTCATGGTTGTTTCCTTTGCAGTCGAGAAACCACCACAAAGGTGCCTGTCCCCTTTGTGGTGGTTTTGGTTAGAGAGCGGGTGGGAGGGTGTCGAGGACGGCGCGGGCGGTGTTGGCGGCGCAGTCGCGTGAGTCGATGATGTAGTCGGCCCAGGCGCGGTAGCGCGGCATGCGCTGCTCGGCGAGCTTATCGATGCCATCGCGGGCGGTGATTGGGCGACCCTTATGGGCGAGTTCGTCGAGCTTGCGGTTGAGCATCACGATCTGGCTGTTCTGGTGCAGCAGCGGGTAGTTCTCGTCGCGTGTGACCACGCCGCCGCCCGTGGAAAGCACCAGGCCGCTGCGCTTGGAGATGTCGGCCAGCTCCGCCGTCTCCTGCTCGCGGAAGGCTGCCTCGCCGCGCTCGACGATAAAGTCGGCGCAGGGCATCCCCAGGCGCTCCTCAAGTGCGCGGTCCAAGTCAATGTGCTCGCGAACCGTGAGCCGGGCGATCTGCTCGCCCACGCGGGTCTTGCCCGAGCCCGGCATGCCGATCAGCGCGATGTTCTGTTCGCGGCGCGACAGGCGCTCCGTTACGTCCAGAATGCGCTCACGTGGAGTAATCTGGCCGGTGTAGCGCTCAACAGCCTGTGCCGCCTGGGCAACAAGCATGAGTAGGCCGCCGATGCAGGGGATGTCTCGGCGCTCGGCCTCGAGCATCAGACCCGTACGGGCGGGGTTGTAGACAATGTCGATGACGCCCTCGAGCGCATCGAGTCCTTCGAGTGTGCAGGGAGCGTCGGGGCAGTGGGGGAACATGCCGGCGGGCGTGCAGTTTACGAGCAGCGCGGCATCGGATTGCTGCGCGATGTTGTCGTAATTGACCTCGCTCGTGCGACCCACGGGTACGACGATGGCGCCCAGGTCGTCGAGCACCATGCTGGCCGTGGTGCCGGCACCGCCGGTGGCGCCGAGCACGAGGGCCTTCTTACCGGCAACCTCTACGCCTAGCTCCTCGACCAGGCATTGGAAGCCAAAGTAGTCGGTGTTGTCGCCGCGCAGGCGGCCGTCGGGCAGGCGCGTGATGGTGTTGACGTTGCCCATGCGCTTGGCGAGCGGACTCAACTCGTCCAAGTATTCCATGACGGCGCGCTTGTAAGGGATAGTCACGTTGGTGCCCTCCCACTCGTCGCCCGTCATAAAGGCCGCGAGGTCCTCGGGCTCGCGCTCAAAACGCACGTACTCAAGCCCCGCCAGCTCCTTGTAGATGGTCGGGGTGTAGCTGTGGCCCAGCACGCGGCCCAGTACGCCGTAGGGGCGGTTTGCGGCGGTATCGGTCATCTAGAGCACCTCCGTGTAGCTGCCAAAGTAGGTGAAGCTCTCGCACACGTCGTCGATTGAGTCGAGCAGGTCGTCGAGGGCCTTGCTGCCAAAGGGGCAGTCCAGATCGAAGTAGAACATAAACTCAAAGTCGCGACCGGGGATGGGGCGGCTCTCCAGCTTGATGAGGTTGATGTTGAGCGCGTAGAAGCGCTCGAGTACGCGATAGAGCGCACCCGGCTCGTTGGCTGTGGTGATCATGAGCGAGGTACGGTTGGCACCGGGATAGACGCGCGGCTCGCGGCTGATGACGACAAAGCGCGTGTAGTTGTTGTCCGAGTCCTGGATGTTGGGCTCCAGCACCTCGAGGCCATACAGCGTGGCACAGCTGCGCGAGGCGATGGCGGCGACGTCGGTGCGCTCGGAGTTGGCGACCATCTCGGCCGACATGGCCGTGTTTGGGTACTTGGTGGCGTGCAGGTCGTGGGACTCGATAAAGCCGGCACACTGGGCAATAGCTTGGCCGTGGCTGTAGACCTCGCGTATGTCCGCGAGCTTGGTGCCGGGCTTGACGAGCAAGTTGTGGTCGATCTTGAGGCGAAGCGAGCGCACGATGTGGAAGTCGAACTGGGCGAGCAGGTCGTAGACGGCGTTGACCGAGCCGGCGGTGGAGTTTTCGATGGGCAGCACGCCAAACTCGCAGAAGCCGTCGCGTACGGCGCGCATGACGCCCTCGAAGGTCTCAAAGAACGCAATATCCGGCACGTCGAAGAGCTTGCACGCGGCGATCTGGCTGTAGGCGCCTTCGACGCCCTGGCAGGCGACGGTGGCCGTCTGGGGGAAGGGCATGTCAAACGCTGCGGCCGTGGCATGGGCCTTTTGCGACACCGTGATGCCCTTGAGCTCGTTGATGTAGCGCTGCTGCTCGGCCTTGCTCATGCTCATGAGGAGACGAAACAGGGCGATGGTCTGTGCCTCGTAGCGCTCGGGCGCGCGGCTGGCGAGGTTGTTGAGCTTGGAGCGCTCGCGGGCGGGGTCGAAGACGGCCTTGCCCATCTCGATTTTTGACTTGGCGACCTCGGTGGCAATGTCCATGCGCTCGATAAAGCTGTTGAGGAGCGTGGTGTCGATGCCATCGATGGCCTGGCGGATGTCAGCAAGGTCCATAGGGACCCCTTTCGTGAATGGTTGCCTGGGGTAGTTAATTTGGGACGGGGCTTTTTTAGCTACCCTTTGACTGTCGGCGAATCGATGGGTGCCAGGGCAAATATCAACTGGCATATGGGGGTAGCTAAAATAGCCCCGTCCCAAATTAACTACCCTTGGGGTGGGTGGACTAAAGCTGGGCGGCGTCCTCTAGGAGGGCGTCCCAAATCGCGAGGGCGGCGGCTGCTTCGGCTACAGGGACGGCGCGCGGGACGATGCAGGGATCGTGGCGACCGTGGACCGAGAGTTCGACATTTTCCATGGCGTCCATGTCTACGGTCTGCTGCTCGCGGCCAATGGAGGGCGTCGGCTTTACGGCCATGCGCCACATGACGGGCGCGCCGGTGGAGATGCCGCCCAGGATGCCGCCGGCGTTATTGGACTCGACCTCGATCTCGCCGGTCTCGGCATCGATGCGATACGGATCGTTGTTCTCGCTGCCGCGCATGGCGGCCACGGCAAAGCCCATGCCAAACTCCACGCCCTTTACGGCGGGAATGCCAAAGGCGATTTGCGCGATGCGGTTCTCGATGCCGTCGAACATGGGGTCGCCGATGCCCGCGGGAAGCCCGTAAATGCCGCACTCCACGATGCCGCCGATGCTGTCGAGCTCGTCGCGCGCGGCAAGAATCTCCTCGCGCATGCGGCCGGCTGCGGCGGCGTCAATGCACGGCAGATCGTTCGTAAGGATTGCCTTGCGGTCGGCCTCGCGATAGACCATATCGTCCATCGGCAGGTCGGAGATGCCGCCGATCTGCGCGACGTGCGCCATGACCTGAATGCCGCGGGCCTCAAGTGCCTGCAGCGCAATGCCGCCGGCGATGCATAAGGGGGCCGTTAGGCGGCCGGAAAAATGCCCGCCACCAGCGACATCGTGCATGTTGTGATACTTCACGCGCGCAGGGAAGTCCGCATGTCCGGGACGGGGCTTGCGGCGCAGCTCGGTGTAATCATTGGAGCGCGTGTTGGTGTTCTCGATAATCGCGGCGATGGGCGCGCCGGTGGTATGTCCATCGATCACACCGGCGATGATATGCGCGGCGTCGGCCTCGCGGCGTTTGGTTGCGGTCTCGTCGCGGCCGGGGGCGCGACGGTCGAGGAAGGCCTGCAGCTTCTCCTGGTCCACGGCGATGCCCGCCGGGATGCCATCGAGCGAGCAGCCGATAGCGGGGGAGTGCGATTGGCCGAAGATGCTTAAGTGCAAGACGTTGCCAAAGGTCGAGGACATGCTATTCCTCCTCGAGTGTGACCTTGCCGCCCAGCAGGCGGTAGTGGTCGAAAAAATCGGGATAGGACTTGTTGACGGCCTCGGCGCCGTGGATCACGACCTCGCCGGTGGCACGGCTCGCGGCGATGGCGGCCATCATGGCGATGCGGTGGTCGTTGTGCGAATCGACCTCGCCGCCGGTAAAGGCATCGACGCCCTTGATGATGAGGTCGTCGCCGGCAATACGCACCTGCGCGCCCAGCGCGGTGAGCTCGCGGGTGGTGGTGGCCAGGCGGTCGGATTCCTTGATACGCAGGCGGGCGCAATCGCGGATAAAGGTGCGGCCCTGTGCCAGCGAGGCCACGGCCGAGATAACGGGCACCAGGTCGGGAATGTCGTGGGCGCTCATCTCAAAGCCGGCGAGCTTGTCGGACTGCACGGTGGCGGCGTTGGTGGAGCGCACGATGCGGGCGCCAAAGCGCGAAAGCGCGGCAAGCACGTTGCGGTCGCCCTGTGCGGAGCTCAGGGACACGCCCTCGACGGTGATGGGGTCGGTGCCGATAGCGCCGGCACACAGCCAAAAGGCAGCGTTGGACCAGTCGCCCTCGACGGCCACGCTGCCGGGCGTGCGGTACGAGCCGCTGCTCACGCGGAAGTTCGTGACCTCGGGCTGGCCGTCCTTGGCCGGAATGCGCTCGACGTTGACCTCAACGCCAAAGGCCTTCATGGCCTGGATCGTTAGGTTGATGTAGGGGCGGCTCTCAATGAGGCCAGTCACCTGCACACAGGAGGGCTGGGCGAGCAACGGGGCTGCCAGCAGCAGGCCGGAGATATACTGCGAGCTTACGTTGCCCGGCAGCACAAAGGTGCCCGGGCGCATGCGTCCGCTTGTCTTGAGCGGAAAACCGCCCAGACCCTGTAGGTCGCAGCCGGCGGCAATGATCTCGTCCGAGAGCGGGGACAGCGGGCGTGCGCCTAGGCGGCCCTGTCCCACAAAGGTTGCCTCTGCCCCCAGCGCGCAGGCGACGGGCAGCATAAAGCGGAGCGTGGAGCCGCTCTCGCCGCAGTCGAGCGTGCCGCCGGCAAGGGCCTTGAGCAGGCCGAACTCAATGCTCTTCATGGTGGGGTGGACCTGGAAGCCGTCCTCGACGGTCTCGATGCGGGCGCCGAGCGCCGTGAGGCAGCGGACCGTGGCCTCAATATCGGCGCAGGTGGTGTTGCAGGTCACATGCGTCTCTCCGTTGGCAAGGGCAGCGCAGATGATGAGACGGTGCGCCATCGACTTGGACGCGATGGCGGGAACGGTGCCCTTAAGCGGGGACGGGGTGATGCGGGCTAGCATGCGGATGCGTCTCCCTTCTGGCCGAGGCCCTCGGCAATGAGTTCGTGGAAAGTGGAAAGCGGCGTGCGGTCGATGCTGCAGCGGCCAATGCCGTGCGGAATCACCAGGTCGATGGTGTCGCCCGCGCGCTTCTTGTCGTGGAGCGCCTCGGCAAAGACGGCATCGGCATTGAGGTCGCAGCGGGTCTTGAGGCCGTGGCGGGCGCAGAGCTCCTCAATACGGCCGGGCAGTGCAGCATCGCAAACGCCGTGCAGGGCCGCGGCGCGCGTGATGATGCCCATGCCGATCGACACGCAGTTGCCGTGTCCGAGCTCAAAGTGCTCGCAGGCCTCGACGGCGTGTCCGGCGCTGTGTCCAAAGTTGAGCAGCTTGCGCTGGTTGGTTTCGTGCTCGTCGGCGACGACCACGGCGCGCTTGATGTCGATGTTGCGGGCGATGATGAGTGCTACGCGGGCCACATCGCGGTTGAGCAGCTCCAGCGTGAGCGGGGTCTTCTCCAGCTCGGAGAAAAGCTCCGGGTCGGCGATCACGGCGTGCTTGACGACCTCGCCGCAGCCGTCGGCGAACTGCTCGGGCGTGAGGGTGGCCAGGCACCCCACGTCGGCGATAACCACGCTCGGCTGCCAAAAGGCGCCGGCCAAGTTCTTGCCGGCAGCCAGGTCGATGGCGGTCTTGCCGCCCACCGACGAATCCACCATGGCGAGCAGGCTCGTCGGGATCTGCACAAACTTGCAGCCGCGCATGTAGGTCGCGGCCACAAAGCCCGCCACATCGCCCACGACGCCGCCCCCGAGTGCCACGATCACGTCGGAGCGCGAAAGCTCGTGCTCGGCCACAAACTCCAAAATGGCAACATAGGTTTCGGCGCGCTTATGGGCCTCGCCGGCCTCGAAGGTGCAGATGCTCACCTCGTAGCCTGATGCCTCCAGGCTCTGCTTAACGGGCATCTGGTAGAGCGGGCCTACGTTGGTGTCCGTCACGATGACGGCCTTGGTGCCGCCGGCAGTGGCGCGCACGAGCGGTCCCGCCTGCTCCAGCAAAAACGTGCCAACATGCACCTGGTGGGGGCGTGCGGTGTCGATATCGATGGTAATCGCCATAAGCTTCGGTCCTTTCGACCTGGCGTGATAGGTGGTCTAGTGGGAGGCCTCGTCGTCGAGTGCGCGCTTAATGCGGTCGCCCTCGGCAAGGAGATTCTCCAGATAGCGCTGGTCGCGGTTCTTGAGCGCACGGCTGTAGGCGCCAAGCGACTCGATCAGATGGTCGATCTCGAAGGCGAGCGCGTCGGCGTCGTCGATCATGAGCTCGGACCACATTTGCGGGTTGAGGTGCGCCACGCGGGTGAGATCGCGGTAGCTACCGGCCGAAAAGCCGTGGTGGACCTGGGCGGTGGGGCTTTTGACGTAGGCGTTGGATACCACGTGCGCAAGCTGGCTCGTGAAGGCGATGACGCGGTCGTGCTCGGCGGCGCTGGTCACGCTGAACTTGCCAAAGCCCAAGGGGCGCACCATCTCGCGCACCTGGCCCAAAAGCTCCAGCTTGAGCGCATCGTCTACCGCGGGCGGTACGAGCACCAGCGGGGCGCCCTGGAACAGGTCGGCACGAGAGTTAGCGTAGCCCGAGAACTGGGTGCCCGCCATGGGGTGCGCGCCCACAAAGTAAAAGCCGTGCTCGCGGGCAAGCTCAAAGGCACGTTCGCACACGATGCCCTTGACGCCCACCGTGTCGATCACCACGGGGCCCATGATGGCGTCGGTGTCGGTGGCGTCGGCGAGCGCCTTGGCGTGCGTCTCGAGCCACTCGATGCATGCCTCGGGGTAGCAAGCCAGGACGATGATGTCGCATTCGCCGAGTGTCTTGTCGTTGAGCTCTCCGGCGACAGTGCCCATGCTGGCGGCCGTCATGACATCGTCATCGGGGTCCCAGGCCAGCACGCGGACGCCCGCCTGTGCATAGCCGCGGGCAAAGCTACCGCCGATGAGGCCAAGGCCGACGATGCCGGCGCACTTGGGGCCGCCCTGGTTAACGCGCGCGTTTCTCACCGTACCCATGGGCTACTCCATGGTCTCTTGGCAGACAACCTCGCGGATGGCTCGGATGCGGCGCATGGTGTCGTCGAACTGATCGGGGGTGAGGGCCTGGGCGCCGTCGGACCAGGCGCGGCTCGGCTCGTCGTGGACCTCGATCTCCAGGCCGTTGGCACCGCAGGCGGTCGCGGCGAGCGCCATGGGCTCGACGTAGCGGGTGTAGCCGGTGGCGTGGCTGGGGTCGGCGACGACGGGCAGGTGCGACAGGTGGTGCAGCACCGGCACGGCGTTAAGGTCGAAGGTGTTGCGGGTGCGGGTCTCGAAGGTGCGGATACCGCGCTCGCACAGGATGACGCTGTCGTTGCCCTCGCTCATGATGTACTCGGCTGCCATAAGCAGCTCGTCGATCGTGCCGGACATGCCGCGCTTGAGCAGAATCGGGGTCTGGGTCTTGCCGACCTCCTTGAGCAGGGGGAAGTTCTGGGCGTTGCGGGCGCCGATCTGCATGACGTCAATCTTCTTGTCAAGGAAGACCTGCACGTCGCGCGGGTCCATGATCTCGGTGACGATCGGCATGTCGAGCTCGGCAGACGCCTCGCACAGCAGGTCGAGGCCGGCGGGGCCCATGCCCTGGTAGGCGTAGGGGGAGGTGCGGGGCTTGTAGGCACCGCCGCGCAGCATCGTGGCACCGGCGGCCTTTACGCGGCGTGCGATGCGAATGAGGTTCTCGCCCTCGACGGAGCAGGGGCCGGCGATGACTTGGAACTGGTCGCCGCCGATCTTGACGCCGTGGCCGCAGTCGATGACGGAGTCCTCGGGGTGGAACTTGCGGTTGGCGCGCTTGAACGGCTCCGAGACGCGCTGCACGCGCTCGACGACATCCATGGACTCGAGCAGGAACGGGTCGATCTTGGTCGTATCGCCCACCAGGCCGATGATCGTCTCGTTCTCGCCGCGCGAGACGTCGGTCTTCAGGCCTTTTTTCTCAATCCAGCTGACGATATGGCCGACGGCCTCGTCGCTGGCGCTCTGCTTTAAAATTGCAATCATGGTGTGCCTCTCACCTCGATGGATAACTTTTGCAAAAACGGCCCGCATCGCGAGCCGTGTATATATGGTGCATGAGAGTTTATACTATCTGACTCGCTTTTGCCTTCTAAAGTGGGCCGTTGCGCCGCGTCTTCCTCGGAATTGCAAAGCTTTTTCTTTTATTTTGATAGCCCGTGGTGCACTTGGGTATAATGCCAAACGTTGGCCCTATTAGCTCAGGGGATTAGAGCGTCTGCCTCCGGAGCAGAAGGCCGTTGGTTCGAATCCAACATGGGGCACCATCGAACGTAAGACCGTCCGAACCTCGCATGGTCCGGACGGTTTTTCTTATACCGACGCGACGTGATGGGACGTGGTATGGCAGCAACGGATATCGAGCGCGGACTCTCAACCGCCGAGGTCGAGGAGCGCATCGCCGCCGGTAAGATCAACCGCAACATGGAGCTCAAGACCAAGTCGGTCAAAGAGCTCATCATCGAGAACCTCTGCACGCTGTTCAATTTGATCAACGTGATCTTGTCGTTCCCGGTCATTTTGACCGGTTCGTTTAAGAACCTAACGTTCCTGTTTGTGGTGTTCCTCAATACCGCTATTGGCGTCATCCAGTCCATGCGGTCCAAGAAGATGGTCGATAAGCTCACGCTGCTGACCTCTAAGAAGGCCATCGCGGTGCGCGACGGTGCCGAGGTGGAGCTCGACTTGGACCAGATCGTGCTCGACGACATCATCCGCCTGGGGCGCGGCGACCAGATTCCCGCTGACGCCGTGGTGGTTTCCGGCGAGGCGCTCGTGAACGAGAGCCTGCTGACGGGCGAGAGCGACCTTATTAAGAAGCAGCCCGGTTCCGAGCTCATGAGCGGCAGCTTTATCGACTCGGGCCTGCTGCGCGCCCGCGTGATCCATGTCGGCGCCGACAACTACGTGGCCAAAATTAATAACGAGGCCAAGTACGTCAAAAAGGTCAATTCCGAGATCATGAACGCGCTGAACGCCATCGTGCGCTTTGCGAGCATCATCATGATCCCGCTCGGTTTGGCGTTGTTTGCCTCGAGCGTGAGCGAGCTGTGGGATGCAGCGGGAACCCCGGGCGATAGCGCGCTTTCGTGGTGCTTCTCCGAGCTGTTGGCTGGTCATGTGCCTTCGTCGGCGCTGCTGTCCACGGTGGGCGCCCTGCTGGGCATGATCCCGCAAGGCCTGGTGCTGCTGACCTCGTCGATGCTCGCCATCGCCACGGTGCGCCTGGCCCGCCGCAAGGTGCTGGCGCAGCAGCTCTACTGCATCGAGACGCTCGCTCGCGTCGATGTACTGTGCCTGGACAAGACGGGCACCATCACGTCGGGCCGCATGGAGGTCGAGGGCACCTACCCGCTGCCTGTTGAGGGTGTTGGCTTTGGCGTGGACTCGGACGAGGCGGCTGTTCCCGTCGATACCACAGTGCTCGATTTTGCGCTGGCTAACGTGGCACGTGCGACTTCGGCCGATGCCAACGAGACCTGCCAGGCGCTGCTCAACTATTACGCCGATCGCCCGGTCGAGGTGTCTGAGCCGCTGTCGGTCATTCCGTTCTCGTCGTCTAAAAAATGGAGTGGCGCTTCGTTTGCGCAGGGCTCCTATGTGATGGGCGCCGCGCAGTTTGTGCTTTCGGAGCATGTGTTTTCGCAGGTCGAGAACCGTGTCGCCGAGCTTGCCGATACCTGCCGCGTGCTCGTGGTGGCGCGCGTGGACGGCTTTACACCCGATGGCGATATGGTGGGCGAGGCCGAGCCCGTGGGCTTTGTGACCATCCGCGACGAGATTCGTACCTCGGCGGCCGAGACCATCGGCTACTTTAACGAGCAGGGTGTGACCCTCAACGTGATCAGTGGCGACGACCCGCGTACGGTGTCGTCGATCGCGCGCGTGGTGGGCGTGCCGGGGGCGGACGCTTATGTGGACGCCACGACGCTCGATACGCCTGCCAAGCTCGATGCCGCAGTGGACCGCTACCATGTCTTTGGTCGTGTGACCCCGCAGCAGAAGCGCGAGCTCGTGCAGGCGCTCAAGCGCCGCGAGCACACCGTGGCCATGACGGGCGACGGCGTCAACGATGTGCTGGCGCTCAAGGAAGCCGACTGCTCCGTCGCCATGGCGGCCGGCTCCGATGCCGCGCGTAATGTGGCCGAGATCGTACTCGTCGACAACGACTTTGCCTCGATGCCCGCCGTGGTGGCCGAGGGCCGTCGCTCCATCAACAACCTGCAGCGTTCGGCCTCGCTGTTCCTGACCAAGACGCTGTTCTCGATGGGGCTGGCGGCGCTGTGCATTGCGCTGCCGCCGTACCCCTTCGAGCCCATCCAGATGACACTCATCAACTTCTTTTGCATCGGCGCGCCGGGCTTTGTGTTGGGCCTGGAGCCCAACAATGCTCGCGTGAAGGGTGCGTTTTTGACGAATGTACTCAAGCGTGCACTGCCGGCGTCGATTGCGGTCATTCTGGCTGCGGCGCTCGATATCTTTGTGGCGCGCGTGTTTGGCTTTAGCCAGCTCACGCTGTCTACGATGTGTCTGCTTACGTCGTGCGCGGCGAGCGTCAGCCTGATCTGGCGCATCTCGCAGCCTCTCACGCCCTTACGTGTGGTGCTCTTTGTGTTTGTAGTCGCCGGCATCCTGGTGGGCGTTATCGGATTCCCGGGGCTGCTGTCTATTGCCAACCTGTCGATGGGCCAGATGGTTATCTTGGCTGTCATCGTGGTCTTTACCTGCTCGGTGTTCTTTAAGCTCGCCACGATGATGGATTCGCTCAAGCCGCGTCGTCGTCATGCCGCAACTGGTTTTGGCCGCGGTGTGCACGTCCGCCTGGGTCGCGGTGGCGGCAAGGTGAGCTCGACGGGTTCGACGGCCGAGCGTTTTGCCAAGCGCGTCGCCGCCGACATGGCGCAGCGCCGCGAAGATCGCACCGCTCGCGAGGCCGAGGCCCGCGCACTCGAGGGCGTGGGCCAGGCCCAGCCCAAGAAAAAGAAGAGTACCGGAGCTAAGCGCTCTCGTGTGACCAAGTCCGCCCAAGGCATCAAAGTCTCGATGCCAAGCAAAAAGAAGAAGTAACTACGCGCCCTGCCGATGTTGAATTGGTGCCTTGCTCCTGTGGGGCCGTGGCGATGTTATGCTCTAACCTCGATTGTTTGAATTGCTTCGAAAAGAGGATGCCGTGATCTGCCCGCATTGCCTTAAGACTATCGAGGACGGCGCCTCGTTCTGCCCCTACTGCAACGCCTATGTGGGTCCGGGCGATGGTCCCGAGCACACCGAGTTCGTGTTCTGCGAGGGCTGCGGTGCCCGTCTTTCTCCGCATGATCGTACGTGCCCCAAATGCGGACGCCCCGCTCCGGGTATCCTCTCCGAGGACGCGGCCGCATCCGACCTGGCAGCGGGCCGCACGGCGGGCTTTCCGCGCCTAACGCAAGAGCAGATCGATACCGAGGTGCCGCATGCGCCCGCCTCGGCAGCCGCGGTGCTTTCGGACGCCGCCGACCCCAACGAGACCTGCGTGCTGCCGGCCTTCGATAAGGATTTCGGTATCCCCAAGGTCGATATTCCCACGCCCGTTTCCCTGCATGACGATGCTCAAAAACCCAAGCGCAAGGTGCATCCCGACGAGGACGCCTATCACAAGCACAAGCGTCATATCCCCAAGCCGCTCATCGTCATCGCGGTCCTTGCCGTCGTTTGCGGCGGTGCCTATTGGTTCGTGACGGCCGATCCCATGGGTGTCATGCCTGCCTTCTACGACCAGTTTGGTCAGGCTGCGCAGACGACCTTCCCCACGCGCCAAAAGGGCGAGGCGACTGAGGACGATACCAAGCAAGACGATTCTGCCGAGGTGGTCCAGGAAGAAACCGTGCTGACCGATGATCAGCTCTATACCAGGCTCGACGGTCTGTATCAGACCATCGTGTCCTACGGTGACGAGGACCAGATTGGCGAGGTCATCGATTCCTTTAACAACGGTTATCTCCGAACGCCGCTGTCCACCCGTCAGGAGCTGTCGCAGAGTGCCTACGCCCTGCGCGACCAGATCAAAAAGACGCAAGATGAGCTCAACAACCTTAAGTATCAGGACGATACGGTCTATGCGGACGACATCGCCCACTTAAAGCAGCTTGCCGAGTGGATGTACGAACGTGTCGACGTGATCTGCCAGAGCTGGGATATCTCGCTGGCCATTCCCGATGGTGAGTCGATGAGTTCCCACCAAAGCGAGATCCTGGCGCCCATCGCGCAGGGCGGCAACAGCGCGCTGAACCAGTACGACGCCAATGTGGGCTCCTGGAAGCCGCAGCAGCGTTCCTAAAATTAGTTCGCCATAGTCGGCATAACCTACGTGCGCAATTGATGTAAGCGCATGCTTATTGCTACAATTCGTACAAATATGCTTTAAACGCACGAGGAAGGAACCACATGTTTGGTTTTAAGAAAGAGCTCTACACGCCCGAGTATCAGCTTGCCGGCGACGAGTGCGCCGTTATCGAGACGTCGAAGGGTACCATCAAGGTCAAGTTTGACGGTGAGGGCGCTCCCATTCATGTCGCGAACTTCTGCGAGCTTTCCACGATGGGTTTCTATGATGGCCTTAAGTTCCATCGCTATGTGCCCGGCTTTGTCATTCAGGGCGGCGACCCCAATACCCGCGATATGTCCGGCGCCGACGTCGCTGCCGGTCTTGAGGGCCCTGACGGCATGCCCGGTACCGGTGGTCCCGGCTACTGCATCAAGGGCGAGTTTGCCACCAATCCGCGCAACAGCCATGTCGATGGTGCCCTTGCCATGGCGCGCTCCATGGACCCCGATTCCGCGGGTTCGCAGTTCTACTTCTGCCTGGGTGCCCAGCATAACCTCGATTCCGGTTACACCGTCTTTGGTACCACGGTCGAGGGTCTCGATGTGATTTCACAGCTGCGTGCCGGCGACGAGATCGTCCATGTCGAGATCGTTCACGAGTAAAGGGGACTTCCTTGAATAGCCAGCTGATCCAACAGGGCCGCGCCGCTTACCGCGCGGGTGATTTTTCCGCTGCAGCCCAGATGCTTGGGGCGGCAAAAACTCCCGATGAGATTATGGGCGAGGCCGATCACCTTCGTGGTAACGCCTTGATGCACCTGGGCATGTATGCCGAGGCCGCCGAGGCCTACGCCGCTGCCCTCAATGACGGCACCTACGGCAAGCGCGGCGCGCTGCTCACCAACCGCGGCAAGGCACTCGCCGCCGTGGGCGACTACACGACGGCCGCCCAGGCGTTCTCTGCTGCTACGCAGGATGCTTCCTATGCCACGCCGTTCAAGGCCTATCTGGGCCTGGGCAATGCGCTGTTCCAGTCGGGCGACTATGCCAACGCGGGTACTGCCTTTCGTCAGGCCGCCATCGACGGCGCCAATCCGGCTCCTGCCGCCGCACTCGGCGAGCTCGGTCGTTGCTTCATTAAGCTTGGCCGTCCGGCGGATGCCGTGGAGACCTACCGCACGGCTATCGACTTTGCCGGTCCCCGCGACGACACGCGTGCGCTCAACGCCGGCATGGGTCAGGCGCTTTCTGCCGCCGGCCGCCCCTCCGACGCACTCGACGCCTTTAACGCCGCTACTGCCGATGGCATCTACCAGCTCACCTCCGAGCAGGCCGATGAGCTTGCCCGCGTGCACGATTCGCTTGCCGCGCTGTCTGCCCAGACGGCTATGGCCACGGCTCCGGCGCCCGCGATGGACGCTCCTGCCGTTGATCCGCTCGATCCTACGGGCGCGACCGGCCAGTTTATGCCCGATCCCTCGGACACCGGCTTCTTTACGCTGTCCGAGTCCGAGATGGTCCAGCAGGACCGTCAGGATCGTAAGCAGGCCAAGGTCCGTCGTCGCCATCGCCACACGGGCCTCAAAGTCTTCATCGTGCTGCTTCTGCTCATTTTGATCGCCGCGGGCGGTCTGGGCTTTGCCTACACGCGCGGCTTTGGCTTCCCGTCTCAGGAGTCTGTCGTTACCGATCTGTTCCAGGCTGCCGGCGACGGTGACACCGCAAAGGCCGAGTCTTGCCTGGCCTCGAGCCTGTCCGAGGACGCCAAGTCGATGATCATCTCCTCGATTCCGCAGGGTGCCACCGTGTCCGTCGAGGGTATGGATCAGTCCATGACCGAGACGACCGCCAAGGTTAAGGCTTCGCTGTCCAAGGGCGGCGAGCAGGAGTACACCGTCAAATTCGTGCGCTCCGACAACCATATCGGCTGGGCCGTTTCCTCGCTCGATATGGATTTCTCGGCTGCTGACAACCAGTAGTGACCTTATGGGATTTAGCTTTGCCCGGCGCTTCACCGCAAGTGAGGTGCCGGGCTTGCGTTAGTATGATGAGCTAGTAGTTTTCCAGCAATCATCCAACACATCAGGAGTTGCGTTGTTTTCTTTGATGGATATGTTCTTCGGTAGCTATGCGGGCGATCTTGCCATCGACCTCGGCACCGCAAATACGCTTGTCTCCGTGCGCGGCAAGGGCATCGTCATCCGCGAGCCCTCCGTCGTCGCCATCGACAAGAACGACGAGCGCATCCTGGCGGTCGGTATCGAGGCAAAGCGCATGCTCGGCCGTACGCCCGGCAACATTGTGGCCGTTCGTCCCCTGAAGGACGGCGTCATCGCCGACTTCGACGTTACCGAGGCCATGCTTCGCTACTTTATCGACAAGGCGTCCGAGAAGCGCTATCCGTGGACTCCGCGTCCGCGTGTTGTCGTCTGCGTTCCCTCCGGCGTCACGTCGGTCGAGAAGCGCGCTGTCTTTGAGGCCACGATCCAGGCCGGCGCTCGCCAGGCCTACCTGATCGAGGAGCCCATGGCTGCTGCTATCGGCGCCGACCTGCCCGTCGAGGAGCCCACCGGCTCCATGGTCATCGACATCGGTGGCGGTACCACCGAGGTTGCCGTTATCGCTATGGGCGGCATCGTCGTCTCGCAGTCCATCCGTATTGCCGGCGACGAGTTCGATCAGGCCATCCTCACGCACGTTCGCGATGCCTACAACCTTGCCATCGGCGAGCGTACGGCAGAGGACATCAAGATCAAGGTCGGTTCCGCCGTGCCGCTCAAGGACGAGCTCGACGTCGAGGTCAACGGCCGCGACGTGATCACCGGTCTGCCCAAGACCGTGCGCATCGAGAGCGAGGAGATTCGTCGCGCGCTCAACAAGCCGCTCGACGAGATGGCCAAGGCCGTCAAGGACGCCCTCGATGCCACGCCGCCCGATCTTGCCTCGGACCTTATGTACTACGGCATTTTGCTGACTGGTGGCGGCGCGCTGCTGCGCGGTCTCGACGTGCGCCTGCGCGATGAGACCGGTGTTTCGGTCAACGTCAGCCCCACGGCGCTCGATAACGTCGTTAACGGCTGTGCCCGCGTGCTCGAGGCCAATGCGTTTGATGGCGGCTTCGTCCAGACCAATGCTTAATTTCCAAAAGGTGGATTCCATTTGGCACGATCTTCGGGTTTCTCCACAAATCTGAATACCAAGCGACAATCAACGGGTATGCGCCCGTTGATTGTTTTCAGCCTGATTTCGGTGTTGCTGCTCACGTTTTACATCCGCGAGGGCGAGGCAGGGCCGATTCATGCCGTGCGTTCGGGCGTAACGACGATTACCTCTCCGGTGCGCTTTGTGGGCTCGGCTGTGGCGGCTCCCTTCAATGCGATCGGCAACGTGTTCTCTAACCTTACGGCGTCGCAGGACACGCTTGACGAGCTTAAGAAGCAAAACGAGGAACTGACCTCTAAGGTTGCTGAGCTCTCCGAGGCTCAAAAGACCGCCGAGCGTCTGGAGGGGCTGGTCGGCCTGCAGTCGACCTATAACCTCAAATCGACCGCTGCTCGTATCGTTGGTGCCTCTGGCGATGCCTGGACCTCGACCGTTACCATCGACAAGGGCTCTGCCGACGGCCTTACCATCAACATGCCCGTGACGAGTTCTGCCGGTGTTATCGGCCAGATTATCGAGGTATCGGCCAAAACGTCGACCGTGCGCTTGATTAGCGACGAGAACTCGGGCGTGTCCGCCATGGTGCAGGACACGCGCGCCCAGGGCATGCTGCAGGGTCAGGCTGACGGCACGCTGCGTCTTGAGTACGTGAGCGTCGACTCCGATGTTAAGGTTGGCGACATCATCGTGACCTCGGGCATCGGTGGCGTGTTCCCCAAGGGTCTACCGCTCGGCACCGTCTCGTCGGTTGAGAAATCGGCAAACGATGTGTACTACACCATTGTGGTGCGCGCTCAGACGACGGCCGAGAACAACGAGGAAGTGCTGGTCATTACCTCGCTGACCGACGAACAGTCGGCCTCGGATGAGGACGTGAGTACGGCCAACAGCACGCCGCAGGGAACGTCGCGCGATGCTGCGACCAAGACGAAGGACGAGAGTTCGGATGACAGTTCCGACACGTCCGAGACGACCGATTCTGGCTCGAACGAATGGGGGGCATGTCCATGGATCTACACGAGCAGGGGATGAGCTCCCGCACGTTTGTGATCGCCGCCATCGTGTGCGTGCTGCTGCAGGCAGGCCTGGCACCGCAGATCTCCATTGCGGGTGGTCGCGTCAACTTCATGATTATCTTGGTGTGCCTGAGTGTGTTCTCGGGCGACCCGACCCGTGCCGTCGTGTGCGGTTTTTGCAGCGGCTTGCTTTATGACCTGTCCGCTGCCGTGCCGGTGGGCATTATGTCGCTCCTGCTGACCGTGGGTTCTTTTGCCCTGGTGCACAGCGCCGTCGGTCAGACGGGCGGTACCCCAAGTGCGCGCGGCGTCACTGTGGGCGCCTTCGCGCTCGTCATTAATGTGATCTACAGCATCATCTTGCTGTTTATGGGTTTGGAGACGAGCTTTGTCGTGGCGATCTTCGGCCATGCGCTGCCGTCCTCGATCCTGACGGGTCTGGTTGCCATTCCGTTTTTGATGTCCGGCGTCGTGCCGCAGTCCGGCTATGGATTCTCCGCACGTGGCGGACGCCAGACGGGTATGCGCTTTAAGCCCAAGACCCGCAAGCTCAAATAGGGGAGGCCCGTAGATGTCTTCCCAGTTGACGGTTATTATCGCTGGTATCGTGCTGGTTGTGGCCATCGTGGTCGCGCTGGTCATCATGCGTCGTGGCGATTCCCGTTTTACCTACGATACGCAGCATGGAACGGCCCCACGCGCCACCGAGGGCGAGGGCAATACCGCGGCGACCGCCTTTAAGGGCCGCTTTTCCATCCTCACCACGGGTGTGGGCGCGATGTTTGCGGCGCTCGCCGTCAAGCTGTGGGGCATGCAGATGGTCTCGTCGGACTATTACGAGAAGCAGGCTAATAGCAATCAGACTCGCACCGTTACCACTCCCGCTGTACGCGGCCGCATCCTCGACCGCAATGGCGTGGCGCTTGTCCAGAACCGTCCCTCACTTGCTGTCGTGGCCTACCGCGACCTTGCCGAGGATGAGGTTTTGGTTCGCCATCTTGCCAACGTGCTTGGAATGCCTTACGTGGCGGTCCTTCGCAATATTCAGGACAATACAGAGGGCGCTCAGAGCCTGCATACCATCGCGACGGACGTCCGTCGCTCCACGGTTGCCTATATTCAGGAGCACGCCGGCGAGTTCCCGGGCGTCAAGATTGCCGAGCGTACCGAGCGCCAGTATCCATACGGCGAGACGGCATGCCATATCTTGGGCTATACCGGCACCATTACCTCCGAGCAGCTCGAGGCCCAGAATAAGAAAACCTCTGGCGATGATGATGCTTCTGCTGGCAAGATTACGTACCAGTCGGGCGATATCGTAGGCCAGGCGGGCGTTGAGAGCTACTACGAAAACCTGCTGCAGGGTATTCGTGGCGAGCAGACCGTCAAGGTCGATGCCTCGGGCAATGTGACCGGTCAGGCCGGCGCCGTGCCCGCGAAGGCCGGCTCCGACATTAAGCTCACGCTCGACCTTAAGATTCAACAGGCCTGCGAGACGGCACTGGCGAGCGCTATCGAGCTTGCCAAGACCACTGGCTACAGCAATGCCGGCAACGGCGCTGTGGTGTGTCTCGATCCCAACAATGGCGAGATCCTGGGCATGGCGAGCGAGCCCAAGTTCGATCCGTCCGTCTTTATCGGCGGCGTCTCAAATGACGTGTGGACCGAGCTCAATGATGACAAAGGTTCGCACCCGCTGCTCAACCGCGCCATTAGCGGACAGTACATGTCGGCTTCGACCATCAAGCCGCTCTCGGCACTGGCCGGTCTTGAGTTTGGAACCTACACGTCGGGGCAGACGACCAACTGCACGGGCTATTGGACGGGCCTGGGCAAGTCGTGGGGCAAGTACTGCTGGCTGCATTCCGGCCACGGCACCATGACACTGCAGTCGGGTATCGCCAACTCGTGCGACCCCGTCTTCTACGACATGGGCAAGGCGTTCTTTTATGACGAGAAACATTCCGAGGGCCTGCAGGAGGTCTTTCGTCGCTGGGGCCTAGGCAAGACCTGCGGTATCGATCTGCCGAGTGAGGGCGCGGGTCGTATTCCCGATGCCGAGTGGAAAGAGTCGTACTTCACCGACGCATCTGCCGAGGACCGCAAGTGGAATGCCGGCGATATGACCAACATTGCTATCGGTCAGGGTGACATCCTGGTGACGCCCCTGCAGATGGCGTGCGCCTATATGGGTCTTGCCAACGGCGGCAAACAGTACGTGCCCCACGTGTTTTTGTCTGCCGTGTCGCGCGATGGCGACGGCGATGCCTATAAGTACAACGGCAAGGGCAAGAAGAAGCGCCTGGAGGCCAAGATCAACAGCGATTCGGATTTGGCTCTTGTTCGCAACGGCATGCACGACGTGATTTACACGGCATCGACGTCCCTGGCGGCGCACTTTGGCACCCTGACGCCGCAGGTATACGGCAAGTCGGGCACGGGCGAGAAAAGTGGCGAGGACGAATACGCGTGGTTCTGCGCCTATGCACCGGCCGATGATCCCAAGTACGTCATCGCTACTGTCCTGGAGCAGGGCGGCGGTGGCTCAGATACCGCGATGCATGTCGTGCGCGACGTGCTCGGCGTGATTTATGACGAGCCCGATACCTCTTCGGCCTCGGGCGATTCTTCGGTTCGATAGGAGGTTGCGATGGATTTTTCTCCGGCGGATCTGTTCCGTTCAACCAAGACTGGCTCTCGCAGCAGCCTGGACCGCGTCAACAAGCAACTTTCGGCCTCGCGCGGCACGTTTCGCCAAAAGGTGCATATCGGTGTGCTCGTGGCCACTGTGGCGCTCGTCGCCTACGGTGCCATCATCATCTGGTCGGCTTCGCAGTTTAAGGCTGATGCCTCGTTCTCACGCCATCTGCTGGGAATTGGCATCGGAGCGGTGCTGGCGGTGTTGGTCTGGCGTACCGATCTGCGCGGTATTTCCAATTTCTCGACGGCGTTGCTCGTCATCGACCTGATCGTGATCTTCTCGCCCAAGATTCCGGGCCTGTCCTATACGGGCGGTCTGGGCATGACGGGCTGGATCAAGATTCCCGGTATCGGTTTGACATTCCAGCCGGTTGAGCTTGCCAAGCTCATCACCATCTTCTTTATTGCTACGCTTGGCTCGCAGTATAACGGTCGCATCGATACCGTTCGCGACTACGTCAAGCTCTGCGGCATGCTGTCCATCCCGTTTTTGGCCGTCGTTGCCATGGGCGACCTGGGCTCGGGCCTTGTCGTGCTGGTTTCGGGTGCCATCGTCATTTGTATGAGCGGTGCACGCCGCGAATGGGTGCTGTCGACCCTGGCCCTGCTCGTGGGCCTGGTGGCCCTCGTTCTGGCGCTCGATTCGGTCTTTGATTCGCTGCTCGGCCACGATGTGCTCATCAAGCAGTATCAGATGAACCGTCTGACGGTCTTTATCGACCCCGATAATGCCGATTCGGACGATGCCTACAACCTGCAGCAGTCGCTTATTGCCGTTGGCTCGGGCGGCTTCTTTGGTAAGGGTTTGGGCCATGCGACGCAGTCGGCCGGCGGCTTTCTGCCTGAGTTCCACACCGACTTCGTCTTCGCCTTCCTGTCCGAGACCTTTGGCTTCTGCGGCTCCTTTTTGCTGCTGTGCTTGTACGTACTGCTCATCTTCTCGACGATCCGCGTTGCCTTTAAGTGCGAGTCTCTGTTCCTACGCTTATCATGCGTAGGCATCGTTGGCATGTGGGCGTTCCAGACCTTCGAAAATATCGGCATGTGCATCGGCATGATGCCGATTACCGGTATTCCGCTACCGTTTATTAGCTTCGGTTCGTCTTCGATGATGATTCAGCTGCTGACGGTGGGTATCGTACAATCCATATGGCGGCATCGTTCGGGCGCCGCGTAATCGCTGGAGGGGTTTGCTATGAAAATACCCGTAGATAAGCTGACCCGCGCTTTTAAGATGGGCGCGTCCGTTAAGAAGGATTCCGATACGCCGGTGCGCGTCTCGGTTTATCTGGATTCGTCCGCCTCGCGCTTTCTGGCCGAGACGGTGCGTGACGCCTTTGTGCCGCAGACGACCTCGGGCATTGTGCGCGTCGAGCGTCTGGGGGAGGAGCGAATTGCCCCAAAGACCGATACCGATGTGGTGCTGGTGCTCTCGTGTGGTTCCGACCGCTTGGAGAGTGCCGTGCAGGAGCTCGTGATCGCCGGCGCGCCCGTGTGCGTGCTTGCCGAGTCTGCTGTGGAGGTGCCGTTTATCGAGGAGTCCACGCCCATGCTCGGCGTGGTAGCGGCAACCGATAAGACGTATCTGCTCGAGACGCTTGCCCGCTGGATTCTCGATCGCACCGACAAGGAAACGGCTTTTGCGGCGAACTTTGCCTTTATGCGCATCGCGGCAGCCAATCGTATCATTACCTCGTGCGCGCTCACCAATATGGCGACCGGTGCGCTGGTGTTTTTGCCGGGCGCCGATTATCCCGTTATGGCGCTGGCGCAGGTGGGCATGCTCTTTGAGCTTGCTGCCGTCTTTGGACGCGGCATTAAGCCTGAGCGCGGCTACGAGGTCGCGGGCGTGCTTGCCGGCGGTCTTGTGATCCGCGCGGTCACCCGCGCGCTCGTCAAGCAGACGCCGCATATTGGGTTTGCCGTCAAGGCGCTCACTGCTGCCGCGGGCACCTATGGCATGGGCCGTGCGCTTGTTTCGCTCTACGAGCGCGATGTCGACTACAGTCGTGCCAACGAGGCGGTTACTGCCACGTTCTCCCGCGTTCGTGATCTCGTAACCACGGTCGCGGGCGCTACCCGTCCTAGGGCGTCCTATCAGGACGCATCAGATCTCGCTGCTTAGGGGTTTTCCGTTGCGCGTTGCATACCAAGATTGTTTTCATTTAATTGAGCCGTTGCTCGCCAAGGTCGAGAAGCCGAGTCGCTATATCGATCACGAGTGGGGCACGCTTTCCAAGGCCGATGCCGACTACCGTTGCTGCCTGATCTACCCGGATGTGTACGAGGTTGGTCTGCCCAACCAGGGTATCGCCATCCTCTACAACATTCTTAACCAGGCCGAGGGCATCTCCTGCGAGCGTGGCTATGTGCCGTGGCCCGATATGGGTGACGCTATGCGCGAGGCAGGCATTCCGCTGCTCTCGCTCGAGGGCGCAGCGCCGGTCGCTTCGTTTGATATCGTCGGTCTGCATGTGCCGCACGAGATGGCGGTGACGAACTTCCTCGAGGCACTCGACCTCGCTGGCATTCCGCTGTTAGCGGCCGACCGAGGTGAAGACGACCCCATCATCATCGCCGGCGGCCCCTCGGTGTACAACCCCGAGCCGTACGCGGCCTTCTTCGATGCCATCCTCATCGGTGAGGGCGAGGAATCGCTGCTCGAGACCTGCCAGCTGCATCGCCGCCTGCGTGACGAAGGGGTCCCGCGCGCGCAGATTGTCGAGCAGCTTGCATCCATTGCCGGCAACTACGTGCCGTCGCTCTATGAGGTTCGTCACGACGAGCCCTGCTCGCCGCATGGCTACACCGTGCCGCGTGAAGGCAAGGATGCGCCGACCGTGGTCTACAAGCGCGTCGTCGAGGATTTCGGCGCCACGAATCCGCTGTCGCAGTCGTGCGTACCCTATGCGCAGCTCGTCCACGACCGCCTGTCTATCGAGATCCTGCGCGGCTGCGCCCGCGGCTGTCGTTTTTGCCAGGCCGGCATGACGTATCGCCCGGTGCGCGAGCGCTCGGCCGACCAGATCGTCTCGTCGGTGATTCAGGGTCTGGAAAAGACCGGCTATGACGAGGTGTCGCTGACCTCGCTCTCCACGACCGACCACTCCTGCATTCGCGACGTGCTCGGCAGGCTCAACCGTCGCCTGGAGGATACGGGTATTCGCGTGTCTATTCCGTCGCAGCGCCTGGATTCGTTTGGCGTGGATATGGCCGAGTCGGTCGCCGGCGAAAAGAAGGGCGGCCTGACGTTCGCGCCCGAGGCCGGCAGCCAGCGCATGCGCGACATCATTAACAAGAACGTGACCGAGGAGGACCTGGACCGTGCGGCCAAGGCGGCCTTCGAGGCCGGCTGGAACCGCATGAAGCTCTACTTTATGATGGGCCTTCCCGGCGAGCGCGACGAGGACATCGTGGCCATCGCCAATCTGGCCGATCACGTACTCGAGCTCGGTCGTTCCGTGGTGCCCAAGGCTCGTCGCGGCTCGATCTCGGTGTCCATCTCGGTTTCGGTCTTTATCCCCAAGGCTGCCACGCCGTTCCAGTGGTGCCCGCAGCTCGACTACGACGACGTCAAGCGTCGCCAGAAGCTGCTTGTCACGAGCGTTCGCAACCGTGCCGTCCGCGTGCATTACCACGATGCCGAGACCTCGCTCATCGAGGCCGCGCTTTCCCGCGCCGGTCGTGACATGACGCCCGTCATCATCGATGCTTGGCGCGCGGGCTCTCGCTTTGACGCCTGGGTAGAGCATTTCTCGCTCGATAACTGGAAGGAGGCTGCTGCCAAAAACGGCATCGACCTCAATGAGCTTGTGCACCTGCCCTACGAGTTGGACTGGCGCCTGCCGTGGGAGCATGTGAGCCCCGGCTGCACGCGCGGCTTCCTCGAGCGCGAGTACCGTCGCTCGCTCGAGGGCATCACGACTCCCGACTGCACCCGCACGTCGTGCACCGGCTGCGGGATCTGCCCCACGCTCCACGCCAAGAATGTATTGATGGGTGATCGCGCATGAGTGAGCGCCTGACCGACAACCCCTCGCTCTTTAGGCTTCGTGTTCGCTATGGCAAGCGCGATCGCCTTAAGTACCTGGGCCATCTCGAAGTAATTCATACCATTGAGCGCATCGTGCGCCGTGCGGGACTTCCCTATGCCGTCACGCAGGGCTTCTCTCCGCACATGCGCGTGGGCTTCTCTTCGGCGCTACCGGTTGGTACGTCGTCGACCTGCGAGTGGTATGACCTGTTTATGACCGAGTTCGTGGCGCTCGACGAGGCGTTTGGGCGCCTGGCTGCGGCGTCTCCGGCCGATCTGGCGCCCATCGAGGCGGCGTACATCGACGTGCGCACGCCGGCGTTGACGGCGCAGCTCACGCGCCTGTCGTACCGCATCGACCTGCACTTGGATCCCGAGGCGCCCGTAAGCGCCGACGAGGTGCGTCGTGCGATCGACATGCTGCGCGTGGCCCATGGCATCGACTACGCGCGCGGAAAAAAGAGCAAGCGCTTGGATTTGGATCACACGCTCGTTGGCTATGAGCTCACGGCGGGGGAGAGCCCGGACCATTTGGTGCTCATGCTCGACACCCATGCCGACAACGAAGGCTCCATGCGTCCGGAAATTTTGCTTTCCGCTGCTGATGTTTTGTTGCAGGGCTTGACCCCGGGCGTGGATGCACCTATTGTTTCCACCGGTATGCAAGACCTCGTGACCATCTGCTCCTACGATGTCGAGCGTCAGAATCAAGCATGCGAGGACGACGAGGGCCGACTCGTCAGCCCCATACCTGTGCGAACTTGTGGATTTGCTCCACATACTCGTTGACGGGGGTATTTTCGCCTGCTACTATATTCGGCTGTTGCACTAACTGATGCATGAAGGGCAAGTAAACATGTACGCAATCGTTAACACGGGCGGCAAGCAGTACAAGGTCGCCACCGACGATGTCATCACCGTCGAGAAGATCGAGGGCAATGAGGGCGACAAGGTCACCCTGCCGGTTATCTTCCTCAACGATGGTAAGAAGATCGTCACCGATCCCGACAAGCTGGCCAAGGCCAAGGTTACCGCTCAGATCGTTGAGCAGTTCAAGGGCGAGAAGCAGCTGGTCTTCAAGTTCCACAAGCGCAAGCGCTATCGTCGTCTGAAGGGTCACCGTCAGCAGCTCACTAAGCTGAAGATCGTGAAGGTTCAGGCTACCTCCCGCGCCAAGAAGGCTGTCAAGGCAGAGGCTGAGGCTGTTGCCGAGGCTCCCGTCGCCGAGTAGATTACACTCGTAACGAAAGAGTAGGTATACACAATGGCACACAAAAAAGGACTCGGTTCCTCCCGTAATGGCCGTGACTCCCGCGGTCAGCGCCTTGGCACGAAGCGCTATGCCGGCCAGACGGTAACCACGGGCACGATTCTCGTCCGTCAGCACGGCACGCACATCCACCCGGGTGAGAACGTTGGCCGTGGTAAGGACGACACGCTGTTCGCGCTGGTCGACGGTACCGTTGAGTTCCACAAGGGTATCAAGCACAGGGTCAGCGTACGCCCGCTCGCGAACGCGTAATTCACCCTTCATAGAGCACATATGTGGGAGGCACTTGAGTTTTAGGATTCAAGGGTCTCCCTCTTTTTTGTAGGAGGCGATTCTGTTGTCACAGTTCACCGATATCAGCCGCATTAACGTGTGCGGCGGCGACGGCGGAGCCGGATGCATGTCGTTTAGGCGCGAGGCATTTGTCCCCAAGGGCGGCCCCGATGGCGGCGACGGCGGTCGTGGCGGCAATGTCGTCATCCAGGCCGATGCTCAGCTGTCTTCGCTGATCGATTACCGCTTTAAGCATCACTTCCGCGCCGAGCGCGGCACGCACGGGCAGGGTGCCCGTCGTAACGGTAAGAGCGGCGAGGACCTGATTCTCAAGGTCCCTATGGGCACCGTGGTGCGCGAGCTCGACCCCGAGACGCAGACACCGATGTTCGAGATTGCCGACCTGGTGCACGACGGCGAGCGCGTCGTCGTGGCGCCCGGTGGTGCCGGCGGTCTGGGCAATACCCACTTTGTGACGTCGGTGCGCCGCGCTCCGGCCTTTGCCCAGCTAGGCGAGCCGGCCGAGGAGCACTGGATCGAGCTCGAGATGAAGCTTATGGCCGATGCCGCACTCGTGGGCTTTCCCTCGGTGGGTAAGTCATCGCTCATTGCGCGCATGAGTGCCGCCCGCCCCAAGATTGCTGACTACCCGTTTACCACGCTCGTGCCCAATCTGGGCATGGTGCGTGCCGGCGAATATTCTTACGTCGTTGCCGACGTCCCCGGTCTTATCGAGGGCGCGAGCGAGGGCAAGGGCCTGGGTCACCAGTTCTTGCGCCACATTGAGCGTACGGCCCTGATCATGCATGTCGTCGACATGACGGGCGGTTTTGAGGATCGCGATCCGGTTGAGGACTATCGCATCATCAACCGCGAGCTCGAGCAGTATGGCGCCGAGCTTTCGGAGCGTCCGCAGATCGTCGTTGCCAACAAGTGCGATGCGCCGGGCACGGCCGACAAGATTGCCGACCTCAAGCGCGCAGCGCTCGACGATGGACATATGTTCTTTGCCGTGTCTGCTGTTACGGGCGCCGGCCTCAACACGCTGATGCTTGCCGTGGGCGAGCAGGTGGCTAAGCTGCGCGCCGAGTTGGCTGTCTCCGATGAGCCGATCGTTCTGCGCGACGATGAGTGGGAGCGCCGTCGCCTGCAGCGTGAGAAGCGTTTCCGCATTGTCCAGGAAGAGCCCGGTGCCTTCCGCGTGGTCGGTCGTGCCATCGAGCGCATGGTCATTCAGACCGACTGGGAAAATGAGGAGGCCGTCATTTACCTGCAGCATAAGTTTGCGCGTATGGGTGTTGACGACGCGCTCGAGAAGGCCGGTTGCCGTGCGGGCGACGAGGTTCGCATTTGCCAGCGCGCCTTTGACTTTGAGGGCGCCGAGGACTTCTCGGAATACGAGGACGAGCTCGAGGATGCAGACGTTGAGGTTATTGACGTAGCGGCCGAGGGTGCGGACGTGGCTGATGCCACCGAGGGCTCCGAAGGCACTACCGAAGTCGACGTTGTTGAGACCCCGGAGGGCGAGTAGGCCATGTCGCTGCGCGGTGGAATCGGTTTGCCCGAGCTTCCTCTAGAGGACGGGCAGGAGTTTAGGCTCGGCATTATGGGTGGCACCTTTGATCCCATCCATTACGGGCACCTGGTGACCGCCGAGCAGGCGCGCGAGTCGCTCGACTTGGAAGCTGTGCTCTTTATGCCGGCGGGCTCTCCTGCCTTTAAGCTTGACAAGCCGGTGACGCCTGCCGAGGACCGTTACGCCATGACGGTCCTCGCCACCGCCGCGAACCCGGCCTTTTTGGCGAGCCGGTTCGAGATCGACCGTCCGGGCGTAACCTATACGGCCGATACGCTTCATGCCCTTCGCGACTTTTACCCGCCGCAGGTAAAGCTCTACTTTATTACGGGCGCCGACGCGATTATCGATATTGTGACCTGGCATGATGCCGAACGAATCGCTGAGCTTGCCACCTTTATTGCTGCGACGCGACCGGGCTTTGATATCGATACGGCGCGTGCCCGAATCAAAGAGTCGGGGCTGCCGTTCGACGTGCGCTATATTCAGATTCCGGCGCTGGCGATCAGCTCGACGAACATTCGCAAGCGTGTTGCCCGCGGTATGAGCGTGCGCTATCTTACGAGCGAGTCCGTGCTCGGCTACATTCGCAAACGCAGGCTATATGCCGATTTGGGCCAAGAAGATTTTGAGTGATGGGGGTCTACGTTGTCGGTAGAGGATCAGTTTGAGGGCGATGAGCGCGCGCTGCTCAAGCGCATTCAAGAGCTGCTCGATGTTCGCATGAAGGATAAGTACAAGCGCTATGTGCATTCGCTGGGTGTTGCCGAGACCGCACTTCATCTGGCCGAGGTCTACGGCGTTGACCGCTTTGATGCCGCTGCCGCCGGCTTGATCCACGACTGGGACAAGGTACTTTCCGATGACGAGCTCGTGGCCCGCGCGCTTCACTATGGCATCAAGGTTGCCGGCTCTCCTTCCGCCGCGACGCCACTTTTGCATGGCCCTGTTGCCGCCTATGAGCTTCCGCAGCTTTTTCCCGAGCTGTCGCCGGCCGTTTTCCAGGCTGTCGACCGTCACACCGTGGGCGCTTGCGACATGACGCCGCTCGATATGGTGGTCTTTGTGGCCGATGCCATCGAACCCAACCGCCACGGCGATTATGCCCATGCGCTGCGCAAGATGGTGGGGAAGTCCTCGCTCGACGAGTTGTTCTTCTCCTGTTTTGCGCAGGGTCTGGTCTATGTGATCCAGTCCGGGCGCTATCTTTATCCCACGGCTATTTCGATTTACAACCATTACGCCCAGCTGCGCTAGCTCGGGTGCGTCTAGAAAGAGGTATTCCATGGCCGACGAGACCATGACCGACGAGCAGATTCTTGAAGGTGTGGAGCACAAGAGCTTCGTTGCCACGTCCGACCGCACTGCCGCCTCGCTGTCCGCGAGCGGTGTCGCCGCCGAGGATGTCGCCCGCGCCGCCGCGCAGGCCGCCTACGACAAGAAGGGCGAGGACGTTCAGGTGCTCGACCTGACCGAGCTTTCCGATGTGTGCGATTACTTTGTGCTCGCCACCGGTACCAACAACCGCCAGGTCGATTCCATCGTCGACGAGATCGAGGAGAAGGTCGCCGAGGCTTGCGGCGAGCACCCGTTTTCCATCGAGGGTCGCGAGCAGAAGACCTGGATGCTCATGGACTACGGCTCGGTTGTCGTCCACGTCTTCACTCCCGAAGCCCGCGACTTCTACCGTCTAGAAAAGCTCTGGGGTGACGCCCCCCAGCTCCCCCTCGACCTCCTCTAGTGGCTCATTTGATACGGGGCTTTTAGTTAGCCTCGCGCATTTTGCCGGGCAGTTGCGGTTTTCCGTACCTGCCCGGCTTTCTTTTTGCTCAAAGGCGGTTAATCGCTGAAGCGGGATTGGCGGCCGAAAGATAGGGCGGTGTCGCCGAACTTGTCTCGGACGGCGTCGATCGCGACGGAGAGCTCGCGGCGGTCGCTGGATTGGGCTCCGCGGTCGTCGACTTCGCAGAACAAGTCGGTCTGGATGCCGCCCTGATGGTCAAAGTCGCTCATGCCGATGCCTGCTAAGCGAACATGCATGCCTTCCTGCCAAATGTTGTCGAGCAGTTCGAGCGCAACCGCCACGAAGATGTTCTCATCGTCGGTCGGATGAGGCAGCCGGCGCTGTGCCGAACGACCGCTTCCATACGAATACTTGAGCTTGAGCGTCACCGTGGCGCCCGTCAGTCCCTGACGGCGCAGGCGGCGTCCCACTGACTCGCCCAACAGCGCAATCGCCGCTTCGATGTCCCCGCGCTCAGTCAAATCTTTCGCAAAGGTGCGCTCATTGCTCACCGATTTAACCTCGCGCTCTTCATCGAGACTCGTGACTTCGGAGATTTCAAGTCCCAGCGCACGCTGACGCATACGTTCGCCGTTGACGCCAAAAATAGAGGCCAAGGTGGATTCCGGTGCACGTGATAGCTCGCCGAGGGTGTAGATGCGCATGCGGCGCAGTCGTTCCTCGGCCGAGCGCCCGATGCCGCTCATGGCAGACACTGGTAGCGCGGCCAAAAAGCGCTGCTCGGTTCCGGGGCGCACGATGGTCAGCCCAAACGGCTTATCCCGCTCGCTTGCGATCTTTGCGACCGTCTTGTTGCAGCCCACGCCAATGGAGCACGTCACTCCCAGCTCTGCCACGCGATCGCTTATACGCCGCGCAACCAGCAGCGGGTCTTCGGGCGCAAAGCGACCCGGTGTGATATCGATGAAGGCTTCGTCGATGGATACGCGCTCAACGCGCGGGGTCTCGTCGGCGAGAATCGCCATGACCTGCGCGCTCACCTCGCGGTAGCGATCAAAGTGCCCGTGCGTCCAAATGGCTTGCGGGCACAAGCGCCGCGCCTCGGCCGAGGCCATGGCAGAGTGCACGCCAAAGCGACGTGCCTCATACGAACACGTGGACACGACGCCACGCGAATCGGCGTCTCCGCCCACGATGAGCGGCTTTCCGCGCCATTCGGGATGATCGAGCATCTCCACGCTCGCAAAAAACGCATCAAGGTCCATCAGACCCACCGCCGGACCCGTCCAGGGAGGCGGCGTGACGCCCGCAGCATCCTCATAACCGTATGTATGTTCGCGTCTTTCCATGTCATGAGTATACCGCGCAGCTCATGTGGGGTGCGTGTATGTGCTTGCAAATCCCGAATTCTTGTCTAAGATATGGATTTGCCCTCGACTACACCGAAGAAGTTGGTCTCACGGACTTCACCTGCCCGCGTCGATGGCGTATTATGTTCAACTGTTTGTTTGTAGTTGCAGCCTAAAGCTGCTTGGTTGGAGGAGTTTCCTTTGGCAGTCAAGATTCGCCTTGCTCGTCACGGCGCTAAGAAGCGTCCGTACTACCGTGTCGTCGTCGCCGATTCCCGCGCCCCGCGTGACGGTCGTATCATCGAGGAGGTTGGCCGCTACAACCCGATGACCGCCCCCAAGACCATCAACCTCGACCTCGAGAAGATCGCCGACTGGCAGTCCAAGGGCGCTCAGCTCACCGACGCCGTCGCCGCTCTGGTCAAGGCCGCCAACGAGGGCGAGAAGACCGAGACCGTCGTCAAGAAGTCCAAGAAGCAGCTCGCCAAAGAGGCCGAGGCCGCTAAGGCTGCCGCTGAGGCCGCTGAGGGCGCCGAGGAGTAAATCGTGCCTGAGGTTGACGCTGCACAGCTCGAGGGTGAGGCAATGCTCTCAGATCGCATCGCCGATCTCGTCGAATATCTCGTTGTTCAGATCGTCGACGACCCGGATTCCGTGAGCCTTGAGGTCATCGATGGTGACGACGCCTCTACGATTGAGGTTTCGGTCGCCGAGGATGACGTCGCTAAGGTCATCGGCCGTCGTGGCCGTACCATCAAGGCCATTCGCACGCTCGCCCGTGCACTGGCTGCTCGCCTCGACACTGCTGTCGAGGTAGAGGTTCTGGGCTAGGACCTTGAGGTCCCAGTACAAAAACATCGCCCGTGTGGTCAAGCCGCACGGAAGGAAGGGGGAGGTCCTCGCGCAGCCGCTGCGGGGGCTTCCTTCTGTATTAGAGCCGGGCATGCGCGTCGCCCTGACGCCGCCGGCGCTCAAGCGCGACCGCTTTTGCACGGTCGTGTCCGTCACCGATACGGGCGATGGCGATCTGGTCTCGTTTGAGGGCATTGACGACTTGACGGCCGCCGAGGGCATCACGGGATGCTATGTGCTGGCAAATCGTGACGACTTTGAGCTCGATTCGCTCGACGCTGCCTATACCGACCTGATGGGTCGCGAGGTGGTCGACGAGCGTTTCGGTTCGCTCGGCACGATCGTCGAGATCATGTCGACGCCCGCTAACGATGTTTGGGTTGTCGAGGGCGATCGGTACGGCGAGGTACTGATTCCCGTGATCGAGCAGGTTGTGCTCGATCTTCCCGACACAGGAACAATTTCCGTCCATGTTATGGACGGCCTGATCGATATGGACAAGTAGGGAGGACAACATGCTGATTGAGACCCTTTCGGTCTTTCCCGAGATGTTTGAGCCCGTCATGTCCACATCGATTTTGGGCCGCGCCCGCAAGGCCGGCCTTTTTGATTTTAAGGCGTATAACCTGCGTGACTGGACGCACGACCGCCATCGTACCGTCGATGACGAGCCGTACGGCGGCGGGCAGGGCATGCTTATGAAGGTCGAGCCTATCGCAGAGGCCATCGAGGCCATTAGCGCAGAGGGTCCCAAGCCCACCGTGGTGTTCTTTACCCCCTGTGGCGAGCCCTTTACGCAGCATGTGGCCGAGCGCCTGCTCAAAAGTGAGCGCCTGCTGTTTGTGTGCAGCCGTTACGAGGGCGTCGACGAGCGCGCGTATGCGTATGCCGATGAGCGTCTGTCGATTGGCGACTATGTGCTTACGGGCGGCGAACTTCCCGCTATGGTCGTTGCCGATGCCGTCGTACGCCTCATTCCCGGCGCCCTTGGTGACGAGATGAGCAACGTCGACGAGTCGTTCTCGACCGCCGAGGACGGAGGCCTGCTCGAGTACGCGCAGTACACCCGTCCTGCCGAGTTCAACGGCGAGGGCGTGCCTCCGGTGCTTGTGAGCGGCGATCACGCCAAGGTCGATGCCTGGCGCCGCAAGAACGCCATCGAGCGCACCTGCCGCTGGCGTCCCGACTTGATTGAGACGGCACGGCTGACGCCCGAGGAGCGCGCTTACGCGCAAGAGATCCTGGACGCGTCGTATTCGCAGAGCGAGGAGTGAGAATGGTTCCATCGCAGCATTCCGCGTTGAGGGGCGCATTTGAGTGGATCGCGGTCATCGCGATCGCGCTTGTGGCCACCTTCCTGATCCGCACCTTTGTGGTCGAGCCCTTTGTGGTGCCCACCGGCTCTATGGAGGACACGATCGAGATTGGCGACCAGATCCTGGCACAAAAGGTGAGCCTCGAGCTCGGTCAGCCCGTCAAGCAGGGCGATATCGTGGTGTTTCACAACCCCGATGGCACCTCCGAGCATGATGTTCTTGTCAAGCGTGTTATTGCCACGGCCGGCCAGACGGTCGACCTGCAGGACGGCAAGGTGGTCGTTGACGGCCAAGCGCTCGATGAGGACTATACGACCGGCATGAGCTGGCCGCTTTCCGTCCAGGCGCCTACTGCCCAGGTGAGCTATCCCTACACCGTCCCTGACGACTGTGTGTGGGTGATGGGCGACAACCGCGAGAACTCTGCTGACTCACGCTACTTTGGTCCCGTCGATCGCTCTGATTTGATCGCTGTGGCGCTTGTGCGCTACTGGCCGCTCAACCGCATCGGCGCTATCGACTAAAAACCGCTATAGTACAGTACCTAACCGTGTAATCGTTTCGACGAGGGGATATTAGAGGCATGAACGCTTCATCGCTTTCCTTCCAAGACATCATCCTGCGCCTCCAGCAGTACTGGGGCGAGCAGGGCTGCGTCATTATGCAGCCCTATGACTCCGAGGTCGGTGCCGGTACCTTCCATACCGCGACCACGCTGCGCTCGCTCGGTCCCGCCGAGTGGCGCACCTGCTATGCGCAGCCTTGCCGCCGTCCCGCCGACGGCCGCTACGGCGAGAACCCCAACCGCATGCAGCACTACTATCAGTTCCAGGTGCTCATCAAGCCCTCTCCGGTCAACGCCCAGGAGCTTTATCTGGGGTCTCTTGCCGCCATTGGCCTGGACCCCAACGACCATGACGTCCGCTTTGTCGAGGACGACTGGGAGAGCCCGACGCTCGGCGCCTGGGGCCTTGGCTGGGAGGTCTGGCTCAATGGCATGGAGGTCACGCAGTTTACGTACTTCCAGCAGGTGGGCGGTATCGAGGTCGACCCCGTGCCCGTTGAGATCACCTATGGCCTGGAGCGCATCGCCATGTATGCGCAGGGCGTCAATTCCGTCTACGACTTGGTGTGGAGCTACCTGCCCGACGGCACGCCCATGACCTATGGCGACGTGTTCCTCGAGAACGAGCGCGAGTTCAGTGCCTATAACTTTGAGGTCGCCAACGTCGAGATGATGCGTCAGAAGTTTGACGACTACGAGGCCGAGTGCCACTCCTGTCTGGAGCGCAAGCTGCCACTGCCGGCGTACGACTGCGTCATGAAGTGCAGCCACGCTTTCAACCTGCTCGATGCCCGCGGCGCCCTGTCCGCGGTCGAGCGCGCTAACTACATCTTGCGCGTCCGCGCCGTCGCCAAGGCGTGCTGCGAGGCCTATATGGCCGAGGTCGCCGGAGTTAACGAGAATGCTGATCAGGAAGGCGAGGTGGCGTAAGCCATGGCAGACGCTAAGGATTTCCTGTTTGAGATCGGTACGGAGGAGATGCCCTCCGCGCCGCTGAACAATGCCGTCAAGCAGCTTGGCACCATGATCGCCAAGGGTCTCGACGAGGCCGGTCTGGCCCACGGCGAGGTCCGCGTGATCTCGAGCCCGCGTCGCCTGGCTGCGCTCGTGGCTAACGTCGCCACCGCGACCGATGAGGTTCATGAGGTCAAGCGTGGCCCCGCGGCCAACATTGCCTTCGATGCCGACGGTAACGCCACCAAGGCCGCCCAGGGCTTTGCCCGCAAGTGCGGTGTGGCTGCCGAGGACCTGGTCCGTCGCGAGGACACTGACGGTCGCGAGTATGTGTTCGCCGAGAAGAACATTCCCTCCGCACCGGCAACCCCGATTCTGACCGCTCTGTGCGAGAAGACCATCGCCGGCCTGCAGTGGCCCAACTACCGTAGTCAGCGCTGGGGCCATGAGCACGCCACGTTCGTGCGTCCGGTCCGCTGGATTTGCTGCCTTCTGGGCGAGGATGTTGTGCCCGTGTCGTTTGCCGACGTGACGAGCGGCAACACCACGCGCGGCCATCGCGTGCTTGGCCCCGGTGACCACGTTGTCGCCAGCCCCGCCGCCTACGAGCAGGTACTCGAGGATGCCGGCGTGCTCTCTGCTGAGCGCCGTCGCGAGGCGATTCTCGCTGGTATCGCCGAGGTCGAGGCTGCCCGTCCCGGCTGCCATGTCGATACGCCCAAGAAGGTCTTTGAGGAGGTCATCAACCTCTGCGAGTGGCCGACGGTGCTCGTCGGTACCTTCGACGAGGAGTTCCTCAAGGTCCCGCACGAGATTATCTGCGAGTCCATGCTCACCAACCAGCGCTACTTCCCGATCTATGACGGCGAGGGCAAGCTCACGCGTGAGTTCGTGGTCGTCTCCAACAGCAAACCCGAGAATGCCGAGCGCGTGATCGACGGCAACGAGCGCGTCGTGCGCGCCCGTCTGGACGACGCTAAGTTCTTCTACGAGGAGGACCTGAAGATCTCCCTCGACGAGTTCCGTGAGCGTCTGGCCAAGGTTGCCTTCCAGGAGAAGCTCGGCAGCGTGCTCGCCAAGTCCGAGCGCATCGAGCAGCTCGCGCTCGCTATTGCCCGCGAGGCTCATCTGGGCGCCCATCTTGCCGCCGACGCCGCTCGCGCCGCGCACCTGTGCAAGGCCGACCTGGTGTCCAATGCCGTCGTCGAGTTCACGAGTCAGCAGGGCGTGATGGGCGGTTACTACGCCACGGCGATGGGGGAGAACGACGAGGTCGCCCACGCCATTCGCGATCATTATCGTCCCCGCTTTGCCGGTGACGAGCTGCCTGAGGGCACCGCTGGCTGCACCGTGGCCTGCGCCGACAAGCTTGATACCATCGCGGGTATTTTTGCCATCGGCGAGCCCCCGACTGGCTCCTCCGATCCCTACGCGCTGCGTCGTGCCGCTATCGGTATCATCAACATCCTGCGCGACCGTCTGCCGATCGATCCCACGTCGCTCATCGACTTTGCGCTCGAGCTCTATAGCGAGCAGGGCATTGAGTTCGACGCCGCCGAGGTCGCCCAGCAGGTTCGTGACTTCTTCCATGGCCGCCTGGTGAGCATGGCCCGCGACGAAAAGATCCCGGCCGATACCGTTGCCGCCGTCTCCGCGGTGCACATTATCGCCCCGTCCGTCTTCTTCGCCCGCTGCGCCGCCCTCGACGAGGCCCGCAAGAACGACGCTGAGACGTTCGACAACCTGGCGACCGCCTATGCCCGCGCCGCGCATATCTCCAAGCCCGAGCTGGGTGCGGAGTATGACCGCAGCCTGATGGGCGAGGTCGAGCTTGCGCTCGCCGACGCCTCCGAGGCTGCTCAGACCGCCGTCGATGCCGCCCTTGCTGCCGAGGACTACCCGGCCGCATTTGCCGCCCTCGCCGCCCTGCGCGCGCCCATCGACCGTTTCTTCGATGAGGTCATGGTCATGGACAAGGACGAGCAGCTTCGCGATAATCGCCTTAAGCTGCTCAACCGCTTCGAGGCCGTTTTCTCCGGCATTGCCAACATCGGTGAGCTTGCCCGCAAAAAGTAAGCCAGCCTGCGCATAAGCGCAAAAGGAGCCCCGCATGGATTGCCCGGTCACCGCTCGTCCCACCGTTATCGTTATCTCCGACTCGCTCGGCGATACCGCTTGTGAGGTGGTGCTTGCGGCGTCCGGGCAATTTGATGAAGGGGCTTTTCGCGTTTTGCGCCTGCCCAAGGTGACCTCCGTGGAGCAGGTCAAGTCATTTGTGGGGCCGCGCGTCGATGCCGACCATCGCGATGTCGCCGTGTTCCATACCATTGTCGATCCGGCGCTTCGCGCCCGCGTGCTCGATTACCTGGGTATGCTGCATATCCGTTCGGTCGACCTGATCGGCCCGACGCTTGCCGTGCTGTCGTCGCTCATCGGTGTGCCGCCCAAGTGCGTTGCGGGCGTGATTCACAAGACCGATGACCGCTATTTCCATCGTATCGAGGCCATGGAGTATTTCGTTGAGCACGATGACGGTCGTGGTTGCGACGATCTGTCGGGTGCCGATATCGTGCTGCTGGGTGTGTCGCGTACATCCAAGACGCCGCTGTCGATGTATTTAGCCTATCAGGGCTACAAGGTCGCCAATGTCCCACTGGCGCATGGCATGGAGCCGCCCAAGTCGATTTACGAGGTTGACCCGATGCACCTGTTCGGCCTGATTTCGACCGTCGACGTTATTTCTGAGATTCGCGATAGCCGCTTGGGCGATGACTACGCCCGTGCCGTTGCCGGCTCCTATGCCGAGCCCGAGAGCGTGCGCAGCGAGCTTGAGGAAGCTCGTGCCCTCATGAAGCGCTTAGGCTGCTTTGTTGTGCGTACCGACGGCAAAGCCATCGAGGAAAGCGCTGCCGAGATCATTGCTCACCTCGAAGAGATTCAAGAGGCAAGAGCCCGCCGTGCCGCCCGCCGCGCTCAACAAAAGTAGCTCACTTGGGACAAGGTTGTTTGGGTAGCTAATTTGGGACGGGGCTCTTTTAGCTAACCAAAGAGAATACTTGGAAATAATGCTGATAAATGGTAAAGCGATTTAGCAAAAACATCGCATCCGACCTGCACTTTCCTTGTAGTGGTATCTTCATAAGGTAGCCACCTTTACCTACCGTTTACCGCCGGTTTTAGCACGTTTACCAAACCGCGCACCCTCTGCTCAAGCCTGTCCAAAACCCGCCGTATAGTTCCCTCACGGCCCGCATCCGGCGGGTCGATTCGTTACCACGGTCGTGCGCGTAAGCGCATGGAAGGGGAAGTATCGTGAGCGATTGCAAGAGGGTTTACCGTTTTGGAACCGACGCCCAGGGCACCTGTGTCACTGAGGGCGACAAATCCATGAACTTCGTGCTTGGCGGCAAAGGCGCAAACCTTGCCGAGATGAGCCGCATCGGTCTGCCGGTTCCCGGTGGCTTTACCATTACCTGCCAGACCTGTGTCGAGTACTCCGGTGCCGGCAACGTCTGGCCCGAAGGCGCACTCGATGAGATCGTTGCCGCCGAGGCGGACCTCGAGGCCCGTTGCGGCAAGAAGCTCGGCGACGCCTCCGATCCGCTGCTCGTGTCGGTTCGCTCGGGCGCTCCGTTCTCCATGCCCGGCATGATGGACACGGTTCTCAACCTGGGCCTCAACGACGACTCCGTTCAGGGCCTTATCGCCCAGACACAAAACCCGCGTTTTGCCTGGGACAGCTACCGTCGCTTTATCCAGATGTTCTCCAACGTCGTCATGGGCGTCGACGCCGACCTATTCGAGAACGCCCTGACCCAGGCCCGCCTGGTCGCCGGCGTTCGTGTCGATTCCGAGCTTTCGGCCGAGGACCTGCAGGAGCTCGTCGAGACCTTTAAGGGCATCTTCTCCGAGAACGTCGAGGCGACCCTGTATCCCGAGCTCGAGGTCGCCGACGGTAAGCCCGTTTTCCCGCACGATCCGGAGCTCCAGCTGCGCCTTGCCATCCAGGCCGTCTTTGGCAGCTGGATGAACGAGCGCGCCTGCATCTACCGCAAGCAGCACGGCATTTCCGACGAGCTCGGCACCGCCGTCAACGTCCAGGCCATGGCCTTTGGCAACAAGGGCGAGACCTCTGCGACCGGCGTCGCCTTTACGCGCAACCCGGCCGACGGCACCAAGGAGTTCTATGGCGACTTTTTGGTGAATGCCCAGGGCGAGGACGTCGTCGCCGGCATCCGAAACACCGAGCCCATCGCCGACCTCAAGACCACCTCGGGCCTCGAGTCCGCAGGCGAGGAGCTCGAGCGCGTGTTCCTGACGCTCGAGGATCATTACCGCGATATGTGCGATATCGAGTTCACCATCGAGCAGGGCAAGCTCTGGATGCTCCAGACCCGCGTGGGCAAGCGCACCGCCACTGCCGCCCTGCGCATTGCTATCGAAATGGTCGAGGAGGGCCTGATCACCCGCGAGGAGGCTGTGAGCCGCATCGATCCCGCGCAGCTCGACCAGCTCCTGCACCCGCAGTTCGACGCCTCCAAGAAGTACGAGGCCCTGGCCAGCGGCCTTAACGCCAGCCCTGGTGCCGCCGTGGGCGAGGTCGTGTTCTCGAGTGATGACGCCGTCGCGCGTTCCGCCGAGGGCCACAACGTCATTCTGGTCCGCTGGGAGACCAACCCCGACGACCTGAAGGGCATGGTCGCCGCCGAGGGCATCCTGACCAGCCATGGCGGCAAGACGAGCCATGCCGCCGTTATCGCCCGCGGCATGGGTACGCCCTGCGTCTGCGGTGTCGAGCGCTTCCATATCGACGCCGCCGAGAAGGTCGTGCACATCGAGGGCAGCGACCGCGTGCTGCATGAGGGTGATGTCATCTCCATCGACGGTACCCAGGGCATCGTCGTCGACGGCGCCGTCGACCTGGTTTCGGCCGAGCTCACCGGCGACCTGGACACCATCCTGTCCTGGGCCGACGAGATTCGCTTGGACGAGACCTGCGGCCACGCCAACCACGTGCGCGTTAACGCCGACAACCCCGAGGATGCTGCACTCGCGCTCGAGTTTGGCGCCGAGGCCATCGGCCTGTGCCGCACCGAGCATATGTTCCTGGGCGACCGCAAGAACATCATCCAGAGCTTTATCCTGTCCGATGACGAGGCCGTAAAGCAGCAGGCCCTGGCCGACCTGCTCAAGGTTCAGACCGAGGACTTCCTGGCGATGTTCAAGACCATGTCCGGTCGCGATGTGGTCGTCCGCCTGCTCGATCCGCCGCTTCATGAGTTCCTGGATAATCCTCGCGAGCTCGAGGTCGCCATCACCAAGAAGGAGGCCGCCGGCGCTCCCGAGGAGGAGCTCACTGCCCTGCGCGCCCGCCTGCGTCGCATTGACGGCATGGTCGAGTCCAACCCCATGCTGGGCTTGCGTGGCGTGCGCCTGTCCGTCGTCTTTGGCGATCTGCCGCTCATGCAGGTTCGCGCCGTCGCCACGGCCGCTGCCCGCCTTATCAAGGAGGGTGTCGACCCGCGCCCCGAGATCATGGTTCCGCTCGTTTCCATCACGGCCGAGCATGTCCAGACCCGCGAGGTTATCGAGCGCGTGATCGCCGAGGTTTCCGCCGAGGAAGGCGTCGAGCTCAATATTCCCGTGGGCACGATGCTCGAGCTGCCGCGTGCCTGCATGGTCGCCGACGAGATCGCACATCACGCAGATTTCTTCTGCTTTGGCACCAACGACCTCACCCAGACGACCTTTGGCTTCTCGCGCGATGACGCCGAGGCCAAGTTCATCCCGCTGTACATGCATAAAAAGATCCTGAAAGACAACCCCTTCGAGACCATCGACGCGGCGGTGCTGGAGCTCGTGCGCTTGGCCGTCGAGAAGGGCCGCGCCACCAATCCCGACATGCACTTTGGCGTGTGCGGCGAGCACGGCGGCGACCCCAAGTCCATCAAGGGCCTGTTTAACGTGGCCGACGTGGACTACGTGTCCTGCTCGCCCTATCGCGTGCCCCTCGCGCGCCTGGCTGCCGCTCAGGCCAAGCTCGAGGCCAAGCGTTCCGCCTAACGTTTTGGGTTTAGACGCCTAGCGTAGCCCCCTTCATGCCGCCCGTCTCATTCGTGAGACGGGCGGTTATCATGTGCGGGTTTTGTCTTTTTGTCTGCGTGAAAAAATGTTCTTGCAGCAGAAACCCGCGCGTGTATACTTGAATACGTTTGTTCAACTACGTGCCGGCCAAGGTGGTACGGCACCTCTAGAAGAGTAAGGAATTGCACATGGATTACATCCGCGCAATCGAGCGTCAGCAGATCCGCGAGGACATTCCTCAGGTTCGCGTCGCCGACAACGTCAAGGTTCACTACCGCATTAAGGAAGGCGACCGCGAGCGCATTCAGGTCTTCCAGGGCGACGTCATCCGCATGGCCGGCGCCGGTGCCCGCGAGACCTTCACCGTCCGCAAGATGTCCTTCGGTGTCGGTGTTGAGCGTACCTTCCCGCTTCACAGCCCCAAGATCGCCAAGCTCGAGGTCGTCCGTCATGGTCGCGTCCGTCGCGCCAAGCTGTACTACCTCCGCGACAAGGTGGGCAAGGCTGCTCGCATCCCCGAGAAGCGCTAAGAAGATCGCAGCGTCTGTCCACTCGTTTGGACACAAGGGTCACCTTCGGGTGGCCCTTCTTTTTATCTGATTTGCATGCAAGGAGGGCCTGGTATGGCCAACATGACGAGCTCGGTTTCGGCATCGCAGGTTGCCGGTGAGTTGGCGAGCGCTACGTTTGAGGAGATTCCCGCCCTCGTGGAGCATTATCGCGAGGACCCGCGCCAGCAGGTGATCAAGGCTTGTGAACGCGCCCTCAAACGCCATGACAAAGAGCTTGCCGAGCGCGAGCGCGTCAATGACATGTACGAGCTTATGCATGAGCTTGGCGGCGATGGGGTGGTCGTTGGTGTCGACGAGGTAGGTCGCGGATCGGTGGCCGGCCCTTTGACGGTATGTGCCGTCTGTCTTCCTATGGAGCCGCGCGTCTGGGGTATCAACGATTCCAAAAAGCTCACGCCCGCGCGCCGCGAGTTGCTCTCGGTGAAGATTGCCGAGGTGGCGACGGCAATCGGTTTTTGCCATATCGCGCCGAAGGATATCGATGAAATGGGCATGGCCCGTGCTATCCGTACCGCCGTTGCGGGCGCCGTGGCCGATACGGGACTTGAACCCGACTGCGTCCTCATGGATGGCAACCCCTTGGGCGCCGTTCCCAACGAGCGCGACGTGGTGAAGGGCGATGCCAAGATCGCCTGTATCGCCGCGGCGTCCATCATGGCCAAGGTCACGCGTGACGAGATGATGGTCGAGTACGACGCCGAGTATCCCGAGTACCATCTGGCCGAGTCGAAGGGCTATGCGAGCCCCGAGCATATCGAGGCCATTCGCAAACATGGACTTTGTCCACTGCACCGCGTGAGCTTTTGCGGAAACTTTCTGCAGACTGAGCGCCTTTTCTAGGTCAATTGTGGAGACAGGGACCTCAGGGGTTTTATAAACCTGCTGGTAGCGGGCCGTATGCAACACCATTGCTGCGTACGGCCCGTTTTTTGACGGCATTTGGTCAGCTTTTGGTTTGCTTCCGGTACTTACCCGCATGAAAGGTGCCCTCATCATCGGGGCAATGCAGCGTGCGGGAAAGGAGACCCCATGAGTGCCGCAAGCAAAAAGAGCAAGACGCAGCAGCTCAAGGAGCGTTGGGAAAACGGCGAGCTCGACTGCGGGGCGATGACGCCCGAGTTTATCAAGGGACTCAGTCCCCGCGAGCTGGGCATGCTGGGCGAGCTGATCACCATCGACTACTTTAACGAGCGCGGCTACACCTTGCTGGAGCAGGGTTATCGTTGCACCGAGGGCGAGGCCGATCTGGTGCTGCTCGATGAGCTCGACGATGTCGTGGTGATGGCCGAGGTCAAGACCAGACGCGTCGCACTGGATTGCAACACGCGGGTCTTTCCCGAGGAGGCCGTGGACGCCCAAAAACAACGCCGCTACCGCCGCATCGCAAGTTGCTATCTCATGGAGCATTATCCGCTCAAGGCGATTCGCTTCGATGCCGTGGGTGTCACCATTCGCGGCGGGCATATCGCCGAGATCGAGCACCAGTACAATGCATTCGATTGGCAGGTGTCGTGATGGCGTTCGAAACTTTTGCCGTTCACGCAGCCTGTATCCGCGGCGTCGAGGCGATTCCCGTCACGGTCGAGGTTTCGCTCGCGGGCGGCATCCCGGGCATCCAGATGCTCGGCATCCCGAGTATGGAGGTCATGGAGTCGCGCGGGCGCATTCGCTGTGCGATGCGCTCTGCCGGATTCGAGATCCCGCGCTCGGGCATTACGGTCAATCTGGCACCGGGCGATATCCGAAAGACCGGTAGCGGCTTTGACCTGCCGATAGCCATTGCGGTGCTTGCGGCCGATGGGCAGATTCCCCGCGACAATCTCGACCGCTGCCTCATTGCCGGCGAGCTCGGCTTGGATGGCACGGTGCTTCCCGTCAAGGGCGAAGTAGCGTTTCAGCTGCTGGCTCGCGACATGGGGTTGTCTTTTATCGCCGGTAGGTCCGACCAGCATGTTCCGCTTTCGGGGGTCGACTGCGGTTTTATCGACCATCTGTCGCAGCTTGCTCACGGTATGGGCGAGGCAGCTCGGCATTATCTGGATTCTGAGGGCGGGGAGGCCACCTTTGAGCCCGAGCTCGATTATGCCGACGTGTTGGGGCAGGAGGTCGCCAAGCGCGGCATAGCGCTTGCGGCGGCAGGGGAGCTGGGCTTGCTTATGATCGGGTCTCCGGGATCGGGCAAGACCATGCTTGCGCGCCGCATGACGGGTATCTTGCCCGAGCTTTCCGTCGAGGATCAGCAAGAGGCGCTGTGTATCCATTCGGTCTTGGGTGAGAATATCGATGGCCTGCTTGCGGGGCATCGGCCGTTTCGAAGTCCCCATCACAGCATTTCGACAGCGGGCCTTATTGGCGGGGGGCGCCCGGTGCATCCGGGCGAGATCAGCCTTGCCCATGGCGGCGTGCTCTTTTTGGACGAGCTTGCCGAGTTTCCCACCGGTGTGCTGCAGACGCTTCGTCAGCCAATCGAGCGCGGCTATGTCAGGATCGTGCGCGTCGATGGCGCCTTTACGTTTCCCTCGCGCTTTCAGCTGCTTGCGGCGAGCAATCCCTGTCCCTGCGGCTTTTTGGGCGATCGCGAGGTCCCGTGTCGCTGTTCGGCATCGATGGTCGAGCGCTACCGGTCCAAGCTGCGCGGTCCCTTGGCCGACCGTATCGACCTGATGCTTGATGTGACCCGCCCCGATCCGCAGGTGATTATCGAGGGCGCCGAGGGCATGTCGTCGGCCGAGCTGCGCGACTACGTTGTCCGCGGTCGGGCTTTTCGTGCCTGGCGCGAGTCCCGTATGGATGATGCGGATGCCGAGGCCGAGCACGATGAGTCACGGTCCATTGACGGCGTCGTGTCGACCTTTGCACTCGACGAGTCCGCCGAGAAATGCGTACTTGGCCTGTCGAAACGCACTCATCTCACGGGGCGCGGCATCGTGCGCCTGGTTCGCATCGCGCGCACGATTGCAGACGCCGCCGAGAGCGAGCAAGTGACGCAAGACCACGTGCTCGAGGCGGCGATGTACCAGGGAAGGAGGGATCAGTAATGCCCGAGGAAACTTTTGAGCTGCATCCCGGTGATGCGTTGTATCCAGATGCCGTTTTGGAGCTCTCTGATGTTCCCCAGACGCTGTTCGTGCGTGGCGACCCGGAGGTGCTTTCGACGCCGGCGCTCTCCATCATCGGCGCTCGCAAGGCCTCGCCGTACGGTCTGGCCGTGGCAGAACTGGCCGCGAAAGTTGCGGTCGAGGCGGGGGTGACGGTGATCTCGGGCGGCGCGGTCGGCTGCGACCAGGCCTCGGGTTGGGCCGCGGTCAACGCCGGTGGCAGGCACGTCGTGGTGTTGGGTACGGGCGCCGACGTGGTCTACCCGCGTTCGAGCGCGGGGCTTATTACTCGCACGCTCGATACGGGTGGCGCGGTCGTGTCGATCTCTCCGTGGGGCATGGGTCCGCGCAAGTTTGCCTTTCCGCGCCGGAATCGCGTGATCGCGGCCCTGTCGCAAGCCCTCTTTGTATCCGAGGCGGGTATGCCTTCCGGGACGTTTTCTACAGCCGAGGCTGCTATGGATTTGGGGCGCGAACTTCTTGCCGTGCCGGGGTCGATCCTATCGCCCGAGTCGCGTGGCACGAATTACCTCATTGCGAACGGTGCCTGCTGCATCATCGACGAGGAATCTATCGAGATGGCTATCTCACGCATCTACGGTACCCTGCGCTACTCGCGCCCCGAGGCTCCCGGCATTGCCGACCTGGATCCAACACAGCAGACCGTGATGCATGCGCTCATCGCTTCTCCGCTCAAGGTCGACGACATTGCGGCGCTCGTCTCGCTCGATGCTGTCGGCGTACTCAAGCTCTTGGGTTCGCTTGAGCTCGAGGGCCTTATCGAGCGCATGATGGATGGAAGGTATGCGCCCTCCAAGTTTGCCCTTCACGCCCAGACGCCCTTCGGTCACAATGGAAAACGTGTCAATTAGAAAGGTGTTTGCAGATGCAGTTCGATCAGGTGACGGTTATCGGTGGCGGTCTGGCGGGTTCGGAATGCGCGATCCAGCTGGCAGACCGCGGGTTTGCCGTAAAGCTGTGCGAGATGCGCCCCCAGGTGAGCTCCCCGGCTCACCATACCGATCACCTGGCAGAGCTCGTCTGCTCCAATTCGTTTAAGTCGACCCGTCCGGATTCCGCGGCTGGTTTGCTGAAGGCCGAGCTTGAGCGCATGGGTTCGGTGCTGCTCGATTGCGCCCATCGCGCCGCTGTTCCCGCCGGTGGTGCCTTGGCGGTCGACCGCGTCAAGTTTTCCGAGCTTGTCGAGGCCGAGGTTGCCGCCCGTCCCAATATCGAGATCATTCACGGCGAGGTCACGCAGATTCCCGAGGGTCACGTGGTCATTGCCGCCGGCCCCTTGTGCTCGCCGGCGCTGAGCGAAGAGGTCATGAAGCTCGTCGGTGGCGACGCCCTTGCGTTCTTCGATGCCGCGGCGCCGATCGTCGATGCCTCCACGCTCGATATGGACGTGCTGTTCTCGCAGTCGCGCTACGAGGAGCAGGGGAGCGGCGACTATCTCAACGCTCCGCTCAACAAGGAGGAGTACGAGGCCTTTATCGAGGCGCTTACCACGGCCGACCGAGTGGTGCTCAAGGACTTTGAGGGCGGCGATCTGTTCCAGGCCTGCCAGCCTGCCGAGGAAGTTGCGCGCACCGGCAAGGACGCCATTCGCTTTGGCGCCATGAAGCCCGTTGGCCTCACCGACCCGCGTACCGGACGTCGCCCCTGGGCGGCGATTCAGCTGCGTGCCGAGAACAAGGAGAAGACCGCCTATAACCTGGTGGGCTTCCAGACCAACTTGACCTTTGGCGAGCAGAAGCGCGTCTTCCATATGGTGCCGGGCCTGGAGAACGCTGAGTTCTTCCGCTACGGCGTCATGCACCGCAACACTTTTGTTGATGCGCCGCATGTGCTTGATAGCACCTTTGCCGTTCCCGGCACGACCGTGCGCCTGGCCGGTCAGATCACCGGCACCGAGGGGTACATGGAAGCCGTGGCGACCGGTCTGCTCGCGGCACTCAACACCTATGCCGAGGCTATCGGTGCCGCGGGCGTCGAGTTGCCGCGCGTGGGCGCCCTGGGTGCGCTCGTGGGCTATGCGACCGATCCTGCCACCGTGGGCTATCAGCCTATGCATGTCAACTTTGGTCTGGTGCCGCCGCTCGAGGATGGTAAACGCCGCAGCAAGCGCGACCGCTATCAGGCCTATGCGGACCGTGCGCTCGAGGCCCTCGATGCCTACTTGGTCACGCGTTCCGACTTGTTTGGAGGCGACCGGTCATAGCCTTTGACCTGTACGATTCCGTCGACTCGTTTATCGCCTATATCGCACGTGTCGAGGGACTTTCTCCCAACACGGTGACTGCCTATGGCTCGAGACTGGAGCGCTTTGCTGCCTGGTGCGAGCGCGAGGATATCGATGCTTTCGCTGCCGACGTGCGCACCATTCGTCGCTATCTTGCCGAGCTTTCGCGTGAGCAGGTGGCTCCCCGAACGCTTGCGGCGCACCTGTCGGCTATCCGATCTCTCTATCGCTGGATGGCTGCCGAGGGGATTGTCGAGGGCGATGTGGTCTCGGCGATCGCATCGCCCAAGCTGCCGCGTGACCTGCCGGGCGTCCTTACGACCAAGCAGGTCGAGGCGCTGCTCAAGACGCCTGACACCTCGACGTCCGCGGGACTGCGCGATGCGGCGATGCTCGAGCTGCTCTATGCCTCGGGTGCTCGTATCTCTGAGCTCGCAGCACTCAATGTGGAGTCCATCGCTTGGTCCGAACGCACGTTGCGCCTGTGGGGCAAGGGGAGCAAAGAACGTATCGTCCCCCTGTATCGTCGTGTGCTCGAGACAACGCGTCTCTATATTGAGGAGGGGAGGCCGGAGTTGCTCGCTCAGGCAAAGCGCCGTGACCTCGCTAACGGGCCGCATCCGCTGCTTTTATCGGCGCGCGGCAATCGCATGAGCGCCGCCATGCTCAGGCGGCGGTTCCATACGCTGGCGACGCTCGCCGGCATTCCGGCCGACATCGCCCCGCATGCGATGCGCCATACCTTTGCGACCGACTTGCTCGAGGGCGGTGCGGACCTGCGCTCGGTTCAAGAGCTGCTGGGCCATGCGAGCCTGTCCACGACGCAGATTTACACACATCTCACACCCGATCGGCTCAAACGTGCCGTGGCTCAAGCCCATCCCCGCGGCGAATAGTGGCTGGGACGTCCCGCGCCGCACCGAGGTGTGTGGTTTTGATTGCGGGTTGGCAGGAAGAAGCATTCCTGCTATCATTCATCGGGTTGCTTCACGGCAACATGTTTTTATCACGCACGCGCGGCTACTTCATACCGTGGTGCCCGGGCTTTGGTAGCACATGTCCGGGTTGGTTTTGGAGGATGACCCCGCGCGGAGGCAAACCACAGGAGGTTTAACATGGCTACCAAGATTAATATCCGCACCCTGCTCGAGGCCGGCTGCCACTTCGGTCACCAGACCCGTCGCTGGAACCCCAAGATGAAGCCGTTCATCTTCGGTGAGCGCAACGGCATCTATATCCTTGACCTCAAGCAGACCATCCTCGACGCCGACCAGGCCTACACCTTCGTCAAGAACGTCGCCAAGGGTGGCAACGTGCTGTTCGTCGGCACCAAGAAGCAGGCTCAGGAGGCCGTCAAGAACGCTGCTGAGCGCGCCAACATGCCTTACATCAACCAGCGTTGGCTCGGCGGTATGCTGACCAACTTCGTCACCATCCGCTCCCGCATCAACCGCATGGAGGAGCTCGAGGCTATGGTCGAGGACGGCCGCATGGCAGTGCTCCCCAAGAAGGAGCAGGCCGTGCTCGGCAAGGAGCTCACTAAGCTCCAGACCAACCTCGGTGGCGCCCGCGACATGAAGGGTCTGCCCCAGGCTCTCTTCGTCATCGACACCAAGCGCGAGGAGAACGCCATCAAGGAGGCTCAGCGCCTGAACATCCCCGTCGTCGCTCTGATCGACACCAACTCCGATCCCGACGAGGTCGAGTACGGCATCCCCTGCAACGATGACGCTATCTCCGCTGTCACCCTTATGTGCGAGCTCATGGCTGACGCCTGCCTCGCTGGCTCCGGCAAGGAGCAGGTCTCCGAGGCCGAGATGGCCGCTGAGCCCAAGGCCGAGTAAATCAGTCTTAGTTAATTCTTTTTCATCTCTTTGAAAGGAACCACAATGGCCCAGATTACCGCCGCTATGGTCAAGCAGCTCCGCGAGATGACCGACTCCCCGATGATGGAGTGCAAGAAGGCTCTCGTCGAGGCTGACGGCGACATGGACGCCGCTGTCGACGTTCTGCGTAAGAACGGCCTTGCCAAGGCTGCCAAGAAGGCTGGCCGTGAGACCAACGAGGGCGCTGTCGCCGCGTTCGTCTCCGAGGATGGCAAGACCGGCGCTCTGCTCGAGCTCTCCTGCGAGACCGACTTCGTTGGCTCCAACGCCAAGTTCACCGGCTTTGCTTCCAAGGTCGCTGAGGTTGTCGCTACCACCGAGCCTGCTGACGTCGACGCTCTGCTCGAGAAGCCGATGGGCGAGGAGACCGTTTCCTCCGAGCTCACCGAGATGATTCACATCATGGGCGAGAACATGAAGATCTCCCGCTTCGCCGCCCGTAAGGCCGAGAACGGCGCTCTCGCTTCTTACATCCACATGGGTGGTAAGATCGGCGTCCTCGTCGAGTTTGCTTTCGAGAAGGCCGAGACCGCTCAGGCTGAGTCCTTCAAGACCTTCGCTCACGACGTTGCCCTTCAGGTTGCCGCCGTCGCCCCGATCTGCGCTACCCGCGATCAGGTTCCGGCCGAGACCGTCGAGCACGAGAAGCAGATCTACATGGCTCAGGCTGCCGAGTCCGGCAAGCCCGAGGCCATTCAGGAGAAGATGGCTGTCGGCCGTCTGGAGAAGTTCTACAAGCAGTCCGTGCTTACCGAGCAGGAGTTCATCAAGGACAGCTCCCTCACCATCAAGAAGTACGCTGAGCAGGTCTCCAAGGAGCTCGGCGACACCATTACCGTCGTTGCCTTTGACCGTCTGGTCCGTGGCGAGTAAATAAGCTCTTGTAGCTGGTAATGAGCAGGCTGTGGGTTTTACTCACAGCCTGCTTTTTCATGGCTCTTCTTAGAGCCTTTGATAGAATGTTGAGAGTTCAATCTAAAGGAGGATCGCTTTGTCCGACATCCGATATAAACGCGTGCTTCTTAAGCTTTCCGGCGAAGCACTGATGGGCGACGGCCAATATGGCATCGACCCCAAGGTTACCGACCATCTTGCCAAGCAGGTCAAGGAGCTGCTCGCCGTTGGCCATGAGGTGGGCGTCGTTGTCGGCGGCGGCAATATTTTCCGCGGCATGGCCGGCGCTGCCGGTGGCATGGAGCGTGCTCAGGCCGACTATATGGGCATGCTGGCAACCGTTATGAACGCGCTCGCCCTGCAGGATGCCTTCGAGCACAACGATGTTCCCTGCCGCGTTATGAGCGCTATCCAGATGAACGAGATCTGCGAGCCCTATATTCGCCGTCGCGCCATCAACCACCTTTCCAAGGGCAACGTCGTTATCTTTGCCGCCGGTTCGGGCAATCCGTACTTTACGACCGACACCGCCGCGGCTCTTCGTGCGTGCGAGATCGGCGCCGAGATTCTGATTAAAGCCACCAAGGTTGACGGCATCTACGACAAGGATCCCGTCAAGTGCGCCGATGCCGTCCGTTTTGACAAGATTACCTATCACGAGGTTCTCGTCCGCGGTCTGCAGGTTATGGATTCCACGGCTACGGCACTGTGCCAGGACAACCGTATGCCGATTTTGGTCCTCAACATCGATGGCGAGGACACCGTCAAGCGCGCGCTTTCGGGTGAGCCCGTCGGCACGCTCGTCTATCAGGAGGATTAAGCATGGCAGAGAACATCACCGCCCACATGGACAAGTCGCTCGAGTCCCTCAAGCATAACTTCTCCAAGGTTCGTACCGGCCGCGCCAATGCCAACATTCTGTCCGACATCACCGTCGATTATTACGGTGTTCCCACGCCGGTCACGCAGGTTGCCGCCGTCAAGACCCCCGAGGCCCACATGCTGCTCATCGAGCCGTGGGACAAGGCACTCATCAATGCTATCGTCAAGGCCATCGGCGCTTCCGATCTGGGTATTACCCCCAACTCCGATGGCACCGTCGTTCGTCTGCCGTTCCCGGCTCCCACCGAGGAGCGCCGTCGCGAGCTCGTCAAGGAGTGCCGCGAGTACGCCGAGCAGGCCAAGGTTTCTATCCGTAACATCCGTCGCGACTTCAACAACAAGCTCGAGCGCGATGAGGAGCTCACCGAGGACGATGTCCGTCGCGAGCAGGCCAAGGTCCAGAAGCACACTGATGAGTATGTCGCCAAGGTCGAGGAGCTTCTGAAGGAAAAAGAAGCCGAGGTCATGGAGATCTAAGGTGCAATACGACGAGCATAAACTGGTCGAGTACTTTGCCGACGCCCCTGCGGGCGTCGGTTTTTCCGACCTTGACCTCAATAACATTCCGCACCATATCTCGTGCATCATGGACGGTAACGGTCGTTGGGCCACGTCGCGCGGTCTTGCGCGCACCGAGGGCCACAAGGCGGGTATCGTCTCCCTTCGCGAGATTATTACCGCCTGCGTGCGTCTGGGCGTCGACGTGCTTTCTGCCTATGCGTTTTCTACCGAAAACTGGAACCGTCCGCAGCATGAGGTCAACGTCTTGATGCATCTGTTTGCCAAGACGTTCATCGACGAGCTGCCGCTTCTGAAGCGCGAAAACGTGCGCGTTGTCTTTTTGGGTGACATTTCCGCGCTGCCCAAGAAGACCCGCGACGTTTTTGAACGCGGTCTTGCCGAGTGCGCCAATCACACCGGCATGACGCTGGCGCTTGCCGTCAACTACGGCGCGCGTGCCGAGATTACCCGCGCTGTCCGTCAGATCGCACTCGACGCTGCTGCCGGTAAGATCGATCCTGGCGCAATTGATGACGACATGGTGGCTTCCCACCTCTATACCGCCGGCCTTCCCGATCCTGAGCTTGTGATTCGCACTTCTGGTGAGCTGCGCCTTTCGAACTATCTGCTGTGGCAGGTGGCTTATTCCGAGTTCTACGTCACCGATACCTATTGGCCCGACTTTGATCGTTGGGGCCTTGTCGACGCCATTTTGGCCTATCAGGGCCGTGACCGTAGGTTTGGTGGTCTGAGCAAGACCGAGGAGGCTTAATCGTGTCCGATCGTCCCAAGGCAACTGCTCCCAAGACATCTGAGCGCAAGGCTGTCGCTGCGGGAGCGCCCGCAGCGAAGAATGGCACCGGTTCGTGGCTTGCGGGCTTTATTACCCGTGCCGCCGCCGGTATCGTTTATGCCGTTGTCTTTATCCTGTGCCTGGTTTTGGGTATCGTGCCCACGGCCATCTTTGTTTCTGTCATGAGCGGTCTGTGCTGCTATGAGTTTTTCCGTATGACGAGGCTCGATGGCAAGATGGCTAACGAGCGCATGGGTATCGCTGCCGCCGTACTCTTTCCGCTGTCGGCGTTGGGCGATTCGATGTTGCTGAATGCCCTGCTTTTTGCCCTGATGCTCGCTGTGGGCATTTGGTATGTCTGGTCGCCGCGTACCCGCATCTCTGATGTGGCCGTGACGCTCATGGGTCCCATCTACACTGGCTTTATGCTGTCGGCTATCGTGCTGCTGCGCGATGCCGTGCCCGGTTTTGCCGGCGCCTTGCTTTCGGTGGGCGTTTGCGCGTCCCTTTGGGTCTCCGATTCGTTTGCCTACATCGTGGGCAGCCGTATCGGCAAGCACAAGATGGTTCCCAAGATCTCTCCTAAAAAGAGCTGGGAGGGATTTGTCGGCGGCATTCTGGGCTCGGTTTTGATTTGGCTCATCCTGTGGGCGACGCACTTCTACAAACTCAGCCTGCCCTATGCGCTGCTGTGCGGCTTGGTCGTGTCCATCCTGGGCGTTATCGGCGACCTCATTGAGTCGCGCATCAAGCGTGGCGTGGGCGTCAAGGATTCCGGCAACCTTATCCCGGGCCATGGCGGCATGCTCGACCGTAGCGACTCGCTTATCTTTGGCTGCATTACCGCGCAGCTGCTTTTGATGATCGGGGGCGTGCTGTAATGTCATTCCAGACGACGTATGGCTCCGATGGACGCCTTCGTGTTGCCATCCTGGGTTGTACGGGCTCTATCGGCACGCAGGCACTCGACGTGTGCCGTCAGCATGCCGATCGACTGCAGGTAACGGCGCTGTCCGTCAATTCCAGCACCTCGGAGCTCGTTGCCGCCGCCCGCGAGTTCTCGGTTCCGGCCGTTGCCGTGGCCGACTCCGCCCACGGTGCGGACGCCGTGCTGCAGGAGCTGCCCGAGGGCACGGAGCTCGGTGTTGGTGCGCAGGCGGTTTGTGAGCTCGCACGTCGCGATGATGTCGACTGTGTGCTTGTTGCCATTGTGGGCGCTGCCGGGCTCGAAGCGAGCCATGCGGCCTTGACCTCGAATAAGCGTCTTGCCCTTGCCAACAAGGAGTCCCTCGTCGTCGGTGGCGACTTGCTTATGCCGTTGGCGCAACCGGGCCAGCTTATTCCAGTTGACTCTGAGCACTCCGCCATCTACCAGTGCTATCTGGGGGAGAACCCACGCGAGGCTCATTGTATTTGGCTCACCTGCTCGGGCGGTCCGTTCTTTGGCCGCACGCGCGACGAGCTCAATCGCGTGACGCGTGCCGATGCCCTCGCACATCCCACGTGGGCCATGGGTGCCAAGATCACCATCGACTCCGCCACCCTCATGAACAAGGGTCTGGAGCGCATTGAGGCCATGCATCTGTTTAACTGCGACCTCGATTTCATTAACGTGGTCGTGCAACGTCAGTCCAAGATTCACTCTATGGTCGAGTTTGCCGACGGCTCCGTGATGGCGCATCTCGGTGCTTCCGACATGCGTATTCCCATCCAGTTCGCGTTCTCGTATCCCGAGCGTTGGGATACCCCGGCGCCTCGTATCGATTTCCGCGAGCTGGGACAGCTCACGTTTGATGCTGCCGACATGGATACCTTCCGCTGTCTGGCACTGGCCGAACGTGCCGGCAAGACGGGTGGCACCATGCCGTGCGTGCTCAATGCCGCCAACGAGGTCGCCGTCGATGCCTTCCTGCACGATGGCTGCAGCTTTACCGATATCGATCGCATTGTGGAATCCTGCATGGATGCCCACGATATGCAGGCGGTCGATTCGTTTGAGCAGCTTCGCGACATCGATGCGTGGGCGCGTGAAAAGGCTGCGCAGGTGCTCGCCGCAACCCGTTCCTAACCATAAGGATTGCTTTTTCGTTTTATGGATACTGTTCTGAGCGTTCTCTCATCGGTCTTTTGGGGCCTGCTGATGCTTTCCGTCCTCGTGTTTTTGCACGAGGGCGGCCACTTTTTGGCGGCGCGTGCCTGCGGCGTCCGTGTGACCGAGTTCTTTTTGGGCCTGCCGTGCCGCTTTGACATCCATTACACGTCGCGTCGCATTGGAACCAAGTTTGGCGTGACCCCGCTGCTGCTGGGTGGCTACGCTGCCATTTGCGGTATGGATCCGACCGACGTCTCGTGTGCCGACCGCGTGCTCGCGGCTATCTATCGTCATGGTCGCGTGACCGTGGCCGACCTTGCTGTCGAGCTTGAGCTTTCCGAGGAGGATGTGCTCGAGGCATGCGCCTTGCTCTTGGGTTGGGGCTCTATCGCGCCTTGGTATGAGGAAGGGGAGAAGCCCTCGCCGAGCTACTATCCCACCAAGTATCAGACGCTGCCGCGAGACGCGGCGGGCTACACCACCTTTGACGGCCGCCGGTTCGATCGCGAACATTCAACTGCCGAGGGCGATGTGTGGGAGCTGCCGTGCGGCGAGGCCGAGTTCCTTGCGCAAGAACGTTCGCACACCTATCTTGGCCAGGGCTTTCTCAAGCGCGCCTTTATGCTGCTCGCGGGTATTATTGTCAATATCTTGACGGGCTTTTTGCTCCTTATGAGTATCTATTCCATTGCGGGTGTCACCGTGCCGATGGATACCAACGTGATCGGTCAGGTTGACGAGGGGTCTATTGCCGCCAAGGCGGGTATCGAGGGCGGCGATGCGATCCTTTCGGTTGACGGAGTATCGTGCTCTACCTGGATGGACGTTTACGATGCCATCGGCAAGGCCGCCGGTAAGGACGATATCGCCATTGAGTATGAGCGCGACGGCAAGCAGCATTCGACCTCGGTTGCGCTCAAAAAGGACGAGCGCCTAGGTGTGTATGCCTCTACGCAGGTGGTCCGTTTAGACCCCATCACGTCGGCTCGCCTGTCGTTCTCCTATGTCGCGCAGACGGCGGAGGGCGTGATGCGCCTGCTCCAGCCGCAGCATACGATGGAGATTCTCGATCAGTCTTCTTCGATCGTGGGTATTAGCGTTATGTCCTCACAGGCTGCTGCTGCCGGCCCTGCCACGTTCCTTTCGTTTGCCGCCCTCATTTCGTTCTCGCTTGGCTTTATGAACCTGCTGCCCATCCCACCACTCGATGGCGGCAAGCTGGTCATCGAGATCATTCAAAAGATTGTGGGCCGCGAGCTTCCGCTCAAGGTCCAGACCATTGTGAGCTATGTGGGCATCGCGCTCTTTGCGCTTCTGTTTGTCTATATGCTTCGTTCCGACATCCTTCGATTTATTCTGTAGGGGAGTGTTTGGATTGTCTTTATCCCATTCTTTGCCGCGCGAGCTGACGCGCCCCGTGCATGTGGGCGGCGTGCAGATCGGCGGCGGCGCGCCGGTGGTGGTCCAATCCATGACCTGCACCGATACCGCTGATGCCCAGGCAACGCTTGCGCAAGTGTGCGCGTTGGCGCAGGCTGGCTGCGATATCGTGCGTGTGAGCGTGCCCACCGAGGCCGCGCTTGAGGGTTTCCGCACCATCTGTGCCGAGTCTCCGGTGCCAATCGTTGCCGATATCCACTTTAACCACAAGCTGGCCATTGGCGCTGTGGAGGCCGGTGCCGCCAAGCTCCGCATCAATCCCGGCAACATTGGCGATTGGGCCAAGGTCGATGCCGTCATCGACGCCGCCGGCGCCGCGGGCTGTGCGATTCGTATCGGCGTCAATGCCGGTTCGCTTGAGCAGGATATCGCCGAGCGCGACGACCTCACGCAGCCCGAGAAGCTCGTGATGTCGAGCGAGCGCTTTGTGCGGCACTTTGAGGATCGTGGGTTTACCAACATAGTGCTTTCCGCCAAGGCCCATAGCGTACAGACGACGCTCGATACCTATCGAGCCCTGTCGCGTGAGATTCCCCACGTTCCGCTTCACCTGGGCGTAACCGAGGCGGGTACCAAGCTCCAGGGCACCATCAAGAGCTCTGTAGGCTTGGGTATCTTGCTTTCCGAAGGCATTGGTGACACCATGCGCGTGTCGCTCACAGCCGATCCGGTTGAGGAGCCGCCGGTTGCCTGGGGTATTCTGCAGTCGTTGGGCCTGCGTCGCCGTGGTCCCGAGATTGTCTCGTGCCCCACGTGCGCCCGCTGCCAGGTTGACCTCATTCCCATTGCTGAGGAGGTCACCGAGCGGCTTAAGAACTACTCCGCACCGCTTTCGATTGCCGTCATGGGATGTGCCGTTAATGGCCCCGGCGAGGCTTCCGACGCCGACCTAGGCGTGGCCTGTGGACGAGGTCAGGCCCTGCTCTTTTCGCATGGCCAGATCATTGGTAAAGTAGCTGAGGATCAAATTGTCGACGCGCTTATGGCAGAGGTCGACAAGCTTATTGAGGAGAAATAAATGACCCGAGCAATGTATATGTCTAAGCTCTATGCGCCGACGCTTAAAGAGGATCCGGCGGACGCTGAGCTCGCCAGCCACCGCCTGCTGCTCCGTGCCGGCATGATCCGCAAGGAGGCCGCCGGTCTGTATTCCTACCTGCCGCTCGCATGGCGCTCGATTCGCAAGATCGAGAACATCGTGCGCGACGAGATGGATGCCGCCGGTGCCCAGGAGCTTATGATGCCTATCATGGTCGACGCCGAGTTGTGGCGTGAGTCCGGCCGCATTGACGCCTATGGCAAGGAGCTTGTGCGCTTTGATGACCGCCACGGCCGCGAGTTTGTTCTCGGACCCACGCACGAGGAGACCGTGACTGCCCTGGTGCGCAATGAGCTGCGTTCCTACAAGCAGCTGCCGGTGAACCTCTATCACATCCAGGATAAGTTCCGCGACGAGTTCCGTCCCCGCTTTGGCCTGATGCGCGGCCGTGAGTTCATCATGAAGGACGCCTACAGCTTCTCCGCCACGCAGGAGAGCCTGCAGGAGGAGTACGACAAGATGAAGCAGGCGTACGCCAATATCTGCGAGCGCTGCTACATCAAGGCTCTGCCCGTCGTCGCCGATTCTGGCGAGATCGGTGGCGATACCTCCGTCGAGTACATGGCTTTGGCTGACGCCGGCGAGGCTTCGCTCGTCTACTGCGACGATTGCGGCTTCGCTGCCGATGACGAGGCTGCAAGCACCAAGGTCGTCGTGACCGAGGGTCCTGGCGACGGTACGCTTACCAAGGTCGAGACTCCGGGCATGGGCACCATCGAGGCCGTTGCAAAGTTCTTCGGTTTCCCCGAAAACGGCACGCGCAAGTCGCTGGCGCTCATCGACGCCGAGGGCAAGCCTGTCGTGGCCATTGTCCCGGGCGACCACGAGCTCAACGATTGCAAGGCCGAACATGTCTTTGGCAAGGGCTATCGCATGATGACCGACGAGGAGCTTCAGGCGAACGGTCTGCACAAGGGCTTTATCGGACCGGTTAACCTGCCCGAGGGCATTCGTCTGGTGTGCGACGAGAGCCTGCGCGATTCCAAGCAGTGGGCCTGCGGTGCCAACGAGGTCGATTATCACTTTACCGGTGCCTGCCCCGAGCGCGACTTTACCGTCGATGAGTGGGCCGATCTGGTCACCGTTGTCGCCGGCGACCCCTGCCCGCACTGCGGCAAGCCGCTCTCCGCTGCCCGCGGCATCGAGGTCTCTCAGGTCTTCCAGCTGGGCACCAAGTATTCCGAGGCCATGGGTGCCACCTTTATGGACGAGGACGGCAAGGAGAAGCCGCTCATCATGGGCTGCTACGGCGTTGGTGTGTCCCGCTCGCTCGCTGCCGTCGTGGAGCAGCACAATGACGAGCACGGTATCGTCTGGCCGGTCTCCGTTGCCCCGTACGAGGTCGCGGTGATTCCGCTCGATCCCAAGAAGGAGGAGTGCGCTACCGTCTGCGAGCAGATCGTTGATGGCCTGTGCGCCGAGGGTATCGAGGTTGTCGTCGACGACCGCGACGAGCGTCCCGGCTTTAAGTTTGCCGACAACGACCTTATGGGCTTCCCGTATCAGGTCGTTCTGGGTAAGCGTGGCCTTAAGAATGGCACCGTTGAGCTCAAGGTCCGTGCCACGGGTGAGCGCGAGGATGTGGCGATCGACGAGGTCGTCGCCAAGGTCGCCGAGCTTGTGAAGGCAGCACGCCGTTAATCGACGATTTCGCTTGTAGTTCGATATACGGGACGGCCCCGCATTTTTCCAGATCGGGGAGATGCGGGGCCGTCCTTTTATCTTGTGGCATCCTCGATATCTAAAAGGAAAACCCCACAGCCCATGCGAGCTGCGGGGTTTTCTTTTGTGCCTCCGATGCGAAATAAGTCGCTCAGATATTACTGATAATCGACGACGTCGATCCAGTTCTTCAGGAACTCATCGTTCACGTTGCGCTTACGAGCGAGCTCGGAAGCGGCGACGATGCTCGTCCACTGACGCACGACCTGCATGGGCATGTCGGCGCGGTCGCAGTAGAGCTCCAGGTAGGCCTCGGCCTGGTCCTTGCTGTTGAGGGCAAAGAGCAGGTAGGTGGTGGCAACGTCGGCAGCAGGGGAGCCCTGGGTGGCGTGTGCCCAGTCGCACACATAGAGCTGGCCGTCGTCGCCGACGATGACGTTGGAGGGGTTGAAGTCGCCGTGGCAGACCTTGAACTCCTTGGTCATGCCGTCCAGACGCTCCTGAAGGTTGTAGCGCGTGGTGGCATTGAGCTGATCAAGACTGTCGATCATGCGGGCGAACTTGTCGCGCTGACGGTTGAGCAGCGGGGAGGTGTAGCCGTGGATCTCGATCTGGAGGTCGACGAACATCTCGAGGTACTCACCAAAGCGTTGGGGCTCGGCAGTCATCTTCTCGGCAAGGGTAGTGCCCGGAACCTTCTCGGTCACGAGCGCCCAGCCGTTGGCGTTCTCGAGCTGAGAAACCTCGAGAGCCTTGGGGCTGCGGATGCCGCACTCATTGATGCGGGCAAGATTCAAAGCCTCGTTGAACACGTCGGAGACGGGCTTGGTCTCGTTAAAGACCTTGACGATCTTGTCGCCCAGGTCGTAAACGACCTTGTTACCGCGACGGACGAGCTCGGTCTTGGAATCGGGGAGCAGCATAATTGCATCCTTTCAACGATGCGATAGAAGCAACGGCGGGGGCGTGCGTACACCCGTGCACCCCCGCCGCAAATAACCGTGCTAAAAACTAGCAGACGGCGTAATCCTGGGGCTCGCGGCCGTAGTAGGCGTCCAGGTAGAGCTCCTTGATCTCGCTCATGAGCGGGTAGCGCGGGTTGGCGCCGGTGCACTGGTCGTTGAATGCCTGCTCGGTCATCTCGTCGAGGGTGTCGAGGAAGTACTGCTCGTCAACACCGTAGTCGGCGATGGTCTTCTTGACGCCGATGAAGTCCTTGAGCTCCTCGAGCTTCGTGATGAAGTTCTCGAAGACCTCCTTGTCGTCCTTGCCCTCGATGCCGCAGTACTTGGCCATCTCGGCGTAGTTGTGCAGCGCGTTGGGGTAAGGATACTGGGAGAAGGTACCCATCTTGACGGGAGCCTCGGCGGCGTTGTAGCGCATGACGCGGGTCAGGATGACGGCGTTAGCGATGCCGTGGGGCAGGTGATGGAAAGCGCCGAGCTTGTGAGCCATGGAGTGGTTGAGGCCCAGGAAGGCGTTGGCGAAGGCCATACCGGCCATGCAGGAGGCGTTGTGCATCTCCTCGCGGGCGTGCGGGTCCTTGGCGCCGTTCGTGAAGCTGGAGGGCAGGTTCTCAAAGACGAGCTTGGCAGCGCGCTCGGAGAGGCCCTTGGTGTAGTCGGAAGCCATGATGGAGACGTAGGACTCGATGGCGTGGGTCATGACGTCGATGCCGGAGGCAGCGGTCAGGCCGCGCGGGGCGGTCATGCAGTTGTCGGCGTCGACGATAGCCATGTTGGGGAGCAGCGCGTAGTCGGCGAGCGGCCACTTGATGCCGGTCTCCTTGTCGGTGATGATGGCGAACGGCGTGCACTCGGAGCCGGTACCCGAAGAGGTCGGGACGGCGACGAAGTAGGCCTTCTTGCCCATCTCGGGGAAGGTGAAGATACGCTTGCGGATGTCCATGAAGTCCATGGCCATGTCCTCAAACTTGCACTCGGGGTGCTCGTACATCATCCACATGATCTTGCCGGCGTCCATAGCGGAGCCACCGCCGACGGCGATGATGACGTCCGGCTCAAAGAGAGCCATCTGCTTGGCGCCGCGACGTGCGCACTGCAGCGACGGATCGGGCTCGACGTCGTAGAAGCAGTCGTGGGCGATGCCCATCTCGTCGAGCTTGGCCTCGATGGCGCGGGTGTTGCCATTCTTGAAGAGGAACTGGTCGGTGACGATGAAGGCGCGCTTCTTGCCCATGACGTTGCCAAGCTCGTCGAGGGCGACGGGCGTGGAACCCTTCTTGAAGTAGACCTTCTCGGGAGCGCGGAACCACAGCATGTTCTCACGGCGCTCGGCCACAGTCTTAACGTTGATCAAGTGCTTCACCCCAACGTTCTCGGAGACGGAGTTGCCGCCCCAGGAGCCGCAGCCCAGGGTCAGAGACGGCTTCATGCCAAAGTTGTACAGGTCACCGATGCCGCCGTGCGAGGACGGGGTGTTGATGACGATACGGCAGGCCTTCATGACGTGCTCGAACAGGCTGATCTTCTCGGCCTGGGCAGGGTGCACGTACAGAGAGGCGGTGTGGCCCGGGCCACCGGCGAGCACCAGGTGCTCGGCCTTGTCGACGGCCTCCTGGAAGTCCTTGGCGTGATACATGGCCAGGACCGGGGAGAGCTTCTCGTGGGAGAACTCCTCCTTGGCGGGGTCGGTGGAGGTGACCTCGGCGATCAGGATCTTGGTCTTGGCAGGAACCTCGATGCCGGCGAGCTCGGCGATCTTGGCGGCAGCCATGCCGGGGATGCGGTGATCGAGGGCGCCGTTCTTGAACATGGCGGCACGCAGGGCCTCCATCTCGGCACCCTGCTTGACGAAGTAGCAGCCGCGCTTCTGGAACTCGGCCTTAACCTGGTCATAGATGGTGTCGATGACGGTCACGGACTGCTCGGAAGCGCAGATCATGCCGTTGTCGAAGGTCTTGGAGTGGATGATGGAGTTGACGGCGAGCAGCACGTCAGCGGTGTCGTCGATGACGACCGGGGTGTTACCGGCGCCAACGCCCAGGGCGGGCTTGCCCGAGGAGTAGGCGGCCTTGACCATGCCCGGGCCACCGGTGGCGAGGATGATGTCGACGTCGCGCATGACCATGTTGGTCAGCTCGATGGAGGGGACATCGACCCAGCCGATGATGCCCTCGGGGGCGCCGGCCTTGACGGCGGCGTCAAGCACGAGCTTGGCGGCGGCGATGGTGCACTTGGCGGCAGCCGGGTGCGGGGAGATGATGATGGCGTTGCGGGTCTTCAGGCTGATCAGCGTCTTGAAGATCGCGGTGGAGGTGGGGTTGGTCGTCGGGATGACGGCGCCCACGATGCCGATGGGCTCGGCGATCTTGGTGATGCCGTAAGCCTCGTCGCGCTCCAGGACACCACAGGTCTTGGTGTTCTTGTAAGCGTTGTAGATGTACTCTGCGGCGTAGTGGTTCTTGATGACCTTGTCCTCAAGAACGCCGCGGCCGGTCTCCTCGATGGCCATCTTCGCCAACGGGATACGAGCCTTGTTGGCGGCCATGGCGGCCTCATAGAAGATCTTGTCGACCTGCTCCTGCGTGTACGTAGCAAAAAGCGCCTGGGCCTCTCGCATCTGAGCGAGCTTAGCCTCAAGCGCCTCTACGTTGTCCACAATTGCGGGAGTAGTGTTTTCCGGTGACTTTTTCACCATTTGTGTCTCCTTGCGATCGGAGATTTACCCTACAAGATGCATGATAGCAAGAAATAAATCGGTGAACGGTCAGATTCCCGTAAAAGACAAACTAAAACGCTTCAATAAACTGAAACGTTTTAACTAAAACTACTTGCCTGCTCCACCGCCCCGCTCATTGGGGACAGGCTTACATGAGTGCTTTCACTCATTTGGGACAGACATCGTTTTGCCATTTTGCCGTTCTGGGCCTTTTTGCCGCTCATTGGATATAAATAGATCACAGGCTCAGCATTTCGCGTTCCTTCTCTCCTTTTAGGTGTTGCCTGTTCAGTTTTTGAAAGGAGAGATTATGCCCCGATGCGCCCGCGCCGTTTCGCTCACCGGCTATTACCACGTCTTTGACCGTGGCAACTCCAAACAGATTATTTTTGAAGATGACTCTGACCGATATCGTTTCTTATCGGACATCTCGGACAGGTTTGCACGCCATAAAGTGGCAGTGTTGGCTTGGTGCCTTATGGACAACCACTTCCATTTGATGGTTGATGACCCATATGACAACCTTTCAAAGGCAATGCAGTGCGCACTGACGGCGTATGCTAAGTATTTCAATGGGAAAACGGGAAGAACGGGCCATCTGTTTGACAATCGCTATTCGCGTGTTGCGGTTGAGTCGGACACACAGGCGGTGCAGCTACTCGATTATATCCATCTCAATCCTGTGAAAGGTGCGATCGACTCTCTCGAAGCATACCGCTGGTCAAGCTTTAGGGCATACCAGCTGGGCTACGATCCCTTTGACATCTGTGACGCGGCCCCTATGCTCGATATTGTCGGGGGGTCTCGTCGCTATTGTGAGCATCTTAAGGAAGTTGCCGGGCGGATCTGGTCAGTTGAGATTCTTCCACGCCGACGGATCCTCGATGAGGATGCTCTTTCCGTTGCGCGCGAAGTCCTTCCGAGCATAGATCCTGCGCTGCTCAAGGCCCTGCCACGCCCCGATCGTGATGCGTGTCTGCTGAGGCTTAGGCGGGCACATCTCACGGTCAAGCAAATTGCCCGTATCACCGGCATCGGCGCTACAAGCGTAACCAAGGCCACCGCGGGCTGGAACGAGGCGGCGTGAGGCAGGGGCCGAACCGCTGCTGGCATGCGTTACGTCTGTCCCCAATGCGTGAAAACACTCATGTAAGTCTGTCCCCAATGAGTGCAAAAAGGCGCCCTCCGTAGGGGAGGGCGCCTTTGGTAAGTTCTATATGAACGCGAGGTCTTTGACCCGGAGAGTCCGAGGTACTTGTTGGTAAGACCTTATTTAGGAGCGCGCAACCTTGCCAGACTTGAGGCAGGTGGAGCAAACGTTCATCTTGCGACGGTGACCATCGACGACGACGTAGACGCGCTGGATGTTGGGGCGGAACTTACGGTTGGTGACGCGGTGAGAGTGGCTGATGGAGCGACCGGCAACGGGGTGCTTACCGCAAACTTCGCAAACTTTGGACATAACTGACCCTCCTTGGGCGACAAACGAACATGTCGCGTTAACAAACAAGCCTGAACTATAGCACAGAAGCAGCTCCCTGTGCGTAATCTACACAGAGATATTCCTCTTTTGGCGATAGTGCTCACGCCACGGCCCTGGACGTAGATCCGATTTGCGTGCAGCAGAGGGGATTATGCCAGCTCGTGCGTGCGTTTTCAAGCTCGTCCCACAAATATATATAGGTTTATGGAGCATTGGGCTCCGTTTACGGATTGCTCTGTATTTATGCTCGCAATTAAGCTCGAGGTTGGCTACACTATCCCTTGACCATTAAAGGGGTACGAGATACCCACATGGAATTACATTGCTGCCAAAGAGCAGCCCTTCCTGTGGGTGTCTGGTCCGCTTTGAGCGGTCGGGCATCTATTTTTTTGACTGTGTCAGCAGTCAAGACATGTGAGGAAGGAGATCGATGGGCACGACTTCCCCCAAGGCGGTCATCATGGACGAGACCGCCGTCAACCGAGCGATGACCCGCATCGCGCACGAGATTCTCGAGCGCAACGAGGGCTGTGAAGACCTCGCTCTGGTCGGCATCGTCACGCGCGGCGACCTTCTGGCAAAGAAGCTCGTCGAGGAGATCAAGGAGATCGAGGGCGTCGACGTTCCGCTCGGCAGCCTGGACATCAGCTTCTACCGCGATGACTATGCGACCAATTTCGCTCCCGCGATCCACGCTACCAACATTCCCTTCAGCGTCGACGGCAAGCGCGTCGTGCTGGTGGACGACATCCTGTATACGGGTCGTACCATCCGCGCCGCTCTCGACGCCGTTATGGACCTGGGCCGTCCGAGCCGCATTGAGCTGGCAGTCCTCGTTGACCGCGGCCACCGCGAGCTCCCCATCTCGCCGGACTTTGTCGGCAAGAACGTTCCCTCGTCGCATGAGGAGAACGTGCACCTATATATGAAGGAAGTCGACGGCCACACCGCTGTCGAGATTAACGACGTCGCGCCGGGTTCCCACGTGGGCTCCGCGCCGCTGGGAGGTGAGTAGTACCGTGGCGTTCAACCATAAGCACCTGATCGACATTACCGAGTACTCCGAAGAGGATATCAAGCTCATCCTCGAGACCGCCAAGGCGTTCTCCGAGGTCAACGAGCGTGCGATCAAGAAGGTCCCCACGCTCAAGGGCAAGACCATCGTCAACATGTTCAACGAGCCCTCGACGCGTACCCGCAGCTCCTTCGAGCTCGCCGAGAAGCGTCTTTCGGCCGACAGCCTCAACTTTGGCGGCTCCTCGACCTCCACGGTCAAGGGCGAGAGCCTCGTCGATACCGTCGAGACCCTCAACGCCTACAAGATCGACTGCATCGTCGTGCGCGACAAGCACGCCGGCGCGCCCTACATCGTCACGCAGAACTCGCCCGCGAGCGTTATCTGCGCCGGCGACGGCAAGCATAACCACCCCACGCAGGCCCTGCTCGACCTGTACACCATCTGGGAGCACAAGGGTGACTTCCACGGTCTGAAGGTCGCCGTCGTCGGCGACATCTCCCACTCCCGTGTCTGCGGCTCGCTGATCCCCGCCCTTAAGATCATGGGCTGCGAGACCTACGCCGTCGCCCCCGGCACGCTGCTGCCGCCGGCACCCGAGGTCCTTGGCTGCGACCACGTGACGAGCGACCTCGATTCCGTCCTGCCCGAGCTGGACGTCGTCTACATGCTGCGCGTGCAGCAGGAGCGCCTCGAGGGTGCCCCGTTCCCGACCATTCGCGAGTACCACAGGCTCTTCGGCCTGACCAAGGACCGCGAGAAGCTCATGAAGCCCGATGCGATCATCTGCCACCCGGGCCCCATCAACCGCGGCGTCGAGTTCGACTCCTATATGGCCGACCACCCGCAACGCTCCGTCATCCTGGAGCAGGTCTACGCCGGTATCTGCGTGCGTATGGCTATCCTGTATCTGCTGCTTGGAGGTGCCGATAATGGCCTTGCTTCTTAAGAATGCCCACGTCGTCGACCCGTCCGTCGAGCTTGACGGTGTCGTTGACGTCCTGATTGACGGCGACAAGATCGCCGAGGTCGGCGAGAATCTCGCCGTCGAGGGAGCCGAGGTCCGCGACCTTTCCGGCAAGTACCTCGTCCCCGGTCTGGTGGATATGCACGTGCATCTGCGCGAGCCCGGCTACGAGGTCAAAGAGGACATCGAGAGCGGTACCCGCGCAGCTGCCAAGGGCGGCTTTACCGGCGTGTGCTCCATGCCCAACACCGATCCCGTCACCGATAACGGCACCGTCGTGGAGTTCGTCAAGTCCCGTGCTGCCGAGGTCGGCCACTGCCGCGTCTATCCGTCGGGCGCCATGACCCGCGGTCTTAAGGGCGAGGCCATGTCCGAGATGGGCGATATGGTCGCCCACGGCGCCGTCGCCTTCACCGATGACGGTCGCGGCGTGCAGGGCGCGGGCATGCTCCGTCGCTGCATGGACTACGGCAAGATGTTCGGCAAGGTCTTCATGAGCCACTGCCAGGACGAGGACCTGGTCGGCCACGGCCAGATCAACGAGGGCAAGGTCTCGACCCGTCTGGCCCTCGAGGGTTGGCCGGCTGCCGGCGAGGAGCTCCAGATCGCCCGCGACATCGAGATCGCCAAGCTGACCGGTGCCAAGCTGCACATCCAGCACATCTCCACCGCTCACGGTCTCGAGCTCGTGCGTGCCGGTAAGGCCGCTGGCGTTCAGGTGACCTGCGAGGCCACCCCGCACCACATGTTCCTGACCGAGAACGACCTGGACGAGACCTACAACACCTCGCTCAAGGTCAATCCGCCGCTGCGCACCGACGAGGACGCCGAGGCCATCCGTCAGGGCGTCATCGACGGTACCGTCGACGTTATCGTCACCGATCACGCTCCCCACACCCCGTGGGAGAAGGCCCGCGAGTTCGAGCTTGCGCCCTTTGGCATGATCGGTCTCGAGACCTCGCTGTCGCTCGTGCTCACCGAGCTGGTCAACACGGGCAAGATGAGCATGGGCCGCATGGTCGAGCTCATGGCCATCAAGCCGCGTGAGATCCTGGGCCTCGACCAGGTTCAGGTCAAGGCGGGCTCCGTTGCCGACCTGACCGTCTTCGACGCGTCCGCCACTTGGACGGTCGGCGAGGACGGCTACGAGTCGCGCGCCGAGAACTCCGGTTTCGCCGGCCGCACGCTTACCGGTCGTGCCACCGATGTGTTTGTCGGCGGTAAGCAGACGCTCGCCGACGGCTGCATCTGCTAGCATAGCCTTATCGCTTTTGTGCGCGGCGCCCTTGCGGTGCCGCGCTTTCTGTTCGTTTGGACCATGCAACCGCATGGGGGATTGGAGCGTCTATGCCCACACCTTCCACTGCACGCATGCACGACTTCGAGGTCGTCTCGAACCAGGAGATCGCCGACGGCATCTTCTCGCTCGTCATCTCGGCCCCCAAGCTTGCAAGTGCGCTCAAGCCCGGTCAGTTTGTGAACATCGCCGTGCCCGGCGATGCGTCCTCGCTGCTTCGCGTGCCTCTGAGCTTCTATCGCGCCGACGCCCAGGCCGGCACCGTCGAGCTGTGGTACGCCGTCGTGGGCGACGACACCCGTCGTCTGTCGCAGATGGCCCCCGGCTCCAAGTCCAACCTGTTGGGCCCTGGCGGCCGCGGCTGGCTTGTTCCCGAGGGCACCAGGAAGGCGCTGCTCGTGGCGGGCGGCATCGGCGTTCCGCCCGTGCTGTGCCTCGCCGGCATGCTTGCCGAGCAGGGCGTGGATGTCGACGTTTGCCTGGGCTTTGGCACCGCTTCCAAGGCCGTGGGTGTCGATGAGTTCCGCGCGCTGGGCGCCACGGTTAACGTGTGCACCGATGATGGCACGCTCGGCATGCACGGTTTTTGCACCGATCCTGCCGCCGAGCTGCTCGGCGAGGGCGGCTACGACTACGTCGCCAGCTGCGGCCCCGCCGTCATGATGAAGAAGGTCGCCGCCGCTGCCGCCGAGGCCGGTGCGTACTGCGAGGTGTCGCTCGAGCGCATGATGAGCTGCGGCTTTGGCGCCTGCAACACCTGCAATGTCGAGACGGTCGACGGTATGAAGGGTGCTTGCATGTGCGGCCCCGTGTTCGATGCTTCCAAGGTGGTGGTCTTCTAGTGGGTACCGTGAACATGGCCGTCGATTTCGGCGGCGTCAAGATGCAGAACCCCATCAACACCGCAGCCGGTACCTTTGGCTACGGTTGGCAGTTCCAGAACTTCTTTGATGTTTCCCAGCTGGGCGCCATCACCACCAAGGGTTGCGCTGCCGAGCCCTGGCCCGGCAACCCCGCGCCCCGCATGGCCGAGATCCCCGGCGGTATGATCAACTCCGTGGGCCTTCAGAACCCCGGCGTGGCCGCCTTTGCCCGCGAGTCCGGTCCGTGGCTCGAGCAGCTTTCCAAGGACGGCTGCCAGGTCATCTGTCAGGTTGCCGGCCACTCCGTTGACGAGTTTGTCCGCGCACTCGAGATGTATGTCGAGCTGTGCCCCTGGGCTGCCGGCTACGAGATCAACGTGAGCTGCCCCAATATCGCCGCCGGCGGTGCCGCCATGGGCTCCACGCCCGAGGGCGCCTCTTCCGTTATGGCTGCCTGCCGCAAGGTGACCGATAAGCCTCTGTTCGTGAAGATGGCGCCGGTCAACGTCGCCGAGATCGCCAAGGCCCTCGAGGCTGCCGGCGCCGACGGCCTTTCGGTCATCAACTCCATCCAGGGCATGGCCATCGACGTCCATACCCGCAAGTCCCGCGTGGCCAAGCCCAAGGGCGGCCTTTCGGGCCCGCTGTGTCATCACATCGCCGTGCGCATGGTCTGGGAGGTTGCCCAGGCCGTCGATATCCCTATCAACGGTGTCGGCGGTGTCATGACCGGTGAGGATGCGGCCGAGTTTATCCTGGCCGGCGCCACCTGCGTGTCGGTCGGTATGGCCAACTTCGTCGATCCGTGCGCTTCGCTCAAGATCGCGCATGAGCTCGAGGCCTGGGCCGAGTCCCAGGGCGTGAAGGACATCAACGAACTGGTAGGTGCTTTCGAATGCTAGAGACCGATGCCCGCGACCGCGTGATCGTCGCTCTCGACTGCGACCGTGAGCGTGCGCTCGAGCTCGCCCACGAGCTTTCGGGCCATGCCGCCTGGCTCAAGGTTGGCATGACGCTCTATTACGCCGAGGGTCCTGAGATCGTCAAGACGTTCAAGGACCTGGGCTTTAAGGTCTTCCTTGACCTTAAGTTCCATGACATTCCGCATCAGGTTCGCGGTGCCGCCCGCTCGGCCTCGCTTGCCGGTGCCGATCTGCTTTCGGTCCACGGCTTGGGTTCGGGCGCCATGCTCGCTGCCTGCCGCGAGGGCGCCGAGGAGGCGCGCGAGGACCGCGCCAAGCTCGTCGCCATCACCGTGCTCACGAGCATGAACCAGGATGCCTTGAGCGAGATCGGCGTCGAGTCGCCCGTGGCCGAGGAGGCCGCCCGCCTGGCAAAGCTCGCTCAGGCCAACGGCATCGACGGTATCGTGTGCTCGCCGATGGAGGCTCACGACATGCGTGAGCTGCTGGGTCCCGATGCCCTGATCGTGACTCCGGGCGTGCGTCCGGTGGGTGCCGCCCTTGGTGACCAGTCCCGCGTGGCGACGCCTTCCCAGGCTATCGAGCGGGGCGCAAGCCACATTGTGGTGGGCCGTCCCATCACCGGCGCCGACGATCCGGTTGCCGCCTTTGACGCTATTGTCGCTGAGCTGGTCGAAAACGTCGCCTAAAAGATTCCCCTAAGTCACCACTTTTGGGTCTCATTAGCACAAAATAGCCCCTGTGCCTGCGTAAACTTTCCCATCCTTTGTGTGGAATCGCAGGTCAGGGGCTTAACTTTGGGCGCAGTATATTGCACTTTTTGCGGGTATCGTCTAACCTATGGAGCCGCGATTGGGCATTTTGTACGTTCTACGTGCTAAAATGCCAATTATTGAATCAGATATAACCTAACTTTTTGGAGGTACGAATGGCACTCCCTCAGCTTACCGATGAGCAGCGCAAGCAGGCTCTTGAGAAGGCTGCTGCCGCACGTCACGCCCGCGCTGAGCTTCGCGAGCAGATCAAGAAGGGCGAGAAGTCCCTCGAGTCCGTGCTCAACTCCGATGACCCCATCGCTTCCCGCATGAAGGTTTCCACCCTCATCGAGTCTCTCCCTGGTTATGGCAAGGCCAAGGCCGCCAAGATCATGGAGGAGCTCGGTATCTCCGCTACCCGTCGCGTCCAGGGCCTCGGCGTCCGTCAGCGCGAGCAGCTCCTCGAGCAGCTGACCAAATAAGTGAGCGCTCAGGATTCCAAGCTCTTTGTGATTTCTGGACCGTCAGGAGCAGGCAAGGGTACGCTCGTCACTCGTGTGCGCGAGCGCCGCTCGAACCTGGGCCTGACGGTTTCGGCTACCACGCGAGCACCACGCAAAGGTGAGGTCGACGGCGTCAACTACTTTTTTCTGACGCGTGAGGAGTTCGACCGCCGCGTGGCAAACGGTGAGTTTGTTGAGTGGGCCGAGGTCCACGGTAACTGCTACGGCACGTTGGTGAGCGAGGTCACATCCAAGCTCGCCTCGGGCGCGTCTCTGATTCTGGAGATCGATGTCCAGGGTGCCCTGCAGGTGAAGGAGCGTTTCCCCGAGGCCGTGCTGATCTTTATCAAGCCGCCTTCGCTCGAGGTGCTTCGCGAGCGTCTAGTCGGTCGCGGTACCGAGACGCCCGAGACGATTGAGCTGCGTATGGCAAACGCCGCCGATGAGCTTGCCCTTGCCGACCGCTACGACGACGTCGTGGTTAATGACGATCTCGACCGCGCGACCGATGAGCTCGTTCGCGTTCTCGATATGCATGAAAGGATCTGAGGTCCGTGTCCGTTGTAAAGCCTTGCATTGACGATCTTCTGGAGAAGACCGATCACAACCGCTTCCTGCTTGCTTCGCTTGCCTCCAAGCGCGCCTGCGACATTAACAGCATGCTGCGTGGCCAGCACAACCGCGTGCTTGCCGTCCAGGATGTCGATGACATCACCATCGGGCTTTCCGGTGCCGATACCATCTCGATGGCTATGGACGAGATTGTCGACGGCGACATCTCTTACGACGAGGCCCGTTACGAGAAGGCGCTCGGCCACAAGGTTGCTGAAGCCTAAATGGCGGCTCGCGTCTGCCTGGTCCACTATCACGAGGTTGGACTGAAGGGTAAGAACCGCGCACATTTTGAGCATATCCTCATGGATAACATCAAGGCGGCCTTGGCCGCCTTTTCCGTGAATGCCGTGTCTCGAATTTCCGGTTATATCCTCGTGACCTTTAACGAGCATCAGGCCGACGATGCGGCGCGTGTCATTCGCACCGTTCCCGGCGTTGCTCGCGTGTCTTTGGCGTATCACACCAATCGCGACCCTCAGGAGTACTGTGCCGCCGCCGTCAAGGCGCTGCGCGAGTTTGGTTCCTTCGATTCGTTTAAGGTGCATGCCAAGCGCTCCAATACCGACTATGAGCTCACCTCGATTGACATCAATCGTCAGGTGGGCGAGGTGCTGTGTGAGGCCTTCCCCGATAAAAAGGTTCAAATGCACGACCCCGATGCCATGGTGCACGTACTGGTGGTTCAGGGTAGCGTTTATGTGTACGCGCGCTCCGAGCGCGGCGTGGGCGGTCTGCCGGTGGGTTCTGCCGGCAAGGTCGTGACGCTGCTGTCGTCGGGTATCGATTCTCCGGTGGCGACTTGGATGCTCGCGCGTCGCGGTGCGGTGTGCGTGCCGGTACATTTCTCCGGTCGTCCGCAGACGCCCGATACGAGCGAGTATTTGGTGCAGGACATCATCCGTGCGCTTGAGCCGGGTGTCCAGATCGGCCGCCTGTACGTGGTGCCGTTTGGCGACTGCCAGCGTGAGATTTCGGTCACCTGTCCCAGCAACCTGCGCGTGATCATGTATCGCCGCATTATGTATTCGGTTGCCGAGCGCATTGCACACATCGAGGGCGCCAAGGCCATCGTTACGGGTGAATCGCTTGGGCAGGTTGCCTCCCAAACGCTTGAGAACATCATGGCCGTCAACGAGGCCGTGAAGATCCCCGTGTTCCGTCCTCTCATCGGTTCGGACAAGCAGGAGATCATCGCGCGCGCCGAGGAGATCGGTACGTTCGATATCTCGACTGAGGCCGCTCCCGACTGCTGCACGCTGTTTATGCCGCGCCGTCCCGAGACGCACGCTAAACTCGATGCCGTGCATGAGGCCTGGGAGCTGTTCGATCACGAGGAGATGATCGAGCGCCTGCTCAAGCAGACCGAGTACATCGACTTCGAGAGCAACACGTATAAGGCCCCTAAGACCTTAAAACGTAAACATTCGGAGCTTGCTCCGCGTGAGATTTACCAAGATCACGAGTAAATTTGTGCATAGACCGACGATGCGCTTGCATCGTCGGTCTTTTGCTATCTGGGCATTTTGCGACTAAGTGCTCATTTGCTGACGTGTGCCTGAATAAATGGACATTATTTCGCAAGGTTTTGGTCGGCTTTTGGTTTGACCGCGAAAACCGGTTTTGGAGAATGGCTGTTGCAGGGCTCTTTTCCTGACACGATGTTGTTGGGAGGTTTTGCTATGGCGCAGCGCGAACAACACGAACGGGTCAAACGGATGGACCGCTTGGCGGACAAGCTGCTCGGTCATAAGGCAGTGGTGATGGCGATACTGGTCGTCATTGCGATGGCGAGTGGACTGGCGATGGCGAACCTTGGCGGCGGTGCCGGCAGTGTGTCGTTTGAGCACACTGATGGTTCGGGTTCGTTAGTGGAGCCGGGATCCGGCGATGCCTCGAGCGGAAAGACATCCGAAGGCTCTTCGCCTAAGGCGTCTGCCGCGGCAGAGGTTTATGTCGATGTTGATGGCGCCGTTGTGTCGCCCGGTGTATATCGTCTCAAGGACGGCGCGCGGGTGGCTCAGGCGATTGATGCCGCCGGCGGGCTGGCGCCCGAGGCAGACGTTACGGGGCTCAATCGGGCATCTAAGGTCGTCGATGGACAGAAGATTCACGTTCCAACGGTAGGGGAGCAGCAGGCGTCCATTGCGGAAGTTGGTGTTGATGGTGGGGCTTCCGCATCATCGGGCGTGAGTGGCGCAACAGGCCTAGTAAATATCAATACGGCAAGCGCGGCAGAGCTGCAGACGCTCTCTGGCATCGGTCCCTCCATGGCCCAGTCGATTATCGATGAGCGGACAAAGAACGGTGCTTTTGCCTCGGTTGACGATCTGATGCGTGTGTCGGGAATCGGCGAGAAGAAGCTTGCCAAAATCAAAGATTCCATCTGCGTATGAGTGCGACCGAGCGCGAGCATGTGATGCCTCCGCGGCCTCTGATGCCGTGGACGATGGCCCTGTGTGCCGGCATGTGCATGAGCTGCGCCTTGGTGCTCAACGTGGCCGCCGATGCGCTGCTGTGGGAGCGGGCTTCGGCGGTCGGGCCGCTATGGGCCATTCCCGTTACGGCGGCGGTATTCGTTGTGCTGGCTCAATCTTGTGCGCGGCTTGCCCCTTGGAAGCGGTGGCTGTATGCCGCGTCCGTCGGTCTCGTGGCGGGAGCGGTCGTCTCGGCGTGGTGGGCTGTGGGCGTGCTAAGCGCCTCGAAGGCGCTCGACGGTCGAGCGGCAAGCAGCCTTGAGTTTGTCGTGCAGGGTGACCCATCCATAAACGACGACGTGTATTCCTATACCTGCGAGGCACGCGCGGACGGTAAGAACTTGGCAATGGTTCGCCTATCGTGCGACCTCGAGCTCAAGGTCGGGGCGCACGTGCGTGTTATCGGTCGCGTTTCACGTTTTGAGAACGATGCGTATGGACGATCGCGCGTGCTCCGAGGCGAGGTGCGCAAGGTTAAAGTCGTTCGGATTTTGCCGGTCGATGAGGACTCTCCGGGGCCGCTTCTTCGGATGCGAAATGGGCTGCTTGCGTCCATCGCGCCTGCGACCGACCCGGCGCGTGCACTTATAGCCGGTGTCGTCTGCGGTCGTTCGGCCGAGCTGCGCGCCCAGCCGGCGGGCGACTGGTTTTCGGTGACGGGAACGGCGCATCTTATCGCCGTCTCGGGCAGCCACTTGGCAATCGTGGGGTTTGTAATCGAGGGTGTATTGCAAAAGACTCGGTGCTCACGCGGTCTTCAACGGGCGATATTGGCGATAACGCTTGTGGGCTACGCTGCCTTTACGGGCGCGTCTCCCTCGGCCGTGCGCGCGTGCTGCATGGTGTTCGCGACGCTTGTCGTAAACGGCGCGGGGCGGCGCCAGCATGGCGCATCGGCGCTCTTCGTAACCATGTCCATCTTTGTGCTGCTGCGGCCGACGGTTCTGTTCGAGATGGGCTTTCAGCTTTCATGTGCCAGCGTCTTAGCCATTCTGTGCTTTTGCCCCTATGCGACCTACGCTTTGGGTGAGCTGGGTGTGCCATCAGACGTTGCCAGCATGCTTTCCGTCACGCTGTGCTCGCAACTGGCGACACTTCCCATTACCATTCCTGCCTTCGGTACGTTCTCGCTCATTGCTCCGCTGGCAAATGCGGTCATCGGTCCGGTGGTGAGCGTACTGCTTGCCGTGTCGATCGTGCTGGTTCCCTTTTCGCTCGTGGCACCGTTGCGGACTTGGGCGCTCGTTGTGCCCATGATTGCCTCCCGTTGCGTGCTGTTCTTCGAGCAGCTGTTTGCCGCCGTGCCGGGTGCATCCGTGAGCGTGCCGCCCGATAGCATGTGGATTTATCTAGTGCCGTGTTTGCTGGCGGTGCTGCTGGTCTGGTGGCCGCGTCCCCGTGCACGTCCTGTGGCGGTGGGGCTTGCATGTCTGGTGTTCCTGGCTGCGATTCCGTACGTCTACTGGGATCGATTCGCTCCGCCTTCTGTGACGGTGCTCGATGTGGGCCAGGCCGATGCGATTCTTATCCGCCAGGGCGGTGCAGTGGCACTCGTCGACTGCGGGCTCGACGAGCGCGTGGTGGCGGCGTTGGTTCGCAATAACGTGCACCATATCGATGCCGTCTTTGTGACGCATTGGGATGAGGATCACTGGGGTGGTCTGCCTGCCGTGCTCGAACAGTTTTCGGTCGGTACGATTGCCGTGGCGGCGGATGCGCTGGAGGATGCTCCTGCCGAGGTATTGAACCGACCTGGCGTGGAGTATCGGCAGGTGCGCCGTGGGGATACGGTCGATATCGGCTCATTTTGCGCCCGCGTGATGTGGCCATTCGAGTCCGTGGATGGCGAGGGAAATGAGGGCTCGCTTGTCCTGCTGCTCTCATATGTTCAGGAAGGCAAGGGCCTGCGTATGCTCCTCACCGGTGATGCCGAGATCGACCAAGAACGGGAATTCGTGCAGGAGGTGGGGGATATCGACGTACTTAAACTTGGGCATCACGGCTCTAAGGTTTCAGTCGATGATGAGTTGCTGGACGTCCTGAAGCCCGAGCTTTCCCTCGCGAGTGCGGGCGAGGGGAATCGATACGGCCATCCGTCCGATGCCTGCATCGATGCCGTTAAGGAAGCGGGCGGCGTGTTCGCGTGCACTATCGAACACGGCGACATTACCGTCACGCCGACTGCGAATGGCTTTGCGATGCGATGCCAGCGACCGTGACGACGTCGTTGGCGTGTGGTGGGCCCCTGGGCTAGAATGGCACGGAGCGAATACGAAGGCCTGCGGGAGGGGAGCGCAATGTCCGAAACCGGTCTGCTGCCGGCATATCTGATCGTCGGTACCGACGGAGTCAAGCGCGATCACGCCGTCTCGCGTATGAAAGCGCGTCTGGAAAAGTCGGGCATGGTCGAGTTCAACCTCGACGAGCGCGATATGACCAAAGACCCCGATATCGAGTCGATTATCGGATCGCTCAACACCTTTCCCATGGGCAGCGAGTTTCGCCTGGTAATCCTTGATGGCTGCTCAAAGCTCGCCAAGTCGGTCTCGGAGCCGCTCGTCGAGTATCTGGCGAGTCCCAGTCCCACAACGGTCTGCCTCATCATCGCCGACTCGCTTGCCAAGAACACGCGCCTGTATAAGGCGATCGCCAAGATCGACAAGAAGGCTGTGATCGATTGCTCCGGCACCAAGCGCTGGGAGCTACCGCGCCGCGTGCAGCAGATGGCGACGCAGCACGGCAAGTCGATCACGACGGCGGCCGCCGAGGAACTCGTCTCGCGTTCGGGTGAAAACACTCGCATGCTCGATAACGACTTGGCTAAGCTTGCCCAGATGGTCGAGGTGCCCCAGATTGAGCTTGCCGACGTTGAGCGCTGGATTGTACGTACGGCCGAGGTTCAACCCTGGGACTTTCTCAATGCGGTCTCGGCCCGTGACATGCGACGCTCGCTCGAGCTCTTCAATCTACTGCCCGCCAAGAGCTACGTGTGGACTTACACATTGCTGTGCGGCCGCATCCGCGAGCTTATCGTTGCCAAGGCGCTCGATGCGCGCGGACAGGGTCGTGAGCTGGCCGCAACACTTAAGCTCCAGTCCTGGCAGGTCAAGAATCACCTGACCTGGGCACGTCGCTTTTCGATGGCAGAGCTCGTTGCCGCGCTCGAGGGCGCGGTCGATGTGGAGCTCGCACTGAAGGGTTCGGCCGATTCTCAGACCGCGCTTTTGCTCTGGATTACGAACATCTTGAGAAAATCGTGATGATACCTGCCTATTTGACAAATTCGTTCTATCCCTTTGAGGGGGAGCGTGCTATAGTAGGCGCTTGCATGACCTCACCGTGTCTCAGAGGTGTCATACATTTTTTGCAAGGAACTCGAAAGGAACTCCAGAAGTGGCAAACATCAAGTCTCAGAAGAAGCGTATCCGCACCAATGAGGCAGCTCGCATGCGTAACAAGGCTGTCAAGTCCGAGCTCAAGACGCTGACCAAGCACGTCCAGTCCGCCGTCGCCGAGGGCGACGCCGAGAAGGCCCAGGCTGCCCTCAAGACCGTCACCAAGCGTCTCGACATGGCTGCCGCCAAGCATGTTATCCACAAGAACCAGGCTTCCAACCGCAAGTCCGGTCTTGCCAAGCTCGTGAACAGCATCAACGCCTAAGTTGTAAATTTCACACCACACAGATTACGCGCATAAATGGAGCCTGTTTTATGGAACAGGCTCCATTTTTTGTATCGCTCGGGTAAGATAGTCCGCATGAATACTTCAATTGACATTTCCCACATCCGCAACTTCTCAATTGTTGCGCACATCGACCATGGCAAGTCCACGATCAGTGACCGTATCCTCGAGCTCACCCATACCGTCGACGAGCGCGACATGGAGTCGCAGCTGCTCGACACCATGGATATCGAGCGCGAGCGCGGCATCACGATCAAGTCCAACGCCGTCCGCGTGTCCTATGACGCCGACGACGGCGAGACGTATCAGTTCAACCTCATCGATACGCCGGGCCACGTGGACTTTACCTATGAGGTCTCGCGTTCGCTGGCCGCCTGCGAGGGCGCGGTGCTCGTCGTCGATGCCACCCAGGGTGTCGAGGCGCAGACCGTCTCCAATGCGACGCTCGCCATGAACGCCAATCTGGACATTGTGCCGGCCATCAACAAGATCGACCTGCCCTCGGCCCATCCCGATGAGGTCAAGACCGAGATCGAGGATGACCTGGCGATCCCTGCCGATGATGCCGTGTGTGTCTCGGGCAAGACCGGAGAGGGCATCCACGATCTGCTGGAGTCCATTGTCTTTTTGATCTCTCCGCCCAAGGGCGATGCGAACGCGCCGCTCAAGGCACTCATCCTGGATTCGTACTTCGACGAGTATCGTGGTGTCGTCGCCACGGTGCGCATCTTTGACGGTTCCATCAAAAAGGGCGATACCCTGCGCATGATGCAGGCAAAGGGTGACTTTTTGGTCGATGGCGTGGGCGTCAAGCGTCCCGCCGAGACTCCGGTCGATGCGCTGACGGTCGGCGAGGTGGGCTACGTGGTCACGGGCCTGAAGGACCCCGAGGCCGTGCGCGTGGGCGATACCCTCACGTGGGCGTCGAATCCCTGCCCCGAGCCGCTTCCCGGCTACCGCGAGGCCAAGCCCATGGTCTATACGGGCCTGTTCCCGATCGATAACAAGGACTACGAGAACCTGCGTGACGCGCTCGATAAGCTGCACGTCAACGACCCGTCGTTGGTATGGGAGCCCGAGACCTCGGTGGCGCTCGGCTTTGGCTTCCGCGTGGGCTTCCTGGGCCTGCTGCACATGGAAGTCGTTAAGGAACGCCTGGAGCGCGAGTTCAACTTGGACCTCATTGCCACGAGTCCCTCGGTCGACTATCACGTCTACAAGACCGACGGCGAGATGATCGATGTCCGCAGCCCGCAGGACCTTCCCGAGGCCACGCGCATCGAGCGTATCGAGGAACCCTACCTCAAGGCAAAGATCATCTGCCCGCCTGAGTACACGGGCGCCGTCATGCAGCTCGCCATCGAGCACCGCGGCGTTACGACCGACATGATCCACCTGACGAGCAAATCGGTCGAGATGCGCTTTGATATGCCGCTTGCCGAGCTCATCTTGGACTTCTTTGATCAGCTCAAGAGCCGCACTAAGGGCTATGCCTCGCTCGACTACGAGTTCAACGAGTATCGTCCTTCCGAGCTTGTGAAGCTCGATATCTTGCTTTCGGGCGATGAGGTGGACGCGCTGTCGTTTATCGTGCACAAGGACAAGGCCTATGGCCTGGCCCGCGGTCTGTGCGACAAGCTCAAGGAGATCATCCCGCGTCAGCTGTTTGAGGTGCCCATCCAGGGTGCTATCGGCAACAAGATCATTGCCCGCTCCACCGTCAAGGCGCGTCGCAAGGACGTGCTTGCCAAGTGCTACGGCGGCGATATTTCGCGTAAGCGCAAACTGCTCGAGAAGCAGAAAGAGGGCAAGAAGCGCATGAAAGCCATCGGCTCGGTCGAGGTCCCGCAGGAGGCCTTTATGGCGATTCTCAAGGTGGACGAGTAGGCCTATGGCGCTTTCCGAATACAGCGAGCGGTTGCTGGGCGCCTATGCCGAGCAACCGTTCCTTATGGCTCCCATGGCGGGCGTGACCGACCCTGCCTACCGCATCATGTGCCGCCGCCGCGGTGCCAACCTTGCCTACAGCGAGATGGTGAGCGTGGCAGGCCTTGCCTATGCCAGCAACAAAACGTGGCGCCTGGTGCTGCCGGCCGACGAGGAGCAGCAGATTTGTGTGCAGCTCTTTGGCTCCAAGCCCGATCAGTTTGCGAGTGCCGTCGCCGCCGTCGAGGAGCGCGTTGGCGATCGCCTGTCGCTCATCGATATCAATATGGCATGCCCCGCCCGCAAGGTCGTTACCAAGGGCGAGGGCTCGGCGCTCATGCGCACGCCCGATTTGGCCGAGAAGATCGTCGAGGCGGCGGTGGGCGCGGCGCATGTACCCGTGACCGTCAAGATTCGCAAAGGCTTTTATGCCGAGGACCGTAATGCCGCGACGTTTGCCCAGATGCTCGAAGGCGCCGGTGCCGCCGCGGTGGCGGTGCATGGCCGCTGCGCCACGCAGCTCTATACGGGCCAGGCCGATTGGTCGGTCGTCGATGAGGTTGCCGACGCCGTTGAGATTCCCGTGATCGGTTCGGGCGACGTGTTTACCGCCGAGGATGCCGCGGAGCATCTGCGCAACTCGGGCGCCAGCGCGGTGTTTATCGCGCGCGGTATCTACGGGAACCCGTGGGTGTTTGGCGATGCTCGCGCCCTTGCGCTCGATGGCATACCGGTGCCGGTTCGCAGCTCCGTCGAGCGCCTGGACGCCCTGCGTGAGCACCTAACGCTGACACATGAGCTCCTGCCGCTTATGTCGCGTGCCCGTACGTACGCAAGCTGGTACTTAAAAGGCATGCCCCATGCCGCCGCTTGGCGTGCCCATGTGGTGCGCTGCTCCACGTATGAGGAGTTTATGGTGCTGGTCGATGAGATCGAGCATGATGCGGTGGCCTGCGAGGCCGCCCTTGCCGCTGGCAAGTCGGTGCCTGCTCATCCGCTGGAGGCTTAAGGGTGGCCGTTACCGCGCTGTACGTGCACGTGCCGTTCTGTGCCCAAAAGTGCCGCTACTGCGACTTCGACTCGCGCAGTTTTGCTCCGTGCGACCTGAGCGCTGCGCTCGATGCCTATTTTGAGCAGTTGTTCGCGCGCCTCGATGCTTTTGGCAAGGCTGGTGCCCTTGACCAGACCCGCACCGTCTATGTTGGCGGCGGTACGCCGTCGCTGGCGGGGGAGCGCCTGGTGGAGCTGGCGCGGCGTATTCGTGCGTGGTGCGCCCCCGTTGAGTTTACCTGCGAGGCCAATCCCGAGTCGCTGACCGCCGAGCTTGCTACTGCACTTGTCAAGGTTGGTGTCACACGCGTCTCTCTGGGCGTGCAAACGCTCGATAACATCGAACTTACTGCCATCGGCCGTATTCACGATGCCGATCGGGCGCTCGCCGCCATCGCGACGGTCAAGAACGCTGGGCTTGATGTGTCGTGCGACCTTATGTGCGGACTTCCCGGGCAAACCGCAACGAGTTGGAATCGCACGCTCGTTGGCGTGCTGGCGGCGGCTCCGCATCATGTGTCGGTCTACCCGCTTACGCTTGAGGAGGGGACGCCCCTTTATCGCATGGCGTGCCGCGACGAGTCGGTCGAGCCCGACGAGGATTTTCAAGCTTCGTGCATGGATGTGGCGCGTGAGCGTCTGGGTGCGGCCGGCTATCACCCGTATGAGGTGGCAAGCTATGCGCTCGACGGCCATGAGTGCGCCCATAACATTGCCTACTGGACCGGACGGGGCTACCTGGGCCTGGGTCGTTCTGCCGCGGGCATGCTCGACGCCGGGGATTTCGACCGTCTTGCAGGTTTGTTCCCCGGTGTTTCTTCTCGAGGTGTTGCGTACCGCGTGCGTCTGGTGCAACGTGACGATGACGCGACGGCGTTCGAGACTGAATATCTGTCGCAGCGTGAGGCTGCGGCTGAAGACCTGATGCTCGCTTGTCGCATGACGCGCGGTATTGCGTCCGATCTGTTGGTTCGTGCAGCTTGCGTCATCCCAACGGGCGAGCTGGCAGCTGCCTGCGATCGCGCGCTCGAATTGGGTCTTGCCACTTGGGCGCCCGAGACGCTCGGAGTCCATGAGGGACCCTTCACTTCGGCAGACGTCCTCGCGGGCCATGTCCGAGCTCGTCTGGCGCCGACACACCTGGGCTGGCTCGATGGAAATGTTCTGTTCGAGCTGTTTTGGGATCTAGCTTAGGCCGCTCGGGTAGAATTACCGGAATATATACGCTGCTGTGAGCAGGAGGTTGCCACGCATGGCGACGATGAACGAAAAAGATTACTACGAGATTTTGGGTGTCTCCAAGGACGCCACCTCGCGTGATATTCAAAAGGCCTTCCAGCAAAAGGCCCGCAAGCTCCATCCGGACGTCAACAAAGAGCCGGATGCCGAGGAAAAGTTTAAAGAGGTTTCCGAGGCCTACGCCGTGCTTTCGGACGAGCAGAAGCGTTCGCGCTACGACGCCATGCGTTCGGGCAACCCCTTCGCCGGCGCTCCTACGGCTTCGCCCTATGGCGGCGGCTACGCCGGCAGCGCGGGCTATGGCAATCCCTTTGAGGGCGGTTTTCCCTTTGGTGGCGCCTGGGGCCAGCCGCGTCGCGGGCAGGCTGCCTACAATCCCGAGAACGGCGCCAACGTGGTCGTTGATATCAAACTCGACGCCAAGGAGGCCAAGGGCGGTGCCCGCAAGACCGTCCGCTACACGCGCTTCGATACCTGTAACAACTGCGGCGGTTCGGGCTCCGTTTCGTCTGAGCATGCCCATACCTGCCCGAGCTGCGGTGGCCGCGGCCACATCGACGTCGACCTGTCCTTCCTGTTTGGTGCGGGTACGTTCCAGTCGGTCTGCCCCGAGTGCGGCGGTTCCGGTAAGGTCGTGGCCGACCCCTGCCCTGATTGCGGCGGCAGCGGTCGTACTCGCGTAACCTCCGAGCAGACGATTGAGTTTCCTGCCGGCACGCACGATGGCGACGAGGTCCGCATTGGCGGCATGGGTCATGCTGGCACCAACGGTGCCGCGGGCGGCGATCTGGTCGGCCGCGCCCATGTTGAGGCCGAGCGCTTGGAAGGCAAAGCTCGTACCGGTTTTTACCTGATGGGCATCGTGGCGCCGTTTTTGGTACTCTCGGCCATCTCGGGCGTGTTCTCGGCCTTTGCCATGATGTGCTTTATTCCGTTTGCCATGGGCCTGTTCATGGTGCTTTCGGACGGCGTGCTTCATCGCAGCCTGCTGTGGTGGAAGCGCGGCGCGATGCAGTTTGCCAACGGTTTTGCCAACGGCTTCATGTTCGCGCTCGTGTCGGTTTGGTTCGCGAGCTGTTCGCAACGGGCCATGCTTTCGCCGTACCAAATGCAATAACATCAAACCCTCTGTTTGCGGTCGGCCCTGCTTGGGTATAGGACGCACTGTGACAATAATGAAAGTCGGAAGGATTCGGTCGTGTCGGAAAATAGGGATTACTACGAGGTGCTTGGCGTCGACAGGGATGCCGACGCGCGGACGATTAAGCGTGCGTTTCTAAAGAAGGCCCGTACCGTACATCCGGATGTTTCGGACGACCCCGAGGCCGAGGCCAAGTTCAAGGAGCTCAACGAGGCCTATTCCGTTCTTTCCGATGAGCAGAAGCGTGCTAACTACGACCGTTACGGCACTGCCGACGGCCCTGGTGGTTCGGGCTACGTCGATATCAACGATATCTTTGGTGGCATGGGCATGGACGACTTGTTCTCGTCGTTCTTTGGCGGCGGTGCCGGCGGTGGCGCCCGCAGCCGTCGTGAGCGTCGTCGCGGACGTGATATGGCCATCTCGCTTTCGGTGATGCTCGAGGAGGCGGCGCTCGGCTGCAAAAAGACAATCAGCTATGACCGCCTTGCTCCTTGCGAGGACTGCAATGGCACCGGTAGGGCAGAGGGCGCACAGGAAAAGCAGTGCGGCCGCTGCCACGGTACGGGCTATGTCACGACGGTTCAGCGATCGTTTTTGGGCCAGGTTCAGTCCTCTTCGCCTTGTCCCGACTGCCACGGCGAGGGCACGGTCATCGATCATCCCTGCGAGACCTGCGACGGTCAGGGCCGCACGCCTTCGCATGAAAAGATTGACATCGATATTCCCGCCGGCGTTTCGACCGGTCGCCAGCTGCGCGTGAGCGGCTTTGGCGAGGCTGGCCTTCGCGGCGAGCCCTCGGGCGACCTGATCGTCAACGTGCGCGTCGCCGACCACGAGCGTTTTAAGCGCAACGGCGACGACCTGTACCTCGTGAGCGATATTTCGATTGCGCAGGCAGCGCTCGGCTGCGAGATCGAGGTCGAGGGCATTATGCCCGACGAGGTCGTTAAGGTGACGGTTCCCGCCGGCGCCCAGTACGGCGACACCGTGAGCATCAATAATTACGGCATGCCGCGCATTGGCGGTGGCGGTTCGCGTGGCCGCCTGATCGTGCAACTGCGCGTGGTCGTTCCCACCAATCTTTCCAATAAGCAGCGCGAGCTGCTCCGTGCTTTTGCCGATGAGATGGGCGATGACGTCGCTTCCGGTAAGAAGTCGGTGACCGACCGTATCAAGAGTGCCCTCGACGATATCCTCGATTAAGGAGCCCGCGTGCTCGCACCCCATATTTCCGTCGTCAACCTCGGCTGCCGTGTCAACCGGGTTGAGTCTGACCGTATCACTGCCGATCTTATGCGCTTGGGCTTTGCTATTGTGGAGCCCCAGGATGCCGATCTGATCGTCATTAACACTTGTGCCGTTACGGGCGAGGCCGAGGCCAAGACCCGTAAGGCCGTCCGTCATGCGCTGGCCCATCCAAACGAGCCCTATGTGGTCGTGACCGGATGCGTGGTCAATTTGCATCCCGAGGAGCTGTCGGAGCTTTCGGATCGCGTGATTGCCGAGCCGTCCAAGATAGATGTCGCCGAACGTGTATGCGAGGTGCTGGGTGTTGAGTCCGATAGCGTTCCCGCCTGCAGCGATGGCGAGGTGGTCGATGCGCTCGGTCGCTCTCGCCTGGGCGTGAAGATTCAGGATGGCTGCAACCATCGCTGCACCTATTGCATTGTGTGGAAGGCGCGCGGCCCCGAGCGCTCCGTGCCCGTCGAGTCCGTGCTCGAGCAAGTTCGCGAGGCCCAGGAGGCCGGCGTGCCCGAGGTGGTGCTGACCGGTGTGAACCTGGGTGCCTACGATGGCAAGAGCGCGACCGACGAGCACGTCGAAATCGATGAGCTGCTCGAGGCCATCATGGAGCGCACGTCTATTCCGCATGTGCGCATTTCCTCGGTCGAGCCCATGGATATCTCCGAGCGCCTGCTTAAGGTTATGGCGCGCTTTCCGCAGCGTATCGCCCCGTTTTTGCACCTGCCCGTGCAGTCCGGCTGCACGGCGACCCTGCATCGCATGGGCCGTCCCTATAGTGCGGAGGCCTTTGAGGACACGGTGCGTATGATTCGCGCCAATCTGCCGCAGGCGTCACTTTCTTGCGACGTTATTGTCGGCTTCCCTGGCGAGACGGACGAGGAGTTCGAGGAGTCGCTGGCGCTGTGCCGCCGTGTGGGTTTCTCGCGTATGCACGTGTTCCGCTACAGCAAGCGTCCCGGTACCCTTGCTGCCGACATGCCCGACCAGGTTCCGCCCGAGGTTATGGCCGAGCGCAGCCGCCGTATGCGGGCCGCTGCACAGGAGCTCGCTATTGCCGACGCTCGCCGTCGCGTGGGCACGGTCGAGCGTGCCGTGCTCGAGTATGGCGACAACCTGACGCTCGGCTCGTTCCATCATGCCCGTCTTGACGATACCTGTGGACTTACAGCCCCGTGCCTGCTCGATGTTGCTATCATCGGAGTCGATGATTCCGGCTTGGTCCATGCACGCAGGGAGGTTCATGGAAGCCTCGAAGATTAGACTTACCGTTCCCGAGGGGATTGATCCCTCGCGCGTTTTGGGCGCCGGCGACGGCGTCCTTCGTGCGCTCGAGAGTTTGGTTCGCGCTCATGTGGTCGCCCGTGGCGATAGCATCTCCGTGAGCGGCGACCCGGACGAGGTCGAACTCGTGGCGCGCTTTTTCGAGCACGCTTTTTGCGAGGCGGCCGCCGGGCGCACGCTGTCTGCCGACGATGTCTCTCGCTGCCTGGCCGTCTTGCGCGACGGTGAGCACGAGGCTACGTCGCTTCGCGATGACGTGCTGCTTTCGTATCGCGGCCGCGTCATTCGCCCCAAGACGCTCGGCCAAAAGCGCTATGTGGATGCCATCCGCACGCATACCATCACGTTTGGCCTGGGTCCTGCCGGCACCGGTAAGACCTATCTGGCCATGGCGCTCGCCGTTGCCGCGCTCAAGCGTCACGAGGTGGGCCGTCTGATCTTGACGCGTCCGGTTGTCGAGGCGGGGGAGAATCTGGGCTTTTTGCCCGGCACCCTCGAGGAAAAGATCGATCCCTACATGCGTCCGCTTTACGACGCCCTTTTTGACATGATGGATCGCGAGCGCACCGATGAGCTTATGGAGCGCGGCGTGATCGAGATCGCCCCGCTTGCCTACATGCGCGGCCGCACGCTGAGTGATGCCTTCGTGGTGCTCGACGAGGCACAAAATACCACGCCCGAGCAGATGAAGATGTTCCTGACGCGCCTGGGCTTCAACTCCAAGTTCGTGATTACCGGCGACCTGAGCCAGCGCGACCTGGTGGGTCGTCGTGGCGGTCTTGCTGACGTTGAGAAGATTTTGGGCCGTGTCGATGATGTCGCATTTTCGCACCTCGAGCGTGCCGACGTGGTGCGCCATGCCTTGGTGGGACGTATCGTCGAGGCATACGATACTTATGATGATGTGCGCGAGAAGCGCGTACGTGACCGAAAGGAGTCCCGTTGAGTGTATTGATCAGCAACGATGCCGAGCTCGATACGCTGCTCGACGCGCAGGAGGTGGAGCACATCTGCGAGGTTGTGCTTGCCGCCGAGGGCGTTGAGCGTGAAGTCGAGATTTCCCTTTCGTATGTCGACGAGGACGAGATGCACGAGCTCAACCACGAGTGGCGCGGTATCGACCGCACCACCGATGTGCTCTCGTTTGAATGCGACTCGGCCTTTGACGAGGATATTCCCGCCGACGAGACGCTCGAGCTCGGCGATATCATCTTGGCCCCGCAGGTTATTGCCCGTCAGGCCCCCGGTTTTGGCAATAGCCCCGCTGACGAGTGTCGTCTGATGCTCGTACACGGCATGCTGCACCTGCTGGGCTATGACCATATCGAGGACGACGAGGCCGAGGTCATGGAGGCCCGCGAGGACGCCATCCTGCGCGATCTGGCGCTCGAGCGCGGCGAGGACCCCAGGCTAGTCCACGTCGGCCCCATCACCAACCACGCCCACGACTAGGAGCCGTCTATGATTCCCGGATCGAACAAGGACCATCCGTCCTTCTTAAAGTCGTTTTCTTACGCTATGGAGGGCTTCGTCACCGCCGTCAAGACCGAGCGCAACATTAAGGTCATGCTCGTGGCGGGCGTGTGCACCGTCATTGCAGGCTGCATCGTGGGGCTCGACATTGCCGAGTGGGCCACGATTATCATCTGTTGCGGCCTGGTGATCCACGGCGAGCTTTGCAATACCGCCATGGAGGCCATCGTCGACCTGGCGACCCAGGAGCTCCATCCGCTGGCCAAGCGTGCGAAGGACATCGCCGCCGCCTCCGTATACGTTCTTTCCATCACCGCCGCGATTGTGGGCTTGCTGGTATTTGCCCACGCGCTCGGCTTTATTTAGAAAGGGATTCCCATGTCCGACAATATGCAGCTTGTCGATGAGATTTTGGACGACGAGTCCCTGGACGCGGTGGATACCGAGGAGCTCGAGGATGTCGAGGAGTTCGACCCGTTTGAGGGTATGAGCGACGAGGAACTCGACGCCCTGTGCGACGAGGACGACAACCTCGCGGGCTTTGGTGACGTTGAGCCCGGTTTCCGCAGCGGCTTTGTGGCCCTGGTCGGTCGTCCCAACGCTGGCAAGTCTACGCTGCTTAATGCCTGCTATGGCAAAAAGGTCGCCATCACCTCGCCGGTGGCCCAGACGACCCGCCGCCGCATGCGCGCCGTCGTCAACCGCCCCGGCTACCAGCTGGTCTTTGTCGATACCCCCGGTATTCATAAGCCCAAGGACGGCTTGGGATCCGAGCTCAACAAGAGCGCGTTGTTCGAGCTGAACGATGTTGATGTTGTCGCGTTTTTGATTGATGCCACCAAACCGATCGGCAGGGGAGACGCCTGGGTTGCCGAGCGCGTCAGATGCGCTCGTTGCAAGAAGGTCCTGGTGCTCACCAAGGCCGATGAGGCCGACCCCGCACAGGTCATGGAGCAGCTTAAGGCAGCCCACGAACTCATGGAATATGACGACGAGATTGTGACGTCGTCGGTCAAGAACTTCAACGTCGATGCATTTATCGAGACCGTTGCGCACTTTTTGCCTGAGGGTCCGCGTTGGTTCCCCGAGGACATGGGTACCGACGCTTCCGATGAGACGCTCGTTGCCGAGTTTGTACGCGAGAAGGTCTTGCGCCGCACCCGTGATGAGATTCCGCACTCCGTTGGCGTGATCTGCGATGCGCTCGAGCAGACCAAGAAGGTGCTGCGCGTGCACGCCACCATTTACGTCGAGCGCGAGGGCCAAAAGGGCATCATCATCGGTAAGGGCGGCGAGATGATCAAGCATATCGGTATCGACGCCCGTCGCGATCTTGAGCGCATCTTTGGCACGCAGGTCTTTTTGGAGCTGGACGTGAAGGTCAAGGCCGGCTGGCGTGACGACGAGGCCCAGATTCGCCGCTTTGGCTACAACGCCGAGGACTAAGGACGCGCGGCGCGCATGGCAGGCTCCCGGACATATCGCACCAAGGTGCTCGTCCTCGACAAGACGAAGCTCAAAGAGACCGACCTGATCTTGACGATGCTTGACGAGCGGGGACGGCAGGTTCGTGCCGTGGCAAAGGGCGCCCGCAAACCCGGCGGACGCCTGGCTGCGCGCTGCGAGCTGTTCTGTACGGTCGATATGCTGCTCGCACATGGACGGTCACTCGACGTGGTTTCTCAGGCCGAGCTTATGGAGGCGCCGCTCGGCGCTGCGCCCGATTACGAGACGACCTGCGCCGCAAGCGCGATCGCCGAGGTCGCGCGCGTGTGCTCGTTCGAGGACGCCGAGGACCCGTTTACCTTTGCCATAACGCAGCGAGCGCTTGCCCTGGTGGGCAGCGGGCTTGACACGGCACATATGGACCTACTTGTGGCGGCATATGTCTTTAAGCTGCTATCGCACGTTGGCTATCGTCCCGATTTTTCGGCCTGTGTGCTGTGCGGAGACCCCATGCTGTCGTATTTTTCAGCCCAGGCGGGCGGTCTCATGTGCGGGTCGTGCGCGTCGAGCGTTCCAGGTGCCGAACTGGTGTCGACCGGTGAGACCGCATGGCTGCGCGCCCTCATGTCCATGACCTTCGATGCGCTCATGGCCGAGCGAATCGACCCGCATACGGCGGCATTCCTGCTCGGGCTTTCGCATGTTTGGGCTGCGACGCACACCGATCAGCGCCTCCGCGCGATGGAATTCATGTTGGGTCGGTGATGATGCGCAGGCGCGGGCTGCTTGTGGTAACATACCGACCTGTTGGTACCTCGACCTTGGTTGTTCGCTCCACCGGCGGCTTCCCAGTCCGAGGCGAATCGAGTCGCCCGTGGGCGACGCAAAACGAAAGGTGAAACAATGACTGTTTCCAAAGAGCGCAAGGCGGAGCTGACTGCCCAGTTCGGTAACACCCCGGTCGACACCGGCAACCCCAAGGTTCAGGTCGCCATCCTGTCCGAGCGCATCAAGGAGCTGACCGAGCACATGAAGTCCCACCAGAAGGACTTCCACACCCGTCGTGGCCTGCTCATGCTCGTCGGCCGTCGTCGTCGTCTTCTCTCCTACATCAAGAAGAACGACATCGTCGAGTACCGCGAGCTCATCAAGGCTCTGGGCATCCGCGACAACATCCAGTAGGATTTGTACATGCTAAGAGCGTCCTGCGCAGCGGGGCGCTCTTTTTGTGTAAGGGCGCGAACAATCACGCTCTGAAGCGTGGCGGGGGCAGGGGGCCCGCGTCACATGAGAAGCCCGCAGACAAGGGGTCTGCGGGGTTAAGGAGAACAATGACACTCGTATCCAAGAACTTTGAGCTGTACGGCAAGACCTACACCTTTGAGTCGGGCGAGCTTGCCAAGCAGGCCACCGGCGCCTGCCTGGTCAAGCAGGGCGACACCACGATGCTCGACACCGTGGTCGTCTCCAAGGAGCGCAAGAACTACGACTTCTTCCCGCTGACCGTCGACTTCAACGAGAAGATGTACGCAGCCGGCCGCATCCCGGGTGGCTACCTCAAGCGTGAGGGCCGTCCCAGCGAGAAGGCCACGCTCACGGCCCGCATGATCGATCGCCCGATTCGCCCGAGCTTCCCGGATGGCTTCCGCAACGAGGTGCACATCGTCGCCACCTCGCTCGTCGCCGACCAGGTCAACCCCTTCGATGTCATCAACGTCATGGGTGCATCCCTGGCCATGACGCTTGGCGGCGTGCCCTTCGAGGGCCCGCTTGCCTGCGTGCGCATCGGCCGTAACGTGGAGACCGGCGAGTTTATCGTCAACCCCACCTACGAGGAGCGCGAGAACTCCGATCTGGACCTGGAGCTGGGCGGCTCTGCCGACTTCATCTCGATGGTCGAGGCCGGTGCCGAGGAGATCTCCGAGGACGACATGCTCGCCGCCATGAAGTTTGGCCAGGAGGCCCTTGCCGCTTTCTGCCAGGCTCAGGACGAGTTCGTCGCCGAGTGGGAGCAGGTTAACGGCCCCATCGTCAAGAAGGAGTACCCGCTCGACCAGCCCGTCGAGGAGGTCCAGGAGCGCATCTTCGCCCACTACGACGAGATGGCAGCTGCCCTTCGCGACGCCGACAAGCTCTCCCGTATCGGTAAGGTCGAGGCTCTGAAGGAGTCCATCCGCGCCGAGTTCACCGAGGAGGAGCAGGCCGCTTGGGAGCGCGAGATCCCCGTGGCGCTCAAGAAGCTCGAGAAGAAGGCCATGCGCACCATGGTCGTTGAGACCGGCGAGCGCGTCGACGGCCGTGCCGCCGACGAGATCCGTCCCATCATGGTGAAGGACAACTACCTGCCGCTCGTTCACGGCTCCGGTTTGTTCCAGCGTGGCCAGACCCAGGTGCTCTCGGTTCTTTCGCTCGGCATGCTCAACGAGGGCCAGCGTCTGGATACCATCGAGCCCACCGAGGGCAAGCGCTACATGCACCACTACAACTTCCCGCCTTTCTGCACCGGCGAGACCGGCCGCATGGGCAGCCCCAAGCGCCGCGAGATCGGCCATGGCAATCTGGCCGAGCGCGCTCTGCTTCCGGTGCTTCCCGACGAGAACGAGTTCCCCTACGCCATCCGCGTCGTCTCCGAGGTCATGGAGTCCAACGGCTCCTCTTCGATGGCTTCGACCTGCGGCTCCACGCTCGCCCTTATGGACGGCGGCGTGCCCATTAAGCGCCCGGTCTCCGGTATCGCCATGGGCCTGATCCAGGAGGAGGGCAAGACCGTGGTACTGTCCGACATCCAGGGTCTCGAGGACTTCCTGGGCGACATGGACTTTAAGGTCACCGGCACCACCGAGGGCATCACCGCCCTGCAGATGGACAACAAGGCCACCGGCCTCACCTTCGACATCCTGGCCCGCGCTCTGCAGCAGGCCAAGGAGGGTTGCGCCTTCATCCTGCAGAAGATGCTCGATGTGATCCCCGAGCCGCGCCACACCACGCGCAGCACCGCTCCGCGCATCGTTTCCATCCAGGTTCCGACCGACAAGATCCGCGACGTCATCGGTTCCGGCGGTAAGGTCATCCGCGGTATCCAGGACGAGACCGGCGCCTCGGTCGACATCCAGGAGGACGGCACCGTCTTTGTCGGCGGCACCGGCGAGTCCGTCGACCAGGCCGTCCAGCGTATCAAGCTCATCATCAAGGTTCCCGAGCCGGGCGAGGAGTACACCGGTCGCGTGGTCTCCATCCAGCCCTTCGGCGCCTTCGTCAACCTGCTGCCCGGTAAGGACGGCCTGCTGCACATCTCCCGCGTCGCCAAGGGCCGCGTGGAGAAGGTCGAGGACGTCCTCAACGTGGGCGACGAGGTCAAGGTCGTCGTCATCGAGGTCGACGATCGCGGCAAGATCTCGCTCGATCGTCTTGATAAGCCCGAGGCCCCGGCTCGTGCCGAGGGTGCCTCCGAGGGCGACGGCGAGCACTTCCAGCGTCGTGAACGCCCGCGTCGTGAGCGCTCCGAGCGCAGCGACCGCCCGCGCCGTCCCGGCGACAACGGAGGCCGCAAGCCCCGCCGCCACCACGACGCCGAGTAACAGCCGTACATAACCAGCACCGCAAGGGCGACTCCGGACAGGGGTCGCCCTTTTGCTGTTCCCGGCGGGGTCCGCGGGTAAAGTTTCCTGCTCTACAGTCCTGCTCACGACGGAGGCCACATTAAGTGGCCTCCTGTTCGTGCGGAACTCGCGATAAACTTTACCCGCGGCCCCCGCCGGGAACAGCAAAAGGGCTGGTGGGTGATGCTTGCGATTTTGTCAGATGGTCTATTCAGTTTTCTTTTTTCCTGAATTGTCGATACTTTCTCTTCCGGTATATCCTCAGATAAACCCGCCCAAAATAGACCTGTCCCTTTTTGACAGGTCTGGGGCCATCGGGGGCCGGGGCGGGTTAAGTTTGTCGCGAGTTCCGCACGCAAAGGAAAGCACTTAATGTGCTTTCCGTCTTGCGCAGGACTGTAGAGCAGCAAACTTAACCCGCCCCGGCCCCCGATGGCCCCAGACCGGCGGGATAGACCAGTTCAGATGGGGCTTTGATGCATGGGTGGTCTGTTGTTGTGCAAATGGGTATCATACTCTGGTTATTGCATCGACTCTGTGATGCATGTTTGTACGTTCCCGGCGGTCGGTTTGCCAGAAGCGCCCCGTCGGTTGTTCCAGACCCGTTTCGAAGAAAGGAAACCACACTAACCTATGGCAGCTAAAAAATCATCTCCCTTGAAGATCATCCCGCTCGGCGGTCTTGACGGCATCGGCAAGAACATGACGGTCTTCGAGTGCGGCGACGACATGGTGCTCGTCGACGCCGGTCTTATGTTCCCCGACGACTCTCAGCCCGGTATCGACCTGGTGCTTCCCGACTACACCTATGTTCTAGAGAACGAGGAGAAGCTCCGCGGTATCGTCGTCACCCACGGCCACGAGGACCACACCGGTTCGCTTCCGTATCTGCTGCAGGACCTCAACAATAAGGTGCCCATCTTCTCGAGCAAGCTGACGCTTGGCTTTATCGAGGGCAAGCTTTCTGAGTTCCGCATCCGCGCGCCTAAGTTCCGCGAGGTCAAGGGCGGCAGCCATGTCAACCTCGGCGGCATCTCGCTTGACTTCTTCTCGATGACGCACTCCATCCCCGGCGCTCTGGGCGTGTTCATCCGCACCAATCAGGGCACCGTTATGCACACGGGTGACTTTAAGCTTGACCAGACGCCCATCGATGGCGTCACGCCCGACTATGCCGCTATCAGCCGCTTTGCCAAGCAGGGCATCGACCTGCTGCTTTCCGACTCCACCAATGCCACGGTTCCCGGCTTTACCAAGTCCGAGGCCGAGGTTGGTCCCAACCTGCTGCACGCCATCAAGAACGCCCCGGGTCGCGTGTTCGTCGCATCGTTCTCGAGCCACATCCATCGTTTGCAGCAGATCTGCGATGCCGCCCGCAAGTGCGGCCGTAAGGTCGTTGTGACCGGTCGCTCCATGCTCACGAACACCCGCGTGGCGCGCGAGCTCGGTTATCTCAACATCGATGATGCCGATATCATCGATGCCTTCGATATTGATAACCTGCCTGACGACAAGATTGTCGTCATGTGCACTGGTTCGCAGGGCGAGCCGCTGTCGGCCCTGTCCCGCATGGCCAATGGCGAGCACAAGACGCTCTCTATCCACTCGGGCGATACCGTCATCCTCTCGGCAACTCCCGTTCCCGGCAACGAGAAAGCCGTCCAGCAGGTCGTCAACAGCCTGGCCAAGCTCGGCTGCGACGTGTGGGATAAGAACCGCGCTCTTGTCCACGTCTCGGGCCACGGTAGCCAGGAGGAGCTCAAGCTCCTGATGGCCATGGCCAAGCCCACTTACTTTATGCCGGTTCACGGTGAGGCCGTGCATCTGCGCGCCCATGCCCAGCTTGCCCGCAAGATGGGCATCAAGGACGATCATATCTTTATCCTCGATAACGGCGACACGCTCGAGATGCGCGGCGGTATCGTCAAGCGCGGTACGCCCGTCGAGTCCGGCGTCGTCTACGTCGACGGCCTTCGTATCGGCGATACCGACCCCATCGTCTTGCGCGATCGTCAGAAGCTCGCCAATGACGGTATGGTTACCGCTGTTGCCATTGTCTCGCTTAAACACAAGAAGATCGAGGCCATCGAGTTCTCGGGCCGCGGCGTCTCGTTTGCCATCGACGACCAGTTCTCTGAGGATGCCTCCGCGTCCATCATGAAGACGATCGAGAAGGGCAAGTTCAGCTTTACGAGCAGCGGTTCCGATGCTATTCGTAAGGCCGTGCGCGATTCGCTCTCTAACTTTATCTGGAGCCGTACGCGCACCCGTCCGATGATCATCCCGGTCGTCATGGAGGTTTAGTTTGGCGCGTGGATCTGCACAAAACGCCAAAGGCAATAAGGCCAATAACCAACCGGCATCTGCTAAGGGTGCCGGTTCCCATCTGCGTGCCAATAAGGGCCACGAGGCGGACTTCGACGATTTTGAGCCTTTGGTTGAGCCCTCGGCCAACCGTGATATCGCCGGCGTGGTCATCGCCGTTTTGGCGATTGCGTCCTTCATTGCCGTGATTTCGCCGGCGACCGCACCCGTTACGGCTGCGGTTGCCGGTTTCTACCACCTGGGCTTTGGTCTGGGCGCCTACGTGCTGCCGATCGTCATTTTGCTGTTTGCCGCCACGCTCTTTTTAGGCGAGGACTCGCCGCTCAACGTACGCTCTGTTGCGGGCGGCGCCGTGGTCTTTATCGCCGTCGTCTCCATTCTTTCGCTGATGGTGCCGGGTACGAGTGTCTCTTGTGACCTTATGTTCACGCCGCAAAATTTGTCCGCCTCGGGTGGCTACATCGGTGCGTTTATTGCGAGTGCGCTGCAGAATGCCCTGGGTAAGCCTATCGCGATGGTAGTCCTGTTGGGCTTTGTCGTCGTGGGCTTGGTCATCATCGGCTTTTCGGTTGGCGGCGTTTTGCGCTCTGCTCGCGACCGTGCGGCCGATTTTGCCGAGCGCCGCCGTGCCGATGTCAACGCCAGCCCGTGGGGTGACGACGAAGCCCTGTCGGTGCCCGGCGTTGCCCGTCCGCACCTGAGCATTCTTCGTCAAAAGGGCTCCGATGCTGCCGTGACCACGGTCATGGGCAACGATGTGGACCCGGTTTTGGACGATGACGACGAGGACGAGAATCCGTTTGTCGACGTGTCCGAGTCGGTTGAGGCTGAGCGCGCTAAGACGACGCTGCTGCCGCGCCGCCATGCCAAGAAGGACAAGGCCACACCCAAGTTGAATACAAGCGAGCCCGACCCGTCTTGGTCCGATAGCGAGATTGAGCTCACCGAGGGCGATGACGAGGATGACGAGGCTCCGATTGAGACCGCAAAGACAACTTTGCTGCCGCGCCGCCATGCAAAGCGCGACCAGGTAACCGGTCAGCTTTCGATGGAAGACGACCCCGATAAGATCGACGAGTCCGAGCCGCCGTTTGCCGTGAATCCTGTTTCGGCAGCACCTCAGATCCCCGACTTCTTGAAGCATCCCAAGGTTGCCGATGCGTCTGCATCGAGTGCTGTCGAATCGGCTGCGGCTAGCGATGGGAGAGCGGACGGTGGCGCCGCAGATAACGAGGGCGAAGAAGAGGACGGCCTCAAGCTTCCGCCGCTCGAGATCCTGCACGCCAACCCGCAGTCGGCGTCCTCCGCGTCTTCTGACAAGGAACTTGAGCAGACTGCCGAGTCGCTTCAGTCCACGTTGCTTGAGTTTGGCCGCAGTGCCCGCGTGGTCGGCTGGATCGCCGGCCCCACGGTGACGACCTTTAAACTGCAGCCCGGTGAGGGCGAGCGTGTGAGCAAGATCTCGAGCCTCGAGGACGATATCGCGCTTTCGCTTGCCGCCCAGTCGGTGCGCATCTTCGCGCCGATTCCGGGCACATCGCTCGTTGGTATCGAGATCCCCAATCGCAAGCGCCAGAACGTCAACCTGGGCGACGTGCTTCCCTATGTGAAGGGCGGTCCGCTCGAGCTCGCCATCGGCCGCGATGCCGAGGGCACGCCGGTTGTCGCTGACCTCGCCAAGATGCCCCACCTGCTTATTGCCGGTACCACGGGTTCCGGTAAGTCGGTGATGATCAATTCCATCATCACGACCCTGCTCATGCGCGCCCTTCCCGAGGACGTTCGCCTGATCATGGTCGACCCCAAGCGCGTCGAGCTTGCGGGCTATAACGGTCTGCCGCATCTCTATGTCCCCGTGGTGACCGAGCCCAAGCAGGCCGCGAGCGCTCTGCAATGGGCCGTGTCTGAGATGGAGCGTCGCCTGAAGGTCTTCGAGCGTCTCAATGTGCGTAAGATCTCGACCTATAACGAAAAGCAGGCCGCCGGCGAGTTTGAGCATTACGATAACCCGCCGCAAAAGATGCCCTATCTGGTCATTATCATCGACGAGCTCTCGGACCTGATGATGGTCGCCGGTAAGGATGTCGAGGCCTCGATCGTACGTATTGCACAGCTGGGCCGTGCCGCCGGTATTCATCTTATCGTGGCCACGCAGCGCCCCAGCTCCAACGTGGTGACGGGCCTCATTAAGGCCAACATCACCAACCGCATCGCCTTTAACGTCGCCACGGGCATCGACTCGCGCGTCATCATCGACCAGATGGGTGCCGAAAAGCTCACCGGTTTGGGCGACATGCTGTTCTCCAAGGTCGACTGGGGCAAGCCCCGCCGTATTCAAGGCTGCTTTGTTTCGGATGATGAGATCAACGAGATTGTCGAGTTCGTCAAGTCGCAGAGCGAGCCCGACTACCACGAGGAGATTCTGTCTGCCGTGGCGCCCGCTTCCATGTCCATGGCGGGTGGCGGCGGTATTGTCCGCACCGGAGTAGCCGAGCCGCAAGACGATGATCCGCTCATTTGGGAAGCCGCCCATATTGTGGTGGAATCGCAGCTTGGCTCCACATCTGGCCTGCAACGTCGTCTGAAGGTTGGCTATGCGCGTGCCGGGCGTATTATGGACATGCTGGAAGAAAAGGGTGTCGTCGGCCCGCCCGACGGTTCCAAGCCGCGCGAGGTCCTGTTGGACGAGGAGGGGCTTGCCGCGCTGGAATCTGTCGACGCCGAGATGGCACGTGAAGATCGTGAGTTTGGAGGATTCTGATGGCTGCACGCTTTGGTGACATGCTGCTCGAGCAGCGTCGCCGAATGGGCCTTTCCATTCAGCAGGTCGCCAACACCATCAAAATCAGGCCGCAGATCATCGAGTTTTTCGAGACCGGTAACTTTGCTTCGATGCCGCCGCGCGGCTATGCACAGGGCATGATTTCGAGCTATGCTCGCTTTTTGGGCCTCAATCCGCGCGAGGTCGTCAATGCCTACTTTGACGACCTGATGGCATACGAACGCGAAACGTCGCAGCAGGGCGGTCGTTTTCAGGACGCCGCCGGCTACGTCAATTCGCGTTCCTCGGTCGATAACGGGCGCTTCCTGATGGTTCAGGGCGGTCGTTCGACCCGCTATGGACAGCGTCCCCAGCAGGCCGGTTATATTACTGAGACGGGTTCGGGCGAGGAGATTCGCTCACAGCGTGACCGGTTCCGCAGTACGCCGATGCCCGAGGACCGTGCACTTCCCGCTGCCCGCGGCGTGGCGCGTGACCCTCGTGCCGGCTACGGCGACGGCGGCTATTCCGATCGCGGTCACCGTGGTGTCTCCACCGGACGCTCTCGCGGTGGCTATGCGGATGCCGATACCACGCAGGTGACGCCGCGTCTTCGCTCTCAATCACAGCCGTATGGCCAGCGCTCTTCGGCTCCGCGTTCGGGCCAGCGTGGCTATCAAGGCCGCGGTGAACTTGCGCCCCGCTCGGGTCAGCGCAGCCTTCAGGGCCAGGGTGGCTATCGCGGCCGTTCCGATAGCAATCGTGGTCGTATGCCTCAGGGAGGCGGCCGCAGCAGTTCCAATCGTGGACGCGGCGGATCACGTACTCCTCAAAACAACGGGCTCGATCCGCGTATCGTCTACGCCGGCATCGGTGCCGTTGCGCTGCTGTTGATTGTGCTCATCGTGGTGCTTCTGCGCGGCTGCGCATCTTCGGCGCCCGAGACCACGCCCGAGACGCCCACTGCTACCAAGACGACGACCAAGAAGTCTTCTAAGAAGACCGAAACGGTTGACGAGGACGAAGACACCGATGAGGCGACGGATGAGTCGACTGACTCGGACGCTACCAAGACGACGGCCAAGAAGGAAGAGAACGAGGTCACGAAGGTCAAAGTCTCCGTTGCCAAGGGAAAGACCGCGTGGATTGAGGTCAAGGTCGACGGCAAGTCGGTCTATGGCGCCCAAGCGACTGGCCCCTTTGAGCAGGAGTACACGCCCGAGTCCTCGATCGAGATCACCACGTCCAAGCCTTCCGATGTCACCGTTACCAAGAACGGTGAAAAGGTCCGTTACGATACCAAGACCTCGGGCGTGGCGCGTGTGACGATCACCGTTCCCAAGAAGGAGACGACTGATTCCGAGAATGGTGAAAGTTCTGATGGTACCGACACCACCGATGGTACCGATACCACCGACGGTACCGATGCCCAGTCCACGGTTGGCGCCGATACCTCAACTGACGGTCAGACGCCCACCGATTCTACCGACTATTCGTACGATAGCTACTAAGCCGCTCGTACGCGAAAGGAAACATCATGGCTAAAGATTCCAGCTTCGACGTCGTGTCCGAGGTCAACATGCAAGAGGTCGACAACGCCTTCCAGCAGACCACGCGCGAGATTTCCCAGCGCTATGACCTTAAGGATTCCGGCGCCACGATCGAGCTTTCGAAGGGCGACAAGCTCTTTACGATTAACGCCCCGGCCGACTTTGTCTCCAAGCAGATTATCGACGTGCTGAGCTCCAAGCTCATCAAGCGCGGCATCGACCTCAAGGCTGTCTCGTGGGATGTTCCGCAGGCGGCATCGGGCGGCACCGTGCGCGTGCTCGGCCATATCGTCGAGGGTATCGACCAGGCGACCGCCAAGAAGATCAACAAGGACATCAAGGACCAAAAGCTCAAGGTCAAGGTGACCATCGAGGCCGACAAGCTGCGTGTTTCCTCTGCTTCGAAGGACGCGTTGCAGACCGTGATCCAGTTCCTGCGCGACCAGGACTACGGCCAGCCGCTGCAGTTCATCAACTACCGCTAATATCATTCGAAAGGACCGCTCTCCAACATGGATACACCGTTGGGCTTCGTGCTCTACATCACCCTCGGGTGCGCTAAGAACGAGGTTGACACCGACCGCATGCGTTCTCTTTTGGCCGCTGCAGGCTACGAGGAGGCATTCGACCCGCAGGATGCCGATATCGCCATCGTCAATACATGCTCGTTCCTCGCCTCCGCAACGTCCGAGAGCATCGAGACCACGCTCGAGCTCGCCAACGAGGTTCAGGACGGCGTTCGTTCTTGCCCCATCGTCATGTGCGGCTGTGTGCCGTCGCGCTATGGCGACGACCTGCCCGACGAGCTGCCCGAGGTCGCTGCCTTTGTGAAGGCCGACGAGGAGGACGGCATCGTGGCGGTCATCGATGGCGTGCTGGGTGTCGAGCGCGAGATTGCAGCCTATATCCCGCAGGTCAAACGTACCGTCGAGGGTGCTGTCGCCTACGTCAAGATTTCCGATGGCTGCAACCGCTTCTGCAGCTTCTGCATGATTCCCTATATTCGCGGTCGCTATCATTCGCGCAATGCCGAGAGCATCATCTCCGAGGTGCGCGACCTGGTTGCCGGCGGTGTGCGCGAGATCGTGCTGATCGGCCAGGACACGGGCATCTGGGGTACCGACTTTGCCGACGAGGACGTCGCCGAGGGCTCGCCGCGCAATCTGGCGCAGCTGTTGCGTGCCGTCGCCGAGGCCGTGCGCCCGCAGAACGTCTGGGTCCGCGTGCTCTACCTGCAGCCCGAGGGCATGACTGACGAGCTTATTGAGACCATTCGCGATACGCCCGAGGTACTGCCCTATATCGATATCCCCGTGCAGCACTGCGACGCGCGCATCCTCAAGGCCATGCGTCGCTCCGGTTCGCGCCAGGAGCTCGAGGATCTGTTCCGCGACCTTCGCGAGCGCATCCCCGGTATCGTGATTCGCTCCACGGCCATGGTCGGCTTCCCGACCGAGACCGACGACGAGTTCCGCGACCTTATCGACTTTATGGATACCGTCGGCTTCGACTACACGAGTGTCTTTGCCTACTCGCGTGAGGAGGGCAGCCTGGCCGCCAAGATGGAGGGTCAGGTCGATGAGGAGGTCAAGCTCGAGCGCGCCCAGGAGGCCATGGACCTGGCCGAGTCGCTCGGTTTTGCCGCCACCGCCGCACATGTGGGTGAGCGCGCCCAGGTGATCGTCGACGGTATCGAAGAGACCGAGGACGGCGCCGAGCTGATCGGCCATGCCTGGTTCCAGGCGCCCGATTCCGATGGCGCGGTGCATCTGGACGCCAGCGAGGCGTCCGTGGGCGATATTCTGACCGTCGAGTTTACCGATAGCTTCTGCTATGAGCTTATCGGTCATGTTGTGGAGTAGGAGAGCGTCGTGGCTAACGAGAGCAATAAGGAACTGACGAGTGTCTGGACGCCCGCCAATATCGTGACGTGCGTGCGCATTGTCTTTATCCCGGTGTTCATGATCGTGTCGGCGCTGTCTCACACGAGCGTTGCCGGTACGGATTGGAGCACCTTCGACGGCCCGCTCGCCGCCGCAGCTTTCATTCTGTACGTCATTCTGTCGTGCACCGATAAGGTTGACGGCTACCTGGCGCGCTCGCGCAACGAGATCACCGACTTCGGTAAGTTCTTGGACCCCATCGCCGACAAGCTACTCGTGTTCTCGGCCCTGCTACTGTTCTTGGACTTTGGCGCCGTAACCGTGTGGTCGGTGTTTATCATCCTGTTCCGCGAGCTGCTGGTGAGCGCCCTGCGCATGGTCGCGAGTGCGGCCGGTGTGGTCGTTGCAGCCGATAAGCTCGGCAAGTACAAGACGGCAACCACGATGGTTTCCATCTGCGGTTACCTGTGCGTTTTTGCTATGGCCGGCTTGCACCTTGGCCCGGTGGCGCTGACGCTCGGCATCTACTCGGTGTCGCGCTTCCTGTATGCCGTTGCCGTTGTCTTGACCGTTATCTCGGGCGCCCAGTACTTCTGGAACTGCCGTAAGATCGTCTTTTCGGTCTAGGTCCTGGTGGGTATGACGGACTCTTTTGAGCAGATTTCCGCACATAACGAGGAGCTGGCGCGCGATATCGTCGAGCGCGCGAGCGCTCGGGGTGTGACGGTTTCGACGGCTGAGTCGCTGACGGCGGGTATGATCGCCTCGACGATTGCGGATATCCCGGGCGCCTCGGCGGTGCTGCGTGGCGGTGCGGTGACCTACTGCGATGAGATTAAGCATCGCGTGCTGGGTGTTGAGCAGGAGACGCTCGACCGCTACACCGCGGTGTCGCATCAAACTGCGCGCGGGATGGCGTCGAGTTCGCTGGAACTGTACCAGAGCGATATTGCAGTGAGCGCAACGGGTTATGCCGGCCCCGGCGGTGGTACTGAGGACGATCCTGCTGGCACTTTCTATATTGGCTGGGCACATCGTTCCGCCGATGGGGGAGTGCCGGTCGTGGACTCTGTGCGCTGCCACTATGAGGGCGACCGTTCGTGTGTTCGTGCCCATGCGGTCACGGAGGCATTGGGTCGCATTGCCCTTGTGCTCAACTCTATGGAATAGACGTGTTTTAAGGGGCCTCCGGGCCCCTTAATTGTGGAGATAGGGACCTCCGGCGAATTTTATCTTTGTGCAGGTAGTTGTCGTATTTTTCCTCGCCATGATTTTCTTGGTTCGCCTGCGGTCAAGTTTTTGGCCAGTGTTTGGTCGGCGTTTGGTTGGGTTTTGGAAAGGTCGGCTGCATATGATTTATCTGAACGGTTGACCACGAACAGCCGTTCGTTTATTATCGATGCAGGTTGTTAAGAGGAGGGCTATTCATGGCCAAGAATTCAGGTCCCGTACGTACCGTTCATGCTCGCACGACGGGTAAAGAGCGCGATGAGATGATCGCCACCACCAAGGCCGAGATCGAGAAGAAATTCGGCCAGGGTTCCATCATGAGGTACGGCGACGGTGGCCCCGAGCTCGAGGTCGAGGCCATCCCTACGGGCGCTCTGGCACTCGATGCCGCGCTGGGTATCGGCGGTGTGCCGCGCGGCCGTATCGTCGAGATCTACGGCCCCGAGTCCTCCGGTAAGACGACGCTTTCGCTCGAGATCTTGGCCGAGGCCCAGGCAATGGGTGGCGTCGTGGCATTTATCGATGCCGAGCACGCGCTCGATCCCACGTATGCCGCGCGCATCGGTGTGGATATCGACGAGGTGCTCATTTCCCAGCCCGATACGGGTGAGCAGGCGCTCGAAATCGTTGACATGCTTGTGCGTTCTGGTGCCATCGATGCCATCGTCGTCGACTCCGTCGCCGCGCTGACCCCGCGTGCCGAGATCGAGGGAGAAATCGGCGACACTACGGTCGGTCTTCAGGCTCGCCTGATGAGCCAGGCGCTCCGCAAGCTCGCCGGCTCGCTGTCCAAGTCCAACACGACGTGCATCTTCATTAACCAGCTGCGTGAGAAGATCGGCGTCATGTTCGGCAACCCCGAGACTACGACGGGCGGCCGCGCCCTTAAGTTCTTCTCTTCGGTTCGTATCGACATTCGCCGCATCGACAGCATTAAGCTTAAGGACGAGGTTATCGGTAACCGCGTGCGCGCCAAGGTCGTTAAGAACAAGGTGGCGGCTCCGTTCCGTTCTGCTGAGTTCGACATCATGTACGGTACGGGCATCTCTAAGGAGGGCTCGATTCTGGACATGGCTGTCGAGTGCGGCATCTGCAAGAAGATGGGCTCCTGGTTTGCCTATGGTGAGGACAAGCTCGGCAACGGTCGCGAGGCCGCCAAGGCGTTCCTGCGCGAACACCCCGATTGTGCCGACGAGATTGAGCATAAGGTCCGCCTTGCCTGCGGACTTGAGTTTGATGACGATGCTCCGTCCGAGGTCGAGCTGACCGATCAGCCTGCGCCTGAGGAGTTTGACGAGCTTTACGCCATCGATGGTTCCGCCATGCTCGATGATGACAACGAGTAGCGGTTACGCTCATGTCGTATACGGTGACCGAGGCTACGGTCGTCTTTCCCGATAAGAAGGCGGCCTCTTCGTTCTCGAGCGGGTATGCGTCTAAAAAGCCCTGCGCGCATATCGATTGTGAGCTTGAGGGCGGTTTTGAACGGTCCATTTGGATTCCCGTGCGGGTTGCGCGGCTGTATCTCAAAAACCGCCCCGATTTTCCCTGTGATTGGGATAACTTTCGTGAGGCTGTGCAGCTCATCGAGCGTAAATGTGCACTTACCATGGTGACCGAGATGTTATCACGCCGTGACCATGCGACGGGTGAGGTCCGTGACAAGCTGGCTTGCTACGGCTTCCGCCAGCCCGCGATCGATTTCGCCGTCGAGCGCGCCACCGAGTATCACTTTTTAGACGAGAACCGCTTTTGCTCGTACTTTATCGAGGAACGCAAGCGGCGCGGTTGGGGTCAGCGCAAAATCGAGACCGAACTCAAGCGCCGTCATGTCGTGCTCGATGACATTCCCGGTTATCCCGAGGATTATTTTGCCGTCGAAGACGATTTGGCGCGTGCGTCAGCCCTGCTCGCCAAGCGGCGTGTTCCAGAGACGTGCGGATTCGAAAAACTGGTTCGGTTTTTGATGGGCAAGGGCTTCTCGTATCACATCGCCGCCGATGCCGTTAAGGCACGTCTCGATGCCGAATGCGAGGGATGTGCGCTTTAGGCGTATGCGTTTTGTGGCCCGCCGTTCACCGCGTTTTAGCCGCCGTACTGGGGCCATTTATTTGACAGTTGTTGTGGTTCAACGTACGATAAACACTGTCATTTGCTTTGTGATATGTGCTCATCTGTGATGAGTTTGTTTATATGTTTATCTGTATCCGACCCGCATAAGCTGCGCCCATATTACTCAAATGTCGCGAGCCGTTCATAAGGACGGTTCGCTTTGTTGTGTAACGAATCCATAAAAAGGAGTGAGCATGCCTATCATCGCAGCGCTCGTTGGCATCGTTTTGGGTGCCATCGCCGCCATTGCCTACATGCGCACCGCCAAGCAGGGTAGTCTTCACGAGGCCGACGAAAAGATCCAGTCGGCACACGCACAGGCTGAGTCCCTGATCGGTGATGCAAAGCGTCAGGCCGAGACCCTCAAAAAAGAGGCTCTGCTCGAGGCTAAAGAGGAGATCATCAAGAACAAGCAGGCCGCCGAGGCCGAGGACAAGCAGCGTAAGAGCGAGATTCGTACGCTCGAGAACCGCGTGATGCAGCGCGAGGAATCCCTCGATCGCCGCAACGACGCTCTCGACAAGCGCGAGCATCAGCTGTCCAGTCAGGCCGGTCAGGTCGAGAAGCGCTCCCGTGAGCTCGAGGAACTCTGCGCAAAGCAGACCTCCGAGCTCGAGCGTATCGCCGACCTTACCCGCGAGGATGCCCACAAGGAGCTCCTCGATAAGGTTCGCGGCGAGGTCACCCACGAGGCCGCCACGATTATTCGCGAGTCCGAGCAGCAGGTTCGCGCCGAGTGCCACAAGACCGCCCAGGAGATTCTTTCCCTGGCGATTCAGCGCTGCGCTGCCGACCACACTGCCGAGGTCACCGTTACCTCCGTGCACATTCCCTCTGATGACCTCAAGGGCCGTATCATCGGTCGCGAGGGTCGCAACATCCGGACCTTCGAGCAGGTTTCCGGCGTCAACCTCGTGATCGACGACACGCCCGAGACCGTCGTTCTTTCGAGCTTCGATCCGGTCCGTCGTGAGACCGCCCGTGTCGCCCTCGAGAACCTCATCGCCGACGGCCGCATTCACCCCGCCCGCATCGAGGAGATGTATCACAAGGCTGCCGACCTGGTTCAGCAGCGCGTGCGCGAGGCTGGCGAGCAAGCTGCATTCGATACCGGCATTCACGACCTGCACCCCGAGATCGTCAAGACCCTTGGTGCCCTGCGCTACCGTACCTCGTTTGGTCAGAACGTGCTTCAGCACTCCCTCGAAGTCTCTGACCTGTGCGGCGTGATGGCTTCCGAGCTTGGCCTGGACGTTGTGACCGCCAAGCGCGCCGGCCTGCTGCACGACCTGGGCAAGGCAATCGACCATGACGTCGAGGGGCCGCATGCCGTCATCGGCGCTGAGCTTGCCCGCCGTTATGGCGAGAAGCCCGTTATCGTCCACGCTATCGAGGCTCACCATGCCGATGTCGACCCCAACACGGTGCTCGATGTCCTGGTGCAGGCCGCCGATGCTGTCTCTGCCTCTCGCCCCGGTGCCCGTCGCGAGTCTGCCGAGAACTACATCAAGCGTCTTGAGAAGCTCGAGGAGATCGCCAACTCTCATGACGGCGTCGAGCGTACCTATGCCATGCAGGCCGGTCGCGAGGTCCACGTCATGGTTCAGCCGGACAAGATCTCCGATGCCCAGTCCACGGTTCTGGCTCACGATATCGCCCATCAGATCGAGGAAGAGATGGAGTATCCCGGTCAGGTGCGCGTCGTCGTGATTCGCGAGAGCCGCGCTGTCGATATCGCTAAATAATATGAGCGACGCGAACGAGCTCATCTCATTTATCGCGTCGATGTCGGGGGAGGGCAACCTTCGCGTCGAGGAGAACCTTGGCGAGGGGTATGTCCGCCTCCGCGTTTCGGAGGCCGAGCGGCGCCAGGCAAAGCACGACATTCAGCATGTCGAGGATATCGTCATCGAAATGCTCCGTAATGCTCGCGATGCCGGCGCCGACAAGGTCTATCTCGCCACGACCAAGGAAGATGGCGTCCGCACGCTTGTCTTTCTGGATAACGGCTCGGGTGTTCCGCAGGATATGCAAGAGCGAATCTTCGATGCTCGCGTTACCTCAAAGCTCGAGAGCATGAAGATGGACCGTTGGGGCGTTCACGGTCGTGGCATGGCATTGTTTTCGATCAAGCAGAACACCGACGAGGCCCGCGTGGTCACGTCTGGTGTCGATCTTGGCTCAGCCTTTAAGGTGAGCGTTGCGGCCGACCGCCTCAGCGAGCGTGCCGATCAGTCCAGCTGGCCCCAGGCCGTCAAGGATGAGGACGGACGTTATGTCTGTGCTCGCGGTCCGCATAATATTATTCGCGCTGCCTGTGAGTTTGCGCTCGAGGAGTTACGTGGTTGCGATGTCTATCTTGGTTCTCCGTCTGAGATTGCCGCGACCCTTTATGCTCAGGCGTCAAGTCGGCTCGATACGTCTCGTCTCCTGTTTATTGATGATGAGAGCGAGCTTCCGGTTGTCGATCGTTTAGGCCTTGCCTCTGATGCCGAGGACTTTATTCGTATTTGTTCGGGTTTGGGTCTTGAAATGTCCGAGCGCACGGCCCATCGCATTTTGGCAGGGCAGATTAAGCCCGTTCGCGGTGTGACTGCGCGTCTGCTGCGCGAGCGTGACTCATCCTCGCATGCGCCGGCTCCTGTCGATCTCGCGAAGGATCGTCGTGGGCTGCGTATTGCCAAGGATGACATGGCACAGTTTTCGCGTGCTGTGGAGCGCGACTTTAATGACCTTGCCGCCCGGTACTATCTCAATCTTTGCGGCGACCCAAAGATCCGTGTTTCGCGTGATCGAATCACCGTGACCTTCGATCTTGCCAAAGAGGAATAGTGCCTTTACCGAGTCCACTCGGTACGATAAAGTTATTGCAGTTAAAACGTACTTTTAAACGCAGGAGTTTCTTCATGGATTGCCTGAAGGTATCAAGCAAATCATCGCCCGCGTCCGTTGCCGGCGCCATCGCCGGCATGGTCAAGGATGGTGTACCCGTCAACATCCAGTGTGTCGGTGCCGGTGCTGTCAACCAGGCCATTAAGGCCGTTGCTATCGCGCGCGGTTTTTTGATTCCAACCGGTTTTGATATTTCCTGCGCGCCTGTGTTCTCCGACATCCTCATTAACGGGGAGTCGCGCACGGCCATCCGCCTTTCTATCTACGTTCACCAGATCAATCGAGCTGCTATGGATAACGTCGTCATGGATGATGTTAAGCCTGTGGCATAGCTTCTGCTTGCCTCGTTTCGCTCCCCATCGTTAGGACTTATGCACATGGACCAGCGTTCCGTACGCGATATTCTTGCCGGTAAAACCTACTTTATCCGCACCTTTGGCTGTCAGATGAATCAGCACGACTCCGAGCGTGTGAGCGGTCTGCTTGATTCGTATGGCTGCCTCATGGCGCTCGATCCCGAGCATGCCGATATCGTTGTCTTCATGACATGCTGTGTGCGTGAGGCCGCCGATACTCGCCTGTACGGTCAGTGCAATTCCTGCAAAAGCCTGCCGCCTTCGCCTTCGGGCAAGCGTGTGGTTGCCGTGGGCGGCTGCATCGCGCAGCGTGATGGAGAGGGCCTGCTCACCAACGTCGATAACGTCAATGTCATCTTTGGCACGCATTCCATCGCACATGTGGCCGAGCTCATTGCCGAGGCGTTCCTTGATGGTAAGCGTCATATCCGCACCAATGAGCATGAGGATACGGATGCCATGAGCATGCCGTGGCATCGCGAGACCCAGTATCACGCCTGGGTGCCCATCATGACAGGCTGCAATAATTTCTGCACCTATTGCATCGTGCCGTACGTGCGCGGTCGCGAAAAAAGTCGCCCCTTCGAGGAGATTGTCGACGAGGTGACCGGTTTGGTGCGCCAGGGCGTGCGTGAGATTACGCTGCTGGGCCAAAACGTTAACTCATATGGTCGCGATCTGTTTGGCAAGCCGCGTTTTGCCGATCTGCTGCGTGCCGTGGGCGATACGGGTGTGGAGCGCATCTTCTTTACGTCTTCGCATCCCAAGGACCTGCTGCCCGAGACCATCGACGCCATGGCCGAGACGCCTGTCGTTATGCCGCAGTTGCACCTGGCCGTCCAGTCAGGTTCGACAAGGATCCTCAAAGAGATGAATCGCCGTTATACACGCGAGGACTATCTGGGCCTGGTCGATCGCATTCGCAACCGCATGCCCGATATCGCGCTCTCGACCGACATTATCGTTGGCTTCCCGGGCGAGACTGAAGAAGACTTTGAGCAGACGCTCTCACTTGCCGAGACGGTCCGCTATGCTCAGGCCTATACCTTCATCTATTCCAAGCGCGCCGGTACCCCGGCCGCCGAGATTGACGATCCTACGCCGCATGAGGTTATTCTCGAGCGTTTCAACCGCCTGGTTAAGGTTATCGAGACCACGGCGCACGAGTACAACCAGGGTGAGCTTCATACTGTGGTGCCGGCGCTCATTGAGGGAACGAGTAAAAAGAACGACGCGGTCCTGCTGGGCAAGAGTCCCAAGAATCAGACCGTGCATGCGCCTATCCCCGAGGGTTACAGCATCGATCAGCTTGTTGGCAAGATCGTTGATGTTGACGTTGACGTTGCCAAGACCTGGTATTTGTCCGGCTCCGTTGTGGGCGAGCCGCGCTAATGGTTTCTCCCGGGGCAGGTCTTTCCGCCGTTGCGATCGTCGGTCCGACGGCGGTTGGTAAGAGTGATGTTGCCGACCGTTTGGCGGCTCGTCTTTCGTCCGAAGTGCTGTCGTGCGATGCGATGCAAATCTATCGCGGCATGGACATCGGTACCGCAAAGATGGCGCCCGATGAGTGTACGGCGCCGCTGCGTCTCGTCGACATTGTAGAGCCGGGTGTGGCGTACTCTGCGGCGCTTTATCAGGCTGACGCTCGCGCGCATGTTGAACGTCTCCTTGGTTCGGGTTGCCTGCCGGTTTTTTGCGGAGGTACGGGGCTGTATCTCAAGGCAGCCCTCGATGAGATGGACTTTCCCTCTGGTGAACTTGAGGACGATCGCCGTGCGGGCTATCAGGAGCTTGCCGAACGTATTGGCGAGGAAGAACTGCATGCCCTGCTTGCCGAGCGCGATCCAGAATCGGCTGCTGTTATTCATCCCCATAACGTGCGCCGTGTGATTCGTGCGCTCGAGATGCATGATGATGGTATCTCCTATGCACAGCAAAAAAGTCAGTTTAGTGTTCCGCGCGAGCATTATCATGCCCTATGGTTTGGCCTGACGCGTAATCGCGAGGTGCTCTACGAGCGCATTAACCAGCGCGTCGATCTGATGTTTGAGCAGGGTCTTGTCGATGAGGTCCGCGGTCTTATGGACCAGGGGTTGGGGGATGCCCTGACGTCAATGCAGGCAATTGGTTATAAAGAGATCATCGATGCTTTCAATGGCGTGATGAGCATGGATGAGGCTCGCGAACTCATTAAGATGCGTTCGCGTCGTTATGCCAAGCGTCAGCTTTCGTGGTTTAAGCGCGATGACCGTATCGTGTGGTTTGATATGGATGAATGTACGATCGATGAAGTCGTTGAGGATATCGTGCATCGTATTGAGGCTGCCTAATGGCCCGTTTCCCCCTTGTTCCCACGGCACCCGAGCCCGAGCGTGCCATTTTAATTGGTGTTGAGTGGCGCGACAATGCATGGCCGCTCGATCGCTCGCTTGATGAGCTGGAGCGTCTTGCCCACACAGCTGGTGCCCAGTGCGCGGCACGTTTGTCGCAGCGTTTGGTAAAGCCGTATCCTAAATCGTTTATCGGTTCCGGTAAGGTTGAAGAGCTGTGCGGCCTGGTGTATCGCATGGATGCCGATGTCGTTATTTTTGACGACGACCTGACCCCCTCGCAGCAATCCTATTTGGAGAAAGCCGTGGGCGAGCCGGTAAAGATTATCGATCGTACAGCACTGATCCTGGATATCTTTGGCCTGCATGCTCAGACGCGTGAGGGACGCCTGCAGGTACAGCTGGCACAGCTTCAATATTTGTTGCCTCGCCTGCGTGGCATGTGGAGCCATCTCGCCAAGGAGCAGACGCGCGGCGGCATCGGCTCACGTTTTGGTCAGGGCGAAAGTCAGCTCGAGGTCGACCGTCGCCTCATTCGTAATAAGATCGCTGCGCTTCGTCGTGAGCTCAAGCAGGTTGAACAGCGTCGCGATGTTCAATCCAAGAGCCGCATTGAGTCACCGGCGTTTCGCGTCGCGTTAGCCGGTTATACCAATGCCGGTAAATCGACGTTGCTCAATCGTCTGACCGGCTCTACGGTACTTTCGCAGGACAAGCTGTTTGCTACGCTCGACCCTACGACGCGTTCGTATCGCCTGCCCGGCGGTCGCGGCATGACGATTACCGATACCGTCGGCTTTATTCAAAAGCTGCCGCATGGTCTGGTCGATGCCTTTAAATCGACGCTGTCCGAGGTGTTGGGTGCCGATCTAATTCTCAAAGTCGTAGATGCGTCTGACGAGGACTATGAGCGGCAGCTGGAGGCTGTCGACCGCGTGCTTGATGAGATCGACGCCGGAGAGCGTTTAACGCTTACGGTTTTCAATAAAATCGACCTACTCGATAGCGTCGATCGATTGAGTTTCCGTCGTCGTTATCCCGAAGCCGTTCTGTTCTCGGCCCAAACGGGCGAGGGGCTCGGCGATCTCGTCGATCGCATTGCTCGCGAGGCTGCTGCCACCGATGTACTGCTTTCAGCCGACATTCCATATCGTGAAGGTGCGCTCATCACACTCGTGCATGAGCAGGGAACCCTTTTGCACGAGGAATATCTCGAGGACGGCGTTCGTATTGTGGCGAAGTTGCCGGCTCGTATTGCACCGCGGCTCGAGCGTTATCGCACCGAGTAGACGAGCTCCAAAATGCCCAGAATGATGGGCTGATGCAGCAGATAAAAGGGGAGTGCGTGACGTCCAAGGTTGGCGAGCGCCGGCAGGGGGTTGGCGTAGGCCCAGCTAGGGACGGTCTTATCGATTCCCTGCGCTATGTGTGCGGCGAAGTATCCTGCAAGATACATAAAGATAAACGGGATGATGGGGTAGTAATCCCCTGAGACAAACCCAGGGCTCGGAAATCCCAGCCACGCCAGGTAGGGGACAGGGTAGATCGTTTTGGGGATGCTCCAGGTGAGGGCGAACAACACAAGGCATAGGGGCATGCCCCATCTCGCCGATATCTTCTTAAGGACGGGATCGGTCAACGCCACGATGCCGGTACATGCGGCCATGCAGTAGATGATGCCAAAATTAACCGAATCGTCGACTGAGACAAGCGTTGTTGCCAACCAGACGACGAGTGCTGCTAAGGCGTATTTGGCGGCACGTTTGATATTGTTGCGCGAAAGGGTGCACATCCAACCCGCGATAAACAAAAATACCCAGCTGATGCTGGCGCGCCAGATGTCTTGAAAGACTGACTGGGTAAACCAGGGCATATCCCAGCCGTACAGGTAGGCGAGATCGTAGCAAGCGTGAAAGCCTGCCATAGAAATCATCGTAAACCCGCGGGCGGTATCAAAGATGGTGATGCGTTTTTGCATTACGAGAACCGGCGCATCAAGCCGACGACTTTGCCCAGGATAACGGGATTCGTTGCATAGATAGGCTCCATAGTGTCGTTCTCGGGCTGCAAGCGCACACGCCCCTGCTCCTTGTAGAACGTCTTGACGGTCGCCGAACCATCAATCATGGCCACGACAATTTCGCCGTTCATGGCACTCTTTTGTTCACGGACGATGATGTAATCGCCATTGAAGATGCCGACATTGATCATTGAGCTCCCATGCACCTCAAGGATAAAGGAACCCTGATCAGTGGCGATTTCGGTCGGGATAGTAAACGTGTCTTCGATATTCTGCTCGGCCAGAATGGGAATCCCAGCCGCGACGCGACCAACGAGCGGTAGCGAGACCGTTCCGCGAGGTGCGGTGGGCTCGTCAGATTTGGAAATTGAGACAGAGGAACCATCCTCGTTAAAGAGTTCCAGGGCGCGCGGCTTGGTGGCATCGCGCTTGAGTAGCCCGCGCGCCTCCAGGGCAGAGAGATGGGCGTGCACGGTGCTGGGGGAGGAAAGGCCCACGGCAGAAGCCATCTCGCGCACGCTGGGCGGATAACCCTTCTCCTGCTGATATTCCTTGATGAAGTCGTAAATTTGCTGCTGACGCTTGGTAATTTTGCGAGCCATCAGGGCATCCTCTCTACCCATGTCAAACAAATGTTCGAATTTTGCTTGACAGGAACAACTGTTCGAAGATAATAATAACCGAACATTCGTTCTCGCGCTAGACATTTTTGTCCGCGCGGCTTGATAAAACTGTTCTCAGCAAAACACGCGAGAGGAGAACATGATGAACGCAACGAATATGGTCCAGGGAAACCTCGCCCTTAAGCTCGAGACGCCTGCAGAACCCACTTTTACGGTTGTTCAGGGTGGCCGCTCCGGCTTTCAGCCTTTGACCGTAAAGCCTGCGCGCAATCAGCAGGCTGTAGTCGCGCCGGCCCGCGTTGCCCTGAAGGTTCCGACGATTGTCGCCGTCGCCGTTGCGCTTACGCTCTTCTTTGTCCTCGCTACGTCGGTCTTTAGCGCTCGTCATGCCGCGTATGCCGAGTCCGTTTCCAACGTTACATATGAGACCATTCGCGTTCAGTCTGGCGATTCTCTTTGGTCGCTTGCCGAGGAATATCCAATCGAAGGCCTTTCCACGCAAGAGACTTCCGACATGATCCGTAACGTCAATCATCTGGAGCATGGTTCGCTCGCCGCCGGTGCGCATCTTAAGGTTCCTGCTCGTTCGTAATCATTATTGCGCTGCGCATGGTACCCTTGTTATCGTTTAAGAGGAGGTACCATGCGCTGTCCCAAATGCGGCAAGGCACATACCCGCGTCGTTGATTCCCGTATGCAGGAGTCAAATAACACCATTAAGCGCCGCCGCGAATGTTGCTCGTGCAACTATCGTTTTACAACGTTCGAGCGATGCGAAGACCCAATCGAGGTCATTAAGTCAGACGGAACCAAGCAGCGGTTCGATCGCAATAAGCTGCTCGTCGGCTTGATGCGCGCCACCATCAAGCGCGATATCGACACTAAGAAGCTCAATGAGATTATCGATGACATCGAGGTCGAGCTTCGCTCTCGCACGCTGACGGCCGTCACGTCCCATGAGTTGGGTGACATGGTGCTCAAGCGCTTGGCCAAGATCGACAAGGTTGCGTACATCCGTTTTGCCTCGGTCTACCGTGATTTCAAAGACGTCGATGAGTTTCTGCAAGAGCTCGACAAGCTAAGGTGATTCCATGTCCAACATTTCCGTCAACATAAAGCGTCTCGACCCCACCGTCGAGCTTCCCAAATACGCCCATCCCACCGATGCCGGCTTGGATCTACGCTCCAACGAGGACTGCGTCCTGAAGCCCTTCGAACGCCGTCTGGTCTCTACTGGGCTGGCCATCGCCCTGCCCGATGGCTACGCCGGCTTCGTCCAGCCCCGCAGCGGCTTGGCTATCAAGCAGGGCCTGTCTATAGTCAACACGCCGGGCCTCATCGACGCCCACTACCGAGGAGAACTCAAGGTTATCCTCATCAACCTGGATCCCACCAACAATATCCAAATCAACAAAGGCGACCGCATAGCCCAACTCGTCATCCAAGAAGTCCCCACGGTCAACCTCATAGAAGTAGAAGAACTAGACGAAACCGACCGAGGCAACGGAGGCTTCGGCTCCTCCGGCGTCGCCTAGGGGCGCTCGTATCCCTCCCGCCCGCCTCTCACACATATCATTCCATGCTCAAACATTCTCGCTTCGCAGGGGCGCACGGATCCCGCTTTCGCCTGAGCCCCATACATATCATCCCGTGCTCAAACATTCTCGCTTCACTGCGAAACTGCGCGCGGGACGATATGTATGGGGCTCAGGCGAAAGGGCTACATGCTTGACATAAAACAATCTTTCTAGTTAGCCGATGCGATAAAGGGATGCCTCCTTTGTCGCATCGGCTAACTCTATTTATATTTTCCTGTTTTACCTTTGCAGGTTCTAATGGAGGGGATACCGAAGTAGCTGCTAGTAAGTAAACGTAGCTGTTCAGCGGGAGCCGCCCAAATATCGTTCCACGCGCAGTTTCGCAGCGCAGCGAGAATGTTTGAGCATGGAATGATATATGGGCGGCTCCCACTGAGCAGCGGACTTTCGTCTACCTGATATGAGCAGGTTTTCCGCCCCAGTAGAAGCGGCAGAAGGCTCGTTTGCGCTTTTGGGGTTTGCCTACGAGCTCCATGGTTGCGATGGCTATGTCTTCGGCTGCGTGGGGGCGGCGTAGTACTTCGCCGTTGATGAGTAGGGCTTTGAGTGATTCGGGATGATCGTGCAAGTGACGTAGGGTAACGATGAGCTCTCGTGCGGTGGTGACATGCATGCTGGCGCCCATGCCGGTGAGCATGGTGGTGTTGGCCTTTTCCTGGCCATAGGACTTGCCCAGCAGGATCATCGGCAGGTGTGCGCACAGGCATTCGGTGACGGTGAGTCCGCCCGATTTGAGAATTGCCAGGTCGCAGCCGTGCATAAGCGCTGCCATATCATCGACATAGTCCAGAACCGTGACGTTTTCGAGCTTCATGGCGTCGAAGAGCGTTTTGAGGCGGGTGGCATATTCGGTGTCTTTGCCCGGCAAAAAGACAAAGTGCATGTCTTCGAAGCTGCGTAGGAAGGGGAGGGTGCGGTCCATCTCCGCGCGAAAGCGAACGTACGGTTGAGGCAAGCTGGCACCGGCCATTACCAGCACGACGGTCTTGTCGGTGGGGAGGTTGAACTTAGCTAGCTCTTCCTCGCGATCGTAATCCGTGTCGAATCCGGCGCGAATAGGAATGCCGGTAATGCGAATCTTTGTCTCGAGCACCTTGCGCGGACGCAGCGTTTCGGCCATAAATTCGTTGGCAACACAGAATAAATCGGTGTCCTTGTGGGGCCACCATCCCTCGACTTCGTAGTCGGTCGGTACGCAGATGACCGGATAATCGATACCCGTAATTACGCGGGCGCCCACGGCAACATTGGCTGCTGTGATGTGCGTTGCAACCACGGCTATGGGCCTGCGGCTACGAATATATTCGTTGAAGGCGGGGAACATAATTCGCGACCATGCCGTTCCGCCACCCCAGAGAAGATGTCCCGTAAGCGTATATCGCCAGGTCAGGTCGTAAATGGGGCGCGTGGCTCCCGTAAAAGAAGCCGCGGTCTTATTGCCGTCGAATTTAATACGTCCAAAATCAAGGATATCGAGCACTTCAATCTCAATATCCTCGGGGATGCCATTGGTGCCGCGGATGAGGTCGAATGCCTGCGCTATCGCATTTGCGGCGGCCTTGTGGCCCGAGCCAACGGAGGCGTGCACGATGGTCACGAGAGGTTTTTGTTGAGCCAGGAGCGTGGTTTGCTCCGATTGGGGAGTGCTGTGCGTGAGCAGGGGAGCGTCGTCACTCGTCTGCGCCTGGTCCATCGATAACTCCCCTTCAGCTTTGTAATACGGATTTATCATTGTAGTGCATGAGTGTCACGTTCACGTAAATTTGGGTACGAGCGCAAAGAACGACAACGTTTCGACGAAAGGACGCTTCATGACTACCGATAAGCCGATCGATGTTGCGATTATCGGTGGCGGCCCCGCGGGCTATGCTGCCGCCATTTATGCTGCGCGTGCCAACCTGACGACGACCGTGATTGAGCAGGGCATGTCGGGAGGGCAGATCGCCACAACCAATGAGGTCGAGAACTATCCGGGTTTCCCGCTCCTGAGTGGCGCCGAACTTGGCGAGCGTTTTCAGCAGCATGCAGAGGGCCTGGGAGCACAGGTTACATGGAGCATGGTTACGGGTATCGATTACGATGCCGATGCAGCGTTGTTTACGGTGCATCACGATATGGGCGATACGCTGGCCTCGAGCGTTATCGCTTGCATGGGTGCCACGCCGCGTCCGGCAGGTTTCGCAGGCGAGGATACGTATCGCGGTCGTGGCGTTTCATATTGCGCAACATGTGACGGCATGTTTTTCCGCGGCAAGCAGGTTTTTGTAATCGGTGGTGGCAATTCGGCATGCGAAGAGGCGCTGTTCCTGTCCGACATTGCCAGCAGTGTGACCATCGTACTGCGCCGCGACCAGTTCCGTGCGCCCGATGGTGTTGTTCAGAAAGTACTCGCAAAGGACAATATTACAGTTAGGTACCAAACTAGTATTGTGGAGCTATCGGGCGAAGCCATGCCAACGACGATTACCTTTAAGGACAATGCATCTGGGGAAACTCATGCCGAGTCATTTGAGCCCGGCTCGTTTGGCATCTTTGTCTTTACGGGGACGCAGCCACATACCGAGCTTGTTGAGCATCTAGTCGATCTGGCGCCTGATGGCGGCATTCTGACTGATGAATCCATGGCGACCCGCACGCCAGGTCTATTTGCCGCTGGCGATATCCGTTCCAAACGTTTACGCCAGGTTGTGACCGCTGTTTCGGACGGAGCCATAGCAGCAACGAGCGCATACGCGTTTCTCCGTGGATAAGTACGATAATATATCTTATGTAAGGTTGCTATCTTTAAACAAAGTGGTTGAACGATGCATCAATGTGTTGTCCAACCACTTTTACTTGCTGGCTATGTGGTATGCAAAACTAGATAACCTAGAATACAATATAGAAAATGAACGGAGGCCTCTTATGAACCACGTTAAACACGTTATTCCGATGTCTGATTCGTCGGTCAGCATTAAGCCTGAGGATATTCAGCCCACTGTGCTGCCCGATGCATTTATTCAGTCCGATATCGTGCGCAAACTCAATACGTTGAGTCTGCCGCGCTATGACCAGTTGCCCAATGTGACGCTCTACCGCGACCAGGTCATTGAGTATGTTGCGCTGTGGATGGAGCCGCTGACCATTTGCGTTGAGCAGCCTATCATTACGCCATCGATGATCAATAACTACGTAAAGGTTGGCCTGGTGCCTGCTCCGGTCAAAAAGCAATATGGCCGCGAGCAGATTGCCCGCCTGATCGCTATCTGCATCTTTAAGCAGGTGCTACCTATTGCTGCGGTGCAGGCACTCTTTAACATTCAGCGTTTGAGCTACGATGCCCCGACGGCCTTTGATTATGTGGTCGATCAGCTCGAGGCATCGATTCGTTCGGCGTTTTCCGTCGAGCAGACGCCGGTTCCCGATACGGCGCATCAGGTAACGCGTGAGTCGCTGCTTGTGCGCAGAGCGGTTTCATCCTTTGTTTCGAAGGCTTACTTGATGAGCTATCTCAAGTTCAACGGGTTTAATAGCTAGCCGACGCATAAAACGGGCGGGACAAAGAGGCATCTGTCGCTTTGTCCCGCCCGTTTTTTTTGCTTGGTTGGACTTTATTTGCCCGAAGCTACGCCCATGCCGTAGCCGATGATCAGGCCGTGCATCTCGGCGTAATAGGAATCCAGGCCGTTGCAGGGCATGATGATGGTCTTGGAGCCGGGCCAATGTTCGACTATGCGATCAGTAAGCGCCTGGGCTCCAGCTTCGTTCTCAACGTGATCGATGATGACCTCACCGCCCGTAAAGCCCTCGGCTTCCATAGTGTCGATAATCTTGTTGAGCATCTTCTTTTCGCCACGCGTGTGCCCGACGAGTTCGATTTTACCGGCCTCACTCGCCGTGCCCAAAATGCGGATATTGAGCTTGTTGGCAATGACGCCGGCTGCCTTAGGGATACGTCCGGCTTTGGCGAGGTTTTCGTAATTGCACAAACTGAAGAGGATTTTGCTGTTCTGTTCAAGGCTATCGAAGTATGCGCAAGCATCCTCGAATGAGACATTCGGATTGCTTGCAAGATAGCGGTCGAACAGCAAGAAAATGAGGTCCATTTTGCCGCCAGCTGCGCGTGAATTGACTAGATGAATCTGTCGGTCGGGCTCCTCGGCAAGAACCATATCGCGAGCCGTGGCTGCCGCGTTGTAGCTGCCCGACACGCCCTCAGAGATCGGCATGCAGATGGTCTTGTCTGCCAATTTGAAGAGCTCGGCCCACTCCCCTACGCTGGGACAAGCGCTCGAAGAAGCGTTCGTCTCCGCCTGAACAGCGCAGTTGAGCTCATGAACATCGAGCGAAAGGTCATCGACGAATTCATGCTCCCCCACTCGAATTTTGAGGGGCGCAAATGCAAAGGTGGTATGGGGCGCGGTCGGTTGCCAATCGCGGAGGTTGCAGCTTGAATCGGAGATAAGTGCCCAGCTCATAGAGGGTCCTTTCTAATCGTTCCCATTCAATTATAGCCATCTTGCAGACCGATTGGGCCGCTATCTAGTATTAAAAACTAGATAGCGGACTGCACTAAAGGCAAAAGAATGGACCCCATGACTCAAAGCCACGAGGTCCATATCCGTTTGCTTTATCTGAATACTTAGTAGCGCACGAAAATGTAGTTGTTATTCATGCCGGCGGCAACGGAGCTGATGATAACACCCGTGTTGTAGTCAGAAGCATGAATCATCTGACCACCACCGATGTAAATGCCGGTGTGGTACGAGTTGACCACAACGTCACCGGGCTGCGGATCGGACACACGCGTCCAGCCCATAAAGGTACCCGTGGTGCCCAGGCGGCAATAGCGACCAGTGAGGCAATAGCTAACAAAACCAGAGCAGTCGAAACTGTTCGGGCCAATTCCGCCCCAGGAATAGGCGCAACCAAGCTTGCTGTATGCACGCGAGACAACAGAACCGCCATCGACGGACTGGCTCGGAGCAGAAGGCGTCGGAGCCGGAGCAGGCGTGGAGGGCTGCGGCGTCGGAGCAGGTGTCGGCGTGGGCGCCGGAGTGTTGCCGCCCTGGTTGTTGTTATTGCTGGTCTGGCCACCGTTGTTGGTGTTCTCGGTCGTACCGGCAGTCTCGTTGCTCACCGTGGCCTTCTCGGCGGTGCTGGCGTTGATGCCGGCCTGCAGCGCGGCGTTGGCCTCGGCCTCTGCGGCAAGCTCGGCCTGCAGCTGCGAATCCAGGGAGTTTACGACGTTCTGGGCTTCAGCCTGCTGGGCGTTAAGCTCGTCGACCTTTTTCTGCGTAGCGGCGACGTTCTTTTCCTGCTCGGCCTGCTTATCGGTGAGCTGCTGCTTAAGCTCCTTGACCTCTTGAATGGTCTGAGCTTGCTTATCGGAGACTTTGCCGTAGTAGAACAGACGGTTGAGCATATCGCTCAGGTCATCGACACCCGTCAGAACCTGAAGTAGGCTCAGGCCGCCGGTTTTGTACTCGCCGGCGACATAGGTCGAGAGCTTGGACTGACCATCGGCGATCTCCTGCTGCTTTTGCGTGATCTCGCCAGCAGTCTGATCGAGCGCCTGCGTCTGCGTGGCGAGCTCATCGTAAATCTGCTGGGTTTGGGTACCGATCTGCTCGAGCTTCGTACGAGCAGCGGCAAGGTCGGATGCGGTATCGGCGTAGGCAGGAGCCGCGAGGCCCAAGCCCAAAACACAAGCGAGGGTTGCCGTAGCAGCGCAGCGTGCCATGTTTTTATGCGTGTTTGCTGTGCGCATGTAGCTTCCTTTCCAGTAACTAAGGGTAACGGCTAGTCCACCGTCACCAGGCTAAAGAGCTCCACATCGTCATCAGACGGCGTGAGCTTCTCGCGCGGGTTGAGAAACGCAAGCTCAAGGATACAACCGTAACCGACAAGCTTTGCGCCCATATCTCGCACCAGTTTACCTGTTGCCTCGACGGTTCCGCCCGTCGCGACTAAGTCGTCCAGAATCAACACGGTATCTTTAGAGCTGATAGCGTCGGCATGGATCTCAATTGAACCGGTGCCGTACTCGAGCTCGTAGCTCTGGCTTACGGTCTCGCGCGGCAGCTTGCCCGGTTTACGTGCGGGAACAAAGCCGGCGCCAAGGGCTACAGCCACCGGTACACCAACCATAAAGCCGCGAGCCTCGGGACCCACGACCTTGGTGATTCCCATGCCGGCAAAGTGCTCGGCGAGGGCATCGGTCATGGCTTTAAGCGCCTCGGGATTGCCAAAGAGCGGCGTGATGTCTTTAAAGATGACTCCGGGCTCGGGATAGTCGGGGATGTCGACGATTTGAGATTCGAAGTCGTACATTGCATGACCTTTCAATGGGTTGTCGGATAAGCGGCAGAGGTTATTTGGCCGCGGTGGCGGTGCCGGAGTGCGAAGGGGCGACGACCTTGAGCGGCTTTACGAGAGAATCCTCGTGCGAAGCCGGCGCGTCTGCCTCTTCGTTTTTGGCCTTGGTGGACTCGGAGCGAGTGATTTCCTCATCGAGTGCATCGATGTCGGCGTCCTCGACCACGGCGTTGAGCGACTCAAAAACGCGGTTCTTGAGCAGCGCAGTGTGCACACCTTCCGTCAGGTCGTGAAGCTTCTTAAACGCACGCTCGAGCTTGGCGTCGCGCTCGTCATCGGAAGTATCCATTCCGAGCATGCTCACGAGCACCTGCTCAAACATCGAGGACTCGCGGTTGGCGGAAGACACGTACTGACGCAGGTTGCGCGGCTCGATATGGAAGCGTGACAGCTCGGAGCAGTAGCGGATGATCGGAAAATCGCGGCCATCGACAAGCTCGCGATTCTGCGGACTCTTGATGATGCGAATGAGGTCGTTCTCGGCGAGCGACCGGATAAACGAAATCTCGACGCCCAACATATCGGGAATGGTCTCGATGGGATGCAGCTTTTGCTTAGTCTCCTTGGGCTCAGTCTTGAGCGGAACATCGGACAGTAAGCCAACCTCGTAGGCGAGCGTTGACAGGTCCGTGGCGTTTTCCAAGCGCTGCTTAATCACGTTGAGCGGCATGTAGCGAGTCTTCTGCAGGTGCAGAATAACCTCCAGCCGATCAACGTCCTCCTTGGAGTACTGACGGTAACCCTTAGGCGTACGATGAGGGGTAATGAGCCCCTCATCTTCTAGAAATCTAATTTTTGAGTTCGAAAGATCGGGGTATGCGCCTCGAAGTAGGTTGACGACTTGGCCGATACTCAGATAGTTGCGTTCGGCCATGCCCTACTCACCGGTTTCGATGCGCTCCGGCGTGCTCTCGTGGTAGATGAGCGTAAACGTACCGATCTGAACGGAAGAACCGTCGTGCAGCGGGGCTGCGTTGACGATCGCGCCGTCGACCCACGTGCCATTGAGCGAGCCAAGGTCCTCGATACGAGCGCCGAGGCCCTCGCGAATAATGCGCGCGTGGCTGCGCGACACCGTCATATCGTTGAGGAAGATGCCGTTTGCCGGGTCGCGGCCGATGGTGGTCGTGTCATCCTCGAGTTCAAACGCGGCGCCGGTCTGCGGGCCCTTTACGATGGACAGGACAGGAGCGGTAATGCGCACGTTGGCCATAAGGTCGGGAACGGTGACATCGCTCGAAGGGACGCGAAAGACGCAGGTAGCGTCCGCAGTCTTATCGTTCTGAGGCATATTGTTAACCATGTTGTCCATGACAACCCCTAACATAACGCGGACATGCCGCAAAGAATGAACCGTACGTAATCATACCCCAATGAATCAGTCTTCGATTTCGGGGTTAAGAAAGTCGATGTCCTCGTCCTCGGGATGCGCGACAGCCTGTTTAATGGCTGCTCCGCCCTTAATGGAGTAGATGATGGCGGTGAGCATGGAGAAAATCACGCCGCCGTACACGAAGAAGATGCCGAGGGGCACCGAGCTTCCGTTGAGACCCGGGAAGGCCGTGAACGTGGAGGGCAGCAGATGCCATCCGTCCACGATGGGAAAGCCGAGCAGCATGAGTGAGAAGCCGGTCATAAGCAACGCGGTGGCAATCTTGCCGGGGAAGACAACGTCGATGGGACGACGGTGGTAATGGCGCACGATAAGCGTGCCGATGCCCAGATAGATGTCGCGGCCAATAATGAGCACGCAAACCCAGATGGGCAGCTCTCCGCGGACAACCAGCCCCAGCACGCCGGTGAACAGCAGGGCTCGGTCGCAGATGGGATCCATGATCTTGCCGAGCCACGAGACCGTCTTGGTCATGCGGGCGATCTGCCCGTCCATCCAGTCGGTGGAGGCGGCGACGGCGTAGATGACGATGGCGATAACACGGTTGTTGTCCGTCACGAACAGGTAAAGGAATACCAGGGTGAGGATTAGGCGCGTAAAGGTGATGAAATTGGAGATCGTAAAGATCTTATTCGACGGGTAATCGGAGGTGCCGATAAGCTCCTTTTTGATCTTCTTTTTGATGCCCACAGGACTCCCCCGCTGGTAAACGACAAAACTTTCGATACTATACCCGTTCCGGCGATGTCTATCCAGCGTAAGCATAGAGAGTCCAGACATATGGAGGGTTGTTCTGGGCTGCGCGGGATTCTGCATTTGTGTACATCAGCCACCAAAATCGACATTTTTCGGCATCTTTGGTGGCCGATGCACACGTTTTGACTCGGTGGTTACATCGATCGGGAAAGTTGTTGCCTTAAGCAAATTAAAATACCGTTGAACCCGCGTATCGATACCGCTCAGTCATTCGCCTCGCCCCCGTCGCATGCATCTTCATTCGGTCTGTCATTATCAATCTAACGATGACTTGAGAAATGTAGGTGCTTCTAAATGTACTGTCGACTTCTTCTCAAACTGATCCTAAGAGACAGGGCCGCATGGATCTCTACGCTCGTTCTTGCCGCAGCCTTTTCCGTCCCCATCGCGTTCAATTCACCCATCTACGGACCCTTCTTTATGAAGCAGGGCATGCAGGGCTTTGTCGACGCATTCAATACGCGCGCGCCCCAGGCCAACGGCACAGACCTATCTCCAGAGCAGCAAAATGACGCGGAGCTTGCAAGATACGCGAACGCCGCCCTTGCCGCTCAAACCGACGCCGCCTTTCTCGATTCTGCCGAGAGCTACTACGCGCTCATGGGCGAAGGCTTCCAATCCGGGTCCATCGTGGGAGACCGAGAGACCAATGACGCAGACCTCGCGTATTGCCGTGCCCTGAGCAGCTCCGGCATCACGGATATCCCGGCCTCCGCAAGCGATCTGCCATTCCTTTCCTTCCTGCCTTACGCCATTGCCACGGCGCCGTCTTTCCTTCCCTTCATCCCCTTCCTTCTCTCGTCGATACTCCTGCTCGGGGCCACAAGGCCCGGGACCCTGGCGGCGAAGGCGCCCGTGCCCAAATTCCGTCGCCTTATCCAAACCGTGTTTTCGATAATCGCCGCGGGGACCGCGATGCTCCTCGCCGGCCTCGCACCCGGGGGCATTTACGCCTTGGCCCTAAACGGCTTCGGGCAAATTGGGTACCCGATCGCCTTCTTCCATGACGGCGCGCTTACCACCACGACTGCGGGAAACGTCTTCACAGCCCTGCTTATCGCGCTTCTTGCGGGCGGAACCTTGATATCCGTTTGCTCCGCCGTCCTATCGACCGCAACGAGGCGCGTCCTCGCGGGCCCCCTTGCCTCAGCGCTGCTTGTCGCGGCGCCGGCATTCCCGTTGCTGTCCGATTCGGCGCTGGAGCATAATGCCGCAGTCGAGCTCCTGCCGCTGGCCGTGTTCTCGCCTATCGAGGCCACGGGCTACGTAGGATGCTTCCCGACGGAATTCATCGGCTCCGGTTCAGGCAGCGCATCGATGCTTGCCGTGGCCCTGGCATACGTCGCGGTCCTTTTTGCGGTCGGCGCCGTTGCGGCACGTTCGCCCAAACAGTCTGGACCCGCGAAAAAGCACCATGGGCTCGAGCTTCTGGACGTGAGCGTGGGATACGGAAGCACGACGATACTTTCAATCGGATCGCTTCTCCTGAGCCCGGGAACGGCGGCGGGCCTCATTGCTCCCAACGGCTCGGGGAAAACCACCTTACTTGAAGCGCTGTCGGGCCAATTTCCCACCCGTATCCGCTCGGGAAGCCCGTTGGCAGACGGAATCAGCCAACGTCGATCAGCCGAATTTGCAGAACTCGTCTACCTGAGCTCTTCAGGCGGCACGGATCTCTACCCCACGCTATCAGCCCTCGAGCACCTTGCTTTCGTTAGGGAGGCGTGGAAATCGGCCACCGACATCGACTCGCTCTGCAGCTCCCTCGGAATCTCCCCATATCTCGACAAGCCGACCCGTAAACTCTCGACAGGAATGAAGCAGCAGGTAAAGCTTGCCATGGCGATATCGACCGGTTGCCCGTACCTTATCCTCGATGAACCGCTGAACGGCCTCGATCCGGGAAAGCGGAAAACCTCCTGCGACGCGATGCGCAGCGAGGTGGCGCGGGGACGAAGCGTGCTCATTTCAAGCCATCTGCTCGACGACCTGGCAGACCTCACCAACTCGTTCTACTTCATCGAGGCCGGCACGCTCGTGGAAAAGATCAAGTCGTCCTCGCAGACGCTCAAGCAGGAATACCTCGATACATACGAGGGAGGTGAATGACATGATAGGCAAGAGCTATGCAAAGATAGCGATTGTTGGCTTTGTACTTTGTCTTGCAATGGTGCTATGTGCATCATTTGCGAGGTATAGGTCCGAGCAGTCGTTCATTGATGGCGCTGAAAATGGGTTTGGCATAGACGGGATGTATGTCAACGATGGCGCGACCAGGCCGTCTATGGCGATTCTTGCAGGCGAAGACATGGAATGGCAAATCTGTAATGACGATGGCTCTTGTCTGAGTGGTCGTTTGGCCGCAACGAGCGACCCGAATTCGTTCGATCTTCTCGACAATGATGGATCGGATTGCGGTTCAGTTCACCTGTCGTATGCATCACGAGATGGGATGGACGGCATTCTCTACGTCTCCCACGAGTCTGGCGATTTCAAGATGCGCAGGACTAACCGAGTGCCGGCTTTTTTCGAGGAGTGAGAATTCCCGGCGGTCTGCCGATCAGGCCGCCGGGGTATTGAACCCCGCATTCATCCGTACACACACGGATGAATGCGGGAAGTGTCCGGATGAAGTTGATAATCAAGGAAACAAAGCCGTTCTGCCTGGGACGGCTTTGGCTTGGACTTTAACTACAACATCGCAATCGACACTTATCAGCTCGCGCAACGCGCATGGCCAAATCTCGGACGTTGGTGCATGGAGGACCTTCGAGATTTACTGGACATCCAAAACGACGACGCACACCTCGTGCTCGCCGACTGCGAGGACGAGATGGCTGTCTACAATGCGATCAGAAACGGCGTGAAGTCCGGAGAGCTTTCTGTGGAACCGCCGCGCCGTCGCGCGAGCCGACCGGGCAACCCGGGCAATCTGGTCCCGGCTCTCCCGGTCGTATTCCTACGATATCGCCCCTAGATCACCAATGTGTCAGATAAAGAATGAGGCAATGGCTATGATCACGCCTACGGCAGATGCAACGACTGCGCCTTTTTTCCTCTCCTTTAGTCCGACGAATAGGGTTGCCGTAAAGTAAAGGGCTGAAATGCAGGCTATGGCAAGCGAAACGAGTTCCTTGGGCGGTTTCAGCAAAAGGTCGCTAGCAAAGAGTAATGCAAGCAGGGCAAAGCCGATTGTGTTCAAGTATCTCGATTGATTTTGCGACTGCATGGCAACTGCCTTTCAGAACATGCAAGTGAAAAGTCGGTACGATGTCATTGCGGTTGCAAACAAGCCGCCGCCGGGACCGGTTGTCACGAGACCGGCGATAACTTCAGCGGTGCCAGCAAGGTAGGGATCGCGCAGGCAAGCCTCCTCCTTCGCGTTCAGCTTGACCTTGTGAGGGACGGTGCGGTTATTTGCAAATCCGTGAGAATCGCACCACGCCTTGGAATATGAATCCGTGCAGCGTCCGCGCTCAAAAAGGGATATATCGTAATTTTCGTCGTAATTGTCTCCGACGTAGATATCGCTGCTCTCGGCGGGAGATCCCTCGTCGGCATAGGCTGCCGCAACGGGCACAAATTGTGTCATGACAAGGGAGGGGCAAAGAGCTGCTGAGACGATGGAGGGCAGGCATTTCTTCATGGCAGGCTCCTTAATCTAGCCTTTGATAGCTACTCGATGTCGCCTCCTTTCGCTTTCTATCTGTTGTATTCGGCGTATTTCTTAAATAAGGCAAGAAATTCTTTCTCTCCTTCGGATGAGCCGGTGATGTTTCCTTGATCATCCAGTATGAATACGGACGGAATATGCTCAAGTTCATATTGGTCATACACGGCTTTATTTTAATCTATGTATATGGGAAGTCTCCTTCATGGACCGAGGCTTCTTCAATCGTGCTGTCCTCGGAAACAGTGAAAAGGTTCTTCCTTATGGCTGCGAAATTATCAAGTTGTTGCATATCTTCTATGAGAGATTCGCAGTGCTGACACCACGATGCCCAGAACATCAAGATGTTTTCCTCATTAGGTTTTAGCTTGTTAAAATAATTGACGTTTCGGCCGAGGTTGAAATCTTGGCCCATTTTAATGGACAAAGATGAGGGATAAGCATCGTGTTGCGGTTTGATATTGACGGCGATTAAGGCGGCGAAACACGTCAGAGTCGCCAGAGTCAGTAAGGCGATAACGCATTTTCTCGGTTTCCAGCTCATGACAGATCCCTCTCTCATGGTGAAACGCATACGTTTTGAGACCGGCAAGCTGTTGCCGGCTCGAGGACAGCGGCCCGGTGCACCGGGCCGATCGATAGAGGACTCAGGTTCACAGCGCAGTTTCTTGGGGCTCGCATATATAGGAAGACTTGATCGGCAATCGATTTTAATGAAGTCGACAGCGCATGTCAGAGCTTTCAACAAATTTAACATGCCACCCTTTATATCCGCACGCGCGTAATTCAACTCATAAGGACCGGCTATCCCTTACCTGTGACACAATCTCAAACGCACAGAACAGAATCATCAGTCCAATCATCGCATAAGAGGCAGCCGAACCTTCAAGCACTATTCCACAAAGAACAATCTCCGCGCCGCCAATAAGAACTGTTATCAGGCGCTCTGCCTTTTTGCTCTCGCCGCTCGCATAAAAAGGCGGCAAAGCGCACAAGATCACATATAGCCCGGGAAGGGAATACAGGATCGATAGTCCAAGTCCCCCATCAACTGCAGTGCTTTGCGTAAGAATCAACTGAACCCAAACGGCAATTATCACTGAGCAGGTTGTCGATAAAAGAAGACTAGAAATATAGCACGCAACAAAGTCCCGTCGCATTCGAACAGAGAAATCCGCGAACTCTCTTCGCCGCGTGGAAACAATAAGGTACACAGAAATTGCAATAGAACCAATCAGAGAAAACAGCGGAACAACCAGCAATTCAAGCTTATTACCCCATCGATCAACCACACCCCCACTCCAATGAGCGGGAATTGTATCAGGGAGGACTGACCAAGCCGTCCATAGAATCAGAAATGGAAGAATAGAGAGGATGAAAGATGATAACACTGCAGTAATTTTTTTTGAGGCTCTCATCGATTCCGCATCTCCTTGCGCGCCCACATTCCACTCCGCCTTAAATCAAGTATACGTTTTGGAACGGGATGTCACTCCGAACGCCTTACCCTCTTAGTGTAAATGCCGCTGCGGCATTGTTGACTCCTCCTTAGTAATCGCGTCTATCCTCTGCAGCATCAGCCAAAGCAATCCGAGAGGAGCCGCACATGCATGCAGCGGAAATTCCTTTCGGGGGGGGGGTATCTCAGAGATTTACCCGCCGCCTGAAGGGGCAGTCGACAGTCGAGTACGTCCTGATCATCGCGATTATAGTCCTGGTGGTCCTGATAGTGGGACAGTGGGTATCGTCTGCCATCAGGAACCAATTCAACCTTGATTATCGACTTTATCCGAACACCTCCCACATTCATCCGCACATGTACGGA